>NZ_CP157199.1:0-686249 GCF_039954625.1 Pontimicrobium sp. SW4
AAACATGGAAGTAGAATTCACGCAACCCATTGAAATGCGTTTCAATGAACTGGTTACTGGAGTGCGAGCAGATGTCGCCATTAAAATTTTTGGTGAAGATTTAGAAATTCTTTCAGATAAAGCGAATGAAATAAGAAATCTAATTAAAGATGTAGAAGGTGCTTCGGATATTACAGTTGAAAAAGTTGAAGGCTTACCTCAGATGAGCGTTATATATAATAGAAGTAAAATTGCGAGATATGGTTTAAATATTTCCGATTTAAATCAATTAATTTCTATGGGATTTGCTGGTGAAGCAGTTGGAAGTGTGTTTGAAGGAGAAAAGCGCTTCGATTTAGTGTTGCGCTTAGACCAGTCACAACGAAAAAGTATTGAAAACCTCCAAAATTTATATGTCGACACACCTAACGGGTTGAAAATTCCATTAAACGAATTAGCAGAAATAAAACATACCAAAGGTCCAGCGCAAATATCTAGAGACGATACCAAGCGACGCATTGTGGTTGGAATTAATGTAAGAAATCGTGACTTGCAATCGGTTGTAGATGATGTAAGTCAACTAATAGATGCCAACTTAAAATTACCAGCTGGTTATAGCATTACCTATGGAGGACAATTTGAAAATCTGCAAAATGCGACAGCCAGATTAAAAGTAGCTGTTCCTGTAGCTTTATTTCTAATTTTTATTCTCCTGTATTTTGCTTTTGGTTCAGTAAAAGAAGCATTAATGGTGTATTCAGCAATTCCGTTGGCAGCAGTTGGAGGCGTATTATTACTTTGGATTAGAGACTTGCCTTTTAGTATTTCGGCAGGTGTTGGTTTTATAGCGCTTTTCGGTATTGCTGTATTAAATGGCATTGTCCTTATTGAGCATTTTAAATCATTAAAAGAATCTGGAACTATGAATATGAAAGTATTAATTATTAAAGGTACCACCGAACGACTAAGACCTGTACTGCTTACAGCAATGGCAGCTGCTTTAGGGTTTTTACCTATGGCGGTTTCTACCAGTGCTGGAGCAGAAGTGCAACGACCATTAGCAACAGTAGTTATTGGAGGGTTAATAACAGCAACGATACTAACCCTTGTTGTGTTGCCTGTATTGTATTCTTGGTTTGAAACTATTAAGATTAAGAAGATGAATAAGAACACAATAATAACCACTTTACTATTATTGTTTGCATTTCAAATGAATGCACAAACAAAGCCAATAACTATTGATGAAGTGTTAGCCAAAGCAATAGAAAACAATGCATCTTTAAAAGCATCAGCATTAACGGTTGAAGAGAAAGAAGCTTTGGTAAGCAGTGCGTTTAGTTTTGATAAAACAAATGTTTATTATAATTATGATGAGAGCAATCTAGCCATAAACAATGAACCATTAAAAGTCTTTGGAGTTTCACAAGATTTCAAATTTCCAACGGTGTATTTTGCTCAAAAAAAGCTTAATAAGGCAGCACAAAGCATAGCAGAAGCAAAGTACAATATCCAATTGTTAAAGGTTAAAAGAGATGTGTATTCAGCTTATTATCAATTAGTTTATGCCAACGAAAAAGTTGCAACTATTCAATATTTAGATAGCTTGTATAAAGATTTTGCAAAAGCTTCTGAAAGACGTTTCGAATTAGGCGAAACCAATTATCTCGAAATGATTTCAGCTAAATCAAAACAACGTCAAATAGAAATGTTATTAGGACAAGCATCAAAGGAAGTTATTGCTGCCCAACATCAGCTTAATAAAGTAGTGCAATCTGATGTATCTTCATTTAAAACGCAAGCTTCTAATAGGCTAGAATTAGAAAAAACACTTAACAGTCCTAATGATGGGTTAGCATATTTTGAAAGTTCTAAAGATTACTACAATTCAGCAATCAATTTAGAATCGCAAAATTTGTTACCAGATGTAAGCTTCGAGTATTTTCAAGGTACAAATAGTACCTTAAATTCAAGTATAAATGGCTATCAAATAGGTGTTAAAATACCATTGTTATTTAGCGGAAATTCATCAAAAATTAAAGCTTCTAAGCTGGCTTTTAAAGTTGCTGAAGAACAGCAAAAAAATTACAGTTTAAGATATGAGGCAGAGTTTAATACACTCCTAGCAAAAATAGAGCAACTAGATGAAGCACTAATATATTATGAAACTCAAGGAAAACATCTTTCTGAAGAGATTATTAAAACTGCCGAACAAAGTTTTAAACACGGAGAAATAGACTTTTTTCAATTCATCCAAAGTATTGAAAATGCAAAAGAAATTGAACTTAGTTACTTAGAAAATTTAAATCAATACAATCAAACAGTTATTACCATTAACAACTTAATATTATAAAACAATAACATGAAACACATATATAGCATTTTATTTTTACTAGTCATTTTGTCTTGTGGGAATAATGAAAAAGAAACAGAGGTTAGTATAGAAAGTCAAAATTATCCAGAAGAGATTATTGTTTCAAAATCACAATTTGAATCTGAAAACATGGAGCTTGGAGAATTGTCTTTGCAAGAGTTTAATGAAACTGTAGTAACAACTGGTTTTATAGATGTACCGCCATCTAGTAAAGCAAGCGTTACTACATTTATGCCTGGATACATTAAAAACGCACCTCTTTTAGTTGGTAATGAAGTCAGAAAAGGGCAATTATTAGTAACGTTAGAAAATCCAGAATATGTAGAGTTACAACAAAACTATTTAGAAGTTTCTAATCAACTTAAATATTTAAAATCAGAGTTTGAGAGACAATCAACTTTGTATAAAGAGAACATCACCTCTCAAAAAAATTATTTAAAAGCCGAAAGTAGTTACAAAAGTAATTTGGCGCATTATAATGGTTTAAAGCAAAATTTAAAAATGTTGAATATTAATCCATTAGATGTTGAAAACGGGAAGGTCTCATCAACAATTAACTTATACGCACCAATTAAAGGCTCAATTACGAAAGTAAATGTAAGTAACGGTTCTTATGTGTCTTCATCTACTGAAATACTTGAAATTGTAAATACGGAACACATCCATTTAGAATTAATGGTTTTTGAAAAGGATGTCTTAAAGATAGATAAAGGACAGCCAATTAATTTTAAAACACCTGAAGCCTCAAGCGAAGTTTTTAAAGCAGATGTACATTTAGTTGGAACATCTATAGACCCAATTAACAGAACCATAAAAGTACATGGTCATATAGAAGATGATGAACAAACATCTTTTGTTACAGGAATGTTTGTTGAAGCTCAAATAATTACAGGATCATCTAATCTAAATGCTTTGCCAAAAACAGCAGTTACAGAAATTGAAGGCACATATTATGCTTTAATAGTTAGTAAAAAGGGTGAAGAAGAATACATTTTTGAAAAAATAGAAGTTGAAGTAGGAAAGCAAACTGAAGATTTTATAGAGGTTTTAAACACAAAAAAATTTATTGAGAAGCAATTTCTTACTAAAGGGACTTTTATGCTCTATCTGGAGGAGAATAAGTAAGGATTTATTTTTTAAGATTGAGCGCAACTTTTTTATTAAAAGAACATCTTATAAAGGCATGATTATTGATAAATCTTTTTGAACTAAAAACTAAACAAATGAAAAAACCAATTCTCTTACTTACGTTGCTTTGCACAATTATGTCTTTTTCACAAGAAGTAAATGATAATTTTGATACTTCAAAAAGAGATGAACTAAAATTAAATATGACAAACCTTATAGGCTTTAAGTGGCTAGATGTTGGTTATGAACGAATTATTAATGAAGAATCATCATTTGGTGTAGGAACACTTATTAGCTTAGGGGATGATTATGATACTGGATTAGATGAATATAGAACGTTTTCAATCACACCATATTATAGACATTTCTTTTCTAAAAAATATGCACAAGGATTTTTTGTAGAAGCTTTTGGTATGTTGCATTCTGGAAAAGAAGAAACCTATGTATATTATGATGAGTTACCAAATGTCTATGGAGAATATAATGAAGATAATTATACCGATTTTGCGGTTGGAATTTCAGCAGGTGCAAAATTTGTCACCAAACGAGGGTTTATTGCCGAAATATATTTAGGAATAGGAAGAGATTTACTTGGTAATAGTGATATTGAAGTTGTTGGTCGTGGTGGTATAGCTATTGGATATAGGTTTTAATAGATAAATATAAAAGAGGCAATCTTAAAAGTAATATTTTGTCAACCTGAACTTTAATAATCAAAATAATACGATTCTGAAATAAATTCAGAATGACGCTTTTTAGTTCATTTAAGACAGCCTCTTTTTTTAGATTTCTGCTTTTTGGTAGTACTTTACATTTTCATCAACCAAGATTTCACATCTACCTCTTGTTTTATGATGTTGCGTAATTCTTCAATTTTAACTCGTTTTTGCTCCATAGTATCACGATGTCTTATAGTGACTGTGTTGTCCTCTAATGTATCGTGATCTACTGTAATACAAAATGGTGTTCCGTTTGCATCTTGACGTCTGTAACGTCTTCCGACAGCATCTTTTTCATCGTAATCAACTGAGAAATCCCATTTTAAATCGTCTACAATTTTACGAGCTACCTCAGGTAAACCATCCTTTTTAACCAATGGCAAAATAGCTGCTTTTGTCGGTGCTAAAACACTTGGTAATTTTAAAACAGTCCTCGTGGTGCCATTTTCTAATTCTTCTTCTTGTAATGAATTGGAAAAAACTGCTAAAAACATTCTATCTAAACCAATAGACGTTTCTACTACATAAGGCACGTAGTTTTTGTTATCTTCATGATCGAAATATTGTAGCTTCTTTCCAGAATGCTCTTCATGGGCTTTTAAATCGAAATCTGTACGAGAATGGATGCCTTCTAATTCTTTAAACCCAAATGGGAATTTAAATTCGATATCTGCTGCTGCATCAGCATAATGTGCTAGTTTTTCATGGTCATGAAAACGGTAATTGTCTTTACCCATTCCAAGAGATAAATGCCACTTAAGTCTATTTTCTTTCCATATTTCATACCATTCTTTTTGGGTGCCTGGTTTTACAAAAAACTGCATTTCCATTTGCTCAAATTCACGCATTCTAAAAATAAATTGGCGCGCTACGATTTCGTTTCTAAAGGCTTTTCCTGTTTGAGCAATTCCAAACGGAATTTTCATACGCCCCGTTTTTTGAACATTCAAAAAGTTCACGAAAATACCTTGTGCAGTTTCAGGGCGTAAGTATAAATCCATAGCACTATCAGCAGAAGCACCAAGTTTAGTTCCAAACATTAAATTAAACTGCTTAACGTCGGTCCAATTTTTGCTTCCCGTTAATGGGTCAGCAATCTCTAGTTCTTCAATTAAAGCTTTTACATCTGCTAAATCTTCATTTTCTAAAGACTTTGCCATTCTTGATAGAATGGTATTTATTTTTTCTTGATAGCCTAAAACTCTTCCGTTAGTTGAAACAAATTCTTCTTTATTAAAAGCATCACCAAAACGTTTAGCTGCTTTGGTAATTTCTTTGTCGATTTTGGTCTCAATTTTAGCACAATAGTCTTCAATCAACACATCAGCACGATAACGCTTTTTAGAATCTTTATTGTCAATTAAAGGGTCGTTAAATGCATCAACATGCCCTGACGCTTTCCAAGTAGTTGGATGCATAAATATGGCAGCATCTAACCCTACAATATTCTCGTGCATTTGTACCATGGCTTTCCACCAATAATCACGTATATTTTTTTTAAGCTCAACGCCATTTTGTGCATAGTCGTAAACGGCACTTAAACCATCATATATTTCGCTACTTTGAAATACATAACCATACTCTTTTGCGTGAGATATTACTTTTTTGAATTTATCGTCTTGATTTGCCATGGTGCAAAAATAAAAAACCGTTCCATACAAATGGAACGGTTACTTAAAAATTATTTGTTGAATTATAGTAAAATTATTTCAGTAGTTCCTAATCGTCTATTATTGTCAAATACGTTTACAATATAACGTCCAGATTCTAGTGCTTTATTAGTTTCAATATTGGCAGATACTTCTAAAGTCGTTTTATTATATAAAACATTTGTTTTGTAGCTGTAGATTAAAGATGAGGTATCAAATTCGATAGCGCCTTTATCTGAAACTACGTTATTATCCGGACCAATAATTTGAATATAAAATTCTTTTTCTTGAGGCGTTGCCAATGGATTTTCTGCTAAAACAAAAGCAACATTAATGTTTTTAGTCTTACTAGCTTTTGTGGTTTCAAGAACCTCTCCAGAGTTTTTTATTGAAAAAGCTGTTGCTTTAAACGAATTTGCAGAAACCAAAGCTCCCAATTTAATATTGTTATCTAGTTTTTCCTTATCTTCTTTTAAATTAGAAATAACATCTATTTGTTTATCTAACAGTCTAGAAATAGAAGCGTTTTGTTTTGATAATTCTGTATTAAGAGCCAAAAAAGAATCACCCTTTTTAACCAAGTTTGATTGTTGTTTTTTTAGTGCTAATAACTCATCTCTATATTTATATATTAATGACATATTAGCTTGTAATTCCTTTAATGAATCTTGTGTTTGGGCAATAATGTTTTTTGAATTGTCCAGTTCGGATTTTAAACTTTCGTTAATACCACCAAGTTCATCATAACTAGTAATTACTTTAGAAATTTGATTTTCTAAAAGTTTCTTTTCTTGATTTAAAAAATCCTTTTTAGATTGTTCAGCTGTATAGCTAGTGTAACTATAAGAAGCTAATATGACAAAAGCAACCATCAAGGTTCCTATAGCAAATCTGTAGTTAAATACTTGAGGGTTAACTATCATTATACACTATTATTGGTTGGAGGGTTAATTAATTGATGCGAAAATATATATTAAGTTTGTAGTAACTAATTTTAATCGTTTAAATGGTAAAAAACTTGTTGAACTTATTTTTTCCGAAAGTATGTTATGCTTGTAATAATTTGTTAGCAGATAATGAAGCTTATGTATGTACGGAATGTAGACATAATTTACCTGTGACCAATTATCATTTTAACGATGACAACTCTGTAAAAAAAGTACTTTATGGACGTGTTGAATTAGAAAATGCGACAGCACTTTTACATTTTCATAAAAAAGGAATGGTACAGCATTTATTACACGGTTTAAAGTATAGAGGTTATGAAGACATTGGTGCTTTTTTAGGAAAATGGCTTGGCGAAGAATTAAAAAACATTGAAGCTTATAAAAAAGTTGATGCAGTTATTCCAGTGCCTTTACACAAAAAGAAACTTAGAAAAAGAGGTTATAACCAAGTTGAAAAATTTGGAAAAGAAATTGCTCAAGCTTTAGATGTGCCATATATTGAAACTGTACTTAAAAAAACAACGTCTACTAAAACTCAAGTTTTTAAAGAACGTATAGCAAGATGGAATAATAACAACGAAGTATTTAGCTGTTTAAACCTTGACACCATTGCAACTAAACATATATTATTGGTGGATGATGTTATTACTACAGGAGCTACTGTTGAAGCTTGTACAAATGAGTTATTAAAAGCTAACAATGTTAAAATAAGCGTTGCTACTATGGCAATTGCTTAATAAGTTTTTCGTTTATATAAATAAGTCGTTAATTTGCTTAAATAATTGATTTAATGCGCAATTTTTTTTCGAATTTATCTCTTTCGCTTGTTATTTGTTTGGTGCTGTTTAATTGTGCAAATCGAGGCACTCCTTCAGGTGGAGAAAAAGATGTATTGCCGCCAGAAATAGTTAAATCTGTTCCTGAAAATAATTCAGTAAACTTTAATTCTAAGGAAATAAAAATATACTTCAACGAATATATTAAACTTAATGACCTACAGAAGCAGTTAATTATTTCACCTCCAATGGAGCCAGCACCAGAGATTACACCTTTGGGTTTAGCAAGTAAATATATTACTATTAAAATTCAAGATACGTTACAAGAAAACACGACTTATGCCATTAATTTTGGAACAAGTATTGTAGATAATAACGAAGGCAATCCTTATCCATATTATCGTTATGTGTTTTCGACAGGAAGTTATATCGATTCTTTGAGTATAGGTGGTTTTGTTAAAAATTCTTTAGAAAGAGAACCTGACGATTTTGTGTCCGTTATGCTTTATGAAGTGAATGATACTTTTAACGATTCAATAATATATAAACAAAAACCTAAATATATAACTAATACACTCGATAGTGTTACTACTTATAAATTGGAGAATTTAAAAGCTGGTAAGTATTTAATGATTGCTTTAAAAGAAGAAAATGGGAACTATACTTTTCAGCAAAAAACTGATAAAATAGCATTTAAAAAGGAATTTATTACTGTGCCATCGGATTCTGTTTATGAACTCAATTTATTTAAGGAGGTGCCAGATTTTAAAGCAGTAAGACCTAGTCTTGTTTCTGGAAATAAGATTGCTTTTGGATATGAAGGTGATGCCAAAAATATGAGCATTGAGTTATTATCTCAAGCGCCATTAGATTATAAAACTATTATTACTAAAGAGGTAGATAAAGACACTCTTAATTATTGGTACAAGCCTAATTTTGAAGTAGATTCCTTAATGTTTAAAGTTTCTAAAGTAGATTATGAAGAGACTTTTAAAGTAAATATAAGAGATCTTAAAAAAGACACTTTAATTATCAAGCCAATAGAATCTAGAGCATTAAAACTCACTGAAGATTTTCAATTACAAGGATCTACTCCTTTTGAAACAATTAATGAAAGTAAGATAACTATCCTTGATAAAGACTCTATTAAAGTGCCTTTTGCAGTTACATTAGATAAGTTTAATAATATTTATAAGTTAAGTTTTGACAAAACCGAAGAAAACACTTATAAAATGAAGATGCTACCAGGTGCGTTTACTGATTTTTTTGAAGACAGAAATGACACGCTTAATTTTAATGTCCGTACAAAAGCTGAAATAGATTATGGTGAAATACGCGTTAATTTGCAAAACGCTACTTATCCAGTAATTGTGCAATTGGTTGACCAAAGAGGTGAAATTAAAGTAGAACAATATGCAGAAGATGCTTCAAAACCAATAGATTTTTTAAGTTTAAATCCTGGAAAATATTTTATTAGAGTGATTTTTGATTCCAATAAGAACGGAAAATATGATTCAGGGAATTATTTAAAGAAATTACAACCAGAACGTGTGAGTCACGATACAAAAGAGATTGAAGTTAGAGCTTTTTCGGAGCAAATAGTAACGTTTATTTTACAGTAAAACGGTCTCTATCATCTAAAAACTTCAGTTTATTTCTAATTGTAGATAGATGTTTTTTATCTAAAAGAACTATCTCTATACCTTCTTTTTCATCTTCTAAAGATGTTAGTTGTGTTCCTAAGCCATCATAAGCAGCCGAATGTCCAGAATATTCATGGTTATTGTTGTCTAATCCAACACGATTTACACCAACGCAATAACTCATGTTTTCTATAGCACGTGCTTTAAGCAAGGTATCCCATGCATCAATTCGAGGTTTTGGCCAATTAGCAACATAAAAAAGCACATCATAGTTTTCTACGTTTCTTGCCCAAACTGGGAAACGTAAATCGTAACATACTAAAGGACAAAGTTTCCAGCCTTTATAATCAATAATTACTTTTTTTGCCCCAGCTTTATAGACTTTATTTTCTCCAGCTAAAGTAAACGTGTGACGTTTGTCATAAGTATCAATTGAGCTATTTGGTTTTACAAAAACGAAACGATTGTAAAAAACATCATTTTCTTTTATTACTAGACTGCCTCCAATGGCTGCTTGTTTTTTAATGGCAAGTTTTTGCATCCATTGTATGGTCGTCCCTTCCATAGTCTCATAAACATGCTTAGGATGCATAGTAAATCCAGAAGTAAACATTTCTGGTAAAAGTATTACATCAACAGGCTCTTTAATAGAGTCTATTTTATTTGTAAAATGTACTCTATTGTCTTCTGGCTTTTCCCAAGTTAGATCCGATTGAATAATTGCTATGTTTAATGTGTTTTTCATGTTTTTACTAAATATTACACAATATTTCTGCACCTCTTTTTAAAGTATCATCAGTTTTTGCAAAGCAAAAACGCAACATTTTTTCGTCTAACTTGTTATGATTAAATACCGAAATAGGAATGGACGCAATTCCATATTCTTCAGTAAGTCTAATGGCTAAATCATAATCACTTTCATCAGAAATATTTGAATAATTTAATGCTTGAAAATAAGTGCCTTTTGATGGCGTAAAAGTGAATCGAGAGTCTTTAATTAAATTCAAAAAAAAATCTCTTTTTTCTTGAAAAAGGCTAGATAATTCAAGATAATGATTAGGCTCTTTTAAATACTCAGCCAAAGCTAATTGAATAGGATGATTTACGCTAAACACATTAAACTGATGCACTTTTACAAACTCATCCATTAAGTCTTTAGGCGCACAACAATACCCAGTTTTCCATCCAGTATTATGGAATGTTTTACCAAATGACGCTGTAATAAAACTACGCGATTTTAACTCAGGAAATAAGCACACGCTTTGATGTTGTTCACCATCAAAAATAATATGTTCATACACTTCATCACTTAACACAATAATGTTTGTGTTATTGGTTAGCTTTTGTAACTGTAGCATATCCTCTTTTGAAAATACAGTACCACTTGGATTGTGAGGCGTGTTAATAATAATCATTTTGGTGTTATTATTAATGGCCTTAGCAACATTGTTCCAATCAATTTCATAATCAGGTTTATGCAATTGAATAGAGATGGCTTTTCCACCATTAAGCTCAATTGATGGAATATAACAATCATAAGCTGGACGAAACACAATCACTTCGTCTCCAGGCCTAATAAACGCAGTAATAGCTGTATAAATGGCCTGTGTAGCACCTGCTGTAATCGTTATTTCATTGTCTGGATTGTAAGTTGAGCTATAAAGGTCATCGTATTTTTTTGCAATAGCTTCTCGTAATTTAAAAACTCCAGGCATTGGTGCATAATAATTATAGCCAGCATTCATATAGGCACTTACTAAATCTATTAACTTTTGGTCACCTTTAAAATCTGGAAAACCTTGTGATAAATTAATAGCCTTGTGTTTATGAGCTAATGCACTCATAACAGAGAAAATGGTGGTTTCTAAATTTGGAAGTTTGGATTGATGGTTCATGCTAATTGGTCTTGTATAGGGCTAGTTTATAGCTCTAAACGAAGTTAGTAAAAGAAATCGAACCAGAGGAAAATTCGGAAGAATTTTCAGAAGTAGGCGAGGACTAACAATTACTTATAACCATTGTTGCAACTGGCTATATTTTAATTGGGTCTACTACAAATCCTTTACTTTTCAATTGTTCAAGAATTCCACATTTCTTTTTTAAATGTAAATATCCAACAGCAATAAAAGTGTTCTTTGTGTTTAATAAATTTGGTAATGTTTTCATCCAATTATCATTCCTTTGTAGAATTAATATATCAGATTCACATTCCCTTTCAAACTGGTAATCTAATTCAAAACTTCTGTATTTTTTTGCAAGTTCGCAATTATTCATATTTGGTTTATCAGTTGTCATTTGGTTAATCCAAGCACTAATATTTTTCCTTTCTTTTTTCCAGTTTGGGTTTTTATTTTCTTTTTCGATTAGACTTAATTGTAAACTATCAGTTTCTAAGCCTAAAATCTCTATTTTGTTTTCTTCAGCAATGTATTGTAGGTAATTGTCAAAATGATCAAATTTATCAGTTGGCTTGGTTGTTTTACATTTAGTTTTTTGAAACTCTTGTTGTAGTTTCCATCTAATTTCTAATGGCTTTAGTTTATACAAATCAACTTTCCAATTTTTTGCAATTGCTTTAAGTTTTTTAAGATCCTTTTTCTTTATTCTCTCTTCAATTTCGAAAGACGATTTTCTCCGTTGGATCATTTCTCTTGTTTTTTCAATGTTGTCAATTGATTCAAAAACAGCAAGTTCTGAGCTTAAAAGCGATTCTTTAATTTCAGGAATTGAATCAACAAATGAATTTCCGAATTGATGAAAAGTACCAACCAGAAAAGAGGTTTTATTATTTATGGTGTCAGTTACTTTCCAAAGAATTGTGTTTTGACTTATCGCTAATTGCGAAATTGCCAAAAAAACCAAAATGTTTAATGATTGTCTCATTCTTTAGCTTTTGTCAACTATAAGTTACAAACCGAAAATTACATAATTTTTAGCTGTCTTAATAATTCTTGTTTATAAGTTCTTCCAACTGGAATTTGTAGATTATTGATAAACACTATATTTCCAGAAACCTTATCGACCTTTTTGCTATTAATGATAAACGATTTATGAACTTGTACAAACTGTTCATCACAGAGTTTTTCTGTCCAGTTTTTAAGCGAGTCTATATAGGTGAGTTTTTGAGTGGTTGTAATCACAGTTAAATAATTTCTATCAGATTCTATATAAATAATATCATCTAAAATTATTTTGTGATGTGTTTTATCTACGTTGATAAAAATGGATTTTTTTTCATCTTCATGAGTAGTGTCTGTTGCTATTTCAGATTTAATTTTCACTCTATTGATAGCTTTTAAAAACCTATCAAACGAAAAAGGCTTCACTAAATAATCCACAATGCTTTCTAATTCAAAACTATTTGCTGCATACTCTGAATAGGCTGTTGTCATGATAATTGCTGGTGGATTCTTAACTGTTTTTATAAAATCGATTCCAGAAATATCAGGCAAATTCACGTCAAGAAAGATAATATCTACAGTATTGGAGTTAAGATATCCATTGGCTTCAATCGCAGCCTTAAAGGTGTTTTGCAAGGTGAGGTAAGGAATTTTACCAATAAAACTTTGCAAGACCTTTTGTGCAGGTATTTCGTCTTCTATAATGATGCAATTCATTGTAAATGGAGTTTTAAATGCACTTTGAATTGCGTTTCCTTAACAATGGTAAATTCATACCTGTCTTTATAAATAAGTTCTAAGCGTTTTTCAAGATTTTGAAGTCCGATTTTAAAAGTGTCTTCATCAATTTTTTTACTATCATAGTCATTGCTACAATTAAAATATAAAACACCATTTTTAATGTTGATGCTAATATCTATAGAACTATTAAGCGTACTATGCTTAAAAGCATTTTCAATGATGGTAATGAGCATTAAAGGTGCAATTTGATAGTTTTCTGAATCTATAACCTTGTTATAATTTATATGCTTAACACCTTCAGTTCTAATTTTTTGAAACTTGATATAATTATCTAAAAAATGCAGCTCTTTTTCAATTGAAATAGTCTCAGAGTTGCTTTCATATAACACATGTTTAAGATTGTCCGACAGCATTAAAATAAGCTCAGGTGTTTCTTTTGGGTTTTCAATAGAATATGAGTAAATGGTATTCAAGTTATTAAACAATACATGCGGATTAATTTGTGATTTTAGAAATTTCAATTCCATTTCTGTATGCTCTTTTTTTACCTTTTCAAGGTCTTCTTGTTCAGCGATAAAACGATAGAGCATCCAAATAAATGAGAAGAAAATCAAAGGGACTAAGGTTTGCCATAAATAGTCACTCAAGCATTTCATAAACGAGCAGCCACATTGCGCAAACACATTGCAATATAGCTGTGTGGCAAGAAAAGAAATGGCAACAAACACAAAAATGTATAGTACGTAGAGTTTACGTTTTACAAAATAAGGCAGTAAAAACAGATTGTTTGAGTATACAATAACCACCAAAATAAACAAGTATTGTAAAAACGGATTTTGCGCCCAATAATAATCTGAAAAAACAAACAAAGACACAAATATAAAAAGCATCCAAAACAGGATGTGCACCAAAATTTGCGATATGTTTTTATTTACGATTGTCATTCGTATGGAAAAGTAACTAGAATTATGAATAACGTCAAAAATTATGTACGAAAACCAATTTTGTAGTGACAAACGTCATTTATGTTGTTTGTTAATTTAAATTGAATAGTTGCAATATTAAGTATGTATTGTGTCCAACTTAGTTTTGTGTACATGGTTTTACTACTAGTTTCGAGATACTAAAATCTATACATCATGCAACGAATAGTTACTATTTTAAGTCTCCTTTTTTGCCTTTCGCTAAGTTATTCACAAACCTACAACCAATTAGTAGTCGATGATAAAGGCAAAGAAAAACTGCTTGGTAAAATTAATCGTGAGGGATTAACCTCAAACAGTTTTAAAAGTTGGTTTGATAAAAATTATGATAATTATATACTCAACGAAAAATTAATTAATACCATAAAAGACTCCCTTAACGATTATACAATAATGTTATTTCTGGGGACTTGGTGTGGCGATAGTAAACGTGAAGTACCACGCTTCTATAAAGTGCTAGATGCAGCAAATTTCCCTGAAGATCAACTTGAAGTCATTGCTGTAGATAGAACTCCAGAAGCGTATAAGAAAAGTCCAACAGGTGAAGAGAAAGGATTAAACATTCATAGAGTACCTACTTTTATTTTTTATAAAAATGGAAAAGAAATTAACCGAATTGTAGAATCACCGCAGGCTACTTTTGAGCATGATATTAAAGCTATTATAGAAGGTAAGTACACACCAAAATATGTAGCAGCCAATTATATTGATGGATTAATTAAACAACAAGGAATAGATACTTTAAAAACTATGGAAACATCTTTGGTGTCAACATTATCGGAATTTGTACAAGGAAGCAGAGAGTTAAATACTTTTGGCTATGTGAGATTAAGAGCGAAAAGATTTAATGAAGCTATTTACGTTTTTGATTTAAACACTAAGATTTTTCCTTATAGAGATAATGTTTTTGACAGCTTGGGAGAAGCTTATTACGAATCAAAAAATTATAGTGAAGCCTTAAAAAGTTATAAAAAGGTTATAGAATTTAGCCCCAAAAATGAGAATGCTATGAAGATGATTACGAAAATTGAAGCCATAGAAAGAACTAGAAGGTAGTTTCTGTTTTTTAACAAGTCAAAAGGCTAAGAATAAGTATCTATTTTAATTTTTAATTAAGAAAATTCTAGAGTAAAATATATTTCTTTGTTAAAGTAATATCTTATATAAATAATGATAGTAATGAAGAAATATATTTTTAGAATAGTTACAATTATTGGGTTAGTCCTTTCAAATTTATGCTTTTCGCAAACAAGTAATAATGAAATTGTAATTGGAAAAAGTTACACTATTACATCAAATAGTTTAAAAGACGAAAGACTTGTTGAAGTTTATTTACCTGAAAGCTATAGCACTACAGAGGCAGCATACCCTGTTTTATACATTTTTGATGGGCAAATGCATTTTGAAAATGGAATAGCCATTCAAAAATCACTACAGACTCCTGGAGTCATCCCAGAAATGATTGTTGTTGGTGTCATGAATGAGTACCCAAGTCGTAGAGATTTAGGTTGGAGTAACAAAGAAGTGTATCATTCTTTCTTAGAACAAGAGCTCATCCCATTTGTAAATGAAAATTTTAGAACTAATAACGAAAGGGTATTGTTTGGTTGGGAACAAGGCGCGTTTATGGCAACCTATATGGTATTAAACAAAAAACCATTATTTAACGGTGTTATACTATCCAATGGAGGAAATGCAACTCCAGAAATGTTAACTGAGTTTGTAAACTCAAATGCAAAAGAAACTTTTTATATGTATATGGTTAATTCTATTAAGGATATATATACCATTCAATATAGTGATAAATTTTTTGAATTGATTGATAAAAGTACACCTTCTAATCTTGAGTTTAAATATGAAAAGCTTAACGAAGAAACCCATGAAACCTTACCTTACTTAGCGCTATTTCATGGTTTAAAATACTTTTATCACAACTATAAAACATTAGATTATAGTAGTTTTAAAGAATATGAAGATTTAGGAGGCCTTCCTTATTTAAAAAAGTATTTTTCAGAAAGAGGACGTCGTTTTGGGTTTTCAACTCACATTGCCGACGAAACAAAGAACGGACTTATTTGGTTAGCATGGAATAAGGATAACTTCAATTACTTTAAATTTTTTATGACAGAATTTAAAGATGTTTTATCAACCAAAAGATACGATTCCGCTTATTGGCAAAACCGATTTGGACAAATGTATTTAAAGCACAAAGATTTGGATACGGCAATAATGTATTTTAGTAATGGCATAAACACTTATGGCGATTCAAGAGAACTGTCTCAAATGTATTATGGATTGAGCAAAGCTTTTGCAGGGAAAAAACAAAAAAGAAAAGCCATTAACAATATTAAGTTAGCAATAAAAACTGCAGAAAATAAATCAGAAGAAAGTTTAAATGATTATAAAACGTATCTAGCAGAACTAAGATAGAAATGTTAAACAATCTCCATTTTCTTTAAGAGGAAACTTGCGTTCATATTCTGGCAAATCCCTTTTTTAAATTTATAGTCAAAATAGAGTTCATCATTAACAATGTCGGCATCAAAGTAGTAGTTCTTTACGTCGTCTAATTCTTTTTCAATTTCGCATAAACTTAGGTCGTGCGTAGCAATAATACCTGTAGCATTTCCAGCGACTAATTTTTCTACAAATTTTCTAGAACCAAGAGCTTTGTCGGTACTATTTGTGCCTTTTAATATTTCATCTAAAACAATAAAATAAGGTTCGCTTTTAATTGTGTCTACAATAAATTTAAGTCGCGTAAGCTCCGAAAAGAAATACGAGCTATTGTCAGTCAACGAATCGCTAGTTCGCATACTTGTGATGAGTTTAATAGGTGAGTATTCACTGGATGTTGCACAAATAGGTAATCCAACATTAGCCATAACAATATGTAAAGATACAGTTCTTAAAAAAGTGCTTTTTCCAGCCATATTAGCTCCTGTTACTATAAAGAATTGCTCTCTGTTTATGTTTAAATCACTAGAAACCCGTTTAATTTTGTTTAATAAAGGATGTCCTAACTCTTTAGCGTTTATAATGGTGTTGTTCTCTACAATTTTTGGGTATTCAAATTCTGGATGGTTAAATGAAAAGTTGCTTAAGGAATTGTAAGCATCAAAAAAGGCGACTACTTCAAACCAATCTTCTACTTTGTGGGCATACTTGGTTATCCATTGTTCTATTTTATAGCTTTGGATTAAATCCCAAAGAAAAAAGCCATTTCCCAAAAAGATAAAAAAGATATTATTTCTATTATCTAATGCGTCTAATGCTTTTGAAAATGATTTAATAATATTTGATGCTTTTGTGTTCTCAGAGGTTATTTGTAGTTGTTTTTCTTTAAGTAATGATGAAGTAAAAGTTTCCGTTTCTATCTGGTCTAATAATAGTGAATATTGCTTAAAGGTGTCCTTGATTTTAGACGTGTGTATGGACAGCATGTTTACTTTCTTAAACACATAACCAATAATAAAAATTCCAAAAACTAACCAATAAGCCATGTAATGAAGTGGAATAACCTGCAACACACTAAAAGCAATTATAACCACTGAAAGTATACCAAAAACATAAGGTAACCAACGCATTATTTTTGGAACAAAAGGCTGATAATTGTTTAACCAATCAATAATAACATTTGTAGGAGTTTCAGTTTCTATTAAAGATGCTTTTGCAGTAAATAGTTGGCGCCATTCTGGTTTTTTAGAAAGCTCCTTAATGGCGTCTTGTCTGTTTACTATGTTGGTAATATCGTTAGCTTTTAATACATCAGCAAGTGTATGAGTTCCCTCATTAATAGCTGTTCTATCGAGGTATTGAAAAAATGAACCACGACCAAATAAATCAATATCTAAACTATAAGGATGCTCAGCGTTTTGAAATTGAACACCACTAAACCGTTTATGAAAATTACCTTTAGCTATTTCTAACTCTTCATTGTTAATGTTTAATAAGGCTTTGAATAAATCGCGTTGCGCTTTGGCATCTGTATGTTTTGACACAAGAAATAAAAACAAGCCAATAGCAACAATGGTAATGACCACAGCAACTGGAATGTTATGAAAAAAATGATAAATTCCCATAACGCCAGCTAGATAAATAACTACTCTAGATAAACTCAAAATCAAAAGCTTCTTTTTTAAAGTATCTATTTGATTTTGGAATAGTACTATCTGAGAATTATAAAATTGAATAGGACTATTCATTAAGTGTTTTTGTTTTAAAAACTTATCTCATCTAACTTTTCAAATACAGTAATCACAGCAGTTACAGCTTTTGCGTAAAATTCTGGTTGGATGTTTTCAAAATCGTCGGTTGGTTTGTGGTAGTCTTTATGGTCTTCTACACCAAAATATAAAAATGGAATTTCTTCTCTGTGAAATGGACCATGATCGGAAGAGAATATCCAACTTTGTTTACCATCTAATCCATCATGACCTACCGAAAGTTTGAAATTTTCAGGTAATTTCAAGCCTTCAATAGCTGGTTGCAGTTGTTTATATAAATTAGTTCCAACCACATACAGTTCGTTATTATCGTTACGACCAACCATGTCTAAATTAATATTCATGGCAATTTGTTCTTTGGGTAATGTATTGGTTTTCACAAAGTGACTAGCTCCTTGTAATCCCATTTCTTCAGCATCAAATGCTGCAATCACCACAGAATGTTTTGGTGGGTTATTTTTAAAATATTCAGCCATGGCAATTATAGCACTGGTTCCAGAAGCATCATCATCAGCACCATTAAAAACTTCACCATTATTTATACCAATATGATCGTAATGAGCCGAAATCACAATATATTTCTCAGCATGTTCAGTGCCTTTAATAAGACCTAAAACATTAGCACCTTCGTAGGTTTTTTTATCACGACGACCTTCAAAACTAAACGGTTGCGTGTAGTCTTCTAATAAAGGCGCAATACCATATTTTTTAAATTGAGATACTACATATTCTCTTGCTATTAATCCTCCTTTAGTACCAGTTTTTCTGCCTTCTAGAGAATCTAAGGATAAATATTTAACACGTTCTAAAAGCGCATCTGCGTCAAATAGGTCAATTGATTTTTTGATTGTTTCAGTCGTTTCAACCTCTTGTGTTGTATTGTTTGTTTGACCTTTGCAAGAAAAGGTGAATAAGGTAATTAATGCTAGGGAGTAAAGTCTAAATTTCATGTGTTTGCTTTTATTGTTTTTCAATGGTCACATGCAACATCCAAATTATCATCATCGGAGGATTAAAATTTTATTTATGGATGTTTCATTTTTTGATTTATTAAAAAAATCAAAGCTAACAAAAAAAACCTAAGATTTAACTTTAAAATTATGGTAATATCATTTGGTTAGAAAGTCAATAATTCAATATTATGTTTTGTGTTTTTTAACTGAGGAATATTGGCTTCTCTAACAGGATAGTACTTTACGTCTATTTCTTTTCCATTTCTTACTATTGTAAATTTTGCTTCATGCTCTGTTGATCCAAAGTATATGCTCCTACTTCTTACCATATCACCTTGCCTTAGTCCAGCTTTATAAGCTTTAGACGCTATGCTAACAGATTTAATACTTTTTTTATCTTCAGAAAACTCAAAACCTAAATCAAAAACGCTACAACTTGGGTCATATTCAAATTTAAAATCTGTAAATATAGTTTTAAGATCAAAGAGTTTTCCTTCTTCAATATGCTTATTAAAAAATGGTTTAATGTTATCATTTAAAAAGCCATTTGCCTTATTGACAAAATAATTATGAGTGATTTTTTGATTAGAATACATAGCGTCTTCTTTTATAGCCAACATTAAATTATCAAGTGATTGTTTTCCTTGGGAATCCTTCTTGATTTTATGATCTAAATAGAATGCGAATAAAGCACCTCGTCTGTACGGCAATTTTTCATAATCTCTACTTTGCCAAAAATTGTCATAATTTATATCGCTATTTGGAGACTCTTTTACAGGAGATGTATACAACAACCTTATAATTTCATTTATCTTATTTATATAGTAGCTTTTGTCGAGGTCATAAATTTTAAATTTTGATATGTTTTTACTGGTGTAGTAATCTGTAAATCCTTCGCTAAACCAATATTGCTCTTCTTCATTATCGTTTTTAATTAAGTGTCCTAGCCAATTGTGTAGTAGTTCATGGTTAAACAAATAGACCAATCCTTCCACTTGTAAATGTTCATTATTTGAAGCAGAACAATCAAAGGAATTTGTGAGTCCACTACCTTGAAAACTGCTTCCTTGCTCCTGGATAGTTGGTGTTAAGTTAACCGAAAAATACTGCTGGGAATGGTCATTCCAAAAATCACGTTGTGCAGTAATGGTCTTTTTAAGCATTTGAAGCATTGTAGAATCTTTGAATACTTTCCAACTACCTCGTGTTGAAAAAGCTACAGTATTGTTATTGATGTTTAATTGATATGTTCTATAATCGCCTCCAATAAAAACCGAATTGATAAATTCGCTTTCAGTTATGTTTTTTAAATTTTGAATACGTTCATTAGTTCCGAAACTGTTTTGAAGTTTATAATTTTCAGGAAATTTTTCCCAATTTAATGTAGCGTCAAAAGTTGTTTCCTTATTGTTCGAATATTCTAAGGGAATCATAAAGAGGCTATGGGCAAATACATGAAAATAGGCAGGTTGAATAACTGGTCTGTAAATCATATTAGTTGTTAAATCACCTTCTGTATCTTGCTTAATGATATACTCAAAATTGACCGTCTTAATATTTTTTGGGTGTTTTATAGTAATCCAACCACTATCTTTTACAACTATTACTTCTGAATCTATATTTAATGGTTTTATAGATTGAATGGTATTATGCAAATTTTCCTCTCCCCAAGAATCGTTAAAAAAAAGAAAAGTAGTTTCACCATCAAGTTCTGCATTGCTGGTTACATTTACTTTCAACATTGGTTTCCCTTCAATACTAATGGGTGATATATTATAGTCGATTTTATTATTCAGTTCTTTTTTGCATCCAAATATGAAAAATGCAACTGCTAAAAACAATAGTTTTGGAATTTTCATGTTTTTTTGATTGATTAGTTTTTTAAAGACGGTTTAAAATTGATAATGTTGCAAAAAAAATCCCAAACATTTCTGCTTAGGATTTTCTATTAACTAAAAGTTTAATTATTTCAAACTTGCCTTCATAAGCTCTCTATTCATTCGAGCAATAGTATCCAATGAAATACCTTTAGGACATTCAACTTCACATGCTCCAGTATTGGTACAATTTCCAAAACCTTCAGCATCCATTTGTGCTACCATATTTCTAACACGATCTGCAGCTTCTACTTGTCCTTGTGGTAATAAAGCATATTGACTTACTTTTGCACCTACAAACAACATTGCAGATGAATTTTTGCAAGTAGCTACACAAGCGCCACAACCAATACAAGTTGCAGCGTCCATAGCTTCGTCTGCAGCATGTTTAGAAATAGGAATAGCATTTGCGTCTTGTGTGTTTCCAGAAGTATTTACTGAAATATAACCACCAGCTTGTTGAATACGCTCAAAAGCCATTCTATCTACAACTAAATCTTTTATTACAGGGAAAGCTTTAGCTCTAAACGGTTCAATAGTAATAGTATCACCATCTTTAAACATACGCATATGTAATTGGCAAGTTGTAATACCTCTATCTGGGCCATGTGCTTCACCGTTAATATACATAGAGCACATCCCACAAATACCTTCACGACAATCGTGATCGAAGGCTACAGGTTCATCACCAGAATTAACCAATTGTTCATTTAAAACATCCATCATCTCTAAAAAAGACATGTGCTCTGAAATATCAGTGACTTTATAATCGACCATTTGACCCTTAGAAGAGGCATCTTTTTGTCTCCAAATTTTAAGTGTTAGATTCATTTTTATAGTTTATTAGCCAAAAGACAATAGTCAAAAGTTATTTTTCTATTGATTTTATAAAGGCGTTTAACATTTTACTTTCTTCGGTAATTAAACCTTGAATTTTATTAAAACTTTCTGTTGCAATAAAATTTAACTCTTTTGCAATTATAATTTGAGTTTCTAATTCTAATAGAGAGCCTTTCGAATACTTTAAGAATTGTATATAATTCTTAGTGTAATTTCTTCCCCAACCTTCAGCTATATTAGAAGGGATAGATATTGATGAACGTTTAATTTGACTCTGTAATCCAAATAACTCATCATTTGGAATTTCTTTACATATTAGATAAGTTTCTTTAACAATTTCAATTCCTTTTTGCCAAACAAGTAAATCTTTATATGTTTTAATTTTGTCCATCTATTGGCTATTGCCTAATGACTAAATTACTTATAACTACGTTGTTTTAGTTCAATATCTTTAAACTCTAATTCTTCTTTATGTAAAACTGCATCAGCAGGTTCTCCTTTATACTCCCAAGCAGATACAAACGCAAAATCTTTATCGTTACGTTTCGCTTCACCTTTTTGTTCCCCATCTAATTCAACAGATTCTTCTCTAAAGTGTCCACCACAAGATTCGTTTCTTACTAAAGCATCTTTAGCAAATAACTCACCTAGCTCAAGAAAATCTGCAACACGACCAGCTTTTTCTAATTCTGGATTCATCTCGTTAGCACTTCCAGGAACTTTTACGTCTTTCCAGAATTCTTCTCTAATAGCTTTAATTTCAGCCATAGCCTCTTTTAACCCTTTTTCGTTACGAGCCATCCCAACTTTGTCCCACATTACTTTTCCAAGTCTTTTATGGAAGTGGTCAACAGATTTTGTTCCGTTGTTATTCATAAAGAAGTTAATTCTATCTGTTACTTCTTTTTCAGCATCCACAAATTCTTTTGTTTCTGTAGAAATAGGTCCTGTTCTAATATCATCAGACAAATAATCTCCAATAGTATAAGGTAGTACAAAATAACCATCAGCTAATCCTTGCATTAATGCTGAAGCACCAAGTCTGTTTGCCCCATGATCAGAGAAGTTGGCTTCACCAATACAATACAACCCATCAACAGTGGTCATTAAGTTGTAATCTACCCAAATGCCTCCCATAGTATAATGAGTCGCAGGATAAATCATCATTGGTGTTTTGTATGGATTCTCATCAACAATTTTCTCATACATTTGGAATAAGTTTCCGTATTTAGCTTCAACAATTGCCTGACCTAATTCGTATATTTTAGCATCGGTAGGGTTCTCAATGTGATTAAGTTTAGCTTGTTCTTTCCCATAACGCTCAATAGCTGATGCAAAATCTAAATACACAGCTTCTCCAGTGGCATTTACACCATAACCAGCATCACAACGTTCTTTAGCTGCTCTCGAAGCTACATCGCGTGGTACTAAATTACCGAAAGCTGGATAACGCCGCTCTAAGTAATAATCTCTTTCATCTTCAGACAAATCGGTTGGTTTTTTACGACCTTCTCGAATTGCCATGACATCGTCCATATTTTTTGGGACCCAAATACGTCCATCATTACGCAGTGATTCAGACATCAACGTTAGTTTAGACTGATAATCTCCTGAACGCGGAATACAGGTTGGGTGAATTTGTGTATAACAAGGGTTTGCAAAAAAAGCTCCTTTTTTATGGATTTTCCAAGCAGCTGTGGCATTACTTCCCATGGCATTGGTTGATAAAAAATACACATTTCCATAACCTCCAGATGCAATGACTACTGCATGTGCTGAATGACGTTCTATTTTTCCAGTAATTAAATCGCGTGCAATAATTCCACGAGCTTTTCCATCCACTTTTACAACGTCTAACATTTCGTGACGGTTGTACATTTGAATTTTTCCACGAGCAATTTGTCTATTCATTGCCGAATAAGCCCCAAGCAATAATTGTTGCCCAGTTTGCCCTTTAGCGTAAAATGTTCTAGAAACTAAAACACCACCAAACGAACGGTTATCTAACAATCCACCATAATCACGTGCAAAAGGCACACCTTGCGCAACACATTGGTCAATTATGTTTGCTGATACTTCAGCTAAACGATATACATTGGCTTCACGTGAGCGATAATCGCCACCTTTTACAGTATCATAAAACAATCTATATGTTGAATCACCATCACCTTGATAGTTTTTGGCTGCGTTAATTCCGCCTTGTGCAGCAATAGAGTGCGCACGTCTTGGAGAATCTTGATAGCAAAATGCCTTTACGTTATAGCCTAATTCTGCTAATGTTGCAGCAGCAGAACCTCCAGCTAAACCAGTACCAACAACAATAATGTCTATATGACGCTTGTTAGCAGGATTTACTAAATCTATTTTATCTTTATAAGTTGTCCACTTATCTTTAATTGGACCCTTAGGTACTTTTGAATTTAAAACACTCATAGTTATAAAATGTTACAGGTGATTAAAATGATGCCAAACAGCAATGATTATAAATCCTAGTGGAATTACATACGCATATATTTTCCCAAAGGTTTGTAATGCTTTTTTACGTCCTGCAGTAGAACCCATTGATTGAAATGCCGAGGTGAACCCATGTAATAAGTGTAAAGCTAGAAATATAAAGGCTAACACATAAGCACCAACTCTGGCTGGGCTTAAAAATTTATGCTGTAGCTCATCAAAATATCTAAACTCTTGTGTTACAGCAATCATACCTGTCATGTCTCCTTCAAGATACTTTACTTTCATTTCTGGAAACCAAAAATCTATGAAGTGTAATACTAAAAAAGCCAAAATAACAAGCCCACTGTAAATCATGTTTCTACTAATCCAGGTAGAGTTAGCTGCACCATTATTTTTGGCATACTTTACGCCAATCGCTTTTCTGTTTTTTAGCTCTAAAATAAAGCCCATAACGAAATGAAAAATAACCCCAAAAATTAATACAGGCTGCAATGCCAATTGTATTAGAGGATTGGTTCC
Source organism: Pontimicrobium sp. SW4 (assembly GCF_039954625.1). Taxonomy (NCBI): domain Bacteria; kingdom Pseudomonadati; phylum Bacteroidota; class Flavobacteriia; order Flavobacteriales; family Flavobacteriaceae; genus Pontimicrobium; species Pontimicrobium maritimum. The sequence goes on from NZ_CP157199.1 coordinate 24,709, forward strand.
CATAAAGTGTGAAAGCTGATTGAAAAGTTCAACACTAAAAAGTGAAGTGATGTTAACAGCTAAATGTATTATTAAGAAAAACATTAAGAAGAAAGCAGACAAAGCCATAGCTACTTTTCTTCCAATCGAAGATTTAAAAAATCCACTCATAATGTATTGTAGTTTATAAGTTGCTACAAAAATACTTCAGGGCAAAGGTTCTAACAAAAACATTCGTCATGTTTTTGTTATTTAGAATGGTTTTAATTTAGAGATTAAATCTTGGGTTGACAATAGAGTTGTAAATCGACCCAAATGAATAATTAAAACCAATGTTAAATGAAAAATTATAACCAGATTCAAGCTGCTGTTGTTGTAATAATAATTCTTCTAATGAGACATCTCCTGCAGGTATGTTAATTTGATTTCTAGTAATACTATAATTGCCTCCAACATTAAAATTAAAACCTTTGAATAGTCTTACATTTGTTCTAAAATTAAAGTTCAAAGCATTTAGAGTTGAATCGTGTAAATATTGATCAAACGATATTCTGCCGTTAAGATCTCCCCATTCTTGTCTTATACTTCCACCAAACATGATAGAATGTTCCCATAAATATTCAGCGTCTTTGGCATACACAGATCGTTCAATATAATCGTTATATCTTACACCATTACTATAATTAAGAATTAATTGTTTTTTTGCTGAATCTTCATATTTGAAAAAGTTATATTCTAATGCTGGTTTTAAATTCCAATATAAATCAAAATTGTTATATGTTGATGTGCCAATTCCACCAAAAGCACCATAAGACCAGTGATCGTTAATGCTTAACACATCATTTATATCTAGTGATTTTCCACTATTTATTGAAACTATATCATTCCCATCATATGTAAATGTTGATTTCCGTTCGTTAAAACCAACACGCATAAAAAATTTGTTTTTTTCAGTTACACGTCTAGCAGATACATTGAAATTTAAGTTGCTTGAATTACTAGTTTCTTGGCCATTAAACCAACCATTTGCACCAACTCTAAAAAACCAATAATTCCAAGGATCTTCTACTACAACTTTATTAAGTTCTCTTTCAATTTCTGGAGTCGGTGCAGATACAGAAATACCATTTAATGTACCTTTTTCTATCCAAAACCGTACTAATCCTAATTTAATATATTCAAGAATGCGTTTTCTAACATCGTCTCCAGTCATATTGGAGTCAGTTGTAAATGATAATTTATAGTTTATAGATTCAAAATTATTTTTTCCAATAAAATCTACATCATAACGTCTACCTCCACTTCCTGTACCCTGTGCAAGGAAAAACAAATGCACATCACCTTGAGCTTGATCGCGAACAAATTGAACATTTCCTAAATTTTGTTTTAGAAAGTTATTATCACAAAACCTACAATCTAAGTATATTTTTAAATCTTCATTTGCTGTTTCTTGTGAATTTGATTGAAAAGAAAAGGTTAAGCACATAGCGATTAGTGCTATTAAGGATTTTGACATTGATTGATGGTTTAAGTTAGCATAGTCAATTTTAGGACACAAATAGTATTCCAAAATAGAAATTTCAAGGTTTAATTATTTAATAGGTAAAACTAACTTGATTTAAATGGAGGAGTGTTAATAAAGTGCAAAAGAAGTGTCAATCATTGTTAAAAAATGATAAAAAAGAAGAAATAATAAGATGTAAAACAAAAAGAGCTAGATTTCAATTTATTATTGCATCTAGCTCTTTGTTGATAATATTAAACAGGAATTATTTAATTTCTAAAGTCGTTTTTTGGCTACCAATTTCTATAGTGTAAGTCCCTTTAGGTAAATAATATTTTCCGTTTTGTGCTTTAGGAATGCTTAGCTTACTGTCTTCTTTCATTAAGTCTTTTCTTCCTCCACTTGTAATAGTTAAATCATAATCGGCATAATTAAAGCCTTTATCTGCATTTACTTTTATGGAGTTTAGCAAGGATCCACCTTTAGATAAAATATTAATGCCTTGAGTGGCTTTTGCTTTAGAATAAAATGATATTGTTGCTGAAGGCTCGAACGATCTTCCTCTAAATCTAGGCATTTGCACAGGAGAGGGTTTAAAAACAGCAATGGCCTTATTGCCAATAGTACTATGTTTTTGCAAGTCTGAAATATCTGCTTTATAAATAGAGCGTCCATGAGTACCAACTACCAAATCATTTGCCTCTGGATGCACCACTAAATCGTGTACTGCAGCTTTGGTTAAGCCATTAGAAAATTCGTGCCAACTATTTCCTCTATCGAAGGATACATATACACCATTATCAGTCCCTAGGTATAGAATATTTTCGTCTTTAGTATCTTCTTTAATAACATTTACAGGAGCATTCGATATTCCATTAGTAATAGATTTCCAAGTTTTCCCCATATCTTCACTTACATAAGCATAGACTTTAAAGTCATCGTTTCTATAACCGTTTAAAGTTGCATACACACGTTCTTGTTTGTGTTGTGAGGCTATCACTCTAGACACCCAAAGACCTTGTGGTAAATTATTAGATATTCTTGTCCATGAATCACCACCATTGGTAGTTAAGTTAATATATCCATCGTCACTTCCAGTGTAAATCATTCCAAATTTAAAAGGGCTTTCAGAAATTGTGGTAAGTGTTCCATAAGGGACATTCCCTTTTTTTCCGCCAGTGGTTAAATCATCTGAAATCACCTCAAATGTTTCGCCTTGATCTAAAGAGCGTAGTAATTTATTTGAGCCCATGTACAAAATATCTTGATTATGAGGAGATAATAAAATAGGTGTTTGCCAATTGTAGCGATATGGGGAATCTCCTAATTCATGTTTAGGGTTAATACTAATACGTTCTCCAGTTTCTAGGTTTTGACGTGAGTAAAATCCAAATTGAGATCCAGAATAAACAATATTATTGTCTCTGCTGTCTATTTGAACTTGCATACCATCGCCACCACCAATGCTTTTATATGGATAGTTTCCATTACCTTCCCAACGTTTTGAAGCTCTATAAGTACTTGACCCAAACCAAACACCGTTATCTTGTAAGCCACCATAAACGTTGTATGGTTTTTGGTTGTCAACATTTATATAATAGAATTGGCCAACAGCTGGCGAGTTGTTTTTTGTCCAGTTTTCACCATCATCATATGTAATATTTACACCTCCATCGTTTCCGTTAATAACATGACCCTCCATTCTAGGATTTACCCAAATAGCTTGATGATCGCTATGCACGTTTTCTTTTCCAATAGAAACGAATGTTTTTCCACCATCATCTGATTTTAATAATGGAACACCTAAAATGTAAATTTTACTTTCGTTTGAAGGGTTTACGGCAATCACACCAAAATAATACCCATACGAGCTATAAAGACCATCTATATACCCATCGTGCGTTTTTTTCCATGTTTTTCCACCATCGGTAGATTTATAGACTTCGGCGCCAATTACTGGAGAATTGAATAACGCTGAATTAGCATTTTCAAGATATAATGCTAAATCACTTGGTTTTACTCTTCCATCTTTTATAGATGATTTGACACTTTCAGCACTATATTTACTTGGGAAACGATTATTGCGTAAATAACTATTTAAACTTTTATCATCCAATTTTAAGAAATCGGCTGTACCCATGATTTTAAAATCGTCTTTTTGTAACCCTTGAGACGTTCTAGGTTCTCCAGATGGACGTCTAAATTGATTATCTAATAACGCATAAATAACATTGTCATTAAATACAGATACTCCAATACGTCCAATGCCAGTTCCAGTTGGGAAACCGCTACCTTCAGGCGTCATATTTGTCCAAGTGTTTCCACCATCGGTACTTTTATAGATGCCTGAATTTTCACCATCACCGTCAAAGTCCCATGCTTTTCTTTCTCGCTCCCACATAGCAGCAAACATGACATTAGGATTTGTTGGAGACAAACTTAAATCAATAGCTCCAGTACCATCGTTTATAAATAATACGTTTTTCCAAGTTTTTCCACCATCAGTAGTTTTGTAAATGCCTCTATCTGAACTTGATGTATATAAATTACCGACTGCAGCTACAGTAACGTCATCAGGATTATTTGGGTTAATCACTATTCTACCAATATGTTGTGAGTTTGGTAAGCCTACATTTGTCCATGTTTTACCTTTATCAGTACTTTTTAAAATACCAATTCCTGAATAGGATGAACGCGAAGAATTACTTTCTCCAGTGCCTATCCAAATAGTACCACTGTTCCAATCTACAGCAATATCTCCCATGTTTTGCGTTGGTGCATTGTCGGCAACAGGAGTAAATGAAGTACCATTATTATTGGTGTACCACAATCCTCCTGATGCATAAGCTGCGTAAAACTCGATGGGATTGTTTGGGTTCACATCAAAGTCAACAATCCGACCACTCATAATTGTTGGTCCAATATTGGTGAAGGGTACGTTTTTCACAATAGATTCTTGCGCATTAATAGAAAGAATGAATGCAAGATTTAGAAGTAGTAATAGTTTGAAATTTTTCATTTTGGTTGGTTGTTTTAAGAAGTGATGAAAATACTTAAAACTTCATAAACGGTCAAATGCTTATTGTGAAAAAAATCTATTTTTAACATTATACTTTATTTAGTATTTTTAACTTAAACTAACCAAGATGAAAAATTTAACGACCCTTTTAATAATCTTTTTCGTTGTTTCGTGTACAACTGAAAAAAAATACGACATAGGTCAAATAAAAACACCCAAAGGTGAGATATTAGTTTGGTTGTATGATGAAACGCCTAACCATAAAGCTAGTTTTATTGAGCTAGCAAACAATGGTTATTGGGACACTTTATCTTTTAATAGAGTGATTCCAAATTTTGTAGCGCAAGGAGGGTGTCCAGATACGCCTGAAGGATTTAATGATCCAGAATATTTGCTAGAACCAGAATTCGTAGATTCATTAACACATACCTATGGAGCTTTTGGTGCTGGACGTGATGGTAATGCTGAAAAACTATCGGCACGTTGCCAGTTTTATATTGTTCATAATAAAGAAGGCTTGCATCGTTTGGATGGAGACTATATGATTTTTGGTAAAGTTATTAAAGGTATGGATGTTGTTGATACTATTGTTAATGTAGAAAGAGACTCGATTAATGAGCCTCTTACTACAATTACTTTAGATGTAAATATGATTTCAATGCCTGAAACTGAACTTAAAACCTTGTATCCTGGATTTCAGAAACAACGAGAATAAAAGAAAAGAGTTATTCTTCCCATTTCCAATCACCACCTATTATTAATTTTTCTTTTAGATTATTTTTAATCATAAACTCTTTAGTGGTTTCGCTGTCCATTTTTGTTGCTGGCAATGTTTCGGCATTAGCAAGCCCATAAAGTATCATCGTTCCAAAACGAGCTGTATTGGTAATATGTTCTTCGTTTACTAAATCAAAATCATCACAATCAGAATGATAACACCCATAAATAGAACGGTCTAAATTACTATGAACCGAAAGAATTGGCACACCTTCCAACATAAATGGCTGGTGGTCGCTATGCAGTCCAGACCTGTTTGAAAATGTATTTTTAAAGATACTGTCTTGTTGCTGTATCGTTGCGCCCAGTTCCGTAAAGAAATTCTCATCGTTTAATTGTCCGCCAGCATTCATCCCAACAGGGTTTCCAGCCATGTCCAAATTCATCATGTATTTAATATTGTCAATACCTCCCTCTTTTACAGCTTCTGCAACCATGTGACGAGAGCCAAATAAGCCTTGTTCTTCACCCATAAACATCACGAATTTTACTGTGCGTTTTGGCTTTAAGTTATTAGCTTGAAATGCGCGAGCAATATCTATGACTGCAAACGAGCCAATACCATTATCTATCGCTCCTGTCGCTAAATCCCAAGAATCTAAATGACCTCCAATAACAATTTCTTCTTCTAGAATCTCACTTCCTTTTAAAGTAGCAACGACATTTCTAGCGTTTATCATACTACTGTTATTAGTCATACTAATGGTTGCGGTTGAAGAAGAGGTTTTTAATTTTTCTTTTAATGCCATACCATCTTCTTTTCCAATGCATACAGCAGGAATTGGCAATAAAGCACCAGTAACAGATGCGGTTCCTGTTAACAATACACCATTATCTACTTGATTAATGATGATGATTCCTATGGCACCATATTTTATGGCGATGGCAGATTTCTCACTTCTGTGAAGATTGGTTAGTCCTTCTCCACTATCAGGAAGAATCCCAATGTACATTAAGGCTATTTTGCCTTTAACAGCGTCAGGATTTGCAGCATAATCGGCTTCAAGTCCATTCCCCATATCGACAATGTTTCCAGTAACTTTAGCTTCAACAGGAGAGTGTCCTAAGGTAACAACCTTGGTGTCGTTTTCATCGATTTGTAATGATACATCACCACGAGACCATGCTTCAACAGCAAAAGGCTGATAGATCACATCATCAAAACCATATTCTTTGAATTTATTGTAAGCAAATGTTTCAGCTTTTGCACCATTTTCCGAACCTGTGAGTCGATGACCGATAGTTTCCGAAGCAACTTTCAAATCTTTATATGCTTGAGAATTTGCTTTAATTTCAGTGTCTATTTTTGCAAATAATTCAGCGTTGCTCAGTGCTTTTTCTTCCTTAGCACAAGAAAAGGTGATGAAAGCAATTATTAAAAGAATTCCTAATTTTTTCATTTCGAATAGTGTTTATTTTTGGTTGGTTAAAAAGAAAGTTGAAATTACTTAAATTGAGACAAATGAACAAGAAATATAAATTTTAAATAGTAATAAAATCACTAAAAAATAGCATGTTAGATTTTTTTATTAAATTGAAACAACATTAACCCATAAATTTTAATAAAATGGAAGATTATTTACCGTTAATTATTCAATTAATAAGTGGAGCAGTAGGTGGAAACTTAGCAGGCTCTTTAATGAAAAATTTCTCACTAGGAACACTTTGGAATTCAGTAGTTGGTATCCTTGGAGGAGGATTAGGAGGTCAAGTTTTAGGAATGTTAGGTATTGGTGATGGAGGAGGAGAAATGGACTTAAGTGGTATATTAGGCAGCATTGGAAGTGGAGGTGTTGGTGGTGGAATTTTATTAGCCATTGTGGGAGTAATAAAAAAAGCAATGAAATAATAGTATTGTAAAGATATAAATATGAAGCATCCTTTTTGGATGCTTTTTTATTTGTTTACATTTGTTTTTTTAATAGATAAACTCATGAAATACCATCCAATATCCAACAAACTTTTTATAAAAAACAGAGCAAAATTTGTAGCTCAAATGAAACCCAAAGCAATTGCTGTGTTTAATTCCAACGATATTTTTACAACAGGAGCAGATAGCACCATGCCTTTTGAGCAACATAGCGATATTTTTTATTTAAGTGGTGTTGACCAAGAAGAAAGTATTTTACTTTTATTTCCAGATGCCATGGACAAGGCACATCGTGAAGTACTTTTTGTAAGAGAAACTAACGACCATATAGCTATTTGGGAAGGTGCAAAACTTACTAAAGAACAGGCAATACAAACTTCTGGAGTAGAAACAGTGTATTGGCTAAGTGATTTTGATAAAGTGTTTTTTGATTTAATGACTGAAGCTGAAACCATTTATTTTAATACAAACGAACATTATCGTCAAGCGGTTGAATTAGAATCACGTGAAGCACGTTTTGTAAAAACAGTCAAAGACAAGTTTCCAGCACATAATTGGGCAAAGAGTTTTCCTATAATGCAGAATATTCGTGGCGTAAAAGAACCTGAAGAAATAGATCTTTTGCAAACGGCTTGCAATATTACCGAAAAGGGATTTAGACGCATACTTAATTTTGTAAAACCTGGCGTAATGGAATACGAAATTGAAGCAGAATTTATGCATGAATTTCTTAGAAATAGATCTAAAGGTTTTGCTTACACACCAATAATTGGTTCTGGATTCAACGCATGTGTGTTGCATTATATTGAAAATAATCAAGCTTGTAAAGATGGCGATATGTTATTGATGGATGTTGGTGCAGAGTATGCTAACTATTCTAGTGATATGACACGAACAATTCCAGTAAATGGGCGATTTACAGATAGACAACTTGCAGTGTACAATGCAGTACATCGTGTAAAAAATGAAGCTACTAAAATGTTGGTCCCTGGAGCAATTTGGGCAGATTACCATATTGAGGTTGGGAAAATAATGACCTCGGAATTGTTAGGTTTGGGATTAATAGATAAAGCCGATGTGCGAAACGAAGATCCTAAATGGCCAGCGTATAAAAAATACTTTATGCATGGGACCTCGCATCACATGGGATTAGATACTCATGATTATGGCGAATTAAAAACACCAATGAAAGCGAATATGGTATTTACTGTGGAACCTGGAATATATATTCAAGAAGAAAGTATGGGAATTAGATTAGAGGATGATGTTGTAATTCAGGAAAAAGGAGAGCCAATTAATCTTATGAAAAACATTCCAATTGATGCCGACGAAATTGAAGATTTAATGAATAAATAGAAATAAAAGAGGTTGTCTTAAAAGTAATTTTTTGTCAACCTGAACTTGTTTCAGGTTCTCATCAAGTTTAATAATCAAAATAATACGATTCTGAAATAAATTCAGAATGACGCTTATTAGTTGTTTTAAGACAGCCTCTTTTATTATAAATTAAAGAACTAAGCTTTCACTTTCTTTTCGGCGCAACATGCTTTTTTGCAATCTTCAGCACAGTCTTTTTTCTCAACTTCAGTTTTATCTTTACAACAAGCCATTGTACAATTCTCGTCACATTCTTTGTTTTTTTTAGCAGAGAACTCCTTTACAGTTTTCATTTCACTTACTTTGTAAATGTCAGCCGATTTTATTACAGTTTCTTCTAACGATGTATGGTTAACCATGGCTTCATCATATTCTACCATAGCTAGTTTATTGTTAAAATCTACTTTAGCAGATTTTACACCATCCATTTTATTGATGTTTTTTTCGATAAGTTTTGCACAACCAATTTCACAAGTCATACCATCAATAGTGAATTCAGTTTTTACAAAATTTGCATCAAGATTTAATACTTTTTCAGTTTTTACAGCTACATCAGTATTTATTATCTTTATTTCCGGGCTTGTTTCATTTTTACAAGAAACTATTAAAGTCATTGCCATAACAACCGCTAAAATATTTTTTAATGTCTTCATAGGTTTTAAATATTAGATTGACTACAAAATTACTAATAATTGCTGTTATTTGCATTTAAATTGATGGTTTTTAGACAATTTATAGATTAATGCATCCAGGAAACAAAAAATGGCTTTATCTTATAATTCTTTCTCTAATTTGGGGAAGTTCCTTTATACTTATTAAAAAAAGTTTAATAGGTCTTACACCTTTACAATTAGGTGCGTTGAGAATCATTTTTTCTGGATTTTTCATTTTCATTTTCGGATTTCACACTATTAAAAACATTACCAAAATTCAATGGAAATGGTTAATTATTTCAGGGCTCCTAGGTACATTTTTTCCTGTGTTTTTGTTTGCTTATGCAGAAACTGAAATTGATAGTGCAGTAGCCTCTATTTTAAACTCCCTAACTCCTTTAAATACTATTTTGCTTGGTTTTGTCATTTTTAAAATAGCTTCATCTAAACGACAAATAATGGGAGTAATTATTGGGTTTGTTGGAACTGCTTTGTTGATTATTAAAGGTGCAGACTTGAACCCAGACCAAAATTATTTATACGCTGGACTTGTGGTAATTTCGTCTGTTATGTACGGTATAAATGTCAATATTATAAAGAAACATTTGCAAGATGTAAAAGCCATTACAATTGCAGTTGGAAATTTTACTGCGATAATAATTCCAGCAATAATAGTATTATTATCAACCGACTTTTTTGAAAAAGCAGATTTTAGTAATGACGATTTTGCTATGTCAATGCTTTATATCGTTATTCTTTCGGCTTTTGGAACTGCTTTAGCCAAAGTGTTGTTCAACAAATTAGTGCAAATGGCAACACCAGTTTTTGCATCTTCAGTTACCTATTCAATGCCTTTAATTGCTTTAATGTGGGGAATTTTAGATGGTGAAAGCTTTAGTGTTTTACAAGGCTTAGCAACCATTTTAATTTTACTAGGTATTTACTTAGCCAATAAACGATATTAGACTTTATATGTTTAGCATATTAAATGTTTTAAAAACGTTTGCAGATTAATTAATTAGCAGTATATTTGCACTCATTTTTGAACAAAATTAATTAATATAAACGTTACGCTATGTACGCAATTGTAGAGATAGCAGGGCAACAATTTAAAGTTGAAAAAGACCAAAAAGTCTTTGTTCATCGTTTACAAACAGAAGAAGGTAAGAAAGTTTCTTTCGACAACGTACTTTTGTTAAGCGATGGTGACAAAGTAACTGTAGGCGCCCCAGCTATAGGCGGAGCACAAGTAAGTGCAAAAGTCTTAAAGCACCTTAAAGGTGATAAAGTAATAGTTTTCAAGAAGAAAAGACGTAAAGGTTACCGTAAGAAAAACGGACACAGACAATCTTTAACTGAAATCTTAATTGAAGGAATTGTTGCTTCAGGAGCAAAACCAGCTAAAGCTGAAAAAGTTGCTCCAGTAAAAAAAGAAGTTAAAAAAGCAGAACCTAAGGCTGCTGCTCCAAAGGCAGAAGCAAAACCAGCTGCTAAAAAAGTAGAAGCTACTCAAGATTTAAGTAATATGACTGTTGCTGAATTAAAAGAGATGGCTAAAGCAAAAGGAGTTACAGGTATTTCTGGAATGAAGAAAGCCGATTTAATTGCTGCTTTAAGTTAATTTTAATAATCTAAAATCGAAATAAAATGGCACATAAAAAAGGAGTCGGAAGTTCGAAGAATGGTAGAGAATCAGAATCGAAACGCTTAGGTGTTAAGATATTTGGTGGCCAAGCTGCAATAGCTGGAAACATTATCATTAGACAAAGAGGAAATACACATCACCCAGGTGAAAATGTATACCAAGGAAAAGATCATACTTTACATGCTAAAGTTGATGGACTTGTAAAATTTACAAAGAAAAAAGACAATAAGTCTTATGTTTCTGTTGAGCCTTTTGAGGCTTAAGACATAAGTTTTCTTTTAAAATATATAAACCCTTTCTGGAAACAGAGAGGGTTTTTTATGTTCCGTCAGTTCGGGTAATGTCCCAAAATAGGATATAGCTTAAAAATAGAAATTAAAACACTGAAAAACGGTAATGTTCCAAATTGGCACCTAAGTCAATTATTAGGTTGTAATTATTGAAAACCAATGGATTAAAAGAAGAATAGGTTTCGTTTTCGAAACCTATTCTTGTTATTTGAAATTATGAACATCTATTATACGTTATAAAATAGGGGATAAAAATCCTATCGTGTTTCAAATTGGAACTTAAGATTATATTTACAAAATGAATTGTAAATATTGCGGGCAGATCAACACGATTAAAAAAGGAAAAAGAAATAATACGCAACGATTTTATTGTAAAGATTGTGAGCGTTATTTTCAAAATGACTATACATATAAAGCTTACGGTAGTAGTATCAATTCGTTGCTAAAACAATTACTTAAAGAAGGTTGTGGTGTTAGAAGTATTTCAAGAATGTTAAGTATTTCTTGTGGAACAGTTTTGTCAAGAATGTTGAAAATTAGTAAACAAATCAAGATTCCATATTTTAATAAACTTGGGTGTAAGTTTGAAGTTAATGAGATGTTTATAAAAATTGCAAATGGCAACTCTCAAAATTGGCTTGCTTATGCTATAGAGAGAAAAACAAAACAAGTTATAGATTTTGTAATTACAACTACGCGTTCAAAAGAACGTATCTATCCAATAATTAATAAGGTATTATTACTGCAACCCAAAGAATTTATACTGATGGATTAAATATTTACCCAAGTATGATCCCAAAGGAAATTCATAAACACGTTCAATATTGTACAAACAAGATTGAACGCATGAATCTAACACTAAGAACACACATCAAAAGGTTAAGTCGAAGAACAATATGTTTTTCTAAAAGCTAAAAATATTTAGAAGCTCATTTATGAGTCTACTTCTGGGGGTGATTAACTATTATATATAACATATTAGTTTACTTTACCTAAAATAACTTTTTCATTTTCTTTATTTATTCTCAGCTTAAAAAACTCCTTGAGCTCTTCATAATACTCAATATGGATAATAGGTTCATTGACTTTAAATTTCACTATCACCTGCAAATTGCCTCCTTGTCTTGAAATACGGTAAAAATAAGTCCCATAGTTATTAGGCATAGCTACTTGAATCGGTTTAGGAATAGATATTGGCTCATAACCTTTGGGGATTTTAATAGTAATATTATATTGACTTGCAAAAGGATATCCAAAATCTATAGGATATTTTCTAGTTGATTTCTTAAAAGGGTTTTCTGAAGTTGAAAGAAAAAATAACGGTGATAAATACAACTGATCTGCAATTTCTTCTATAGCATCTTCAAAATAAAAATCATAGGAAACATCTACATTCTCTGAATTCTCAACTAAACTAAAGTCTATATTTCTAAGCTCTAATCTCGCTTTGTTAATTCCTAAAAGACTGTCTTTTTCAATATTCGTGTCCTTAATTTGGTCCCTTATATCAATACCAAAATACCCTGTTTTACGTTCCTTAATAGTTCCTGATAAAACAAAATCTTCACTTAGTTGAATATTTGCTATTATATTATTTTGAGAAGTTTTAGTAGAACTTAGGTCAATCCATTCAAAATTGTCTTGATCTTTTAAAATCATTCCCCTCCAATTAATCATATAACTAGGAATATAATCAAAAGTGGCTTTAGGGTTAGCAGCATCTAATACATACCATTTATTCGATATTTTTACCCCTGTTAAAGTATAATTAAAAGCTTCTCTACTAGCTGTTAAATGAATACCATTCATTTTACTAGAAGCCAAAATTGGATACGATTCTATATCTATACTTCGTAACATGGAAACAAATAACATGTTTATATCTGAAACATCTCCCTTTTTTTGTTTAAACGTTGATTTTGTTCCATTATCTGGATATATACCAAAATCCCCATTCCATACTATATTATCTTTCAAATAACTATAGATTAACTTAACTCGCTCTAATGGTTCATGAGTATCTTCAATTAATTTAGAAACTTCATCTTTAAAAATTCCTTTAGGTCTAATTTCATATTTAAATTCATCTTCTTTAAACAAAAGTCTTGGAATATCTTTCCACTCATCAAATAAAGCAACATAACCTAATCTTTTCATGAATAATTTTGCTCTATACAATTCGATATCATAAACAAAACTTTCATATTCTAATGGAGGCACATTAACAGAACTAATAAATACTTTTTTCTTTGTTTCCTTTCGGGTTACTTTTAAATATGCTCTTGGGTTTTGAACAAAACGATAGGTCGAACCTGAGGCGTTAAAAATTTCAACATTAATTTTTTTAATTGGTATAGAATACTGCAAATTAATGTCTGCGGTAGAACCTGTTGAGGTTACATAATAAATCTCTATTACGCTCCCTACCCTAACATTAGGAAAAGCTACTTTTTTGTCTGTCAAAACTCTATCACTATTCTTTATTTTATCCGTAAAAATCATTTCTTTAGTTAGTTCATCCTTTTGTATTAATCCTTTTACAAGATTAAATGTATTGCCTTTTATTCCAAAAGCATTATAGTATGGTATATCTATAGTAGCATAGCTTAAACCTTCTTTGGTAAGAATTTTTATTTTCTCGTATACCTCTATTGATTGTCCAACTTTAGCATATACATAACGGTCTAAAACAATGGCGTCAGCTTGTGGAAACAAGGAATCTTCTTCCATTTTTAATTCTGCCATTGATACTTGACCAAACTCAAATGTTTGAGTGATTCCTGTTGTACACAAAAACAAAAAAATAACACTAGTTAAATAAACTTTACATGTCATATAATTAGCCTTTTTATTCACATAATTGAGTAACCAGATAATAATTCTCAATAATTATATTAATTTATAAATTAAAAAACGCACTCCTTTATTTTATATTTAAAGGTAAGATTTTTTAAACAAAAAAAGTCCAACATTTCTGTTGAACTTTTCACTAGCTGCGCGAAGTTTATAACTTCGTGCCATAATTATAAAAAGGAAAGCCACATTATAGGGATATAGTGTGATTTTTAGTTTATAAGGTAGATTGAATTTTTCTTTAGTGATAAAGTAATGGCATCAATAACAGAAAAGAGATGTTCTTATCAGTTTATAATTTCAAGCCATTGTAATAAACAAAAAAAACCTCACATTTCTGCAAGGATTATAATTATAACGAGATGCTGAAACAAGTTCAGCATAACCATAAAGATCTAATATCTATAATGTTCAGGCTTATATGGGCCTTCAACAGTAACACCAATATAGCTTGCTTGTTCTTCGCGAAGTTCTGTAAGCTCTACACCAATTTTTGCCAAATGTAATTTGGCTACTTTTTCATCTAAAGCTTTTGGCAACATGTATACATCATTTCCATAGGCCTCCTTGTTGTTCCACAATTCAATTTGAGCTAAGGTTTGGTTTGTAAATGAATTACTCATTACAAAACTTGGATGACCTGTTGCGCAACCTAAGTTAACTAAACGGCCTTCAGCTAAAATGATAATATCTTTACCATTTACGGTGTATTTGTCTACTTGAGGCTTAATAGTATTTTTTGTATGGCCATAATTTTTATTTAACCAAGCCATATCAATTTCGTTATCAAAGTGACCAATATTACAAACAATCGCTTTGTCTTTTAAGGCTTCAAAGTGTTGGCTTTGTACAATATCTTTATTTCCAGTAGTAGTAATAACAATGTCAGTATTTCCAATAACTGTTTCAAGTTTCTTTACTTCAAAACCATCCATAGCAGCTTGTAAAGCACAAATTGGGTCTATTTCGGTAACAGTTACAATACTTCCTGCACCTTTAAAAGAAGCAGCTGTACCTTTACCAACATCACCATACCCACATACAGTTACTCGTTTTCCAGCAAGCATGATATCGGTTGCACGACGAATAGCATCTACAGCACTTTCTTTACAACCATATTTATTATCGAATTTAGATTTAGTTACCGAATCGTTAACGTTTATTGCTGGCATTGTTAACGTTCCGTTTTTTACACGCTCGTATAACCTGTGAACACCCGTTGTAGTTTCTTCAGATAATCCATTAATTCCAGCAGCTAATTCTGGGTATTTATCCAATACCATATTTGTTAAATCGCCACCATCATCTAAAATCATGTTTAATGGTTTACGGTCTTCACCAAAAAACAAAGTTTGTTCGATACACCAATCAAACTCTTCTTCGGTCATATCTTTCCATGCATATACAGCAGTTCCAGCAGCAGCGATTGCAGCAGCAGCTTGATCTTGAGTTGAAAAAATATTACAAGAACTCCAAGTTACTTCGGCTCCTAATGCTTGTAATGTTTCAATCAACACTGCTGTTTGAATGGTCATGTGTAAACATCCAGCAATACGTGCGCCTTTTAAAGGTTGAGAATTTTTGTATTCTTCACGAAGACTCATTAATCCTGGCATTTCAGCTTCAGCTAATTCAATTTCTTTTCTTCCCCAAGCCGCAAGCGACATATCTTTAACTTTGTTAGCTACGTAAGGAATTGTTTTTGTGCTCATATAAGTATATTTTTCTATTTGTTTTAAAGGCTACAACTTTGGGTTTGGAACTTAAAAATAGTTAAATTCGCTTTGTTAAAATGCCAAATGCGCCTTAGACGCTGCAAAGATAACTATTAACTTTCAGAAAATAAATGCCTCTTTACAAAACCTTTACTCCAAACTCACAAACTACTGTTAAAATCTGGAAGATTACCGAATCGTATGATGAGTTAATAGAGCCATTAGACCTAAAACATAATAGTTTAGAGCGTGTTTTAGGAATGAAAAGTGAATGGCATCAGCGTGGGTTTTTAAGCGTAAGACATATATTAAGAGACTTAGGATACACAGACCAAGATTTATTTTATGACAAAACTGGTAAACCTCATTTAAAAGACGGAAAGTGTATTTCTATTACGCATTCGTTTTTGTACTGTGGGGTAATTATTAGTGATAATGAAGTTGGAATTGATATAGAAATGCAACGAGATAAAATTGCTCGCATTGCACCTAAATTTATTGGTTACGAATTCAATTATTTAAAAAAGGAATCAGACACCTATATAAACGAATTGACCATTATTTGGTGCATAAAAGAATCTCTATACAAATTATTTGCAACGCCTGGAATGGTTTTCAAAGATCATTTTTTAGTAATCCCATTTATGGTTAAAGATGGAAATACTGTTGCTTGGATTGATTTTAATAATAAGAAGTACAGATACGAAACGGATTTTTTAGAATTTGATGGCTTTACTTGTGCTTATGTTATTGCTTAAATGAAGAACATATACCAAGACATACTTGTTTCTATTTCCAAGAAGGAAAAATTATTAGTGGTTTTAATTGATCCTGATAACATAAAGCTTGAAGCCTTACCTAGCTTTATGTTGAAATTAAATGCTTCTATGGCAACACATATTTTTGTTGGAGGGAGTACAGTCGAAGATAGTGTAATTACATCTTTTGTTTCAGAAGTAAAAAAACAGACCAAGTTACCAGTTGTATTGTTTCCAGGAGACATTAATCAAATTACTGAAGCTGCGGATGCTATATTGTTTTTATCGTTAATCTCTGGAAGAAATCCTGAGTATTTAATAGGAAAGCAAGTAGAAGCTGTTTCAAAATTACGTCAAACGAATCTTGAAGTGATTCCAACGGGATATATACTAATTGAAAATGGTAAAGAAACTTCGGTCCAAAAAGTGACTAAAACGATTCCAATGTCAAGAAATAATATTCAAGAGATTGTAGATACTGCGAAAGCTGCAGAGTTACTAGGAATGAAGCTCATATATTTAGAAGCAGGAAGTGGTGCGTTACATCCCATTAATTCAAGTATAATTTCTTCAGTAAAACAAGAGTTGAAAATTCCGCTTATTGTTGGTGGAGGCATTAGGAGTAATGAACAATTAAACAATACGTTTCAAGCTGGAGCAGACATCGTAGTTATTGGAACCGCTTTTGAAGAAGATGAAACGTTTTTTGAAGAATTAAAAAAATAATAAATGGAAATATCAGTAGACCTAACATTATCTCCTTTACAGGACGATTACGAAAAACACGTTATAGATTTTATAAAAGCACTTCGAAATTCAGAATTTAAAGTTTTAGAAAATCCGTTAAGTACACAAATATTTGGGGATTACGATAAGTTAATGCCTTTTTTAAATAGAGAGATTAAGCGTTCGTTAGAAAATGTTGATATTTCAGTTTTAACTATAAAATTGGTAAAAACAAATAGAAGTGATTATGAACCAAATTTTTGATTTTCTTTTTGAGCAATATTCTAAATCAGAAACTATTGATATAGTTTTAGAGATTATAGCTGTGATTTTTGGATTCTTGTCTGTATGGTACTCAAAACAGAATAAAATTTGGGTGTTCCCAACTGGAATGATAAGTACGAGTATTTTTGTGTATTTATTATTGAAATGGGGCTTGTTAGGAGATATGATGATTAATGCATATTACTTCATTATGAGTGTTTATGGATGGTATATATGGACAAGAAAAGTAGATGAATTCCATGTTACTCCAATCTCTAAAACAACTATAAAAGAAAAAAGAATTAGTGGGTTTATTTTTATAGCAACGCTTGTGTTCGTTTATATAGTTTACAAGACTTTTGATAAGTGGACAGATTGGGTTGCTTATGCCGATACAATAACTACTGCTATATTTTTTGTTGGTATGTGGTTGATGGCAAGAAGAAAAATTGAGAATTGGATTTTTTGGATAATTGGAGATATTATATCCGTGCCTTTGTATTTTTATAAAGGATTTACATTTACTAGTTTTCAATATTTAGGATTTACAATTATTGCAATATTTGGATGTTTAGCATGGAAAAAGCACTTAAACAAAAACCAGCAAACTGCATAAAAGTAGTGTTGTTTGGTCCAGAATCTACAGGAAAAACAACTTTGTCCAGGCATTTGGCTAGATATTATAACTCAGTTTGGGTTCCTGAATATGCACGTGAATATTTACAAGATGTTTGGAATAACGAACGACGAACTTGCGAACCTAAAGACTTGGTGCCAATTGCTATTGGACAAATGAAAATGGAGAATGAACTTGCTAAAAAAACAGATTCCGTTTTAATTTGTGATACCGATTTATTAGAAACCAAAGTATATTCTGAAGCTTATTATTCTGGAACGTGTGATCCAATTTTAGATAAATATGCTATTGAAAACACTTACGATTTATACTTTTTAACTTATATTGATGTGCCATGGGAAGCAGACGATTTGCGCGATAAACCAAATGAACGTGAGCGCATGTTTAAAGCCTTTGAAGACGCGTTAAAAAAGCATAATAGACCTTATGTGTTGCTTAAAGGAAATAAAAAAGAACGGCTAGACGAAGCAGTAAAGCATATTAATAAATTAATTGAAGAAAGACATTGAATTTCACTCAAAACGACATAAAGCAAATAGAAGAAAAAGGATTAACGGTAGACAAAGTAATATCACAAATAGCACTTTTTAAAAAAGGAGTACCATTTATTAACCTTCAAAGTGCAGCCACTATTGATAATGGAATACTGTCTTTTAATGAAACAGAAGCAGAAGAATTAATCAACCTATTTGATGCTAGACGAGATTCAATTTCTATTGTGAAATTTGTCCCAGCTTCTGGTGCAGCTACAAGAATGTTTAAAACACTTTTTACTTTTTTAAAAGAATTTAACCCTAAAAAGGAGAGTATTAATTCGTATATAAACAAAAACAAAGTCAAAGAACTATCGGTGTTTTTTGTGGGCTTAGAAAAGCTTCCTTTTTTTGAAGAAGTTGTCACAAGAATTCATAAAACTTATGTAGACTATAACGACCTTTCTTATGACGAACAACGACTATTGTTTGTAAAAACAATGTTAGATGAAAACCAATTAAACTATTCGTTTTTTCCAAAAGGATTACTTCCTTTTCATCGTTATAAAGAGCATTTTTCAACAGCTTTTGAAGAACATTTATTTGAAGCAGCCGAATATGCATCATCTAGCAATGAAGCAAGCTTACATTTTACTATTTCTGAAAAGCATAAACATAAGTTTGACGAAGAGTTTAAATTTATTGAAGAAGATGTTGAGGATAAAACCCAAACGAGATTCAATATTTCGTTCTCGTATCAAAAGCATGCTACCGATACTATTGCAGTAACACCAAAAAATGAGCCATTTAGAGATGATAATGGAGCATTAGTGTTTAGACCTTCTGGTCATGGAGCCTTAATTGAAAACTTGAATGAGATTGATGCAGATATTATTTTTATTAAAAATATTGATAATGTAGTTGTCAATAAATATAGAAGCGAGGTTGCAAAATATAAAAAAATGCTTGCAGGTGTAATTCTAAAAATACAAGAAAAAGCATTTGAATATGAAGAAGCTTTAAATTATGAAGTTTCAAATGAGAAACTTGTTGAAATAGCTAATTTTTTAGCAACAAAAATGAATGTTATATTAGATTCTAGTTTTAATAATCTAAGCTTTCACGAAAAGAAGGTCTATTTAAAAAGTAAATTACATAGACCTATTCGCGTTTGTGGGATGGTAAAAAATGAAGGCGAACCAGGAGGAGGTCCTTTTTGGGTTAAAGATGCTTCTGGAACTATTTCATTACAAATTGTTGAATCTGCTCAAATAGATAAAAACAATCCTAAACAACATGACATTCTTAAAAATGCTACACATTTTAATCCAGTAGATTTAGTGTGTAGTATAAGGAATTACAAAGGAGAAATCTTTGACTTAACAAGATTTATTAACCATAATACTGCTTTTATTACCATGAAAACTAAAACTGGTAAAGATTTAAAAGCGCTGGAATTACCAGGATTATGGAATGGAAGTATGGCGTATTGGAATACCATTTTTGTGGAAGTACCGCTAATAACTTTTAATCCTGTTAAAACGGTTAACGATCTTTTAAAAGCACCGCACCAAATTAAGTAAGTTGGAAAAAGAACAACTCATATCTGAACTTAATTTTAAAGCTGTAAGAAGCTCAGGAAGTGGTGGTCAAAATGTAAATAAGGTAGCTACTAAGGTTGAGTTATACTTTAATTTAGAAGATTCATCTAGCTTAACCGAAGAAGAAAAGGAAAAACTAAAAGAATTTTTAAATAAAAAGTTAAGTAAGGAAGGTGTGTTAATACTCCAATGCTCTGAAACTAGGAGTCAATTTAAAAATAAACAATTAGTAATTACTAAGTTTTTTGAGCTAATAGAAGAAGGACTTAAGAAGCAAAAAAAACGTATTCCAAGCAAAACACCTAAAGCAGTTATAAAAAAACGTTTATTAAACAAAAGTAAACAGTCTGAAAAAAAGGCAAGTAGAAAAAAACCAAATATTGAATAATTTTTTCTAAAAATAGTCATTCATAATTCCCAATTCATAGTTATATTTGCAGCGTTCTCATAAAGGGGTGCCAATAAGTGGCTGAGATCATACCCATTGAACCTAGAACAGGTAATGCTGTTTAGGAAAATAAATTAGAAACGTCATTGCGAAGTATTTTATACTGAAGCAATCTGAAAAAAAAGAAATAGATTACGCTGAGTAAAAATTTCTCGTAATGGCATAAACAAATTTTAACAACAAAAGAATAATTACCTCTTTTTATTCGATTATAATTTTATTTAATCGATATGAAAAATTTATTTCTTTTTTTAACACTATTAGTGTTATCAGTCAGTGCAAAAGCACAAGAGTCTACAAAAGTACAAGACACAACTAAAGTTCAGAAACTTGATGAGGTTTTAGTAAAAGCTGTTCGTGTTGAAGCTACTTCACCAATCACGCATTCTAATATTGATAAAAAAGCATTAGAAAAACGTAATCTAGGACAAGATATTCCTGCTCTTTTAAATTATTTGCCCTCAGTAATCACTTCATCTGATGCTGGAGCAGGTATAGGGTATACGTATCTTCGCGTACGAGGTTCGGATGCAACTCGTATTAATGTAACAATAAACGGGATTCCTTATAACGATAGTGAAAGCCAAGGAACATTTTGGGTAAATCTAGGAGATTTTGCATCTTCAACTCAAAATTTGCAATTGCAAAGAGGAGTAGGAACCTCTACAAATGGATCAGGAGCTTTTGGAGGAAGCTTAAACATTTTAACAGATGCAATTTCTAATGAAGCTGGAGGAGAAATTTCAAACTCATTTGGATCGTTCGGAACTCGAAAGCATACAGTAAAATTTACTACAGGAAAGATTAATGAGCATTTTGAATTTGCTGGTAGGTTATCTAAAATTTATTCTGATGGTTATGTAGATAGAGCGTTTAGTGATTTAAAGTCTTATTATTTACAAGGGAGCTATGTTGATGAAAGTACATTAATAAAAGCATTAACCTTTGGGGGAAAAGAGCAAACCTACCAAGCATGGTATGGCTTGTCTGCAGATCAGCTAGAAGAAGATAGAAGACAAAACCCATACACATATGACAATGAAACAGATAATTATTGGCAAAACCATTATCAATTACATTGGAATGAAAAATTGAATAATCAATGGACAACAAACCTTGGGCTAAATTATACTAGAGGAGAAGGTTATTTTGAGCAGTTTAAAGACAATAGAGACGCTGCAGATTATAACAATTTAATTAATGATGGTAGTGATGTTATTGTGCGTCGTTGGTTAGACAATCATTTTTATGTAGTAAATGGAACAGTAACCTATAAAGAAAATGGAACAGAAATCATTTCTGGAGCATCTGTAAACACCTATAAAAATGACCATTATGGCGAGTTAATTTGGGGAAGCGATTTAGCTCCTACTACAAGTATTAGAGACCAATATTATTTTAGTGCATCCGATAAAACTGATTGGAGTATATTTTCTAAAACTAGTTTTAGAGTGTCAAATAAATTAAAAGCATTTGTAGACTTACAAGGACGATTTGTAAATTATAAAACTGTAGGCTTAACATCTAACAGAATACCTATTGATGTTGATGAGTCCTATAGCTTTTTTAATCCTAAAGTTGGATTAACGTATAAAATTAATAACAATAATAGTTTGTACGCATCATATGGAAAAGCGAATAAAGAACCTAATAGGAATGATTTTGAAAGTAATGCAGCTAAAGTGAAGCATGAAAGTTTAAACGATTTTGAATTTGGATGGCGATTTATTAATGATAAGTTAAGCTTAAATACCAATATTTATTATATGGATTATAAAAATCAACTAGTGCTTACTGGAGCTATAGATAATGTTGGTGAATATTTGCGAGAAAATATAGATAATAGTTATAGATTAGGATTAGAAGTTGATGCTAGTTTAAATATTTCAAAAAAATGGATGCTTAATTCAAACTTTGCTTTAAGCGAAAATAAGATTGACGAGTTAGTAATAGATAGAGATGGTACTTTAGCCAACTTCGGAAAGACAAATATAGCTTTTTCTCCAAATTTTGTATCTGGGAATTCCATTACTTACACGCCTAATCAAAACTTGCAATTAGCTCTACTAGGTAAATACGTAAGTTCACAGTATTTAAGTAATACAGATACTGATGCGTCGAAAATTGATGGATATTTTGTGAGTGATTTTAATGCGATGTACGAACTAAAAGTTAATAGTATTTTTAAGTCGATTGCGTTTAAAGCATTAGTAAATAATCTTTTCAATAAAGAATATGTCGATAGAGGTTATACGTATTTAAATACATGGAGTGGACCAACTTCTATCGAAGAACAAGGCTATTATCCTCAAGCTACAACAAATTTCTTGGTTGGAGTTACGTTAAAGTTTTAAATAAGTAGCTTTTTGAAGTTATAAAAACCTCTACAAATATTGTAGAGGTTTTTAATTATTTATAATTAAGTCATTTCCGCTTTGTTCTACTCTGTATGCTTTTAACCCACAGTTTAAATTAGGATCACTTAGCGGTTGTCCTGTAATCAAACTATAAACATTTGCATCACTACAGCCGCAAGTGCCTTCCAACCCATTTACTTCTAGTTTCGAACACGAACTTGGTGTATGGTTTGGGTCGCTAGCATCCCAAGCTAAAAAACCAGTACCAGAATTTGTAACAATGAGACCACCATTACCAACATTAGGAACAAAAACAGAATTGCTTACAAACTGTAAAGAACTATACTGTGGTAAGTTTAAGTTTATACTTGTATTAACACCTATATTAAGTAGAAACCTACAGTTACGATTATTAATATCACTCTTGCTACAAGAGACTAATAGTAAAGGAAATAGTAGACTGAGTATGAGTTTTTTCATAGTAATTTAGAATTCTGCTGCAATTTACAATAATAACGCTATTAATGTAAATTTTGTATATTTGTACTACAATTTCATGTAGATGAGATGTATTGTGTTTATAGATAATCTATGAGCACTTTTTTAATTAAAAGAGGAATTATGAGCAACGTATCTTATTACACTGCTGAGGGATTAAAAAGGTTACGAGCAGAGTTAAAACAATTAAAAGATATAGAGCGTCCAAAAGCATCTAATGCAATTGCTGAGGCAAGAGATAAAGGTGATTTAAGTGAAAACGCTGAGTATGATGCTGCCAAAGAAGCTCAAGGAATGCTTGAGATGAAAATCGCTAAGCTTGAAGAAGCTTTAGCTGGAGCAAGACTTATTGACGAATCTCAACTAGATTTGTCAAAAGTATTAGCACTATCTATTGTAAAAATTAAAAATCAAGCCAATGGTATGGAAATGACCTATACTTTGGTAGCTGATGGTGAAGCAGATTTGGCGTCAGGAAAAATATCTATAAACTCTCCTATTGGCAAAGGCTTGCTAGGAAAATCTGTTGGAGATGTAGCAAAAATTCAAGTTCCAAATGGGATCATAAATTTTGAAATTTTAGAAATATCAAGATCCTAATGGCATCTATTTTTACTAAAATAATAAATGGTGAGATACCTTGCTATAAGGTAGCCGAAACTGAAGACTTCTTAGCTTTTTTAGATGTAAATCCTAATGCTAAAGGGCACACATTGTGCGTTCCAAAAATTGAGATTGATAAAATTTTTGATCTAGATGAAGCTACTTATAATGGATTAATGAGTTTTTCTAGAAAAGTGGCGATTGCTATTGAAAAGACGATTGACTGTAAGCGAGTAGGAATGTCTGTAATCGGATTAGAGGTTCCTCATACACATGTACACTTAATTCCATTAAATTCTATGGAAGATGCTCGTTTTGTCAATAAAGTGTCTTTAACTCAAAGCGAATTTGAAGAATTAGCAAAGGCTATTAATAGCAATCTTTAAATTTTAATAACTCCAATACCAATTAGTATTCCTATAAGTATTAAAACATCTAAGGATATTAAAAGTACCCATGCCAATTGTTTTAATTTAAAAGATTTTGGCTTAGGAGTAAATGCTTTTTTCTTGTAATCTACAACACGATCTATCTCATCAGTCCAACGAATAGGAAAAATCTCAGTATTACATACACTACATTTTAACTCATGAATTATATCATTCGTCCATGACTTGTAAAAACGTGTTTCAGTATGTTTTTGATTAAAGCTTAATTGTAATCCTTCAGTTGAAAAACATTCTGGACAATTATTATTAAGAGATTCGGTTTTTATATGAATATAATTTTGTTTCATAATATTAAGCCGAAATTATTTTTAACGAAATTTGTATCGTAGTACCTTTTCCAATTTCAGAAGACACCACTTTTATTTTTCCATCATGGTAATCTTCTACAATACGTTTTGCAAGTGATAAGCCTAAACCCCAACCACGTTTTTTACTTGTAAAACCAGGTTCGAATATTTTTTTAAACCGAGCTTTTGGAATTCCACTTCCAGTATCAGAAACTCTTATGTAAACATACTTGTCATTTGGTAACACTTCAATTTTTAATTGACCTTTACCTTTCATTGCATCTATAGCATTTTTCACTAAATTTTCTATAGTCCAACCATAAAGCTGCCTGTTTAGATTTACATTAATTGAATCATTTGGAGCAACTAACTCGAAATCTACTAATTTGGAAGAACGCGTTTTTAAGTAGTTATAAGCCTCTTTGGTTTCATTAATAATATTTGAGGTTTCTAGTGTTGGGATAGACCCAATTTTACTAAATCGTTCTGTAATAGTTTGAAGTCTATCGATATCTTTTTCAATTTCTTGAATATGCTCTGGATTTACGTTTTCCATTTTTAATATCTCTGTCCACCCAATTAAAGATGATAAAGGCGTACCAATTTGATGTGCTGTTTCTTTTGCCATTCCAGTCCATAACTTGTTTTGAGTGGCAACTTTTGAACTTTTATAAAAGAAAAATGCCACTGCTCCAAATAAAATGATAATTAGAATTAAAGCTAATGGGTAGTATTTTAGTTTATTTAGTAATGGAGAGTTTCCATATACTATAGTTCCATATTCGGTTTCTTGATAATTAACAGAAATAGGAATATTTTCTTTTTCATAACGATCCCTTAATTTATTTAGATAAGTATTAACATCACTAATATTTGTGGTGTCAATATTTTTTAAAATTCTAAATTCACCTTCTGGAGTAACCATCATCATTGGATTTGTAATGCTAGTTGAATCTGTTAAAATATGAGAAGTCACAGGATTCACATCCGCATCTAAGTCATACATGTTTCCTAAAAAATCACTTTGAGCATAGGACCAAGTTCCCATTTTTACGCGCTCTTCAGCTTTAAATTTTTGAAAAAAATCGTATGTATTCCAAAGAATTAAAGAAATAATAGCAAAAGATGCTACTACAATAACCCAACGTAAAATGTTTCTGTTACTCAAAAAAGATAAGTTTGATTTTTCAATTTTAAATATAATGTAAATATGTTAATATTATTGTCCTAGTTGTTAGTAAAATGGTTTTTAGTTAATACTTAGATTGTTAACTTTGTTGCTCAAAATTTTAGAGATGCTTTCGTTAGAACCAAAGGACATATCAGTAGGGAAATTACATAGTTATTTACTAAGTGCTATAGCACCAAGACCTATTGCGTTTGCTAGTACCATAGATGCTGATGGAAATCCTAATTTATCACCATTTAGTTTCTTTAATGTTTTTAGTGCTAACCCTCCAATCATGATTTTTTCGCCTGCAAGACGTGTTAGAGATAATACCACTAAGCACACCTTAGATAATGTAGATAAGGTAAAAGAAGTGGTTATTAATGTGGTGAATTTTGATATCGTTCATCAAATGTCATTAAGTAGCACAGAGTATCCTGAAAATGTCAACGAATTTGAGAAAGCAGGATTAACTATGTTGGAGTCTGATTTGGTAAAGCCATTTAGAGTAGCCGAATCTCCAATTCAATTTGAGTGTAAGGTTAACGAGGTTATTAAGCTAGGTACAGAAGGAGGTGCAGGAAATTTAATAATTTGTGAAGTGGTAAAGTTTCACATTGCTAGTGAAGTTCTCAATGACGATAAAAGTATTAGCCAAGAAAAATTAGACTTGGTAGCCAGAGCTGGCGGAAGTTATTATAGTAGAGCAAATAAAGGTTTTTTCGAAATTCCTAAACCATTATCAACTTTAGGAATAGGCGTAGATGCCATGCCTGAGTATGTTAAAAATAGTATGATTTTAACTGGAAATGACCTTGGAATGTTAGGGAATATTGAAACTTTGCCAAGTAATAAAGAAATAGAAGATTTTATAAAAGATGTAAGTGAACGTTATCCTAATGTTAGAGGTATGTCGCATAGAGAAAAGCACAAAATTGCACAAAACTATTTAAGTTATGGTGATGTTGAAAGTGCTTGGAAATTATTATTATCAGAAAATATAAATTAGAATTAAAATTAACAGAAATAAATAATTAAGTAAGAACCGATGGAAGTACAAGGAAAAATTAAAGTAATTGGAGAAACTCAAACGTTTGGAACAAATGGGTTTAGAAAGAGAGAAGTAGTTGTCACTACAGAAGAGCAATATCCACAACACATAATGATAGAGTTTGTTCAAGATAAAACAGAATTATTAGATGCTTATCAAGCTGGACAGCAAGTTAAAATTAACATCAATCTTAGAGGTAGAGAATGGGTGAATCCACAAGGAGAAACAAAATATTTTAATTCAATTCAAGGTTGGAGAATAGAAAATGTACAACAAGAAGCTTCAAATGGAAATGTATCACCAGTACCACCAACAGAAGCTTTTGAACCTGTTGATAGTTTAAATGAAGATGAACACGACGATCTTCCTTTTTAAAATATACTTTTGAAATAAAAAGCCTCAATCTTTGTATTGAGGCTTTTTTGTTGAGATAAATTATCTTAATTTTCATAAACATTAAAACCACTACACTTAATCATATCTATATGCACTTTCTTACTATAAATAGCAATTTTCCAGATGTTTCTATGGCAAATGAAGATGGATTGCTAGCAATTGGAGGTGATTTGACAGTTGAACGTTTAATAGAGGCATACAAAAGCGGAATCTTCCCATGGTATGAAACAGGACAACCAGTTTTGTGGTGGTCGCCAGATCCTAGATTTGTGCTTTTTCCTAATAAATTGAAAGTTTCTAAAAGTATGAGGCAAATACTAAAAAACAGTAACTATACAGTAACAGTAAATAAAGATTTTAGAAGCGTAATTACAGAATGTGCAATAGCTAAAAGAGAAGGACAATCTAGCACTTGGATTACTAATGAAATGATTGAGGCTTATTGCGATTTACACAATTTAGGATTTGCAAAATCCGTTGAGGTTTGGCGAGAAAATAAGCTAGTAGCAGGACTTTATGGCGTTGATTTAAATGGGGAAGTATTTAGTGGAGAAAGTATGTTTACTAAAGAAAGTAATGCAAGTAAAGTAGGCTTTATAACATTTGTAAATAACTCAAACTACAGTCTAATAGATTGTCAAGTACATACAAGTCACTTAGAGAGCTTAGGAGCCGAATATATAGCTCGAAGTAAATACATAAAATCACTAAATTGACAAAAGTCATAGGTAGAAAAAAATAAAAGGTAGATATTCGTAAAACATAATCAAAAATTAATGCTTACAAGAGAAGATTTTAATCAGTATGAAGACAAAGAAAAGTTTTTAGATATTCTTAAAAATAAGATAGATAAAAACATTCTAGATGAAATTGTTGAAAAAGCTCAATATGAAAAAGAATTGTTACAACTTCAAGCGGAATTAGTGAATTTACAACGTTGGGTGGCAAAACATAAAAAACGAGTGTGTGTTATTTTTGAAGGGCGTGATGCTGCTGGAAAAGGTGGAGCCATACGTAGATTTACAGAGCACTTAAATCCTCGTTCAAATCGTGTGGTTGCCTTAACCAAACCAACCGAAGTTGAAAAGGGACAGTGGTATTTTAGACGCTATATTAAAGAACTTCCAGAACCAGGTGAGATCGTATTTTTTGATAGAAGTTGGTATAATCGTGCTGTGGTTGAACCTGTTATGGGGTTTTGTACAGATAGAGAGTACGAAAAATTCATGGTTCAAGTTACTGAGTTTGAACACATGTTATACGAAGATGGTGTAGATATTATAAAGTTTTGGTTTTCAATAACCAAAGATGAGCAAGCAAGACGTTTTGAAGCGAGATTGAAAAACCCATTAAAGCGATGGAAATTTAGTCCTGTTGATAAAGAAGGGCAAGTGCGTTGGGATGATTATACATTTTACAAAAAACAAATGTTTAGCAAAACCCATACAACATTTAGCCCTTGGATGTTGATCATTACAAATAATAAAAGACAAGCACGATTAGAAAGTATGCGTTATTTATTATCTAAGTTTGATTATGAAGGGAAACGAAAATCAGGTTTAACAATGTTGAGAGACCCAAATGTGGTGCAACGTTATCATAGAGCTATAAAATAAGACACTAGAAATGACAGAAAATTTAACAGATAAAGATTTAAAGCTCTTAAGTTCAAAAAAAGGGATTAAGCAATTCCTAAAAGAGGAAAATTTTACGATTCCTAAAATACTTCGTTATGTGAAGTATGAAAACAAGTTAAAACAACTTCAAGAAGAACTCATAAAACTTCAAAAATGGGTTGGAGAAAATGATGAAAAAGTAGTAATTCTATTTGAAGGTCGAGATGCAGCTGGAAAAGGTGGAGCTATTAGAAGAACAACAGAACATCTTAACCCTAGAGAGTTTAAAGTGGTAGCTTTACCTAAACCAACCGAAGACGAAAAGAGCCAATGGTACTTTCAGCGTTATATAAACCATTTACCTAAAAAAGGAAAAATTGTATTTTTTGATAGAAGTTGGTACAATCGTGCTGTGGTAGAACCAGTTAATAATTTTTGTACACAAGAAGAATATCAACGATTTATGAATCAGGTAAATGAGTTTGAGCGAATGCTTATTGAGTCAGGAATTCGACTTATAAAATTCTATTTTTCAATTTCAAAAGAAGAACAAGCTGAACGTTTCGAGGATATTAAAACAAGTCCATTAAAAAAATGGAAGTTTAGTGCTGTTGATGCTAAAGCTATAGAACTTTGGGACAATTATACAGAGTATAAAACAAAAATGTTTGAAAAAACAAATACTGAATTATCACCTTGGATTATTATTAAAGCAAACAGAAAGATTAGAGCAAGAGTTGAAGCTATTCAAAAAATATTAGAAGTAATTCCTTACGATTCTAAAGATTTAGAAGTAATTAAGCCTATAAATTTTTAAACTTCATTATATCTAAAACAGGATACTTCATGGTCGTTAACCATTCCTGTAGCTTGCATATGTGCATATACAACGGTTGTGCCAACAAACTTAAACCCTCTCTTTTTTAAATCTTTACTAATTGTATTGCTTAATTCGGTATTTGCAGGAGCATCTTTATAATTGGCAATAGTATTTTTTATTGGTTTTCCATTTGTGAATTGCCATATATAATCACTAAAACTTCCAAATTCTTCCTGAATTTTCATAAATGCGATTGCATTGCTTATAGTAGCATTTACTTTTAGCTTATTCCTGATTATTCCAGCATCTTGCAATAAAGCATCAACTTTTTTCTGATTGTACTTCGCAATTTTTTTATAGTCAAAATTATCAAATGCTTTTCTAAAGTTTTCCCTTTTTCGTAAAACAGTAATCCAGCTTAATCCAGCTTGAAACGTTTCAAGAATTAAAAACTCAAACAAGGTTGCATCATCGTAAACAGGAACGCCCCATTCTGTGTCGTGATACTGTTCGTATAAATCATCTCCAACACACCAACCACATTTGTGCTTTATCATATTTGTAAGGTTATTAAATTTGTACTACTAATGTAATGATTGTTACCAAAAAAGAAGCAGTATATTTTTAAATTTGCAAAGAATTACTAAGTAAAAATGATGAATAACCATATAATTGAAGAAAGTATAGCTAAAGGGATTTCTTATGTAGCATATAGAAATCTTGTTGAAAATTTAGTAAGTGAAAACGATACAACTGGAGATAACAAAACTGAAGCTTTAATAGAATATACCAAACTTAATGATAGACGAATGACGAGATGGGATAAAACACTAAAAATTCCATTAGATGTTGAAAAAAAAATTAAATCTATCGACTCGAAAGTAACTTGGTTGGTTATTACCGAAAGTTGGTGTGGAGACGCAGCACATGTGATGCCAGTAATAAACAAAGTCGCAGAATTGAATAAAAATATCAATTTTAAGGTGGTTTTAAGAGATGAAAATGATGCTTTAATGAATTTGTTTTTAACCAATGGAAGTAAATCTATCCCTAAACTAGTAATGCTTGATGATGCTACTAACGATGTTGTTTCAACGTATGGCCCAAGACCAACTGTAGCAACAAAATTGGTAAATGATTACAAAAAGGAACATGGTGTGTTAACACCTGAGTTTAAACAAGATTTACAAGTTTGGTATAATAAGGATAAAGGACAGAGTACTTTAGAAGACCTCACACAATTACTTTGCGAGTTACAACCTAGTTTTTGCCTCTAAACAGGAAAGTGATTGTCCCTAATTGAGAAGCTTTTTCAGGATTTTTATTAAACTTAGATTCTTTAGCATATTCCAATGCGTGATCTATTAAACAGCCATTTTCAGAAGAAGATGACGCATTAATATAAGTATCAACAACATTTCCTTCATGGTTAACAGTAATGTTTACTACTATTTTCCCACCTTGTTCACATAAATAAATAGGCGTTGGTAAAAAGGTGTGTATTCTGTCTACCAAAGAATAACTTACTGAGCTGTTTTTATTAGCACTGTTTTCAGCATTTTTTTGACTTTCAAGGCGTTTGCTTACAACGTCATTTATGTTTCCAAATGCAGACGTTTTATCTTTGTTACTTCCACTATTTGAAGCAGTTAGTACATTGTTATCTTGATTGGCAGTTTTTAATTCTTCAATACTTGTACGATTTTTTATGGCTTCCATTTGCTCTTCAAAAGCCTCATCAACTGCTTTATCATTTTCATAAGTCTTCGTTTCATTAAAAGCTTGGTTTGTTGCTGGAGTTGCCATTAAATTATCTAAGCTTTTTAAAATATCTTCCAGTTCTTCTTTTTCCTCTTCTTCAACAGCTTCAGCATCCATTTCAAAAAAAGTTTCTGCAACGAGTTTCTCTTTCTTTTTGATATGAACTGTAAACCCAAGAAGTATTACTGCAGTAGATAATAATGCAGTTGCAATTAGGGCTTTATATGTATTAGAAACAGACATTTTCTAGTAATAAATTACGCATTATTATATACGTAGAGTTCTCGAAAATAGTTTAAAACCACATAAATTCAAAAAAAACAGAGATACTTGATAGTTTATCCAGCTGTTTGTGTCCAAACCGTTTTCTGGAAAAATCCAACCCAATTAGAAATGAATTTGTATAATCCTCATTAAAAATTTCTACTCCAGCGCCCACTTTATACATGGTTCCAGACTCAAAAGATTTTCCTAAATTTAAGAAACGACCATAACCAGACCTAATAAACACATTGTCATCGTCGGCAATAATATTATATCTAAAACTTAAGTGTGCGGGAAAGAAATGCAAACCGCTTTCAGAATGCCAATTATACTCTAAATTAAACCCAATAACCGAGCGTTCATCAAATCTATACCCAAATGTATTATTAACAAAAAAGGCACTTGGAAGAATTAAGGAACCTGTATCATCATCTTGAGTAATTGTGTATTCCTCATTAATAGTTAAAGTAGTTGCTAAAGAGATTTTATAATAGAATCCGTTGGTTTCTGCATCATCTTGAGAATACATGACAAGTGATATAAACAGAAAAAGAATTGTAAATAATTGCTTCATAAATTGGTTTTGTTAGAAGCAAAATGATTATCAAGAATTATTCCGAAGGCAAACTTTCTATAAAATTTTCGATAGAAAATGCTTTATCAACATTAAAATCACCAATTTTGGTACGCCTCAAAGCTGTTAAGTGCCCTCCAGATTGTAATGCTTTTCCAAAATCGTTAGCAAGTGAACGAATGTATGTGCCTTTGCTACATACCACTCTAAAATCCACCTGAGTATTTTCAAATCTTGTGATTTCAAATTCTGAAATATTGATAGTTCTTGGTTTAATTTCTACAGTTTCCCCAGCTCTAGCAAATTCATATAGACGTTTTCCGTCTTTTTTTATAGCTGAAAAAACAGGAGGGTATTGCTCGATATCTCCAATAAATTGTTGGGTTGTTTTATCAACTAGTTGCTCGGTAATATGATCAGTTGGATATGTTTTGTCAATATCAGTCTCCAAATCAAACGATGGCGTGGTACTTCCTAGGGTTATGGTTCCAGTATATTCTTTTACTTGCGCTTGAAATTCATTGATTTGTTTAGTCATTTTTCCAGTACAAATCACTAATAATCCTGTGGCTAGAGGGTCTAAAGTGCCTGCGTGACCAACCTTAATTTTCTTTATATCGAAGGTTTTTCTAATATGCCATCGTAACTTATTTACTACTTGAAAAGAGGTCCAATTTAGAGGTTTATCAATTAGTAATATTTGACCGTTTTTGAAATCTTCTAAAGTTTTCATATTAACTGTAAAAAGAAACTCCTATTGCAATTAAACCAACAATAACACAGTAATAAGCAAAGTATTTTAGCTTGCTTTTCTTGACTAAAGCAATCATCCAAGTACAAGCAAACAATCCTGAAATAAATGCTGCTACAAAACCTATAGATAAGGCAGTGAAATTCTGACTATCATAAGTAAGCTCTCCACTAAGCACGTCTTTGGCTATCTTACCAAAAATTAAAGGAACTACCATTAAAAATGAAAAGCGTGCAGCTTTTGTTTTGTCATTTCCTAAAAGAACTGACGTCGATATAGTTGCTCCCGAACGAGAAATTCCTGGCAACATGGCAATGGCTTGCGAAAAACCAATAACTAAAGCGTTAGAAAACGATACTTTTTTACTGGTATTTCTTGCTTTATCAGCTAAGTAGAGTAACAACGCTGTAATGATTAGCATAAAACCAACTAGTTTGATGTTACCTCCAAAAAGTGCAGATAATTCACTTTCAAACGTAAAGCCAATAATAGCTGCTGGTAGCATTGACACTGCAATTTTTGCTACAAATTTGGTGTCTTCATTCCATTTAAAAGCAAAAATGCCTTTAATGATATCGTAAATGTCTTTTCTAAAAACCACAATAGTGCTTAAGGCAGTAGCAAAGTGTAAAACGACTGTAAATAAGAGACTCTCTTCTGGAACTAAATTGTCTCCAAGTATAGCTTTGCCAAGTTCTAAATGACCACTTGATGATACAGGTAAAAATTCGGTAAGCCCTTGTATAATTCCTAATAAAATAGCGTCAATTACTTCCATGAGGCAAATGTATTAAAATAGGGTGACCTTAAAATATGAAAGAGAATTTTATTTTTTAGAATCTGTTTTATCAGGATTGAGTAGAATCGCATAAACTTGAATACCAAATCCAATAAGTACAAGTGTTGGTGCTAATCTAATACGTCTCCAATGAAATATACTCTCATCAAACACATTTGGGTCATCACTACCACCACCAGACATTAGAATAAAACCTACAGCAATAAAAGCAATGCCAATAAGCATGAATTTATAATTCTTCTTTCCAAATAGAAAATTACTTTTTGTGTCTTGTTTTCGCTTTTGTTCTCCCATAGTTAATCAAATTCAGTAAAAATGATAGTATCTCCAATGACTAATTGCGAAATATGTTCCGAAGTAGCCATACCACCAAAAACTTTTGCTAAATGCAAAGTAACAGTTTTATTTAAAACAGTAGTGTTAAGATCGTCTAAATTTAATCCTCGCTCTAAACCTCTATTGATATAATACCTATCTCCTCCATTGTCATGAAATACGATATCATTACTAGAACCTTCAGTAATTTTGATAATAGTGGTAGTTACAACAACACTATCATCTAATGTAATATTACTAACAATACAAGATCTTACAACCAAAAAAACAGTAAACAAAGAAAAAAGTAATATGACAATAATAACTTTTTTCATAGTATTAATAGTATAACTGGTCAGTCTTTAAGTTTAAAAAACGTTGAGTTGCAATATATGTGCTAATCCAAGTAATTAAAATCCCAATTAAAAATACACCAATAAACAAGCTAACAAGTAGTAACTCATTTCTAAGTAATTTTAACTCTGGAAACGTCTTGTTTACGTAATACAATACAATTGCCATTCCTATTAATGCTAGAACAGCACCAATTATTCCCAGTTTAACACTACGCCATACAAATGGACGTCTTATAAATTGTTTGGTAGCTCCAACCATTTGCATGGTTTTAATAGTAAACCGTTTTGAATATACAGCTAATCTAATAGAACTATTAATAAGTAACACCG
The DNA here is from genome assembly GCF_039954625.1 of Pontimicrobium sp. SW4. NCBI lineage: Bacteria > Pseudomonadati > Bacteroidota > Flavobacteriia > Flavobacteriales > Flavobacteriaceae > Pontimicrobium > Pontimicrobium maritimum. The sequence continues at coordinate 59,693 of NZ_CP157199.1, forward strand.
CAATAAGTGTAAATAAGGCACTAATAATTAACACCCAAAAACTAATGCGTTTAACGTTGCTATTCATCATTGATACTAAATCTTTATCGTAACGCACATCGTCCACAAATTTCTTGGTTAGCGTTGCTTGCGAAATACTATCTAATCGTTGCTCGGTGACAAAATCTGCTTTTAAATTAACTTCAATGGAGTTTTGTAAAGGATTATGGCCAATGTCATCCAAAAAATCTTCACCATATTCGCCTTTCATAAAATCTGCAGCGTCTTCTTTAGACAAATATTTAGTTTCTTTTACATAATTTGCAAGCGTTAAACTCTTTTCTAGTTGATTTATTTCAACCTCTTTAGCAGTATCATTTAAGTAAATGGTCATCACGACACGCTCTTTAAAATTATCCGAAATAGTTTTAGCGTTCAAGACCAACATGCCTAACAATCCTAATAAAAACAACACCAAAGCAATACTAATGACTACTGAGAAATATGAAGATATTAACCGACGTTTTTGATGTTTTTCAAATGCTGAACTCATAAAGTTTTTCTTGTTAGCGTAAAAATATAAAAGTATCTTTAATCTATAATTATAATAACTAAAACATATGAACATTGTTGTTGTAGGTGCTGGTGGTGTTGGAGGATATTTTGGGGGAAAATTAGCACAAGCTGAATTTAATGTTACTTTTATTGTTAGAGGTAAAACACTTCAAGCTATAAAAGGTAATGGATTAAAAGTAAAAAGTGTTAATGGTGATTTTGTGGTGCATCCTAAAGTTACTGATGACGTTTCGACCATACAAAATCCAGATGTAGTCATTCTTGGTGTAAAGTCTTGGCAAATTGAGGCTATAGCCAAAGGGCTTAAAGATGTTATTACTAAGAATACGATGGTATTGCCATTGCAAAATGGCGCTGATAATGCCGATAGATTACGAAATATACTTCCGCAAGAAAACGTACTTGCAGGACTGTGTAAAATAGTGAGTAAAATTGAAGCGCCAGGTGTTATTAATCACTTTGCTTTTGAACCGGAAATTGTTTTTGGTGAATATGATAGTAAGCTCACATCTAGAGTAAAAAAAGTGAAATCAGCTTTTGATAAAGCAGGGTTTAAAAGCACTATTTCAGAAAACATCCAATTAGATATTTGGAAAAAGTTTCTTTTTATTACAACAATAAGTGGTATTGGAGCTATCACACGCGTGGTTTATGGAGAGATTAGAAAGGATGATTATTTAAGACAAATTATGTATCAAACAGCTAATGAAATTGTAGCAATAGCGAATGCAAAAGGGATTGCGTTAACCAATAATGATATTGAAATGACGTTAAAAATTATAGATAATTTTAATCATGGGACCACAGCATCTATGCAACGAGATTTTATGGCTGGACGCCCAAGTGAACTAGAAAATTTTAATGGCTATATCGTAAAACAAGGAAAAGAACTTCATCTTTTAACTCCAGCAAACTCATTTATATATCATTGTTTATTACCACAGGAAAGAAAAGCTCGAGGACTAAGTTAGTTTTGCTTTAGGGGTTTTCTACTTATTAAATAAACGCCAGAAACGACAAGTAAACAGCTTAATATTTTTACTAAATTAATGTCTTGTGCATACTCTTCGTGCATCAAAATATATGCATAAATACTTACCATTATAAAGCTAACAGCTGGCTGTAAATACACATAGCTTCCAGTAACCGAAGGCGATACATAGTTTAACGCATAAATATTAAATAAGTAAGCTAAAAAGGTGGTGAAAACAACCACAAAACTAACAGCTAAGTATGTGTTTAAATCAAAAGAGGAAAAATCAGTAGCAAGAAAATCCCCTATTCCAAATGGAAACATAAACACAAACCCAAATAAAAACACCCAACTAATCACATTTAATGCATTGTATTTTTTCATCATTGGTTTTACAATAACTAAGTATAAAGCATAGGAACAAGCATTGATAAAAACAAACAAGTTTCCTAATGTAGAACTCGTTCCAGCAGCACTTTTACCATACCAAATTAGTAAGACAGCTCCAATACCACCAACGGTGATGCCTATAAGTTTGTTTTTAGTTATTTTTTCTTTCAGAATTAAGGCACTAAACACTAAAACCATCACAGGAATCGAGGTTATAATAATGGAAGCGTCGATTGGTGAGGTTAAATTTAAACCATGAAAAAATAATAATTGATTGGTAGCAACTCCAAGCAAGCCACAAAGCGCTAATCTAAAAATATCTTTTTTGTCAATACGTTCTTTAATAAATGATTTTATGACCCAGAAAAGAATTCCAGCTCCAATAATTCTTAAAAAAACAAATGCCGAAGGGCCAATTTTATTTGGCATAATGCCTTTGGCTATAATATAGTTTGCTCCATATATAACATTAGCCCCAAGTAATGCTAAATGGGCTTTAAAAAGATTGCTTTTCAATAGTCTTTATTTTGATAATGGTTATAAATATCGCTCTTTAATAATTTTAAAATGTCTTAGCTCATGGCCAGCAATATGATAGGCTAATGCCCTAACTGTTCTTTTGTTAATAATGCTTCCATCTGTGTCTATTCCAGAACCACTTCTTAAAAAACTATCTTCAGGTAAATAATTAAAAAGAGTTAAAGTTGCTTTTCTTACAGATTCATATTCTTCAAAAATACTATCTAAACTTCGTTCATTAGCTTTCGAATAAATAGCATAATTGTTTTCTTCAAAACCATGCAAAGGAGTATCGTCATTCCTTGCATATCTTAAAGCACGATAAGTAAAAATTCGTTCGTCGTCAATTAGATGAACTAAAATTTCTTTAATCGTCCACTTATTGTCTGCATATCTAAAGTAGAGCTTTTCTTCAGGCAATTTATATATAAAGCTTTTAATTGTTAAAAAATTTTGCCACAGTTGGTCAAGTATGTTTTCGTCGTCTTGTAATAAATCCATGTAAATATGTGAATATTTTGGATATTCTGACGGTTTAGGTTTTTTAATAGTTCTCATTTTAAATTATATGTATTCGCCCATTTTTTGGACCACTTACCTAAGGGTTCAATTAAGTTAAATAACTCTTTCCCTTGACTAGTTAATACATAGCCATTAATTGTTCTTTCCAAAAAACCAGCAAGAGTTAATTCTTTTATTCTTTTATTTAAAGTTGTAGGGGAGATATTTTCGCAATAAGCTTGTAATGCTCTAAAAGTACTTGGGCCATTATTTAAATGCCAAATAACACCCATTGACCAGTTTCTACCTAACAAATCAAAAATCACCATTATTGGCTGACCTGTTTTCGATCCTCTTACTGGTTTTCCAGGGGTTGGCTGTGATTTATTATTCATGATGCTACATTTAAAGTAGCAATGTTACATAATATGTAGCGTCTTACAAAATAATAATTACTAATTTTCTTAAAGGTTTTACTGTTTTCTTTATTAACCGTAAATTTGCGCTTTTAATTACGGAAAGCAATACGATGAAATACCATTTCAACGAGATAGAAGCCAAATGGCAAAAATATTGGGCAGACAACCAAACGTTTAAAGCGGAAAACAAGTCAGAAAAGCCAAAATATTATGTGTTAGATATGTTCCCTTATCCATCTGGAGCAGGATTGCATGTTGGACATCCATTAGGGTATATTGCTAGTGACATTTATGCACGTTACAAACGTCATAAAGGGTTTAATGTGCTGCATCCTCAAGGGTATGATAGTTTCGGGTTGCCTGCAGAACAGTATGCCATTCAAACTGGCCAACATCCAGCAATTACTGCCGAAGAAAACATCAAAACCTATCGTCGTCAGTTAGACCAAATTGGTTTTTCATTCGATTGGTCTCGTGAAGTCAGAACGTCTGACCCAAGTTATTACAAATGGACGCAGTGGATTTTCATTCGACTGTTTAATTCTTGGTATAATAACGATTCTGATAAAGCTGAAAACATATCAGAACTGATTAAAGTTTTTGAAGCTGAAGGAAACGCAAATGTCAATGCTAAATGTGATGATGATGTAGAAATATTTACAGCGGATGAATGGAACAATTATTCATCAGAACAACAACAAGAAATTTTACTAAAATACAGATTAACCTATTTAGCTGAAACCGAAGTAAACTGGTGTCCTGCCTTAGGAACAGTGCTAGCCAATGACGAAATTGTCAATGGTGTGTCTGAGCGTGGAGGACATCCAGTTATTAGGAAAAAAATGACACAATGGAGTATGCGTATTTCTGCTTATGCTGAACGTTTGCTTCAAGGGTTGGACACCATTGATTGGCCAGAACCACTAAAAGAAATCCAACGCAATTGGATTGGAAAATCGGTTGGTGCTTCGGTTACTTTTAATGTATTGCCAAATGTCACCCTGAGCGCAGTCGAAGGGTCTCATCAAATTTCTGTATTTACAACACGTCCTGATACCATTTTTGGTGTGTCTTTTATGACCTTAGCTCCAGAACATGAACTAGTGTCAAAAATCACTACACCAGAACAAAAAGCTGAGGTTGAGGCTTATATTGAAGCAACTGCAAAACGTAGTGAACGTGATAGAATGGCAGATGTAAAAACCATTTCCGGTGCGTTTACAGGAGCTTATGCTGAGCATCCTTTTACCAAAGAACCAATTCCCATTTGGATTGGCGATTACGTGTTAGCTGGTTATGGGACAGGAGCAGTTATGTCAGTACCTTGTGGTGACCAACGTGATTACGATTTTGCTAAACACTTTAATATTCCTATTCCTAATATTTTTGAAGGTGTAGATATTTCTAAAGAAGCCTTTGCAGATAAAGACAATACCATTATTGCAAATAGTGATTTTTTAAATGGGTTGACGTATAAAAAAGCTGTAAAAACAGCTATTTATGAATTAGAAAAACTAGGTCAAGGCGAAGGAAAGACCAATTACAGATTGCGTGATGCAGTGTTTTCTCGTCAGCGTTATTGGGGAGAGCCATTCCCTGTGTATTACGTCAATGGTATGCCACAAATGATTGATGTTGAGTATTTACCAATCACTTTACCAGAAGTAGAAAAATATTTACCAACCGAAACGGGTGAACCACCTTTAGGAAACGCCACACATTGGGCTTGGGATACAAAAAATAATAAAGTAGTCTCAAATGACCTTGTCACCCTGAGCGCAGTCGAAGGGTCTCATAATGGCGTCTATCCTCTTGAATTAAACACAATGCCTGGTTGGGCAGGAAGCTCACAGTATTTTAATCGTTATATGGATCCTCAAAATGATGAGGAAATATTCTCTCAAGATGCCATTAACTATTGGCAGCAAGTCGATCTATATATAGGAGGAAGCGAACATGCCACAGGACATTTATTATACTCCCGTTTCTGGCAAAAGTTTATGTTTGATTTGGGTCTAGTACCTCATGATGAGTTTGCTAAAAAATTGATTAACCAAGGAATGATTTTGGGGACTAGTGCTTTTGTATATCGAGCTTTACTACAAATTAACCAATCTGATAATAACATTTATGACAGCAAGGAAGTTCAGGAGTTTTGCTCAAAATTGATTCTGAATAATGCGATTTTTATTTCTGAATCAAAGGTCGATAGCTTTGAATCTTCGAATATTTATCAAAATAAAATTGATTTTGTTCAAAAGGCAATATTAGAGAATTTCCCAGGATCAGAACATGTAAATGTTGAATATGTTATTAATCAAATTCATGCAGATGTAAATATTGTTAACTCGTCAGATGAATTAGATGTTAATGCTTTTAAAAAGCACCCGTTGAATCAGGATTTTAAGGATGCAGAATTCATTTATGAAGATGATGGAACTTTCAAGGTAAAACGCGACGTCGAAAAAATGTCCAAATCTAAATACAACGTGGTCAATCCAGATCAAATTTGTATCGATTATGGAGCAGACAGCTTGCGTCTGTATGAAATGTTTCTTGGGCCATTAGAGCAATACAAACCTTGGAATACGGCTGGAATTACAGGCGTGCATAGTTTCCTTAAAAAATTATGGAAGTTGTATAATGACGACAATGGTTTTAAAGTTACAGACGTTGCACCAACTAAAGACACCCTAAAAACATTACATAAAACCATAAAGAAAGTAGAAGAAGATATTGAAAATTTCTCTTTTAATACATCAGTCTCTACCTTTATGATTGCATGTAATGAGCTCACTGCTCAAAAGTGTACAAGCAAACAAATTTTAGAACCGTTATTGGTGTTAATCTCACCTTATGCACCTCATATCGCTGAGGAATTATGGAATCAGTTAGGTCATGACAAATCGATTTCAACAGCAGATTTTCCAAAATTTGATGAAAGTCATTTGGTAGAAAGTACTAAAAATTATCCAATTTCGTTTAATGGTAAAATGCGTTTCACATTAGAGCTATCATTAGATTTAAGTAAAGATGACATTGAAAAAGCTGTATTGGCAAACGACAAAACTAAAGAGCAATTACAAGGTCGAGAACCTAAAAAAGTAATTGTAGTTCCTGGTAAAATTGTGAATATTGTTGGCTAACGAATAAAAAACTCTCCTCCTTTTTAAGGAGAAGTGGCTTCATTTCTGTGAAACGAAATGAAGACGAGGTGGTTGATAACCCTTCCGTCACTATGTGACACCTTCCCTTTTCAAGGGAAGGAAAACTAAGTATAGACTGACAAAATTTCTTAACGAAAATTTGGCTTATTTTTTGCTAGGGATATACTACATTTACATTAATAAATTTAGAAACAAATGTTTGGATATTATATATTAATTGGAGCGATTGCTCTTGTAAGTTGGTTAGTAAGTAATCAATTAAAGAAAAAATTTGCATACTACTCAAAAGTACAATTACGTAATGGTATGACTGGTAAAGAAATTGCTGAGAAAATGCTGGCAGATAATGGTATTTTTGATGTCGAGGTTATTTCGGTTGCTGGTCAATTGACAGATCATTACAATCCTAAAAATAAAACAGTAAACTTAAGTGAAGCTGTTTACAATCAGTGTAATGCTGCGGCAGCTGCAGTAGCTGCTCACGAATGTGGTCATGCTGTACAACATGCGAAAGCCTATAGTGCTTTAGGAATGCGATCAGCTTTAGTACCAATTGTTAGTGTAACTTCTGGGATGTCACAATGGTTAGTTATTGGTGGACTTGTTTTAGGAGGCGCTGCTGGAATAGGATTAGGATGGTGGGTTGCTGTGGCTGGAGTTGTGTTTATGGGTTTTGCAACCTTATTTAGCTTTATCACACTTCCTGTAGAATACGATGCTAGTAATAGAGCTTTAGCATGGTTAAAGAACAAAAACATGGTCTCTCAAGAAGAGTATAAAGGGTCGGAAGATGCACTTAAATGGGCTGCAAGAACATATTTAGTTGCTGCCATTGGTGCGCTTGCTTCACTGTTATATTGGGCACTTCAAGTATTTGGAGGAAGAGATTAAAAGAACAAGATTATATAAAAAAGCCTCTAAAACTAGAGGCTTTTTTTATATTTTGATTTGTCTATCTATTTGTTGGTCTAAAGAAATAAAAGTTTCTGTCCTCGAAACACCAGAAATAGTTTGAATATCACTATTTAGTACATGCATTAAATGCTCATTGTCTTTACACAAAATTTTTACAAAAATGCTCCAATTTCCAGTTGTGTAGTGGCACTCCAGTACTTCAGGAATTTTTTTAAGTTGTCTTACAGCATCAGGATTGCTCATAGCTTTGTCTAAAAAAATGCCAACGAATGCCATTGTTGTATAACCCAAAGTTTTTGGATTAATCATAAACTTTGAACCAGCCAATAAACCAGACTTCTCCAATTTTCGTAAGCGTTGATGTATAGCTGCACCAGAAATACCAACTTGACGTGCAATTTCCAGAACAGGGGTTCTGGCATCATTCATTAAGGCACGAAGTATCTTTTTATCGATACCGTCTATATGTAAGTTTTGATTTATAAACTTCATTCGTTTTTATATGACATATTAAAACGTAAAAGTACTAAAAGGATATGAGATTGAAAGCTTATATGCTTAAAGGATTATATCCTAAATAAGGCACTTCTTTTTCTTTAAATATAATTCCAAAGTCTTCTAATTCTTTTAAAATAGGTTCATATACTTCTTTAGAAATAGGGATTTGGACACCTGGAGTGGTTATTTTTTCATTTAATATGGCAAGTGTAGCTATGGCTACTGGTAACCCTACAGTTTTTGCCATAGCTGTATACGTCTGGTCTTCGCCAATGGAAACCATAGTAGAATCTATTTGATATTTTCCCCCTTTTAACTCATAGCCAAACTTATGATACATCACAATCATATCTTTATCATCTTCGTTAAGAGTCCAACTATCCATGAGTATTTTTTGTAGAATTTGAGCAGGTGTAGCCTTTTTTAATTCAACCCTTTTATTAGGATTAAAAACGTCTAACTCTTCAAGTTTATCCCAAACAATATCATCTTGATCTATTTTTAGAGCATGTCTAAATTTTAACTCTACAGAATCGGTTGGACTATATGGCAAAAAGGCATTAATAAAATCACGATAACTCATGTTTTCACTATCATCTATAGTGTAGCTATCATCAGTCATTCCAAGTACTACAAACATTTGCCAAGCGCGACTAAAACCAACACGTCGCATAGTGCCACGATACAAAGTTTTAGCACTATCTAGACCATAGGCGCTTTGATATTTTAAAGAATCACGGTTAGCATAAGCTTCAAAACGACCATAACCATCTACATCTAAAAACTCGGTACGTCTAAATAAACGATGGTAAGGAATGTATTTATAAGTGCCTTCTTGTAAAAATTTTGCTGCGCCTCCTTGCCCAGCAACGACCACATTTCTTGGATTCCATGTAAATTTATAATTCCAAAGATTATTATCACTTTCTGGAGCCACTAATCCGCCAGTAAAGGATTCAAACAGAATGACTTCACCACCTTTATCACGAATTTTATCAATAACTTGCATGGCGCTCATATGGTCAATTCCTGGATCCACACCTATTTCATTCATAAAAATAAGACCTTTATTCTTTGCTGAATCATCTAAAGCCTGCATCTCCTCACTTACATAAGATGCAGTGACCATATTTTTACCAAACTTGATACAATCTTTTGCTACTTCAATATGGTATCTTGCAGGAAGCATGGACACAACAATATCTGCAGTATTTATTGCGCTAGATCTAGCTTCTTTATCAAAAACATCAAGTGCAATAGCATTAGCGTTTTTATGATTTCCAATAAGTTTTTTAGCATTTTTAGAAGAAATATCTCCAATTGTAATATGTAGGTTTTCAGATTCAGATTTATCTAAAAAGTATTTTATTAAATAAGATGATGATTTTCCAGAACCTATAACTAATATGTTTCGCATAGTCAATTTAGTTGCGTAATTTTGATTTTTTGCTACTACGAATGTAGTAAATTGTAGGTGTTATAAAAATATAAAACAGATTTTAATATGAACAAAAAACTACTAATTACGGGAAGTGTTTTTGGAGTAATTGCTATTATTTTAGGAGCTTTTGCTTCGCATGGATTAGAGAAAGTAGTCGACAAAGATGCAATCGAAACATTTCAAGTAGGTGTTCGTTATCAAATGTATCATGCTCTATTGTTATTGTTTGTAGCACATACAGCCTATTTAAAAACGAACTTAAAAAAAGGAATACTTTATTTAGTTATTATAGGAGTAATATTGTTTTCGGGATCCATTTATGGTTTAGCAACTAATACACTTACATCTTTCGATTTTAAATCTATTGCTTTTATAACTCCAATAGGAGGTTTCTTGCTTATTCTATCTTGGATCGTTATGCTTATAAGTTTTATTAAAATTAAAGAATAATAATATTAAGTTTTTAAATCATGCTTTTATAAAAATTTATATTTTTGTACTTTAAACAACACACATAATTATGGTGGATAACACCCATACTTCGAAATCGATTTCGTTAGAAAAATATGGAATCACAAATGCAAAAGTAAATTATCAATTAACTCCAGACCAACTTCACGATATAACAATAGCTAAAGGTTTAGGTACGGAAACTTCCTCAGGAGCATTAGCTATTAATACAGGCGAATTTACAGGTCGTTCTCCTAAAGATCGGTTTATCGTAAAAGACGATATTACTAGAGATAGAGTTTGGTGGGGAAATATTAATATTCCTTTTGAGAGTGATGCGTTTCAAAAATTGTATGATAAAATAACTAATTATCTTTCCGATAAAGAAGTTTATGTTAGAGACTGTTATGCATGTGCCGACGAGAATTATCATACAAATATTCGAGTAATTAATGAGTATCCTTGGAGTAACATGTTTGCTTATAATATGTTTTTACGCCCAACTGAGAAACAGTTAGAAGGTTTTGAACCAGAATGGACAGTTATTAATGCTCCTAGTTTCATGGCAATTCCAGAGGTAGATAAAACGCGTCAACATAATTTTGCGATTTTAGACTTTACTAGAAAAACTGCTATTGTTGGAGGTACAGGGTATACTGGAGAAATTAAAAAAGGAATTTTTTCAGCATTAAATTTTGAATTACCAGTATTTAAGAATACGTTGCCTATGCATTGTAGTGCAAATGTAGGTAAAGATGGAGATACAGCTATTTTCTTTGGACTTTCGGGAACAGGTAAAACAACCTTATCTACAGATCCAAATAGAAGTTTAATTGGAGATGATGAACACGGTTGGACTAATGAAAACACTGTTTTTAATTTTGAAGGAGGTTGTTATGCCAAGGTTATTAATTTAACAAGAGATAACGAGCCTGAAATATATGATGCAATTAAGAGAGGTGCTATACTTGAAAATGTCATTCTAGATAAAGATAAGAATGTAGATTTTAAAGATATTTCAATTACTCAAAATACAAGGGTAAGCTATCCAATTTATCATATTGATAATATTCAAACACCTTCAATAGGTAAAAATCCAAAAAACATTTTCTTTTTAACAGCAGATGCTTTTGGAGTTTTACCTCCAATTTCAAAATTAACTCCAGGACAAGCAGCTTACCATTTTATTTCTGGATATACGGCAAAAGTTGCTGGAACTGAAGCTGGAATTGATGAGCCTTTACCTAGTTTTTCAGCTTGTTTTGGAGCACCATTTATGCCATTACACCCAACAAAATATGCCGAAATGCTTAGTAAAAAAATGCAAGAAGCAGGTGTAAATGTTTGGTTAGTTAATACTGGATGGACTGGAGGTCCTTACGGTGTCGGAACTAGAATGAAACTTAAATATACAAGAGCAATGATTACTGCTGCTATGGATGGATCTTTAGAAGCAGCAAATAAAGATAATTATGATATTCATACAGTTTTTAAAGTTGCGCAGCCTAGAACATGCCCAAATGTACCATCTGACGTATTAAGTCCAAGACAAACTTGGAATAATGACAAAGGCTATTATGATACAGCTGATAAATTAGCTCAATCATTTAGAGAAAATTTCAAGAAATTTGAGGAGTTTGCTAATGAAGAAATTTTAGCAGGAGCTCCTAATGTAAGGTAAGATACCTAGACATACTTTATATAAAAAAGGGTGATTTATTAAAATCACCCTTTTTTATATAAAGTATAATAAGTTAAGTTACTTTTTATTAACCGTTTGAATATATTTTTCTAAAGCCATAGTCATGGATGGCGTTTCAGGAGTTGGAGCAGCAATGTCCACTCTTAATCCTTTGTTTTCAACTGCTTCAATGGTTGTATTTCCAAAAACAGCAATTCGTGTTTCCTTTTGCTGAAAATCAGGAAAATTATGGAATAGAGAATCAATCCCTGAAGGGCTAAAAAACACTAAAACATCATAATACACATTAGCCAAATCAGATAAATCACTAATCACAGTTTTGTAGAAAGTTGCTTGTTTCCATACGACTCCTAAACTATTTAAAGTTTCAGGAACTAAAGGCTTTACTTTATCTGTTGTTGGAAGTAAAAATTTTTCATCTTTATACTTCTTAATTAAAGGTGTTAAATCTGGAAAATTGCGCTTTCCAACATAAATTTTTCTTTTTCTATACACAACATATTTCTGTAAATAGAACGCAACAGCTTCCGATTGACAAAAATATTTCATAGTGTCAGGAACTTTAAAGCGCATTTCATCTGCTACTCTAAAAAAATGGTCTACAGCATTTCTACTGGTTAAAATAATTGCAGTATAGCTACTAAGATCTACTTTTTGTAATCTTATTTCTTTTGCAGAGACACCCTCAACATGAATAAAAGGTCTAAAGTCAATTTTTACACGTTGCTTTTCTTGTAAATCAAAGTAAGGAGAATTTTCTACTTTAGGCTCTGGTTGAGAAACCAAAATTGTTTTTACTTTCATAGGTTGACTTAGCTTTTACACTTAATTAACTATTAATAAATAGCTTATATAAAATTACATAAGGTGCGATTTCAAGTGCGCAAAGATACAAAATAAAATAGAAAATGTTATTTATTATTGTTTTTTGGTGCGTTTTAAAAGATGTAATAAAGCCTATTAAGTTGATTAAGAATAATAATCCAAATATTACAAAAAAGACATTGACGCTTAAAGGAATAGTAAACACTAACAATATATTAATGGGAAGCAATAATAATCCAGTAAAATTCTTGTAATTTGTTTTTTGAAAAAGATATGAATCCATGAGTGTATCTATTTCAAAAAGACTCCCAATAATACGTTCTAATAAAACTTTAATAAGGATGATAGCTCCAATACCTAATAAAATTTTTAAGAACAAGATTATGTTAAAAGTAATATTTTCTACAAAGGTTGAATAGCCTAAAAAACAAAAAAGAGATAATGAAATAATTAAATTTATAAATAATAAAGCATCAAATTGATCAATAAATTTTTGGTCTCTAGCATATATTTTTAAATACTTTGAGTTACTTACAAGCAATAAAAAGTCATTAAACCTTGTCGAAAAAGATCGTTTAGCCAATGCTAAAATAGATAGGCATAAAACAAAGAAAACAGTAAACCACTCGTTTGAGATTATTTCGCGTAACATAATTGCTAAATTATGAAGAATATTTCTATAAAATTAATGCTGTAAAAAACTTACTTTTGCTAAAATTAGTTTTTTAATGCAAGACGCAATTGTTATTATACCAACTTTTAATGAAATTGAGAATATTGAAGCCATTATTAGGGCAACATTTTCATTAGAAAAGAGATTTCATGTTTTGGTTGTTGATGATAACTCTCCAGATTTGACGGCATTAAAAGTAAAAGAACTTCAAAAAGAGTTTAAAGAACATCTGTTTTTAGAAGTTAGGAAGGAAAAATCTGGTTTAGGAACTGCTTATATTCATGGGTTTAAATGGTGCTTAGAAAAAGGATATAATTATATTTTCGAAATGGATGCTGATTTTTCTCATAATCCAAAAGACCTTCCAAAATTATATGAAGCATGCTATATTGATGGCGCCGATATGTCTATTGGGTCTAGATATGCCACAGGTGTGAATGTTGTTAATTGGCCAATGTCAAGAGTTTTACTATCCTATTTAGCATCAAAATATGTACGCATAATTACTGGAATGAAAATTCATGATACTACTGCGGGTTTTGTATGTTACAAAAGAAAAGTTCTAGAGAGTGTTGGTTTAGATAAAGTGAAGTTTGTAGGTTATGCATTTCAAATTGAAATGAAATTTAAGGCTTATCTGCAAAACTTTAAAATCACTGAAGTTCCTGTGATTTTCACTGATAGAACAAAAGGTGAATCAAAATTAAGCAGTGGCATAATTTCTGAGGCTATATTTGGAGTTATTTCTATGAAGTTTAAAAGTTTATTTAGAAAAAGATAACATGAGTAATAAAAAAGTACTTATTAAAAATGCTAGAATAGTAAACGAAGGACGCATTACTAATGGAGATATTTTAACTGAAGGTGAAGTTATTAAAGAAATAAGTAATTCAATTAATGTATTAGATGCTCAAATAATAGATGCTAAAAATAAATATGTACTACCAGGAGTTATTGACGACCAAGTGCATTTTCGAGAGCCAGGGTTAACACATAAAGCAACTATTGCTACAGAATCTAGAGCTGCAGCTGCAGGAGGAATTACTTCATTTATAGAAATGCCTAATACAAATCCTCAAACGACCACTATTGAGAAATTGGAAGATAAATTTGAAATTGCTTCTAAAACATCGTTTGTAAATTACTCTTTTATGTTTGGTGGAACTAATGACAATTTAGAGGAGATTTTAAAAGTAGATGCAAAAAACGTTGCTGGCTTGAAACTTTTTCTAGGCTCTTCCACAGGGAATATGTTGGTAGACAATCCTGAAGTATTGGAAAAAATATTTTCAAGCACAAGTTTACTAATTAGTGTGCATTGTGAAGATGAAGCGACAATAAGAAAGAACACAAAACAATATGTAGAAAAATATGGAGATGATATTCCATTAAAATACCATCCAATTATTAGAAGTGAAGAAGCTTGCTATTTATCTTCTTCTAAAGCTATAGAACTTGCAAAGAAAACCGGAGCGAGACTACACGTATTTCATTTATCTACTGGAAAAGAAACAAACTTGTTCTCTAATAAAATTCCGTTGAGAGATAAAAAAATCACAGCAGAAGTTTGTATACACCATTTATGGTTTTCAGACAAAGATTACGATGAAAAAGGGGCTTTAATCAAGTGGAATCCTGCGGTTAAAACAGAAACTGACAGAGACCAATTATGGGAAGCATTATTAGATGATAGACTTGATGTTATTGCTACCGATCATGCCCCACATACTTTAGAGGAAAAAAATAACGTTTATACAAAAGCACCTTCTGGAGGACCATTAGTACAACATGCACTTGTAGCTATGTTTGAAGCACATCATCAAGGAAGGATTTCTATTGAGAAATTAGTTGAGAAGATGTGCCATAACCCAGCGATATTGTTTCAGATAGAAAAAAGAGGCTATCTTAAGGAAGGTTATTTTGCAGATATTGTGATTGTTGATGATAATGATCCTTGGACTGTAGAAAAAGAGAATGTGCTGTATAAATGTAAATGGTCTCCTTTTGAAGGGACAACGTTTAAATCGAGGATAACACATACTTTGGTAAATGGACAATTAGTTTATGAGAATTCAAATTTCCATGAGGTAAAAGCCGCCAAACGATTAACTTTTAATAGGTAATGAAGCATTATAAAATTTTTGCGATTGTATGTATTTTAGTTTGTATAGGTTGTAATTCTAATCGTATTGAAAAACCAAAAAAACCTAAAAACTTGATTAAAAAGGAAAAAATGGTTAACATATTATACGATATGTCAATTTTAACAGCTTCAAAAGGAGTGAATAAGAAAGTGCTTGAAAATAATGGCATCATGCCAGAAAGTTTTATATTCGAGAAATACGACATAGATAGTATACAATTTGTTTTAAGTAATGAGTATTATGCATATAATTTAGATACTTACGAGGAAATTTATAATAACGTTAAAGCGCGACTAACCAAAGAAAAAGAACATTTAGACTCACTTAATAATATTGAAGCTGAACAAAGAAAAGAATTACGAGATCAAAGAGATTCGCTTAATAAGAAAGGAATCTCTACAATTCCTTTAAAAAAAATTGACACGTCTCAGTTAGAGATTCGTCAATAGTTTTAAAACGATAGTTTAAGGCTTCTGTTATTTTTTTATTGCTAAAATATGCTTTTCTAGTAATCGTTTTGGTAGTCTGTTTAAAAAGGCGACGCTTTTTGTTCAATAAAAAACTACGTAACCAATCTAATCTCCAAGCTAGACTTAATAAAAATTTTGAAGCTTCTTTATTTGGAGCATTAACTTTTAAGTGGGTTGCTGTTTTTGTGAAAAAATCTTGGTAAGATAAATTTTCAGATACTAAAATAAATCGCTCATTAGTTATGTTGCTCTCCATTAATTGCATCATCGAATTAACAACATCCATAACATCCACATAGCCAGTAATACCTTTTGTAAATCTAGAAACACCTCTATAAACCATCTTAATCAAACTACCACTTCCACCACCTTTCCAAAAACCAGGGCCTATAATAATACCTGGATTTACAATAACAGCATTTAAACCTTCTTGAGTGCCTCGCCACACTTCAATTTCGGCACCATATTTTGTAATAGCATAAACACTTTGTTCTGCCTCAGGATTCCAGTGACTTTCTTCAGTAATTAACTTGTTGTTTTCTTCTTTGCCAATAGTTGCAATAGAACTTACATAGCAGATTTTTTTTACCTTATGAGAAATGCTAATATTAACAATGTTTGCTGTTCCTTCAATATTAATCTGTCTTAAAGCTTGGTATTCTTTAGTATCAAAAGAAATAAACGCAGCGCAATGATATACATGAGTTACATTTTTAAAAGCAATTTCTAAGCTTGGAATATCATTTAGAGTTGCTTCAATCCACTCAATTTTTGAAAAAAAGACTTCATAGTTAGTTGAATAATAAGAAAAAACGCGTTTAACAGCTTTAATTTTTTCTTTGTTCCTATAAATTGCCTTTACTTTTTCGCCACTTTCAACTAATTTATAGAGTAAATGACTTCCAACTAAACCTGTTCCGCCTGTAACTAATATCATAGAACTAAATTACTGTTTTTTCTTTTCTCATCATTGCTTAAAAAATTATCTTTGTTCAAATTTTTAAATCAAATGGCAAAGAATTTTATTGAAGAATTAACATGGAGAGGAATGGTACACGATACCATGCCTGGAGTTGAAGAGCATTTAATGGAAAGCATGCGTAGTGCTTATGTTGGTTTTGATCCAACTGCCGATTCTTTGCACATTGGTAATTTGGTGCCAATTATGTTATTGGCGCATTACCAACGTTGTGGCCATAAACCAGTGGCTTTAGTTGGCGGTGCAACAGGAATGATTGGTGATCCTTCAGGAAAATCTAGTGAACGTAATTTATTGGACGAAAAAACATTGCGCCATAACCAAGAATCTATTAAAAACCAATTGGCACATTTTCTAGATTTTGAAAGTGACGCGGCAAATGCAGCGGTGTTGGTTAACAATTACGATTGGATGAAAGAATTCTCGTTTTTAGATTTCATTAGAGACGTTGGTAAACATATTACTGTAAATTATATGATGAGTAAAGATTCTGTCAAGAATAGAATTTCATCAGAAGCCTCTGAAGGTATGAGCTTTACAGAGTTTACATATCAATTAGTTCAAGGGTATGATTTTTTACATCTATACAAAACTAATAATTGTACAATCCAAATGGGAGGAAGTGACCAATGGGGCAATATTACTACAGGAACTGAACTTATAAGAAGAATTGGTAATGGTAAAGGTTTTGCTATTACGTGTCCATTAATTACAAAATCCGATGGGTCTAAATTTGGGAAATCCGAAGGCGGAAATGTTTGGTTAGATGCTAAAAGAACATCACCATATAAGTTTTATCAATATTGGTTAAATTCTAGTGATGAAGATGCTGTTAAATACATTAAAATATTTACGTTTTTAACTGAAGACGCTGTTAATGCTTTAGTAAAAGAGCATCAAGAAGCACCTCATTTACGAATTTTGCAAAAGTGTTTAGCAAAAGAGATTACATGTATGGTACATTCGGTTGAAGATTTTAAAAATGCCGAAAAAGCATCAAATATTTTATTTAGTAAGAGTTTTAAGGAAGATATTAAAACATTGGATGAAGCCACTTTTTTAGATGTGTTTGAAGGTGTACCACAAGCAGATATTGCAAAATCAGATATAGATGAAGGCTTAGATATGATTGGAGCATTAGCTGCTAAAACAAATTTTTTAGCCTCAAACAGTGAGGCAAGACGTGCTTTAAAAGAGAATTCAGTATCAGTCAATAAAGAAAAAGTAAATGAAGATTATAAAATCACAACCGCCGATCTAATTAACGATACATATGTAATTCTAAATAAAGGAAAGCGAAATACTTATATCCTTAAAGTTATATGAAAAGAAGAAGTCTGGTTGTATAACAACCAGACTTCGAAAAACTAACCAACCTAATTTTTCTTTTTTGCAGCAATTTTACCAAGCTACATTAGTAAGTACGTACTTATCACAAAACCTTTCAGTATTTTTAAATAAAAAAATTAAAGCACCATGAGGTTACAGCCTCTAATGTCGGAGTTGTCAAATCGTCCTAAAACCTCAAAAGAACCATCTTTATATACCTTTCCAAGATCCTGCGTAGCAATAAATGAACAAGAGTTGATATTTGCTAAATCGATAATGTTGATGACTCCAGTTTTTCCATGTTCTTGAATAGCTAAGGCGTCTTCAGTATCACGAGTTAACACTATCATCCAAGGTGGTGGTTTAAAGAGACTATTGCCTTTAGAATATGCTTGCGATAATAATTCAGTCATGCCATACTCGCTATGTATGTTATCTACACCAAAACCTTGTTTTAAAACGTCATGTAGTTCAATTCTAATGAGTTCTTTTCGTTTGCCTTTCATACCACCAGTTTCCATGATGATGGTATTGTTGAGCTTAAGTTGATATTTCTCAACAAAATCTAATAAAGCAAAAGATACACCGATTAATAAGGTTTTTTTATTTCGTGATTCTAAGTCATTTAAGGTGTTTTTTAAGGCTTCTAAATCATTCAAATAAAAACCACTCTCAGGTTGTTTTGTATATGTAATCATATCATTAACCATATAAATTAATGATGAGCCATCACGTTCAAGATAAGAAGGTAACAAAGCCAATACTACATAATCTTCTATGTTGCTATAAAAATGTTGGAACCCTTTTCGAAAACTTTGTTCATACAAAGCAATATCAGTTACAAAGTGCTTACTAGTTATTTGTCCTGTAGTACCGCTACTTGAAAAAGTTTCTTGAATTTTTTTATGTGAACTAAGTACTTGATGCGATTTAAAAAACTGTATAGGGAGAAAAGGAATCTCCTTAACAGTTTTTATTTCACTAGGATGCTTATATAGTAAATCACAAAACGAACGATATACCTTATTATTTTCAAATTGATATTTGAAAATACTTAAAGCTATTTCCTCAAATTGACTTTGGGAGGTAATATTAAATATATTGTTTGCTAGTACCATAATGTTCTCGACAAAAATATGTAAAATAAAAAAGCGCCACCATTGGTAACGCTTTTTTAAAATATAAAAAACTAAATTAATTTATTATAAGCTTTCGTGTCGTAAAAGCATTGTCTTGTTCTGCTCTTAAAATATATACACCTGTATTTAAATTAGAAACATTTAAACGGTTATTAGTAATGGTTCTTTGTATTACTTGCTTACCAAGAATATCAAATACACTAACCTTCATTGGTGTACGATTGTTGCTTGAAATATTTACAAATGCTTCTGAAGAAGGGTTAGGATATAACTCAAAACCTTCTATTTGGTTTTCTTTGGTTGATGCAACTGATCTAGATGCATTTGGAGTACCATACGAGGGCCCACCAGTAGGGTCTGTGTCAAACTGATTTTTATCGACAAAATTACCACTTGCATCAAATACAACAACTTCCTCATCTGGCTGACCAAAATTTATTGTCACGGTGTTATACCAATCTTCAGTGGTTCCATCTCTAAAAGCTAAAAGAGGTTCGAATTCACCATTATATAAAATATCAGTTCCACCTAGTATATTTCCATATAGAGTAGGGTCATCACCTCCAGAATCAGATACTCCTACAGCATCTAGTATTGATCCAAGTGAAGAAGTATCAAAAGTCCCATCATTTGATGGATCTAAATCATCTCCTGTGCTGCCAGTAAATGCATCAGTTAAAACTACTGTGAAGGAAGGATTTTCTAAATCAGGCATCGTTACAACAGCTAAACCATTAGCATCAAAACTTCCAGTCACATTTGATGCTCTGTCAACAATTCCGTTATAGCCAGCATCATTTTCGATGCTTAAAATCCATAAATCAAAAGTAGTATTTGGAGTTCCTTTTAGTTCAAAAGTAGAATTAGATGGATCCGTTCCTGCTGGGTTAGGTTCAAATTCATTTATTTTCTGTCCAAAAGATAAAGAGGTTATAATAAGGGCACTAAATAAAAAGTAAAGTTTTTTCATAAAACGAGGATTTAATTAATTAAGGACTACTAATATAGGAAGAATTTTAGGTTTAAACGCAAAAAAGCAACCATAAAAGGCTGCTTTTTACATAAATATAATGTTTTATTAAATTATCTTACTACTAATTTACGCGTGGCAGAGAGTTTTCCTTCTTTAATTTTTAAAATGTACACACCTGGATTAAGGTCTTGTATTTTAAGCTCTTTACCATATAGCACTTGAGAAATTACTTTTTTGCCTAGTACATCAAAAATTTCAATATTTTTAGCAAGATTGTACTTAGTACTAATATATACTTTTCCGTTATTTACAGGGTTTGGAAAAATGGTTAAACCCTCAATATTTTCGGTGGTATTCTTAGTAGCAATTCCATCATTAGATTGCGCATAAGAGGACACAGATGCAAATAGCATCGTTAAAAATAAAAATTTAAAAATGTAGTTTTTTTTCATATAAAAAGGGTTCTGCTATTAATCATTAATAGTAAAAGTAATAAAACAGTCGCAAAAGCTATACCAAAATGATGTTAAAAAAAACTGTTTTTTATCGAAAAGGTTAAAATAATATCATTTGCATGTTACCAAAATGTTATTAAACGGCGTTTTAGTCTTATTCTTTTTGTTTAATTTTATCTTTGCAGCATCTAATATGATATGATAATTAATGGAAAAAAAAAGCATTAAAATACTTCTTGTAGATGATGAACCAGATATTCTAGAGATAGTTGGTTATAACTTGTCATCTGAAGGATACAAAGTTATTAAAGCTGAAAATGGAGTAGAAGCTGTAAAAAAGGCAAAGAAAGAAAAGCCACAGCTTATTATTTTAGATGTTATGATGCCTGAAATGGATGGTATTGAAGCTTGTGAGCAAATTAGATTAATTCCTGAACTTAAAGATGTAATCATCACTTTTTTAACAGCAAGGGGAGAAGATTACTCGCAAGTAGCAGGATTTGATGCAGGAGCAGACGATTATATTACCAAACCTATTAAACCTAAAGTGTTAGTAAGTAAAGTTAAAGCTTTATTGCGTCGTTACAAGGAGCAAGAAAAACAAGAAAATGTTTTAAAAATTGGTAATTTAACTATTGACAGGGATGAGTATAAAATTTTATTAAAAGGAAAAGAAATTGTACTGCCAAGAAAAGAGTTTGAATTATTATCTTTATTGACCTCTAAACCAGGAAAAGTATTTAAAAGAGACGAAATTTTAGATAAAGTTTGGGGAAATGAAGTTGTTGTAGGCGGAAGAACTATTGATGTTCACATTAGAAAACTTAGAGAGAAAATAGGTGACAACACATTTAAAACAGTTAAAGGAGTAGGGTATAAGTTTGTAAGTTAATGGCAAAAACCTTTAAAAGATCATATAAATTTGCGTTTAAATCGGCAATATTTATAACTGCAATTTTAACACTCTTAGTGAGTGTTTTTTTATATGCTCAACATTCACTTGATGTATTGGTTATTTCAGTCTTTGCAATAGCTAGTTTTTTAACGTCTTTTTTTATTATTCAGTATCGTGTGCAACAGTTCATATACAAGAGAGTGAAAAAGATTTATGATGATCTTACCTTATTGGAATCTAGCTCTTTTAGTACAAGTAGAATAACAACAGACATGGCAACTTTAACTCAAGAAATTGATAAATACGCCAAGAATAAGAAAATAGAAATAGAAGCTCTTAAAATACGTGAGCAATATAGAAAAGAATTTATTGGCAATGTCTCTCACGAGCTCAAAACACCATTGTTTATGGTGCAAGGTTATATTTCAACCTTAATAGATGGTGCCGCTGATGATAAAGTTATTAGGGAAAAATATTTAACAAGAGCAGAAAAAGGTGTTGAGCGTTTAATATATATTATTAAAGATTTGGATATGATTACCAAGTTTGAAGCTGGTGATTTAAGGTTAGATATTGGGTCATTTGATATTGTAGAATTAGTTGAAAATGTTTTTGAACTACTTGAAATGAAGGCTGCCAAGAAAAAAATAGCACTTACCTTCGATATGGATTATAAACATCCAATTATGGTAAATGGAGATAAGGAGCGTATACAGCAAGTATTATCAAATTTAGTGGTAAACTCTATTAAATATGGAGAAAAAAATGGGACTACAGAAGTTAGTATAGAAAACCTAATTAAAAATAAGGTAATAGTAAGGGTAACTGATAATGGAGAAGGTATTGAAAAAAATTATATACCAAGACTATTTGAGCGTTTTTATAGAGTGGATAAAAGCGGTTCTCGAAAAGAAGGAGGTTCAGGTTTAGGACTTGCTATTGTGAAACACATTATTGAAGCACATGAGGAGAAATTATATGTAGAAAGCGAATATGGTATTGGAAGTGAATTTTCATTTACACTCGAAAAGACTAAATAATTCATTATAGTCTGCTGTTTTCTCAATATTTGTAAAGCCTTTGTAAGCTATTATGTTGTTTAACTTCTCTAAAGTGAAATTATCTTGAGAACAAAAAGGAGCGACACCTTCCTTATCAAATTTTTTAGCTAAATATTCTTGCTCAAACTGCTCTGGAGTAGGAATAAAAAACGCTTTTTTTTCTAGTTTGGCTAAATCCATAATGGTCGTATATCCAGAACGAGATATAATAAGATCAGTTTCATTTATAGTTGTTTCAAGTTCTTTTGACGTCATATAATTATAGATTGTTAAATTATTTTGAGTTATTATTTTTTGTTTAGATTCAATAACTCCTTTTATAAAAATTACATTCCCATTATAATCTGTTAATTCCAAAAGCAATTTTTTTTCTAAAATTGTTCGCTGAGGTTCTGGACCAGATAATAAAATCATTAAATCATGCCTTTTTTGCAGATTCATTTTGCTAAACCTACTTAAAGCACCAATATACTTTGTTGTATTCAAGGTGTTGTAAGAATGGCCTAATTCTCCACTTAAATTATTATATCCTTCAAAATCAGGAATCCAACACTCGTCAAATTTCTTTATGATTTTCTGGTGTAATTTAGTACTCAACAAAGTGGTAGTTCCACTCAAGACATTTAATTGATGTGTCATATACACAGAGGGTATCTTTTTTGAGTAAACGCCAAACCTATTATCCGAAATAATCCCATCAATATTGTTTTTTGCAACCAAATTCTGAATAATTTTATGTTCAGCTTTAATGGCTTTCAAAATCCTTGGGGCATCTTTTAATATTTTAAGCCTTAAGTGATTTCCTTTTTTTGAGTACTCAATATCATAAGAAGGCAATTCAATGCATTCTAATTCAGCAAATTCTTTTTGTAAAAGCGATAAAGCATTACCATCACTAGCAATAATTGGTTCAAACCCATTAATAAGTAAGGCATTAATGATTGGAATGCAGCGAGTGGCATGACCAAGCCCCCAATTTAAAGGAGCAATTAAAATTCGTTTTTTCAAATTCATTAAAAACAAAGATAAAGCTAATTTGTTTGCTTAATTTTGTCAAAATTTTATAGATAAAGTGGGAAGTAAAAATAAGCTTAAACGGTTTAAAGAAAACGAGACCTTTAATAATGTGTTTCAGCCATCTAGAGTAGATTTGGTTGAAGGGGGCTATAAGTTAAAAGGTAATTGGAGGCAACATTTTTTTAAAAACAATAACCCATTAGTTTTAGAATTAGGCTGTGGGAAAGGTGAGTATAGTGTTGAATTGGCGAAAAAATATCCAAAAAAAAATTTCATAGGGATAGACATTAAAGGTGCTCGTTTTTGGAGAGGAGCAAAAACTGCTATTGAAGAAAACATTGAAAATGTAGCTTTTATAAGAACACAAATAGAACTTATAGAATATGCATTTGCTGAAAACGAAGTAGATGAAATTTGGATAACCTTTCCAGATCCTCAAATAAAATACAAGCGTACAAAACACAGAATGACTAATACAGAATTTCTAAAACGCTACAAAAAAGTATTAAAACCAGAAGGTGTGGTTAACCTAAAAACTGACAGCGAGTTTATGCATGGTTACACATTAGGGCTATTACATGGAGAAGGTCATGAGGTGCTTTATGCTAACCATAATGTGTACAAACAAGAAGGTAGTCCAGACGAAGTTACAAGCATTCAAACTTTTTATGAAAGTCAATATTTAGAGCAAAACAAACCAATTACGTATATTAGGTTCAAAATTAAGTAAACGTTGGATATTACTTTTATCTTCTTTTTAGGTTTAGTTATTGCATTTGTTGGTGTAATTCCTCCAGGATTGCTTAATATGACAGCTGCAAAAATAAGCTTAAAAGAAGATGCAAATCGAGGCATTTTATTTTCTATTGGTGTTTGTGTTGTTGTGTGTTTACAAACGTATCTTGCAGCTATTTTTGCAAAATATTTGAGCAATCATCCCGAAGTCATTACTATTCTTCAGCGAGTAGCCTTTGTCATATTCGTTTTAATAACCATCTATTTTTTGTTGTTAGCGAGAAAACAACCTAAGCCAGATGTTGAGGCTAATGTAAGGAGTAAGCACAGACGATTTTTTCAAGGAATGCTTTTATCTGCTTTAAACGTATTTCCTATTCCTTACCAAGCATATATGACCTTGACTTTAGCGTCATTTGGCTGGTTAACTTTTGAAACTTATAGTATTATATCTTATGTAGCAGGAGCAGCTTCAGGGACATTTGTAATGCTTTACATATATATCTTCTTTTTCGATAAGATTAAAAATGAAAAGTTGACATCTCAAAAAAGTATGAACTACATAATAGGTACTATTACTGGAATTATAGCTGTTTTTACATTGATTAATATTATTAAAGAAATTTAAGAGATGAAGCCAGAAACCCTTAACTTTTTTGATAAAGTTTATGAAGTGGCAAAGCTTATTCCTTATGGAAAAGTAACAAGTTATGGAGCTATTGCTACATATTTAGGGGCAGCAAGAAGCGCAAGAATGGTTGGTTATGCCATGAATGGTTCTAGTGGTAAAGATGTTCCTGCACATCGCGTGGTAAATAGAAAAGGACTGTTAACTGGGAAACATTATTTTGATGGTACTAATTTAATGCAGCAACTTTTAGAGAGTGAAGGCATTGAGGTTGTTGATAATCAAATTCAGAACTTAGAAAAAGTTTTTTGGGATCCTTCAAAGGAGATATGATTATATAAAACGACAGCATAATAAAACACAATCCACCGATAAATCATTTCAATATAAGTACTTCTCATTTTAAACATTTCGCAGTATATTTGTGTCTTAGAATAAATCTAAATAAGATAAAGTGAAGTTAAATAAGCAAGATATATTTAAGGCTTTAGAGTCTATTACTGTTCCTGGTGAAGGACAAAATATGGTTGAAAGCGGTGCGGTTAAAAATATAGTGACTTTTGCAGATGAAGTTATTGTTGACATCACTATAAAAAATCCAAGCTTACAAGCAAAAAAACGTACAGAAGTGGATATCATGAAAACGATTCACGATTTGGTGTACGAAAAAGCAAAAGTAAAAGTGAATATAAAAGTGGAAGCTCCTCCAGCGTCTGTAAATCAGATTAAAGGGAATTCAATACCGGGAATTAAAAACATTGTTGCTGTTGCTTCTGGAAAAGGAGGTGTTGGAAAATCTACTGTAACTTCAAATATGGCAGTTACATTATCAAAAATGGGGTTTAAAGTTGGTATTCTGGATGCAGATATTTATGGACCTTCTATTCCTATAATGTTTGATGTAGCTGAGGCTAGACCTTTAGCAGTTAATATTGATGGAAAATCTAAAATGAAGCCTGTCGAGAATTATGGCGTAAAGATTTTATCTATCGGATTTTTTACTCAACCTAATCAAGCAGTTATATGGAGGGGTCCAATGGCAGCAAAAGCTTTAAATCAAATGATTTTTGATGCAGCTTGGGGAGAATTAGACTTTTTACTTATCGATTTACCTCCTGGAACTGGCGATATACATTTAAGTATTATGCAATCACTTCCAATTACTGGGGCTGTAGTTGTGAGCACACCACAAAATGTGGCTTTAGCTGATGCCAAAAAAGGAGTTGCTATGTTTCAGCAAGAAAATATTAACGTTCCTGTATTAGGAATGGTAGAGAACATGGCGTATTTCACACCACAAGAATTGCCAGAAAATAAATATTATATTTTTGGGAAAGAAGGAGCTAAAAATTTAGCTGAAGATTTAAAAGTTCCATTCTTAGGTGAAATTCCTTTGGTGCAAAGTGTAAGAGAAGCAGGAGATGTAGGGCGACCAGCAGCATTACAAATAGCAACACCTATTGAGGAAGCTTTTGAAAGTTTAACAAGGAATGTAGTTCAGGAAGTAGTAAATAGAAATACAGATTTACCTCCGACTGAAGCTATACAAATAACCACAATGGCTGGATGTTCAGCTGTAAATAAATAGTTATGATGACGTCAGAAGAACTTAGGTTAAATATAGAAAAAGCACTAGATGAAATCCGTCCATTTTTACAAAGTGATGGAGGCGATATTTCGCTGTTATCTATTGAAGATGATAAATTTGTAAAAGTGCAGCTTGAAGGCGCTTGTACAAGCTGTAGCGTTAATCAAATGACACTTAAATCTGGCGTTGAAATGACTATCAAGAAATACGCACCGCAAATTGAAAGCGTAATTAATATAGAAATCTAAGGTGACTTTTATCACATTTTTTTATTTCCAAAATAATTATTTTTGCGACTTTAAATTACACTCTTAATGATTTCTACAGACATACTTATTATTGGAGCTGGACCTACAGGATTATTTACCGTTTTTGAAGCAGGATTACTAAAATTAAAATGCCATTTAATAGATGCTTTGCCACAACCTGGAGGACAATGCTCTGAAATATATCCGAAAAAACCGATCTATGATATCCCAGCATATCCCGAAATTCTTGCTGGAGACTTAACAGAAAAGCTGATAGAACAATGCAAACAGTTTGAACCTGGATTTACCTTAGGTGAGCGTGCTGAAACTATAGAAAAGCAAGACGATGGTACATTTGTTGTAACTACAAATAAAGGGACTAAACATCACGCTCCTATCGTGGCTATTGCTGGAGGCTTAGGTAGTTTTGAACCACGAAAACCTTTAATACCGAATATTACAGACTTTGAAGATAAAGGAGTTGAGTACATAATTAAAGACCCAGAAATCTATAGAAATAAGAGTGTCGTTATCGCAGGTGGAGGAGATTCAGCCTTAGATTGGAGTATCTTTTTGAGTGATGTTGCATCTAGTATTACACTAATTCATAGAAGAAATGAATTTAGAGGTCATTTAGATTCTGTTGAAAAAGTTCAAGAATTAAAAAATCAAGGAAGAATAAACCTTGTAACTCCAGCTGAGGTTATTGACATTGTTGGTGATGATACTCATGTAAGTGGTGTCACAGTCAAGCAATCTGGTGAAGAGGACAAAGAATTTAATATTGAGTGTGACTATTTTATACCTCTTTTTGGTTTGTCTCCAAAACTTGGCCCCATTGCAAATTGGGGACTGGAAATTGAAAAAAATGCTATTAAGGTTAATAATGCTTTAGATTACCAGACTAATATTCCTGGGGTTTTTGCTATTGGAGATGTAAATACGTATCCTGGGAAATTGAAATTAATTTTGTGTGGTTTCCATGAGGCTACACTAATGTGTCAAGCTGCTTATCAAATAATTAATCCTGGCAAGAAATATGTATTAAAATATACGACTGTAAGCGGTATTGATGGATTTGATGGCACAAGAAAAGAAGCACCAAAAGCTGTTGTTAAAAAAATTAATTAGTGGGAAATAGTCAAGATATAAAAGTTACAATTATAGATAGAGAAGGTGTTTCTCATAATATTGATGCACCTACAGACATGGCAATGAATTTAATGGAGGTAGTTCGTGCTTATGAGCTTGCACCAGAAGGTACTATAGGTGTTTGCGGTGGTATGGCAATGTGTGCTTCTTGCCAATGCTATGTGTTAAGTGATACAGAATTACCTGAAAAGCAAGATGATGAAGATGCTATGCTTTCTGAAGCATTTTATGTAAAAGATAATTCTCGCTTAGGTTGTCAAATTCAAATGACACCAGAAATGAACGGTTTAAAAGTAGAACTGGCTCCTGAGAGTTAAATCACTCCGTTTTATAATCAATTAGTTTTTGAGGCCCTTCCAAAAGTACTCTTACAATCTTAAGAGTGCCACTATCTGTTGTGGAAATTTGCCATTTAATTAGTGAGATTTCACCATTTTCAATTTCAATACCAGTAATGCTTCTTGGATGTACACAGCTACCATCATTAAAAAAAGCAATATCACCTGGTTCTGGAAAACGAGGTCTATGTGTATGACCTACGATGGTTATTAAGTTATTATTCTCGGCAATCCATTTTTTTGTTCTACGTTCAACCTTAATAAGTTCTTTGTAATTTTTTGCTGGACTTGTAGGGTCTGCAATTCCCATAACATTTAGTGGTTTCCACAAAACACGAACTAAAAATCGACTCCATCTCCAAAACGTATAATTCCACCAATCTGCTTGATGACCGTGCGTTAAAAATAACTCTTGATTAGTTTCTGAATGCTTTAAAATAATTCCTTCATGATATTGGATATTGCAAAATAGCTCAACATCTTCCCCTATTTTTTCATCAAAATAGGTAGATAAATGCTTCTCAACATATTTTGGGTCACGATACACCATATCATGATTTCCCCAAATCATGTGCAAACGTTCTTGCTCATGAAATTGTTTCATAAGCATATACACGTTTTTATGTGCTTCTAAGATGGGCTCGAAAGATATATTTTCCCATAATTCATCACCATCACCTAGTTCACAATATTGAAAGCCTTCTGCATAATAATGCTTTAAGGCATGGAAATAAATATTCCGATTATTAGCAAAATCATCGGCAAAACTATTATCGCCTCTATGGCAATCACTAAATAAAATGAATTTACTAGAGTCGTTAAAATTTAGAATTTTAGCATTTTTATAAGCTCTATCTAATCGTTTCTTTGATGACATGATGTAAATATCAATAAAAAAAGCGAGTTTTAAAACTCACTTTTCTGATAGTATGTATTATTGCTTTTTATTTATAAGCTTACTTCCGTGGATTGGACAGAAATTCCACTTACCATTTAAAGCTTCATTGTCATCAGGACATTGTTTGTCCTCTAATAAACAACTTAAAGGTAATTTAACCTTTTTTTCAAAGTCACCTAATGAAAATTTCAATTCATCGGTAGAATAAGGATTAATAGGTAACAACGATTTGTTTTTTGGGTTTTCAAATAGCATCACCTGCATGTTTTCTCCCATTGGCCCAATCATATTCTCCATCATGGGTTTAATCATTCCAACAAAATTAACCATATCTGGTGTAATGTTATCTTCTTCAATCATTGAAAGGTTCTCACCATTAATACTAACCTCGGTTAAGGATCTAATATTTTCTTTTTTGTCATAAGTAATTCCACCAAACACACCCATTTTACCCTTTATTGTTATTACAATAACAAATTCTTTAAGCATATCGGTAATAGCATCAAGCTCAGCTGCAGAAGCCATTGGGTCTTGAGCAAAAATCACATTCCAATATTCAGTTGGAATCCACCAAATAACCTCTAAGTCATTAGCTGAATCTCCACTATATTGAGTTTCGTTAATGAAGGCGTCAATATTTACTTCTTCAAATGACTTATTTTGTGAAAACCCTAAAAAAGGTAATATTATTAAAACTAACTGTATAATTTTTTTAAACATAGTATTTTATTTAAAAGCATTCAAGCCAGTAATATCTAAACCTGTAATTAGCAAATGAATATCATGAGTACCTTCATATGTAATAACGCTTTCTAAATTCATAGAGTGGCGCATAATTGAATATTCTCCTGTAATCCCCATACCTCCTAGCATTTGTCTAGCTTCTCTAGCAATATTAATTGCCATATCTACATTATTGCGTTTTGCCATAGAAATTTGTGCTGAAGTCGCTTTACCTTCATTACGCAATACACCAAGGCGCCATGTTAATAATTGCGCTTTGGTAATTTCAGTAATCATTTCTGCTAATTTCTTTTGTTGCAATTGAAATTGACCAATAGGCTTTCCAAACTGTATACGTTCTTTACTATATCTAAGTGCTGTGTCGTAACAATCCATTGCAGCACCAATAGCTCCCCAAGCAATTCCATAACGTGCAGAATCTAAGCATCCAAGAGGTGCTCCCAATCCAGATTTATTAGGCAATAAATTTTCTTTAGGCACTTTTACATTATCAAAAATAAGTTCTCCAGTAGCGCTTGCGCGTAAAGACCATTTGTTATGTGTTTCAGGTGTAGAAAACCCTTCCATACCACGTTCAACAATCAATCCGTGGATTCTGCCTTCTTCATTCTTAGCCCAAACGACTGCAACTTGTGCAAAAGGAGCATTTGAAATCCACATTTTAGCACCATTTAATAGGTAATGATCACCTTTATCTTTGAAGTTAGTGACCATTCCAGAAGGATTACTACCATGGTCAGGTTCGGTTAAACCAAAACAACCAATCCATTCTCCTGAAGCTAATTTTGGCAGGTATTTTTGACGTTGTTCTTCGTTCCCATATTTCCAAATAGGATACATTACTAATGATGATTGAACAGAGGCAGTGCTTCTTACGCCAGAATCACCACGTTCAATTTCTTGCATAATTAATCCATACGATATTTGGTCTAGTCCAGCGCCTCCATATTCCATTGGAATGTATGGTCCAAAAGCACCAATTTCTGCTAATCCATTTATAATTTGAGAAGGGAATTCAGCCTTTTGTGCATATTCCTCTATAATTGGAGATACGTCACGTTTTACCCATTCTCTGGCAGCATCGCGCACTAACTTATGTTCTTCTGATAAAAGCTCATCTAAATTGTAGTAATCTGGAGCTTCAAATAAATCTGGTTTCATCTGATAGATAATATTGTTTTAGAGGTCAGATGTAATTCGCATAAATGCTCATTTCACTAGTTCCTCATTTCATTAATAATCAACCTTTATTTTTATTAGGCATAATAATATGCCAAATTTAACTAAAGCAAAGCGAATCATTAAGAATTTTTAGAAGAATTTTAAGCGTTTAGAAATCTAGCAAGCAAACTATGAAAATGATGCACACCTTGTTCTCTTGTAGGTGAAAATCGTCCAGCTTTATAAAATGATGAACGCACACCCTTTTGTACATGTTCAACAACAAATTCATCTTCACGTTCTACTTTTTCAAGACTACTTCCTGCGCCTTTGTCAAGTTTAGATGGATTGTATACATAAGAGATAAAAGACACCTTTGTACGATTTATATCAAGGGGTTTTACAATGTTTACTGATAGTCCCCAAGGGTAAAAATTAAACATCATATTTGGAAATACCCAATAATAATAAGCTGCTACATTTTTGCCATAATCTATATGGTCTTTAGGTAAATCAAAAA
This sequence comes from Pontimicrobium sp. SW4, assembly GCF_039954625.1. Classification (NCBI taxonomy): domain Bacteria; kingdom Pseudomonadati; phylum Bacteroidota; class Flavobacteriia; order Flavobacteriales; family Flavobacteriaceae; genus Pontimicrobium; species Pontimicrobium maritimum. The sequence goes on from NZ_CP157199.1 coordinate 91,195, forward strand.
CTTCAGTAGCTTCATCTGTATAGCCTATTTGTAAATTGCAATATTCATAAACTTCTGTTTTGTAACTTCCATAATCTAGCACAGCATTTAAATCTTCGTGTACAAAAGGGACATGAAACCCTTCTAAATAATTATCGCAATATAATGCCCAATGTGCATGCACTAAAAAGTCTTTTGAAAGGGAATTATCCAGACTGAATTCATCAAGAGGTAAAAACCCAATACGTTCATTCATTTTATCAATCACTTTTTGAAAATCAAATAAAGGATTTAAGCCAGCAAATAACAATGGTCCAAATTTTCTTAAAGGAAATTGATGTAAATTATCACATGGTCTTGGAAAGTCTTCTGCATCATTAAATTCTGGCATATGTTCAAATTCACCTTTAAGGTTGAAGCGTCTACCATGATACATGCACGTTAGTTTTTTTGATTTTCCAGAATGTAATGCCACCACATTTCCTCGATGCGTACAAACATTTGTCAAACAACTTATATGTTCATCTTTGTCACGAGTTAACAACATTGGTTCGGTTAAAAACGAATCTAACAACACAAATGGATATACAGATTGAGGTTGTCTCACTAAGTTTTCATCACCAATAAATTGCCACGACTTAAGAAATATTTGTTCCTTTGAAATCTCAAAAGTAGCTGTGTCCTTGTAAAACAAGGCAGGAAGCGTTTCAGCCTTTTTGATATCTGGATTGATATGATATTTCTTCATCAAAATAATATAATTGTATATTCGTATTGCGCTCCTAATTTACACAATTAAACGTTACCTCTTTTTTAAACTCAATAAATGGAATCTAAACCACAAAAAATAGGATTAGTTACATCCACTTCATATGTTGTAGGAGGCATGATTGGAGCAGGAATTTTTCTGCTGCCTGCCACACTTGCATCATACGGAAGTATAAGCTTTTTAGGCTGGATTTTTACTGCGGTAGGAGCATTAATTTTGGCAAAAATATTTGGAAATTTTAGTAAAATAATTGTAAATAAAAGTGGTGGGCCATATACTTATTCTAAAGCTGGATTTGGAGATTTTATAGGTTTTTTGGTGGCTTGGGGTTATTGGATTTCAATTTGGGTAAGCAATGCAGCATTAGCAATTACTATAGTTGGTGCATTGAGCTTCTTTTTTCCTATTCTTGATAGTGACCCAATAATTAGGGTGTTGACAGGATTGTCCTTTATTTGGTTATTTATATGGATTAATACTAGAGGGATTAAAGAGTCTGGAAAAGTACAGGTTATAACTACTGTATTAAAATTGCTGCCATTAGCGTTTGTGATTATAGTAGGATTATTTCTATTTGATATTAATAATTTCCCTTCGTTTAATTTAACAACCGAAAGCAATTTTGCAATATTCCCAGTAGTTGCGGCTGCTACATTGTATGCCTTTTTAGGACTTGAATCAGCTTCAATACCAGCAGCAAATATTAAAAACCCAGAAAAAACAATTCCTAAAGCAACGCTTTTAGGGACAATAATTGTTGCTTTGGTTTATATTTTGAGCACATTTGTGCTTTTTGGAGTTTTACCAATGGATGTATTGGCTAAATCTCCATCACCTTTTGCAGATGCGGCAGTATTAATTGGTGGTGATTTTGGTGGATATTTTGTAGCAGGTGGAATTGCAATATCTGCAATAGGTTGTTTAAATGGATGGATTTTATTTACAGGTCAAATACCAATGGCAGCCTCACAGGATAAGCTATTTCCTAAAGTATTTGGTAAGCAAAATAAAAATGGTGCACCAGCAATGGGATTAATTATAGGAGGACTATTAACTTCATCTATTATGCTAATGAATTTGTCTGATGGATTGGTCGATCAGTTTAATTTCATAGCAGGAATTGTAGTGTTTTCTAACTTAATACCCTACTTGTTTGTTGCTGCAGCATATATACTAGTTCTTATTGAAAGAAAAATTCACATAAGTAGTTGGATGAGAACAATATCACTTGGGATGCTTGGAATTGCTTATTCACTATGGGCAATTTATGGTTCTGGTAACGATACTGTTTTTTATGGATTTTTATTATTATTGTGTGGAGTTCCAATGTATGTTATTATGAAATGGAACCGAAGAAATGAATAAATGAAAACAACTCATCATTCTGAATATTTAAAATTGGAATCAGTTTTTATTAAACCTGTAAAGAATGCTTTCATATCTGATATTCATATAAGTGAACAATGGCGGGAACTTAATTACCTATCTCGTCCATACTTTGACAATGCGCTGGAAGAATACAATAGGTTTGAAAATTATTTTATAGATAATAATATAGAGATAGAACATTTCCCATTTAATCAAAATGTACAGATTGACTCTCTATATTGCAGAGATGCTTCTATCGCTACAGATTATGGTATGATTATTTGCAATATGGGAAAAGGTGGACGGATTAATGAGCCTCAATCACATTTAGATATTTATAAACAAAACAATATCCCCATACTAGGAATTATTGAAGCTCCAGGGACTTTAGAGGGAGGTGATGTGGCGTGGTTGGATAAAAAAACTTTGGCTGTTGGACATACTTACAGAACAAATCCAGAAGGAATAAAGCAATTGAAATCGCTGTTAGAACCAAAAGCAATTGAAGTGATAGTTGCTGAATTACCTCATTATAAAGGGAAAAGCGATGTATTTCATTTAATGAGTATTTTAAGTCCAGTAGATAAAGATTTAGCAGTGGTGTATTCACCTTTAATGCCAATTAAATTTAGAAATGAATTATTAGACAGAGGCTTTCAATTGATTGAAGTTCCTGATGAAGAATTTGAATCTATGGGTTGTAATGTGCTAGCGATTGCACCAAGACAATGTTTAATGGTTGATGGGAATCCAAAAACTAAGCTATTATTAGAGCAAGCTGGATGTAATGTGACTATCTATAAAGGGAAAGATATTAGTGTTAAAGGAGGTGGTGGACCAACTTGTTTAACGCGACCAATGTTGAGGTCTTATTAATTACATTTTTAGATAGAAATCTTTTGTTAGATTGATATAGTCTTCAGTATACTGATGACGTTCAGTTTCTATGATTAACTCATCTATTTGACTTTTATTTTCAGTAAATGAAAACTCCATAAGACTTCGTTTTATGTCTGATGAAGGATTGCCTTTAACTCTTGTTGTTCTATTGAGAAACAACCCTGAATTACTTGCTAAATCAATAAATTCACTTTCTTCTTTAAAAGGAATTATTACTGAGAACACTCCAGTTTCTGAAAGTAATTTCGATACACTTTCTAAAAGATGTTTAAAAGGCATAGCGACTTCAAAACGAGCAGTATCGCGTTGTGCATTTTCACTTTTATAATCATCAGAATAAAAAGGAGGGTTAGATACAATCAAATCATATTTGTCATCTATTTCTTCTGTAAATTCTTCTAACGATGCATGATAACAAAACAATCTATCATTCCAAGGAGAGTTTTCGAAATTCTCTGTACATTGTTCGTAAGCATCATCGTCAATTTCAATTGCATCAATAAGTTCAGCATAACATCTTTGAGCCAACATTAGCGCTATAACACCTGTTCCAGAGCCAATATCTAAAACAGAAAAAGGGTTTTGGCTTACTGATGCCCAAGCACCAAGTAATGGACCATCAGTGCCTATTTTCATGGCACATCTATCTTGATTAACACTAAATTTTTTAAAAAGAAAAGGCTTAAAAGACATATTAAGTTTTTGAGGCTAAATGTATTAATAATTTCGACTTCAACTTTATTGAAAGGACAATTATTTAAATGTTGAAAACTTATTATTAAATCATGTGAAAGTTTATAATTTAAGCCTTCTTTTTGAGTTATATTTATATAAATGTTTAGAAGTAGGAATATGAAAATAAAGCATTCAGAAAAAGTTATAACTAAGGCAAATAATTTATTAATGATGAACTATGAGGCTGAAAAAATTTATTTAGATGCCCATGATATTGTTGATGATGATAATTTAAAATCTTTTTTTAGGGAGCTCGCTTTCGAAAGAAATGAATTTGTTAGAACATTACGAAGTGAAACTATTAACCTAGGAGAGAAGCCTAAAAATTTTGAAGGGCTAAACAAATTAAGTAGAGCTTATTATATTTTTTGGAGAAATTTAAGGCCTTTGCTTAAGGAAAATAATACTCCAGAATTGATTGACCAAATATGTAGTATGAAAGAATGGGGTATTGATAATTACAATGACTTACTACAGGAGTTTAATTTATCTTTATCTTTATGTAGACTGTTGGTAGAGCAGCGAGATTTACTTCATTATAAAATGAATAGCCTAAAGGTAAGGGAAACCTTAGAAGTATAAATCTATTAATCCCTCTGGAGTTTCAACTAAAATAGTTTTTGTTTCTCTATTTACTTCTACGATAAACTCGTCATTCATTGGAATTAAAATCTCAATACCATCGCGATCTACTTCAAAAAGAGCTTGTGCTGTGGAATCATTTATAGCCTTAACAGTTCCAACTTCACCAAAGTTTTTATCAGTAATTTTAAATCCAATCACTTCGTGAAAGTAAAATTTATTTCCTTCTAATTTTGGTAAGAATTCTAACGGTAAATACAATTCACTTTTTAATAAGGCTTCAGCATCCGCTTCAGTATCGACTTCTTCAAATTTAATGCGTAATAATTCAGATTTATGAAGTTGCGAACTTTCAATAAAAAAAGGAATTAAGTTATTTCTTACTTGAACAAACATAGCATCCAAATGCTCATATAGTTCAGGTTGATCTGTATCTAGTTTAGCTAAAAGTTCTCCTTTAAAGCTGTATTTTTTAACAATCTTACCTAAATAAAAACAATCTTCTTTCTTCATATAATTAAATAAAAAACCCAGACACAAAGGTCTGGGTTTAAAAGTATAAAAAATAATTTTTTATTCTTCTTCGTTTGTAGCTTGTACTTCTTCAGCTGGAGCCTCTTCTGTTGCTTCTTCCACAACTGGAGCTGCCGCTGCAATTCGAGCTTCGTTTGCTGCTTTTTCAGCTTCAAAAGCTTTTGCTTTAGCTTCAGCGTCTACTTTAGCTAGGCCATCTTTTTTAGCTTCAACTTTAGCTGCCTTTTCATCTAACCAAGCTTGAAATTTCTTTTCAGCTTCTTCTTCTGTTAAAGCACCTTTACGTACACCACCTGCTAAATGATTTTTTAGCATTGCGCCTTTATAAGATAAAATTGCTCTTGCAGTGTCAGTAGGTTGTGCTCCATTTTGAAGCCATTTTACAGCACTATCAACATTTAAATCTATAATTGCTGGGTTTACATTTGGATTGTAACTTCCTATTTTTTCTAAGAATTTACCATCTCTTTTTGATCTTGCATCTGCTGCAACAATCCAGTAAAAAGGTTTTCCTTTTTTACCGTGTCTTTGTAGTCTTAATTTAACTGACATAAAAAATTAATTTGTGAGGTTCTCGACCTCGATTATTAATGAGAGCGCAAAGATACTATATTTTTCTAATTCACAATTATTTAGTTTACTTTTTTATTATACTTTTGATGGCTTATAATCGTTACTTAGTTATGAAAAAGTTAAATGCAGTCCTTATCGTTATTCTTACAATGTTAAGTTGTAGTGATGAAATTAGATTTAATTCACCTGCTATGCAAGCAAATAAGAATAATGAGTTGTGGCGTTCAGATTTTTTTGCAGCAGATATTGATAATGGAGGTTTTGTTATTGAGGGTAGAGACTCTGGAGAAACAGTTCAACTAATAACTACAAGCGATACTAGAGGAATATTTAGTCTTGGGTTAGATAGTGATAACGTTGCAATTTTTAAAGATTTTGATGGAACAGTTTATTCCACCAAGAATGCCCCAGACCCAAGTTTAGGGACATACCCAACAAGTGGTGAAATTATTGTTGAAGACATAGATAATGACGACCCAAAAAATTTATATGGGACGTTTTGGTTTTATGCTTATACAGCAGATGGATTAAAAGTAATTAACTTTAACAAAGGTGTATTCTACAAAGTGCCTTTAGCTGGTGGTTTGTTACAAATCAACTAGAATATAAAAACTTAAAAATAAATTAATAAAAGTATTTAATCCATAATTACTTTTTTGTTCAAAACTGTTTATAACTTCACTTTAAAAAAGCATTAATTCTACGTAATTTTATCATCTTACTTTTTCCTCTAAAAGGAAATAAAAAAGGAATTTATGTACTTAATTTTCGATACAGAAACAACAGGGTTACCAAAACGTTGGAATGCTCCAATTACCGATACTGATAATTGGCCAAGAGCTGTCCAAATTGCATGGCAACTGCATGATGCAATGGGAAACTGTATTGAACATCAAGATTATTTAATACAACCCAACGGATTTAATATTCCTTATGATGCCGAAAAAATACATGGTATTTCTACCGAATTGGCACAGGAGCAAGGGTTGCCATTAGCTGAGGTTTTAGAAAAATTCAACGAAGCACTTAATAAATCGAAATTTGTTGTCGGACAAAATGTTGGTTTTGATTTAAATATCATGGGTTGTGAGTTTTTTCGAGAAGATACTGCAACTAAATTGTTGGAACTTCCTGTCTTAGATACGTGTACGGAACATACTGCCGAATTATGTAAACTCCCAGGAGGTCGTGGTGGGAAATTTAAATTACCAACACTTACAGAGTTGCACGAATATTTATTTGGAGAAGCTTTTAACGAAGCGCATAATGCAACTGCCGATGTTGAGGCAACCACACGTTGTTTTTTAGAATTAATTAGAAGAAAACAGTACACTAAAGAACAACTGGATGTTCAGCCAGATTATTTTGAAAATTTTTCCATAGCTAATCCTAAGGAAATTCAACTTATTGGATTAAAGCATATCAATCTCCAGAAAGCATCTGCTAAAATTCATGAACAATTACAGGAGACACAAGAGATTGAAAACATTGAAAGCTCTGTTGATGTTTCAGAATTAGAAAATGCCAACTTTGTGCATCTTCATAATCACTCGCAGTTTTCGGTATTACAGTCCACTATTAGTATTAAAGATTTGGTTGCTTCTACAGCTAAACATAACATGAATGCTGTAGCATTAACAGATCATGCTAACATGATGGGAGCATTTCATTTTGTAAAAGAAGTGAAAAACCATAATAGAATTATCAAGGAGCAAAACGAAGAAGCTCTTGAAAAAGGAGAAGCTCCAGTTGGTGAAGAAATAAAACCAATTATTGGTTGTGAATTTTTTGTCTGTGAAGACCATTTAAACAAGTCACACAAAGATTATGGTTACCAAATTGTGCTGTTAGCCAAAAATAAAAACGGCTATCAAAATTTGGTGAAAATGGCATCCATTGCCTACACAGATGGCTTTTATTATGTGCCAAGAATTGACAAAAAAGTAGTAGAACAATACAAAGATGACATTATAGTTCTTTCAGGAAATCTCTATGGAGAAGTGTCGAGTAAGATTCTTAATGTTGGTGAAAAGCAAGCTGAGGAAGCCTTGGTTTGGTGGAAAGACCAGTTTAAAGATGATTTCTATCTTGAGATTATGCAACACAATCAAGAGGATGAAAGACGTGTTAATCAAGTATTAAAAGAGTTCGCAAATAAGCATGATGTAAAGTTGGTCGCAACAAATAACAATTATTATTGTGAGCAAGATGATGCTAATGCACATGACATTTTATTGTGTGTAAAAGATGGTGAAAAGCAAGGGACTCCAATAGGAAGAGGTCGAGGCTATCGTTATGGCTTACCAAATCAAGAATACTTTTTTAAGTCTTCTGAAGAAATGAAAGCGTTGTTTAAAGATACTCCTGAAGCTATTGTCAATATTCAAGAAGTCGTGGACAAAGTGGAAGCTTTTGAACTAGCTAGAGATGTATTACTGCCAGAATTTGGTATTCCTGATGAATTTAAGGATGAGCAAGATTTAGAAGATGGAGGCAAACGAGGAGAGAATGCTTATTTAAGACATATTACTTACGAGGGTGCTAAAAAACGTTACGGAGAAATCACAAAAGAAATAGAAGAACGACTAGATTTTGAGCTCGCAACTATTGAAAATACAGGGTATCCAGGATATTTCTTAATTGTTGAAGACTTTATTCGAGAAGCGAGAAATATGGATGTATCTGTTGGTCCAGGACGTGGTTCAGCAGCAGGCTCTGTAGTGGCTTATTGTTTATGGATTACCAATATTGACCCTTTAAAGTACGATTTACTTTTTGAGCGTTTCTTAAATCCAGATCGTGTAAGTATGCCTGATATTGATATCGATTTTGATGATGAAGGTCGTGGACGTGTTATGGATTATGTCATAGATAAATATGGAGCTAATCAAGTAGCGCAAATTATTACTTATGGAACTATGGCTGCAAAGTCCTCCATTCGTGATACAGCTAGAGTATTGGATTTACCATTATTTGATGCTGATAGAATAGCGAAACTCATTCCTACCATGTCTAAACTTGGGAAGATTTTTGGTGCAGACGAAAAGAAACTTAAAGGGATGTTTCGTGCTGAAGATTTAGAAAAAGTTAATCAGCTATTAAATATAGCAGATGGTGAGGATCTTGAGGCCGAAACGGTAAATCTTGCAAGAATTTTAGAAGGCTCTGTAAGAAATACAGGAATTCACGCTTGTGGCGTTATTATAACACCAAGTGATATTACAAACTATGTTCCAGTGGCAACAGCCAAAGATTCGGATTTGTATGTCACACAATTTGACAACTCGGTTGTGGAAGATGCTGGATTGTTGAAGATGGATTTCCTTGGTTTAAAGACCTTAACCCTTATAAAGGATACCGTAAAAATTGTAAAAGCCAAACATAATGTAGATTTAGATCCTGACAATTTCCCAATTGATGATGAAAAGACGTATGAGTTGTTCCAAAGAGGAGAAACCGTAGGGATTTTCCAATACGAATCTCCAGGGATGCAAAAACACATGAAGGATTTAAAACCTACCGTTTTTGATGACCTTATTGCAATGAACGCCTTGTATCGTCCTGGGCCGATGGAATACATTCCAAGTTTTATTGCACGTAAACACGGCGATGAAGAGATAGAATATGACCTTCCGGAAATGGAGGAATACCTTAAGGAAACCTATGGTATTACAGTCTATCAGGAGCAGGTAATGTTATTGTCGCAGAAGTTGGCAGATTTCACCAAAGGTGAAGCAGATGTATTGCGTAAAGCCATGGGGAAAAAGCAGAAAGCGGTTCTTGATAAAATGAAACCTAAGTTTATAGAGCAAGCTGCTGCAAAAGGAATGGACAAGGAGAAACTCGAAAAAATCTGGAAAGATTGGGAAGCTTTTGCAAGTTATGCCTTCAACAAATCGCACTCAACATGTTATGCTTGGATAGCCTATCAAACTGCTTATTTGAAAGCGCATTATCCAGCCGAATATATGGCTGCTGTGTTATCAAATAACATGAACGATATCAAGCAAGTGACTTTTTTCATGGAAGAATGCAAGCGCATGAAATTAAACGTGCTTGGTCCAGATGTGAACGAATCCTATTATAAGTTCTCAGTAAACCAAGATAATGCAGTTCGTTTTGGTATGGGAGCGATTAAAGGTGTTGGTCATGGAGCTGTAAAAACCATTGTAGAAAACCGGAAAAAAGATGGGCCATATAAATCCATTTTTGATTTAGCAAAACGCATTGATTTGCGTGCAGCTAATAAAAAAGCATTTGAAAATCTTGCTAATGCTGGTGGTTTTGATTGCTTTAAAGAAACACATCGTGCACAATATTTTATTGATGAAGGAGATGGTATAACATTTCTAGAAAAAACAATTAAATACGCAAATAAATATCAAGAAAACGAAAATTCAGCTCAAGTAAGTTTGTTTGGAGAATCTAGTGATGTTCAAATTCCGGAACCTGAAGTGCCTCCTTGTGAAGAATGGGGAACTATGGAAAAACTGGCACGTGAAAAAGAAGTAGTTGGTATTTATATTTCTGGACATCCATTAGACGATTTCAAAATTGAAATGACCACATTCTGTAATGCTGAAGTGTCTTTATTTAAAGACCTTGAAAATTATGTAAATAGAGAGTTGACTTTTGGTGGCGTAGTGACAGATGTGCAACATCGTGTAAGTAAGCAAGGAAAAGGCTGGGCGTTATTTACTATCGAAGATTATGTGGAATCTTATGAGTTTAGAATTTTTGGAGAAGAATATTTAAAATTCAGACACTTTTTAATGGTTAGTAATTTTGTGTATGTGAGAGCTTATATTAAAGAAGGATGGGTAAATAGAGACACAGGAAAGAAAGGTGAACCAAGAATTCAATATAATAGTTTCCAATTATTGCATGATGTAATGGATAGTTATGCAAAGAAACTATCTATTCAATTTGATATTAAAGACATTCAAGAAGATCGTATAAAAAGCATTAAAGACTTGTTAAGAATGCACGAAGGGAATCATCATTTAAATTTTGTGATTTACGATAATAAAGAGCAAATTAAATTACAAATGCCTAGTAGAAAACAAAAAGTAAAAATATCGCAAGAATTACTTGAGGAATTAGAGAGTCAACAAGTGTTTTATAAGTTGAATTAAGAATCTTTACTATCCAAAAAATCACTTAACTTACCTAACTTGTCATCCCAAAATTGCTCATAAAATTTAATCCATTTATTTACTTCTTCTAACGGCTTTGCATTGGCATTACAAAAACGTTCGCGACCTAGTGCATTAATATGTACTAAGCCTGCATCTTCCAAAGTTTTAATGTGTTTCGTTACACCTTGTCTTGTAATTTCAAACTGGTTAGAAATTTGAGTAATTGACAATGCTGAAGTAGCAATCACTAAGGCGTGAAAAATATCACGCCTTGTTGGGTCTGCGATTGCTTTAAATAGTTTTGTAATATTATCTTGCATCAACTTTTTCTTTTAAAAATTCTGTTAATTCATTGATGCAATTATCCCAGCCTCCACTAAAACTTTCAAATATTGCTATTGCTGTATCTCCTTGATAGTTTGAAATACCTGAATGTTCAAGATATAGTTTCGTGCCATTTTTGGTGGATTCAAGCTCCCATTTTACAGTAGTCTCTGTTTTAGTGTCACCAACTATCCACGTATAAATTAATATGTAAGGATTTGCATTTTTCACTTCTCCGCTAATCACCGTACAGCCTTTTTCGTTTGGTGGAGAAGTAAAGGTGTATTTGTAGCCTTCTTCAGCTTTAAAATCTGCTGGTATAAACCACGTTGAAATTTCTTCAGCTTTACTTATGGCATTCCATACAGCATCAATAGAATGATTTAATAGTACTTCCTTTTTAATAATGTCTTTCATAATTATTCGTTTTATTTATACGCAACTAATTGGTTGCTAAATTAAAACATATATATTTAATACGCAACTATTTAGTTGCGTATAATTTTTTTGTTATTTTAATTATTATAGTGTCAATCAATTTCCAAATAAACAAAACAAATAGTGTAGTTGTAAGCTTTGGCAAAATTTTTGACTAATTTTGCATATAAATTAGTAGTAATACACAATTAAATTAAAATATTATGGCATTAGAAATAACAGATGCAACGTTTGAAGAAACGGTTTTAAAAAGCGACAAGCCAGTAATGGTAGATTTTTGGGCTGCTTGGTGTGGACCATGTAGAATGGTTGGACCTATCATTGACCAAATAAGTGAAGAATATGCAGACAAGGCTGTTGTTGGAAAAGTAGATGTAGATGCAAATCAAGAATTTGCAGCGAAATATGGTGTTAGAAATATACCAACAGTTTTAGTATTTAAAGATGGAGAAGTTGTAGGAAGACAAGTTGGTGTAGCTCCAAAAAATGCTTACACAGAAGCAATAGACTCATTGTTATAAATTAATTTAACAAATAAGCTTATAGAAAAGGTTTGGCAATGCGCTAAACCTTTTCTATTTTTAGTACCTCTTACTTTTATAGTTGTATTATGAAGCAAATATGTTTAGGGCTTTTAGCCCTTTTTTTGGTAGCATGTAGTAATAATGATAAAGTTACCGAATCTGCTTTATTAGCTAAAGGTATATCGTTGGATTTAGCAGAATTTAGAGTAGAACAGCTTTCAAATATCGAGTATCATTTAACCTTTGATATTCCAGAATCGTTAGATGCACCTGTAGTTTCCAATTTAAAACTGGAAACTACCATTCAAAATTTAGAACAACCACTTATTTTAGATTTCAACGCAGACAAGTCCTTACTTTTAAGCGTTAATGCCAATGGAAACGATATTGATATTAAGCATGAAAATGAGCATTTAATAATTGATGCTACTTACTTAATAGAAGGTGAAAACATCATTGAAGTTGCTTTTAATGCTGGCGAATTATCTCTGAACAGAAATAAGGAATATTTATATACTTTACTTGTGCCAGATAGAGCAAGTACATTGTTTCCATGTTTTGACCAACCAGATTTAAAAGCAGTTTACCATTTAAATATTGCAGCACCTAAAGACTGGAACGTATTATGTGGTGCACTATTGAAAGATACTATTGAAGAAGAAAATAAAACAAAGCACATATATATTCCTACCGATAAAATGAGCACCTATTTATTCTCGTTCGTTGCAGGTGCTTTCGAGACGACTCAAAAAACTATAGATGATTTTAAAATGAATCTGTTATATCGAGAAACCGATTCGGCAAAAGTTACTGCAAGTATTCCAGAAATCTTTAGACTACATTATGAAGCAGTTAGGTTTTTAGAAGATTATGCCGATTATAAATTTCCGTTTCAAAAATTAGATTTTGCAACAATCCCAGGATTTCAATATGGAGGTATGGAGCATGTGGGCGCTATTCAATATAGAGAATCTACGTTGTTTTTAGATGAAACTGCCACAAAAAGTTCAGAGTTAGGTAGAGGGAAATTGATAGCCCACGAGGTTTCTCACATGTGGTTTGGGGATTTAGTGACCATGAAATGGTTTAACGATGTTTGGATGAAAGAAGTATTTGCCAACTTTATGGCAGATAAAATTGCCAATCCTAGTTTTCCGGAGTTTAACCACGACTTACAGTTTGTGTTGTCGCATTATTCTAGTGCATACGCCGAAGATCGTACAAAAGGTGCTACACCTATCCGTCAACATTTAGATAATTTGAAAAACGCAGGTTCTTTATATGGAAACATTATTTACAACAAAGCACCAATTATGATGCGTCAATTAGAAGCCACTATGGGAAAGCAAGCCTTTCAAGAAGGCATACAAGAGTATATAAAAACGTATGCCAATGGCAATGCCGATTGGAATGAATTAGTGTCTATTCTTGATAAGAAAACAGATATTGATATGAAAGCTTGGAGTGATGTTTGGGTAAATCAATCTGGAAGACCAATAATCACTGATAATCTAACCTATGATTCAAATAATACAATTTCTAAATTTAAAATAGTTCAAAAAGCAGAAGATAAAAGTGACAAAATATGGCCGCAACAATTTGAAATCGGACTCGTGTATACAGATTCTATACACGTGATAAACGTGGGAATGCAAAAACAAGATATCATTGTTGAAGAAGCCATTGGGTTGCCAAAACCGCTTAATATCATTTATAATTTTAATGGATTTGGATATGGAGTTTTCCCTGTTCAACAAGAAAATCTGGATGCTTTTCTAAATCTTGAAAATGAAGTTGCAAGAGGGTATGCTTACATAAACTTATATGAAAAAACATTAAATAATGATGTGTCACCAATAGTAGCTTTTAATCTATTCAAGCGTGCTATTTTAGAAGAACAAGAAGAAGTGCTAGTTCGATTGGTTTCTGGAAAATTGCAAAGTATATTCTGGATATATTTAACTCAAAGACAACGAGAAAGCGTTCAAGAAGCATTAGAAACTGATGTAAGGCAACGTTTGGAAGGAACAGAAGAATCAGGAATTAAAAAAACACTTTTCGGTCTTTATAAAGCGATTGCATATTCAAAAAAAGGACAAGGATTCTTATACAATATTTGGAATAAGACCGCAACCATTTCAAATTTAAAATTAAATAAAGACGATTACACTAATTTAGCTTCAACATTAGCCTTATATAACCATCCAGAAACACAAAATATTTTAAAAACTGCTGAAGCAGAAATTACCAACCAAGATAAGCTAGAGAGGTTTCAATTTTTATTGCCATCCTTATCAAATAATGAAGAAACTCGCGATAAGTTATTCGAATCGTTTAAAGATGCTGATAACAGAGCAAAAGAGTCTTGGGTGTTGAGAGCCTTGGGTAATATTCACCATCCATTACGTCAAGCAAGTGGTCAAAAACATTTAAAGCAGAGTTTGGAGTTGCTAGAGGAAATTCAGCTAACAGGAGATATATTTTTTCCAAAAAGATGGCTTAGTAGTACCATAGGAAGGTATAATTCAGCGTATGCAAAAGAAGTTATTGAAACGTTTTTAAGCGAAAACCCTAATTTTAGTCCTATATTAAAAAACAAATTGCTTCAAGCAGCAGATCCAATTTTTAGAGCGCAAACTATTTTTGAAAGCACCAAAGAATAATGAATTTAAGAGACGAAGTAAATAAAACATCAGGGTTTAAAAATCTAGAATTACTAGCAAAGGAAGTAGTTGAAGGCTTTATTGCAGGGATGCATAAAAGTCCGTTTCATGGGTTTTCTGCGGAATTTGCTGAACATAAAATATACAATCGTGGTGAGAGTACACGTCATATAGATTGGAAATTATTTGCAAAAACAGACAAGCTTTTTACAAAACGTTATGATGAAGAAACCAATTTACGATGTCATATTATAGTGGATAATAGTAGCTCAATGCACTATCCTGAGCTAAAGCAATTTTCAATCGATTCGTTGAACAAAATAGGTTTTTCAGCCTTAGCTGCCGCATCAATCATGCATATTTTAAAAAAGCAAAGAGATGCTGTTGGGCTAAGTATTTATAGCGATGAGTATGATTATTATTCACCAGAGAAAGGGAGTGAACGACATCATAGAATGCTGTTAGATCAGTTAGCCAATATGGTGGTTTCAAAATCTATTAAAAAAATGACTAATACTTACGAATACCTTCATCAAATAGCAGAAAAAATTCATAGACGTTCACTGATTTTTTTATTTACCGATATGTTTCAAGATGGTATTGATGAAGTGAAGCTTTTTGATGCATTAAGACATTTAAAGTATAATAAGCATGAAGTTATTTTGTTTCACGTGATGGATAAAGAAAAGGAATTCAATTTTGATTTTGATAATGCGCCTAAACGCTTTGTAGATGTAGAAACAGGCGAACATATAGACTTATACGCTGAAAATATTAAAGAGAATTATGAAAAAGCAGTTGCTAATTATTTTGAGGATATTAAACTAAAGTGTGGGCAGTATCAAATAAAATACGTTGAGGCTGATATAAATGAGAGTTTTAATAAAATACTCACTACCTATATGTTAGAACGACAAAAATTTGTTTAGGGCGATTTTATTGAAAAATTATTAAAAAACATTTGTGTTATAAAAAATGCAATGTATATTTGCAACCGCAATAATGCAACGGTTTGGTAGTTCAGTTGGTTAGAATACCTGCCTGTCACGCAGGGGGTCGCGGGTTCGAGTCCCGTCCAGACCGCAAGATTGCTAAAGCCTTAACCTAGTTGAGGCTTTTTTTAGCAATTAAAAGTAGTTGTGTTGTGTCACAGAGATGTGGCAAGTAGTCTGGAAACAGACCTTTGAGAAGCTTTTCCTTTATTGGAGAGGCTTTTTTGTTTTTACTTATATTTGAGCATGTTGGAGAGTAGGTTTAAAAAATTGGATGATAAGACTAGAAATGGAGCCCTTATTGCTGTAGTAATAGTTGTTATCACTGGTTTTATGTTTATTTTTTACACACAAAAACAGAGATTATATTATTCTCCTACCATTCAAGATGAATTCTTTATTAATGTAACCAGCAAGCACAATAAAAGAGAAGCTACCATACTAAATGATAGTACAATTTAAAAGAGAAACTAAAGATGATACAGAAGCAGTCATTTCTGAGTAATGTGGAAAAGGTAAATATGAAATAGAAAAATCCACTTAAAAACTCCAAGTTGGATTAAGGGAAAAACTGCCAACTCATCGGGAAACTCTACCTAGCAACTCCTTTCATTCTCGTTGCATCTTTGCTACATCAAATTATTTATAAACATTAATAATAAAAAAACATGAAAAAAGTAATTGTAACATTAGCACTACTTATGGGAGTTACAAGTGCATTTGCACAACTTCCAGACAATGAATTCGATATCGACAGTGTGACAGCTATTGTAATCACAGATCCACAAAACGATTTTTTAAGTCCACAAGGAGTAACTTGGGGTGTTGTTGGTGAAAGCGTGACTGCAAACAACACGGTTGAAAACTTAGAAACACTTTTTAAATTAGCTGAGGCTAATGGGATTAAAGTATTTATCTCTCCTCACTATTATTATAAACACGATCATCATTGGCAATTTGAAGGAGCCTTAGAAACATTAATGCATAACATTAATATGTTCGATCGTGATGACCAATTATCTACAGAAGGTTTTGAGGGTTCAGGAGCCGATTTCTTAGAGCGCTATAAAAAGTACATCGAAAAAGATTTTGTAACAGTTGTTGGGCCTCATAAAGTATTTGGACCAGAACAAAACGACTTAAGCTTGCAATTAAGAAAACAAAAAATCGACAAAGTTATTTTAGCTGGAATGTCTGGCAACTTATGTGTAGAAGCCCATATGAGAGAACTTATTGAGGACGGCTTTGAAGTAGCGGTAGTTGGCGATGCAACAGCATCGGCAATTATACCAGGGCATGATGGTAATGCAGCAGCTCAAACTAATTTCAGATTTATTGCAAGTCATGTATATAGTACTGAAGAACTTGTAAACAAATTAGATAAATAATATTTATTAAAACAATTGAAGATATGAGTACTATCTCAAAAATAGCTTTAGAGTTTAAAACAATTGAAACTGCAGATGCTATTTCTACCAAAATTTTGGAAGCAACAAAAAAAGGTTTGGGAATGATTCCTAACATGTACGCCACAATGGCCAACAATACAGCATTATTTGACGCGTATAGCCATTCGTATAAAACCTTTAGAGAAAATGCAGGATTTACATCTCAGGAGCAAGAAATTATTTTCTTATCTATTGCTTTTGAAAATGAATGTGACTATTGCATGTCGGCACATAGTTTTGTGGCAGATAAAATGAGTGAAGTACCAACTGAGGTTACTAACGCCATTAGAGACAACACAAAAATTAAAGATGCTAAATATAAAGCGTTAAGTACATTCAGCCGTGTGATGACTGCGAAGCGTGGAAATCCATCTCAAGAAGATATCGATGCCTTTTTAATTGCTGGTTATACTGAAAATCATATTCTAGGTGTAATTGCTGGTATAGGTGTAAAAACCATGAGTAATTATTTTAACCACGTATTTGATACTCCTGTAGATACAGCATTTTTAAGTAGAAAATGGGTGAAGCCTAATTAACAAACTAGATGTTATTATGAACATCTAGACAGATAAAGAAAGTTTAACATCTATCTAAATATTGTAGTGTTTAAGTGTTGATTAATAGCGAAAAAGTATCAATCATTTTATGGTTGATGCTTTTTTTTGCTCTGTAGTTATACATAAAGTTTAGTATCTTGGCATACAATATTTAATAACAAATCATTGCTTTTGCGTTTACGCCTATGAAATTTATAGGAAACACCAATGAATACCTACAGTTTATGACTCTTGAAAAACACGATTGTACTGTGTTTTCAGAAATTATTGAAGGGAGCCTTACAATTTTATGGTTTCAAGGTGATGCTAATGAACTGGTTATAGATGGGAAGTTATATACTTTCAATAAAAACCAAATAGTTTTTCTTACGGAGTTTCACAAGGTGGCAGTAAATCATTTAGAATCTACACGTTTCTTAAGATTCAACAGACCATTTTATTGTGTCATCGATCATGACACTGAAGTTGGCTGTAAAGGATTATTATTTTTTGGTGCATCACAATTACCAATAATAACAATTCCAGAAAAGGATCACCTTCAATTTGAGACACTTTGGACTATGTTTAGTATAGAAATGCAATCTAAAGATAACTTACAAATTGATATGTTACAAATGATGTTAAAACGTTATTTAATTTTATGCACACGCTTATTTAAGGCCCAATTTCAATATCCAGAGGAAAAGATGGAAACTGATATAGTTAGAGAATTTAACTTTTTGGTTGAACAGTATTTCAAAACAAAACATACTGTTGCTGAATATGCTGAATTATTAAACAAATCACCAAAAACCTTATCGAATATTTTCTCTAAACTAGGCTCAAAAACTCCATTGCAATACATCCAAGAACGAAAAATGCTAGAAGCTCGTCGACTTTTACGTTATACTGGTATGCAAGTTCAGGAAATTGCTTATAAAATTGGCTATGATGATATTCAGACATTTAGTCGTTTTTTTAAGAAACAAGAAGGCATATCTCCATCAGTTTTTAAAGAAACCATGTAGTTGGGAATAATTGCTAACCACTAGGGAAACCTTGCCTAACAATTAACAGGCTTAACTTCAGATCTTTGCTTCATAATAACATAACAATTATATTTTATGGAAATAGCAAAAGAAAACAAAAAGAAATCAAGTATTTCAAACTTGGATTTGATGACAAATACGAAAAGTTATTTATGGAATAATAGACGACGTAATTCTTACATCACTCAATTTAAATTTAATTAAAACAATATTGATATGAGAACTATAGAAAACAACGATGATTACAACCAATTAATTGCACTAGAAAAGCCAATACTTTTAGATTTTTACGCGGAGTGGTGTGGGCCTTGTCAGACACTATTACCAACAATAGATAAGCTATCTAAAGAATACGAAGGAAAAGTTGAAGTACAAAAAGTAAATATTGATAAAAACAGTGAATTGGCGGCTCAGTTTGGTGTTAGAAGTATTCCTGCATTATTCTTTTTAAAAAACTCGAAAATAGTAGATAGAACTAATGGTTTGCAACTTGAATCTGTATTGAGAGAAAAATTGGACGCCTTACTAGATTAATACATAGATTTAATTAGATAATCCTTAAGAAACTAATCTCAAAAGAGATTAGTTTCTTTTATGAAAAATTTAGGGTAAATGTCTTAATTTATTTGATTACTTTGTTTATATTAAAAAGAAGAAAATTATAAATTTAAAAAACGGAATCATGACTAGAGACGTTATTAATATAAATGATTTTATAATTTTAGTCGAGGAAGCCAAAGCAGAAAAAGCAACTGTTGATTCTTGTTTTTTTGACGAGCCTATTATAGCAGTAGCATTTTATGGTTCTGGTAATGTAGATTTATCTGTAAAATATGGTGATAAGCAGAAAGAATTTAGTTATACAAAAGGACTAGCACTTTCATTTTATGCCGAAGATAACGTGGAGTTTATACATACGGTTACAGCATCAAAACAGTTGGAATGTTTGGTAATTGCAACATCTATTAGTGCTATTGAAGCACTGCCTAATGATGAAGGTGAGTTGTTTAGCGAAATGCTTAATCAATTAGTAAACCCTTCTGACCATTATGTAGAAGGACCAGCATTTTATATGACTCCTGAAATGCAAACGATTGTCGATTCTATATTCAATATTCAATATGAAGGAAAAACTAAAATGATGTTTTTTAGGAGTCAAATTACAGCGTTACTCTCTCATTTTTTTGGTCAACTTGCAATAATGAAAACTGAAAAAATTAAAACTTCAGAACGTGAAAAACTAATTAAAGCAAAAACAATTCTTTCGGAAAACTTAGATAATCCTCCTTCTTTAACGGAGCTTTCAAAGGAAATTGGATTGAACACCTTCAAACTAAAAAAAGACTTTAAGGAGCTATTTGGTGTACCAGTTTTTAAATACCTTCAAAACGAACGTCTCACGACGGCACATAAATTGATGCGAAATCAGGAAGCAACTGTTCAAGAGGCTGCATGGCATGTTGGCTATGATAGTTTAAGTTCGTTCTCCAATGCTTTTGCTAAAAAATTTGGATACAGACCAAGCCAAATCAAGTAAATTACTTTTCGAACAAATCTTAATTCTTTTAAGACAAGCCATAATTTCTTCTTGGCAATAGTTTTGTCATGTAACTTTTAAATAGAAAAGACATGAAAACTAAACGAGCCATTTTAATAGGTATAGCCATATGGATTATTGCTATACTTTTTTATTCGACTTCTTATTATGTTCCCATTTTGGAAGATCCTGATTTACAGGCAAATGTTGTATTGTTTGTTGTGGTTATGCCATTAGTGTGGTTAGGTTGTACATATTATTACAAAAGTGATAGCAAAACTCATGGGTTTATAGTCGGTCAGACAATGTTGTTAACTGCTGTTGCTTTGGATGCATTAATAACTGTTCCAGTATTTGTCATTCCCAATGGAGGGAATCACTATAGTTTTTTTACATCTTTAGGATTCTGGATTATAGCTTTTGAATTTTTAATAGTAGCCACATTATACTGGTATATCCGTGAATATCCTCATAAAATTCAATTAAAATAATAAAACTATGGATTTAACTATTGAAAATATAGGGATTATTGCACTTATAGTATTAACTGGGCTATCTGCAGGATTGTGTTTCACTTGGTCTAATAGTATTACACTTGGAATTGGAAGGTTAAATGACTTTGGGTATTTAGCATCTTTTCAACAAATGAATAGAACAATATTAAATCCAATATTTTTCATTGTTTTCTTTGGGCCTTTATTTCTAGGACTAATCAACATATATGTCTTTAGTAATACATCAAACCCAATAATTGGATTATTAATCTTAGCAATAGGAATTTACCTTTTTGGAGTTTTAATGGTAACCATTTTTGGGAATGTTCCATTAAATGAAATATTGGGCAAAACAGATTTAAGTTTAGCAAGTAGTAAAGATTTAAAAAGCTTAAGAGACAAGTTTGAAGTTAAATGGAATCGTCTTCATTTAATTAGAACATTATCATCAATCATTTCTTTTATAATGTTGATAATTAGTCTTATACAAATCACAAAAAATAATATTTAAAAATAATAAATCATAAAAACGAATGGAAAATAAAAGTAGCATTTTAGTAATCGGAGGCACAGGAAAAACTGGCCGAAAAGTAGCAGGTAAACTTATGGAAGCGGGACACAACGTTAGAATTGGTTCTAGATTTGTTGACCCTATTTTTGATTGGAATGATTCTAAAACATGGGCTCGAACACTTCGAGGAATGGATAAAGTATATATAACTTTTCAACCGGATTTAGCTATCCCAGGAGCATTGGAAGCTATTGAAGAACTCACTAAAGTTGCAAAGAAAAGTAAAGTAAAGAAATTGGTACTTCTATCTGGAAAGGGTGAAAGAGAGGCAGAACTGTGTGAACAAGTAATTATTCATTCAGGAATAGATTATACCATTGTTCGTGCAAGCTGGTTCAACCAAAATTTCAGCGAGAGTTTTTTTTTAGAACCAATTTTAGAAGGCTTTGTTGCTTTACCACAAGCAGAAGCTAAAGTACCTTATGTAGATACTGATGATATTGCTGATGTAGTCGTTGAAGCATTACTGCATGAAGAACATAACGATAAAATTTATCAGCTCACAGGACAAAGACAATTAACTTTTAAAGAAGTGATACAAGAAATAGCAGAAGCATCAGGAAGAGATATTGCATTTACACCTATTGCATTGCCTGCATATACGAGTGTAATGAAGCAACAAGGTGTTGCTAATGATTTTATTTGGTTAATTGAATATTTATTCTCTGAGGTTTTAGGGAACCCTAACAATTCTGAAGTGACAAATGACATTGAAAAAGTTTTAGGAAGAAAACCGAAAGATTTCTCAGAGTATGTAAAAGAAAATGCTCAATTAGGTGTTTGGAACCCAAGTAAATAACATACAATTTTAAGTTATTTGGTATGAATAGACGTCTGTTAGGCAATATATTATTGATTTTATTATTGGTTTTAATAGGATCAGGTATCTTGATGTATTTTTTGCCTTTTAAAAAAAATGTAGCATCAGTACATACATTTTTTGCTTTGTTGTTTATGTTGGCTATCGTCTTTCATATTATCAACAATAAATTGTCTTTAAAGAATTATTTAATTGGTAAGAGACTTTCAAAGTACAAAAAACTACAAAGTCTGTTAATAATAGTTGTTGGAATTTTATTAGTGATTGGAGTTTATTTTGATTTTCCACTGTTAAATAATCTATATGCTTTTGGCAATCAAATTCGTAATGAACAACTTGGTAAAAAAGAGGTGAATTTTGATTATCAGGTTATAGATTTAAAGAAACCAGAAGGAGATAAGCTGGTTAGTGTTGAATTAAAAAAAGGAAGTGCGTTTCAATATCCATTGTTTGCAATTTGGATAGAAGATATCAATGGAAACTATATTCAAACTTTATACATTTCAAGAGTCATTTCTTCCAGCACATTTGATTTTGGAAAGAAAAAAGACGGTAAATGGGAGTCGGCTATAGTAAGAAGACCTGAAGCTCTACCTTATTGGTCTCACAAGCGTAGTGTTAAAGCTGAAGATGGGCTTTATATGCCATTAGGAAACTCTAGCGATATAGATGCGTATTCAGGAGCAACACCAACAAGTAATTTTATTATTAATTCAAAGAGTAAAATAACCAAAGGGAATTATAAGATATTAGTTGAACTAAATCAATCTTACGATTGGAATGAATATTACACAAAAGATAAATTCCCTGAGGATAAAATTTATTCTGGCTCTGGGCAAGTAGGACAACCATCATTAATTTATGAGGCAGAAGTGTCTGCTAAAGATTTTGAATCTAAAACTTATAACTTAATGGAACTTATCGGTCATGGTCACCATTCTGGAAAAGATGGAGAGTTATATAAAAACGTATCACAAATAACAACTGCAAAACAGATTGCAGATAGAATAATTACAGTTATTAAATAAAAAAATATGCCACACTTTATAATAGACTGCTCAGAAAATATTATTACATTAAAATCTCCAAATGAGATTATGAAAAAAGTTTACGACATAGCAGAATCGACTAATCTTTTTGATAAAGGAGATATTAAGGTAAGAATAAATCCTTTTGAGTATTATAATATAGGAAATTCGAAAGATGATTTCATTCACGTTTTTGCTAATATTATGGAGGGAAGGACGATCTCACAAAAAGCAAAACTTTCAAAATTAATAATAACAGAACTTAAGATAATGTGTCCAAATGTTCCAATTATTTCTATAAATATTAGGGATTTTGAGAAAGCAACGTATTGCAACAAATCGATGGTTTAAACCTAAAAAATATTTAGAATCCTTTTAGAACAAATCTTATTGCTTTTCGAACAAAATATATTAAGCATTGTAGTTCATCTTTGTGTCATAGACTATTTTATATTGGATTTTAAATCATAAAAATGAAATACATAAAAGCATACTTATTACTAATTAATTGTCTAATCATAAGTAATGCCGCTGCTCAGGTAACTGAGACAAATTATACTATAGGAAAACAGCTTTTTATAAAATCAGAAGTCTTAAATGAAGATAGGCAGCTGTTAGTTTCTCTTCCTGTGAATTACGATAGAAACATTCATGATTACCCAGTGATTTATGTAATGGATGCCGAATTTTTATTTGACTTGACGCAGTCCATTGTAAAAATAAGGGCAGAAAGAAATTATATGCCTCGCAGCATTATTGTAGGAATTACTAATAATACTGGTAAAAGAAATGACATGGCACTTATTTTAAAAAATAAAGAAGGGCGTGAGTTTTTTGGGGGCTATGGAGGTAAGTCTAAAGAACATGTAGCATTTAAATGGATAGACACTTCAACTAGGGTGTTATTACAAGTTGATTAAAATAGGGTTATAAGTATCAGTATATAAGTAACGGTTATACAATAGTTAACAAACATTTTAACAGTAATGAATAAATTTTTATCGATTTTATTAATCATTGTAACATTTTTTAGTTGTAAGAACAACACTATTTCATATTTCGACCAAGAACCTCCTTCTACAATTCCTAAATTATTTGCTCCATCAATTGTTAATACAGACAATGTCGAACTTAATGTAGTTTTTAATTATGACAATACAGAAATGTTCTTTTCAAGAATTGTGGACAACAGTTTTGTTATTCACCATTCTGAATTAATTAATGGCAAGTGGTCTGATATTAAACCCATTAAAATGTATGAAGATAATGTCTTAGTTTCAGTTGCTTGTGACCCCACAATTACCAAAGATGGAAAGACTATGTATTTTCTCGGTGTAGACCCTAAGCTTTATAAAAATAATGTTACCCGAGAAGAACTTTACACGATACCACCAGACATTTATAAGAGTAAAAAAGTGAACGGTAAATGGGAATTAGCCTCTAAAGTGGATTTTTTGGTTTCCACCGAATATTTAGAAACCTATCCTGTTGTTACAGCGGATGGGAGTTTATATTTTCGCTCAAATAGACCAAATGACGAAGGAGGAATGAACACATATCGTGCACAATATTTAGGAAATGAAAAATTTGAAACACCTGTTATCGTAAACACTAAGACAAAGAAAAAGGAACTAATAACCTATGTTTCACCAGATGAGCGGTATGCCATTACTAATGGACAAGGTGAATTTCAAATAACGTTTAATGATAATGGTGAATGGACAAAACCGAAAGAAATACCATTAAAATATGAAAGTAGCTGGCGCTATTATTGTCCGTATATGTCTTCTGACGGAAAATATTTTATCTATTCCAGAAGATATAATAACCCTGAAAAAAAAGGATGGGCAGGTGTTGAAAAAGGAGAAGTTTATTGGGTAAACGCTGATGTACTCTTCAATGCAAAAATAGAATAAAACATTTGCTAACAATGTGAATAAGTAATAGCGGTTTAAGCAATAAAGCGAAAGTATAAACATAAAACAAAGGTCAGTGCAAAACCGAAAGGTTCGTGAGAAGAAATCTGCTACTATCATACACGAGACCGTTAGTAACAAGAAAAACAATAAACAAAAACAATAAACATGAAAAAAGCATTAATAATATTTTTAGCATTTAATTTTATTTTAATATTAAAACTAAATGCACAAACAGAAGTAGAGCAAATTAATTCTACTGTGATGAAATATATAGAGGGTACAGCAAATGGCAATCCTGACGAAGTACGAGAAGCATTTCATAAAGATTTTAATCTATTTATAGTACAGGGAGACACATTAAGGGTTATAGATGGAAATGGTTATATTGAAAGAGTTGAAAAGGGGAAAAAATATAACAGAATAGGACGAATCATATCTATTGATTATGAAAACGATGCCGCTTCTGTAAAAGTTGAAGTTTATTTTCCTGACACAAAAAGAATAGCAACGGATTATCTTTTGCTTCTAAAAATAAAAGGGCAGTGGAAAATATTACACAAGATTATAAACCTTAAAAATTATCATAAAGTAGAAGATTTAGTTTCTATTGAAAAAGAGGGGTTAGAAGAAATCAAAGAAACCTTGTCAAACTACATTGTCGGAACAGCAAACGGAGAACCCAATAAATTAAGAAAGGCATTTCACCAAGATTTCAATTTATACTATATAAAAGATGACAATCTGAGTATCATTCCAGGAAATCAATACATCGGTAATTTTAAAGAGGGCAAGAAAAACAATCGAATAGGGAATGTTTTATCTTTAGATTATGAAAATAATGCAGGTCTTGCCAAATTGCAAATTATAATGCCAGACAGTAATAGGATTGCAATTGATTATTTATTGTTATTGAAAATAAAAAATGAATGGAAAATAATTCATAAATCCTTCACATCTAAAAGCTATTAAAATTAAAATTATGAAGAGATTAAAATCAAGTTATCAATCATTGAAGAAACAGTTTAGTACTCTACTATTTTTTACCATTATAGTCTTCTCTTGTAAATCTGAAACAGAAGTCTATGTTTGCACGCCTTGTAATTTATCATGTGATGAATTAATCTTCACAAAACTAGGAACCTGCCCACATTGTGGTATGGATTTAATAAAGAAAAGTGAGTTATTTCTAAATGAAAACCAAACTGTAATTGATGTTGAAATTCAAACTGGTTCAGGGTCTTTTTTTATAGAAGGTGGCGTGGGAAATGAAGAAAAACCCATTGAAGTGCATTATCATAGACCTGATAGTTTTACACAAGATTCTGAAATCTTACTGTTAATTCCTGGGGCTGGAAGAAATGGAAATACATATAGAGATTCTTGGATAGAGGAGTCAGAAAAAAAGAGTATTCTAATTTTATCTCCAATGTATTCCGAAAAGCATTACAGTTTTGATGCATACCATTTAGGAGGTTTAATAAAAAACTCTAACCTATACGATTGTATAGAAAGAGTAGAAGGAACTAATAAAATTAAACTTAATGAAGAAAAACTAAAATTTGATTCAAATTCTAATACAAGCGAATGGCTTTTCAATGATTTTGATCGCATATTTGATATCGCTGTTGAAACATTAAACTCTAACCAAACTACATATAATCTTTTTGGACATTCTGCAGGAGGACATATTTTACATAGGTTTGCACTCTTTCAAGAGTACACAAAAGCTAATAACATTTTAGCTTCTAATGCAAGTTTCTATACGCTGCCAAATTTTGATAACCCATATCCTTTTGGATTAAAAAACACACCAATTGATGAAGTCTCACTAAAAAATGCTTTTAAGAAGAGGTTAGTAGTATTTCTTGGAGAGGAGGATAACGAAAATGAAACAGGAGGGAGTTTTTTGCAATCAAAAAGTGCAGATGAACAGGGACATCATAGATTAGAAAGAGGAAAATTCTTTTTTAAACAGGCCAAAGAAATGGCAAAAAGATTAAATACAGAATTTAATTGGGAACTTAAAACAGTTCCAGGAGTTGGTCACGATTATAAAAATATGGGACTAGCTGCTTCAAACTATTTATATTAACAATCAAAATCAATCAAAATCAATCAAAATCAATCAAAAAATGAAAAAAACAATTCTATTAACAGTAGCATTAATCGCACTACTATTTTCTTGTACAGAAAACAAAAAATCAGTTCATTCAATAAATGAACAAACACCTAATAACTATCAAGTTAAAATCGACAGCCTATTAAAGACTTATGATAAAAATGATGAATTTATGGGAAGTATTATACTAACTCAAAATGAGAAAACAGTGTATGAAAACACTGTTGGTTTTAGTGACATTAAATCAAAAAAGAAAGCGAGTTCTAACACAAAATACCGTATAGGTTCTGTTACTAAATCATTTACAGCGACACTAATTTTTAAGGCCATTGAAGAAAATAAGTTAGATATAAACAAAACTATAGAAAGCTATTTTCCGAATGTAAAAAACGCAAACAAGATTACCATTGCTCAGTTATTACAACACAGAAGCGGTATTCACAGTTTTACTAATGATAAATGGTTTTTTGACAATCGTACTAAGCATATATCCTCTGAAGATATGTTATCCAAAATTTCAAAGTATGAAAGTGACTTTGAACCAAATACAAAAGGAGAGTATAGTAATTCTAATTATTTTTTATTGGCGTTAATTCTTGAGGAAACGTATAACACTTCTTATGAAAACCTTTTGCAAGAGAAAATCTGTAAACCACTTAACTTAAATAATACATATTCAGGAAAAGAAATAGATATAAATGATAATGAATCGTATTCTTATAACTATGATGAAAAATGGACTGAATTTCCTGAGACTGATTTGTCTACTGCTACAGGAACTGGCTCAATAGTTTCAACACCAAAAGATTTAAATAGTTTTTTTGAAGGCTTGCTTACTGGAAAAATACTTTCAGCAGAAAGTCTAACTTTAATGAAAACTATAAAAGATAGGTATGGCATGGGACTTTTTAGGTATACAACTAATGATAGACAGGGATTTGGGCATCGAGGACGTATTGATGAATTTAGAGCGACTTCAATCTATTTTTCTAAGGAGAATTTATCTTTTACATTAGTTTCAAACGGTTCGAAAATAGATATTAACGAAATATATACTGAAATACTAAAATTGTTTCTAGGAGATGCACCTGTAGCAATATCAGAAGATGAGTTGAAGAAATTTGTTGGTGTTTATGTTTCTCAAAGTGATCCAAACGATAAGTCTGTATTTATACAAGAAAATAATACTTTAATTAATTTTATAAAAAACGAATTTAAGGCTCCTTTAATTTATAAAGGAGAGAATCGGTTTGTTTTAGAGCAAATGTACGCAGAGTCTATATCATTCATTTTTTCAGAAGATGGTAAACAGGTTACGCTAGAACAAGGGGGAGATAAGGGTAGTCCTCGAAATAAAGAATAACAATGCTGATTTAAATTGTAGTGATGACTAAAGAAGAACGGCAAAAAATAATTGATATTAGCTCATAATAGCTGATTTTTTTAAAAAATCCTTTTCGAACAAATTGTATTTCATTTAGAACAAATAGATACAAATGATGAGTAATATAATTCAATCAAGATCATGAAAAAAAGACGATTTTTCACCCTCGTTTTTATCCAAATAGTAATAGGAATCAGCACCTTATTTGGGCAAGAGATGAACAATAATGAGCTTAAAGCTAAAATTGACACCTATTTAAATAATAGTGTAACTAATGGCTATTCAGCATCCGTCTTAGTTGCTAAAAAAGGAGAGGTTATTTTATCAAAAGGCTATGGTTGGTCTAATAGAAAAAATAAGATTATCAATACGCCTTCATCAGTTTTTAATATTGGTTCGGTAACTAAACAATTTACTGCTGCAGCTATTTTAAAGCTTTCAGAACAAGGGAAATTGAAAACTTCAGACAGAATAAGTCAATACTACAGTCAAGTGCCTGATGATAAAAAAGACATAACCATTCATCAGCTACTTACGCATACATCAGGCGTTTCACCAAGAACTGGTGGATTTAGATATGATGAAGCTAGTAAGGAACAGTTTTTAAAAGAATTTTTTGAAGCAGAGCTACAATCAAAACCAGGAACAAATCATAGATATGCCAATGCAAACTATATCATGCTTACAGCTATTATTGAATTAATTTCTAATCAGGATTATACCTCTTTTTTACAAGAAAATTTTTGGAAGCCTTTAAAAATGAATCATACAGGCTATAAAAGTATTTCCTTTAATAGTGAGCAACTTGCACATGGATATTATTTTAATTATACAGATGGAGTATGGAAGGATTGGGGAATAACACAGGAACATCTTCCTTATAATGATAAGCATTGGTACAGTATTGGAAAGGGAGATATTTATTCAACTACAGAAGATCTTTATAAATGGCATATGGCTTTGCAAAACAACAAGGTTTTAAGTAAGAAATCATTAAAAATGATTGAAACACCCCATGTTGCAGAAAATGACAAAGAATCATCACATTATGGTTATGGGTGGGCAATATTTAAGAGTAAAAGAGGAACAAAAATTGTAACACATAATGGAAGTAATGGTATTTATTTCTCCAATTTCATCAGGCATGTTGAAGACGATTTAGTAGTTATTGTATTGTCAAATACTATTTTAAATAGAGACTCTGAAGATGTATCCTGGAATATTGGAAGAATGGTTTTTGATTCTAATTATACACCAAAACCTGTTACAAAATTATCCTATGAATTGGTCTATGATTTCATGAGGACAAACAAATTAGAAAAAGCTAATAAGTTGCCTGCTTTTTTAAATAAGAATTTAAATTTAAAATTTAGTGATAAAGCTGTATTCAACCGAATTGGCTTCAAGCTTATAGCAAAAGAAAAAGATGCTGGTTGGGGATTGGAGCTATTAAAATTAAATGTAGTATTATTTCCAAATGATGGCAATCTTTACGATTCTCTTGGTGAAGGGTATTTTAATTATAACCAAAAAGAAAATGCGATCAAAGCTTTTGGTAAAGCTTTGGAATTAAAACCAATGGATAATTGTCATTGGTGCAAGAATTCTAATAATAAACTTAATAAACTAAAAAATAAATAAATATTAAAGTATCTAGAAATGAAAAAATCAATAATCACATTTAGTATTATTCTTTATGCAGTGATAGTTCCTTTTTTAGAAATTAATGCAACACATGTTTTTAACCCAGATTGGACACCTCATGTTAGAATCCATGAAGTTTGGCAATTAATCACTAATTCAAGTATTGGACTGTTATGCTTATGGTTAGTTTGGGTTAAAAAAGAAACTAAAATCAGTGCCTTGTTGAGCTTGCTCATAACAGGGGGATTCTTATTATCGTTCATTTTGAAAGATTCCTATGGAGGTTCAATGAAGTACTTAGATGGAAGTGAAAAAACATTGTTGGGAATTAATATAGGTGTTTTAGGATTTGGAATAGCTTTTTTATTGCTAGTGTTTACACTTATAACCAAATCAACAAAATCAAAAATTAATGTATAAATAGTAATATCATGATATTTAGAAAAGCAACAAAAAAAGATGTTATTTCAATTGTAGAAATGATTGCAGATGATGAGCTAGGAAAAACAAGAGAGAATTTTCAAAAACCGCTTCCTAAAGAATACTATAGCGCATTTGAAAGCATAAAAAATGATAATAACCAAGAACTAATAGTTATAGAAGATGATGCGTTGAAGATTGTAGGCACTATGCAATTATCATTCATTCAGTATTTAACCTATCAAGGAGGCATAAGAGCACAAATTGAAGCTGTAAGAATACACAAAGATCAAAGAGGCACAGGTTTAGGCACCAAAATGTTTGAATGGGCTATTGAAAGAGTAAAAGCAAGAAACGCTCATGTTTTGCAATTAACTACTGATAAAAAAAGACCTAAGACCTTAAGTTTTTATAAGAAATTGGGATTCATAGATTCTCATGAAGGAATGAAATTACATTTTAATTAATATATAAAATGACAAAGTATCTTCAATATGTTTTTCCAAGTTTAGTTGCAAGGAAAATTTATAATCACATGTCTCATCCAAGTGGGCGCAAGTTAATTAAGCATGAAGAATTAATGCTAAATTATGCTGACAAAGAGTTTTTTGAATATAAAGGGTTTTCATTAGTGCGTTATGAATGGGAAAAAGAGAATAGTAAAACAGCTTTTCTTGTTCATGGATGGGAAGGACAAACAGGTAATTTTGCATCCTTAATCCCTGTTTTATTAAAAGCTGATTATAGAGTTATTTCCATCGATGCACCTTCACATGGCAAAAGCTCAATTGGAACAACTACAATGTTTGAGTTTGCAGATATCTTAAAACATCATTTTAACCAAGAAAAGCCAGATTTAATAATTAGCCATTCCTTTGGAAGTGTTAATGTGGCAAGAGTATTAAGGTTGTGTCCAGATATTAATCTTAAGCTATGGCTAATGGTTACAACTCCAAATAATTTTAAAAGTCGAATTGACGAAATAGCTACAAAATTTAACTTAAACCATAGTGTCACAGGAAAATTAATATCTAAAATCGAGGAAGATGTTAACGAAAGCATCGAGAATCTAAATATGGTAACTTATTGTAGCGAACTTTTTAATGTGAAAAAAGCAGTGATTGTTCATTCAAAATCAGATAAAGTATTACCTATTGAAGGAGCTAGAGAAGTTAATCAATCCTTTATGCAAAGTGAAATTATTGAACTTGAAAATAAAGGTCATTATTCAATTTTATGGTCGGATGAGTTAAAGTTTATTTTAGAGGGTCTATTATCAATAAAATGATTTACATATTAAGGAAGAATAAATTAACTTTAAGTTGCATCAGAACTTTACTTATCTCAATATAAATAGTTGTAATGGTCTGCAGTTAAGTAATATTGTTTAAATTATAATGGTAGAGTAAATAGTGTTTGATAATAGATGATACCAAAAATGATAGCCTATGGATACTAAGCCTTTTTTAGATTACATAAAGAACTTTATCAAATTAACTGATGAAGAAGAAACTATTCTACTTTCCAAAACAGTCCATAGAAAGTATCTCAAAGATCAATACATAGTTCAGCAAGGTGATATCTGCAAAAGTGTCAATTTTATTATGTCTGGATGTACAAAAACATTTTATATGGATATAGAAGGTCAAGAACATATAGTAATGTTCTCCATTGAAGATTGGTGGACTTCTGATTTAGGTAGTTTTATAACTCAAACTCCAGCCGATTTTAACGTTCAATGTATAGAAAGCACACAACTTATTCAATTCACTTATAATAATCTAGAAGCCTTATATATAGAAATACCTAAACTGGAACGTCTTTTTAGAAAGATTGTAGAACGTGCTTTTGTGGCTTCACAAAAAAGAATTATTAGAAATTTTAGTCTTACTGCGAAAGAACGCTATCAAATTTTCAAAAAGACATATCCGAAAATTGAGCAGCGAGTCCCTCAATATATGATTGCTTCATATCTTGGCATTACTAAAGAGTTTTTAAGTAAAATTAAAAGCCAACTCATTCACGA
This sequence comes from Pontimicrobium sp. SW4, assembly GCF_039954625.1. Taxonomy (NCBI): domain Bacteria; kingdom Pseudomonadati; phylum Bacteroidota; class Flavobacteriia; order Flavobacteriales; family Flavobacteriaceae; genus Pontimicrobium; species Pontimicrobium maritimum. Next base: position 123,712 of record NZ_CP157199.1, read on the forward strand.
CCAATAGATGTTAATCTAGATTAACATCATTTCATAATCTACTTCATTTCTTAAAATTTTAATGTTTGTGACATTTGTACCATAATATTAAAACATATAAAATGAACACATTATTAGAAAAAATTAGTAGAATTAATGACATGATTCTTCAAGGAAAAGCCTTAGAAGCTTTTGATCAATTCTATCATGACGATGTCATAATGCAAGAAAATGATAATCCAATTATCGAAGGAAAAGCAGCCAATAGACAACGTGAAGAAGATTTTTTTGGAGCAATTACAGAATTTAGAGGTGCTCAACCTTTAAAAGTAACTATTGGAGAAAACACAACAATGGTAGAATGGCACTTTGACTACACTCACAAAGATTGGGGAGTTAAAAATTACACGCAAGTTGCAGTACAAGACTGGAAAGACGGAAAAATAATTAAGGAAAAATTTTACTATGGAGCATAATTTAAAATAATAAAAATGAAAAATTCAATTAAAAATTTAGCAGCTATTGCGATTGTTGCTTTTATGACATTTTCTTTTACGTCAGTAGAAGGAGATAGAAAAGAAATAAAAACAGAAAACAGTAAAGTAGTATGGAAAGGATATAAAGTTACTGGGTCTCATCAAGGTGTAATTTCCATTGAATCTGGACAACTAACCTTTAATGAAGATAAACTAACTGGTGGTGATTTTACTATAGATATGTCTACGATCGCAAATACAGATTTAGAAGGTGAATACAAAAAAAAATTAGAGGGTCATTTAAAATCTGATGATTTCTTTGGAATAAATAATTTTCCGACAGCGACTCTAGTTTTTACCAAAGTTAAATCAACTGGGAAAAACTCCTATGAAGTGACAGGAGACATAACTATTAAAGGAAAAACAGATACAGTTACTTTTGATATTTCTATTTATGGAAACAAAGCAAATGCATCGCTAAAAATTGATAGGACAAAATTCGATGTAAGATATGGTTCAACAAGTTTCTTTGATGGATTAAAAGACAAAGCCATTTACGATGATTTTGACCTCGTTGCAGATTTAGAATTTTAATACAAACCTTGTATAATCAAATATATAACAAAAATATAAAGCCTTGTCCAGACCGCAAGATTACTAAAAGCCTTAACCTAGTTGAGGCTTTTTTTAGCAATTAAAAGTAGTTGTGTTGTGTCACAGAGATGTGGCAAGTAGTCTGGAAACAGACCTTTGAGAAGCTTTTCCTTTATTGGAGAGGCTTTTTTGTTTTTGTGAGGGTTAAAATTTAGACAGTACCAGAGTACAGCTTTTTATAAAACTTTAATCTTGTTTCTTGCTAAAAGCTTCTACAAACCGTTTTGCCTTACTATTGTTGTCATTATATTCTAAGGTTTTTTTAAAATTATTAAAAGCCTGTAAGCTATCGCCTTTTGCCAAATAAGCATCTGCTAAACTATCATACACATTAGCGCTTTCAGGAAATAAAACGACATTCATTTTAAAAACTTCAACAGCATTTTCATAGTCTTTGTCACGCAATAATTTATATCCAAGACTATTGAAATTGCCTTCATCTATTAAAGTACTTGTTGAATCTTGTTCTTTAATCTCTAAATAACCAGTTAGGGCTTCTTTGTAATTACCATTTTTTAAATGCATACTTGGTGTTTTGTATGTGTCATCAACTTTTAAATAGTCATAAGAAATGACATCCTCATTCTCTTCAGATATTACAGATAAATAACGCTCTTTTGTTTCTGGATGCTGAACAAAATGAAGCTTCTTATATATATCTGCTATAAAAAATGTGTTGTTATCTAAAACTACTGGTTCAATTATTTTGTATTCTCCCCAGTTTAAAAATAGTTTTTTGTTTTCATAAAAAACATCAATAACATTCTCTTGATTATATAAATAGCGTCCAGAAGTTTGCTCCATATACTCTGCAGAATAATCTATGTTTTTAGAACAGCTTGAAACAAAAGCTATGGTAAATAATACCAAGAATGATGTTTTAGTAATAGTTATAATACTTTTATTGCTACTTTGGAGTTTATGATTTTTCTTTAAAAAGTTCATTTTAGTTTAGATTGATTAGATAAAATATAAGCAAAAAAGACTCATTATTAATGAGACGATTTTTTTTATTATCTGTTACTATTTTATTAGTAAAGTAAGTTATTTTTTTTACGTCATCTAAATTTTTTAAACAAGTGTGATATTAGAAAGTTATGAATGTAAATAATTGATAAATAGTTTTTTTAAAAATAATTTTATTTGTTGGAAAAGCTTTTTATTTTAATAATAAAAATTTTAAAATGTATAAAAATAAAAGGGTTGCCAATTTTAGCAACCCTTCTTTGTAATTATCCCTTAATGTTAAATTATAACAACGTAAAGTTACATTATAGAAATTTATTTTAGCATTGAGTTTAGATTTTTTTATGATTTTTTAAAAAAAAATTGTATTTTTATCGATGTTTTTAACACTTTATCGATATTTTATTGTTTTTTATAAGTGATAAAAACCCCTAAATCATTAAAAATGAAAAGAGCTCAAATCCCTAACACTCTGGCTTTTAAATTATTAGTGTTAATTTTGCTAATTAGCTCATTTAGTTACTCTCAAACCATGCGGCTTAAAGTTAAAGGTGGTGCTGTGGTAACTCAAGGATCTACTATCACTATTACTGCTGGTACAAGTCTAAACTTTAGAATAACCAATGTTGATTATTCTAACTGTAATAAGTTAAAAATTCAAGATGTTGATATTACAAATACTACAGATTTCGACATCAATCCAAACAACCCTAGTAGGGGCATAAAGAGATATGGATGTAGAGGAGGAAAGAAGTTTCTTGATTTTGAAATTGAAAACATAAGTCCTGCCTGTACTACAGCAAGTACTTTAGTTACAGTAGAGATAAAGGGTCAAGCTGATTTTACATTTACATTAGAAGTTACTTCTTCTCCAGAAATTTATGTTTTAGGAGGTAATCCATGGGTAGATATTTATCATGGAGATACAACAACCTCTGATGCAAATGGAACTTTTTTTGGTGTTGTTGATGAAGGAAATGTAGTTACTAGAAGATATATAGTTACAAATATTGGTAGTTGCGATTTAGACGTAACAGCACTTGCTACATCAAATGGCGATTTTGCAGTTACTTCACCATATCCAATTCCATGGACAGGAATAGCACCATACTCCTATATAGTAATAGATGTTACATTTACTGCACCTGTTGCAGGAACAGGGACACAATCTTCGGTAATTAGTATTAGTAATACCGATAATACTACGTTTACCTTTACAGTTGAAGCTGAAATGTTTAATGAGAACATTCCTGGACCTGGAGGTGTTACTGCCGATTTTAGATTATGGTTAAAATCTACACGTGGTATTGTTACTTCTGGTACTAGTGTTACAGATTGGATGGATTTAGGAACCAATGGTAAAGATGCTACAACTGTAGTTGGAAAAGAACCAACTTATTTAAATACATCTACAGATAATATAAATTATAATCCAGTTGTTAAGTTTGAAAATGATGGAGCTTCAGTGGAGCAATATATGTATAATGCAACTAATGGTTTTTATAGTCAGGATGTTTTTATAGTAATGGTGCCAGATGCAACCATGACAAGTACTTCTTCACGAAATACTATTTTTGCTGGAATTTCTACTGGAACAGCTGGAGATATGACAGGGATTGGTTTTGGAGACTATTCTTCAGAATTCACAAATGAAACATTATCATATAATCAAAATATTCCAGGAGGTGCAAGCTTTAATGGAGAAGCAGAAATTAGCTCAACATATTCGAATGCAGGTATAATAAATGTTAGGAATAATGCAGTAACTTCACCAACAGGTCAAGATATTTTGTACAATTCAAATGTATTAACAACATCAACTGTTAATGATATTGCGTTTGCTAATGTTGGTACACCAGGGCCTCCAACTGTATTAGGAACAGAATATTGGGTAGGTAGAAATTATGATGTTCAAGGAAGTTTAAATGGAAGAGTAGCAGAGATTTTTACATTTGCGGAACGTTTAGCAGATGCAGATAGACAAAAAGTAGAATCTTATTTAGGTCTTAAATACGGCATTACATTAGGAGCATCAACTGAAGCTCAAAAAGATTATATTAATTCTTTTGATACATCAGTTTGGGATGTATCGGCGAATACTGGATATAACTACCATGTTGCAGGTGTAGGTAGAGATTCTATTTCCGATTTAAATCAAAAGCAATCAAAATCTATAAATTATGTGAATGCAGTTACAGTTGGTTTAGGAGGAATTTCTACAACAAATATCTCTAATCCAAATGAATTTGTAAAAGATGGAGACTTCTTGGTTTGGGGAAATAATAATGGAGCCTTTACGGGTTCTAGTACAAATACTGTTACCGTAGCCAGTGGAGTTACAACTTCTTTAACGCGAATAGATAGAAAATGGAAAATAGTTGAATCTAATGAAGATATAAATGGAGATGTTGGAACTGTGTTTGTTGGAATACCTACAACAGCCTTTAGTGGTTTTACTTTAGGTGCAGATGAAGCCTATGCTTTAATAGTAGCTGATAATGGTAATTTTGCAAATGGAGACATTATAGATGTTATTCCATTGAGAACGCATTTAAACTCTGATGGGACAACCTATTTAGATGAAAATGGCAGTCAATTGTATTCTACATGGTATAATTTTGATGGTACTAAATACTTCACCTTTGGAAAAACTTCGAAGTTATCTGAAAATCATTCTATAAATATTGCTTCAGGTGATTACTTAGTAGGTGATTATTTGTTGAACTTAAGTGTAGATTCATTTTCAATTTCGGCATGGTTAAAAGTTCCTTCGAACGCCAGTAATAGAACAGTAATGGCTAAAGGAGATAAACTACAAATTAGATTAAATACAACAGGAAATATAGAAGTGTTTATTGACGATGCTGTAACACCAAAGTTTACTTCTAATATGGATATAGATGATGGTAAATGGCACCATACAACATATATTTATGATAGTGGTACACTATTAATGTATGTAGATGGTGTTTTAGATAAATCAGTTCAAAATGTTGTGCACCCATCTCCAAACTATAACCATTATGCAGTAGGTGCTTTATATACTAATAAAGACAATATTACTAATCCATTATTAGGAGAAATAGATGAGGTCTATGTTTGGGATCTAGCACTTACCCAAGACCAAGTTCGTTACTTAATGAATCAGGAAATAGAACGTTTTGATATAGCAGGAACTGATTATGTGCAAGGTAAAGTTTTGCCACAAGCAGCTACAAACAATGAAGTTGCAACTATTCCTTGGAGTAGTTTAAGAGTCTATTACGATTTTAACTCGTACTATGGATCGACAATAGAAGGATTAACAGACGATCGTTACTTTTTAAGATTAAATTATCTAAATAAAACAAAAACAGTACTTGATGATCAAACAACACCATTGCCATATGTTTCAGCAGCAAATGGTGCTTGGGATACTGCTGCAACATGGAGTAATAATGTAGATCAAATAATACCAAACTCTATAAGTTTAGACGGTTCTACTGTTATTGATTGGCATATTGTAGAAATAGGACATGATATAACATCTGGAGATAGAGATATTTCGTTATTGGGATTAAAACAAACTGCAGGAAAGTTAACTATTGCAGACCCTGTAGACACTCAAGATGAAACTAATTCTGGTCAAGCATTAACAGTATCAAATTATTTAGAAATTGATGGAGTTATAGATTTGATTGGTGAATCACAACTAATTCAAACCGATAATAGTATAGTTGACGCTGATAGTGGAGGTTATATTGAGCGAGACCAACAAGGAACTGCAAATGGATTTAACTATAACTATTGGTCTTCTTCAGTAGGGCCAATAACTGGAAATACTGGAACTAGAGGAACAGGAACTGCAAGTTCTAATCCTAGCCATTCTATTTCTGGAGTTTTAAATGATGGTACTACAACTTCAGCATATACAGGATTAACATTTAATACAGCATATACAGCAGCAGATTCTAATACGCCAACCACTCCTAGAACTCTTAGTACCTATTGGATGTATAAATTCTATGGACCTGAAGATGATTATGATGCTTGGGTTTCAATTGATCAAACTTCGTCCTTATTACCTGGAGAAGGATATACAATGAAGGGGACTTCAGGTTCCATCACAATTTCGACAGACCAAAACTATGTATTTAAAGGGCTTCCTAATAATGGAGATATTACATTAGAATTAGATAAAACTTCTGGAGATGTAGAACGATTGATAGGAAACCCTTATCCATCTGCTTTGGATGCTACAGAATTTATTTTAGATAATTTAAGTTTAGCTGATGGAGGTAATAATACGAATGGTACCATATTTAATGGAGCATTATATTTCTGGGACCATTTTGGAGAAGAAAACACTCATTACTTAAAAGACTATGTCGGTGGTTATGCTACAAGAAATTTAATAGGAGGAGCTGTAGCGATTTCTAATGATACTCGTATTAATGCTACAGGGGCAACAGGAACTAAAGTACCAGGGCAATATATACCTGTAAATCAAGGGTTTTTTGTTTCTACAGCGCTCGACGGGTTTAATGATGACAACGGAGCAGCAATTGATATAGTTGATGGTGGTGATATAGTGTTTAAAAACAGTCAACGTGTTTTTGTAACAGAACAAGACCCATTGTTAACTTCAGTATTTATGAGAACTTCGGGTAAAAAGAAATCTAAAACAGCAACAAACAATCAAAAAGTCGAAAACTCACCATCTATTCGAATAATATATGACTCTCCGAAAGGCTATCATAGACAACTATTATTAGGGGTTAATAATAATGCATCTAAAGGATTTGATTTTGGATACGATGCTTTTATAGCTGATGTGAACGAAGAAGATATGTATTGGAATATCGATGGAGGAAAATTTGTAATTCAAGGTGTTGATGCTATAAATAATGTTCAAGAATTTCCATTAGGATTAATTGTTAATGAAAGTGGAGTAATTAGCATTAGAATTGAAGAGCTTAAAAATATTGATTCAAATACATTAATTTTTATAAAAGATAAAGAAACAGAAGAAACCTTTAAAATCAATAATAATATTTTTAGTATAAAACTAGATACAGGTGTTTATAATGACAGGTTTTCATTGGTATTTCAGCAGCAAGAAACTTCAGATCAAAGCCCTATAGAAGAGGTTAATCATGGATTGTTAACATATTATGATTCTAATGTTTCAAAAATAAAAATAACGAATACCAATGATATTGATTTAATTGATTTGACAATATATAATTTAGCTGGTCAACAGATTTCAGTTCATAATATTGATGTGTCAACTAATGAAATTTCTGTTAACATAAGTGATGGCATCTATCTTTTAAAATTCAATACATCTTCTCATGGGATAATTAATAAGAAAATTATAATTAGGTAATTTTAACTTAATTAAAGGCTCCATTGTTATTGGTTGGTTAGTATAATGGAGCCTTATTTTTTTCTTAAAACCTCACCAGCTTTAATATTTTTAAATTCTTTATTGTCAATAGCGATTTGACCATTAACTAAAACATAGTAAATCCCTTCTGGGTATTGATGGGGTTTTTCAAAAGTGCCTTTGTCTATAATTGTTTCGGGATCAAATAGTACGATATCTGCTTTCATATTTTCTTTTAAAACACCTCTATCTTTTAATCCTATGTTTTTCGCTGGTAATGCAGTCATCTTGTAAATGGCTTCACTTAAAGAAATTATACCTTTTTCGCGAACATAATACCCTAGCACTCTTGGGAATGTACCATACCATCTTGGGTGAGGGTGTCCATCTCCAGGCTTAACCAATCTACCATCTGAAGCGACCATTGTTTGAGGATGCTTCAAAATATTCTCAACATCTGTTTCATCCATAGCATGAAAAACACAAGATGCACCACCATTTACTTGAGCTTCTATAACGAGATCTGCACCATTTTCTACATTAGGCTCAAGTCCTTTTTGTTCACACCAATATTTAAGAGTTTTGCCTTCTAACTCGGGCATCCAACTTACTTTTGCAAATTGAACTCTGTCTAAATCGTCACCGCCTCGGTCATTTAAAATATTAAAAACAATTCCAGCTTTTATACTGTCTCTAAGTTTTGGGTTTGACACGCGTTCAATAAAAGCTTTGTTTCCTCCAGCTCTTGCCCAACCAGGAATTAACACAGAAATTCCTGTATAGCTTGCATTGTATGGATATTGGTCAATCATAATGTTTAACCCAGCAACTCTAGCTGAATCAACAAGAGCTAACGATTCACTACTTCTTCCCCACATTGGTTTTCCTATTACTTTGTGGTGTGTAAGCACTACGGGAATATTTGCTTTATCTGAAATGATAATGGCTTCGTTAACAGCGTCAAATAATCCTAAACCTTCATCTCTTAAATGTGACGTATAAATACCTCCTTTTGCTGAAGCTTCTTTAGATAATTCGATAACTTCATCAACTTCAGAAAAACTTCCAGGAAGATATTTTAACCCAGTAGAAATACCAAAAGCACCCTCATCCATGGCTTGTGATATTTGAGATTTCATTTGTTTTAACTCGTCATTAGTTGGAGCTCTGTTATCTAAATTCATAACATTTCTTCTAACGGTATTGTGACCAACTAAATAAGCTACATTCATTCCAACTCCAATTTGATCGAGAGTATCTAGATATTTGCCCATAGGCCAAGGACTGGAACCATCTGGTCCACCAAGACTTGTGGTAACACCTTGCATAATATGACTTTTGCAGTTTGATAATTCAAGAATTGGCTCCAAATGCGCATGAGCATCAATAAAACCTGGAGTAACTGCAAGACCTTTAGCATCTATAACTCGATTAGATTCAGCCTTAGATAAATCACCAATTTTTATAATGACATTATCTTTTATACCTATATCTGTTAAAATAGCATCACCACCTGAACCATCATAAACTTGTCCATTTATAATAACAGTATCATAAGTTGTTTTTTGACTACAATTCAATATGAGAGAGGCTAGAACAAATAGTAAAAAAAGAGATATACGCGTCATTTTTTATGCTTTTTAGGTTAATGTAAAGTACAAAATTCAATAATATTATTATAAAATGCATTTCATCGATAAAAAATAACGTTTAATCGATTATTTTTTATATATTGCTACGTGATTTAAACTGATTGTTAAGAGTTTAAGTAAAAATTAACCCAAATTAAAAAATAACCATTGTGAACCATACAGCCTATAGTTACATAAATCTACAAAGTATAAAGGAAGATACCTTTGGAGATACTGATATTCTAAGGTCTATATTAGAATTATTTGTTGAGGGAATAGATGAATATTTAAGCGTTTTTGAAAAAGAGTTACCAATCAAAAATTGGCAAACATTATTTCAAGAAACACATAAAATTAAACCAAACATTGCCATGTTTGGTATTACCTCTCTAATAGATCCGATATTGGAGCTTGAAACCTGTTTTAGAAAAGAACAAGATTTAGATAAAGTTCATGATCTAGTGGAATTGATTGCTTCTAACTTAAAGGAAGTAAAAAAAGAAATACAACTAGAACTTAATGTAATGTCTTATGCATAAGAAAAAAATAGTTTTAGCCGAAGACAATTCAACACTGTCATTACTCTTAAAGTTTAGACTTGAAAAAGAAGGTCATGAATTGTTTATGGCAGTTGACGGTAAAGAGGCTGTGGCTTTAATAGAAGAGCACTCACCAGATTTGATTATTACTGATATTATGATGCCATTTATTAGCGGATTAGAGGTTATAAGTCACGTAAGAAATAAATTGGAATTAGATGTTCCAATTATAGTATTTTCTTCTGCAGGTCAGGAAGAAATGGTACTAAAAGCATTTGACCTAGGAGCAAATGACTTTATGGGGAAGCCCTTTAGTCCAAATGAATTAGTTATACGAGTCAAACGACAATTAAGTTAAGTACAGAAAACCTCAGCCCCAATGACAGATTTTCAAATGCTTATAGACAATTATAATGATTACCCCTTCTTTATTAAGTTAGCTTGGGTTACAAGTGTTGTATTAAGTATTGCAATCATTCTCTTAACAATATATTTAAAATTTCTTCGTAAATTTTTAAGGAATAAAGAAGCTGATAGTTTAAAATTTAGAAGTGAATATGAAGCTTTACTTATAGAATATTTGTATTCTGGTGGAGATGACGGAGAAATATCAGAAATTCAAAAAATAATAATTGATGAATTAAAAACTCATGTTTCATCAAGATCCAAGCGAAAAGTCATCATTTCAGTTTTATATAAATTAATGAATGAAGTATCTGGAGAGGTAACCGATGCGGTTAAAATTCTATATAAAAATACTGGTTTATTGCAATACTCATTAAAAAGATTAAATAGTAAGAGATGGTATATAAAGGCTAAAGGTATTGGAGAACTAACTAAGTTTAAAATTGAATCTGTTCAAGATGAAATGATAGAGTACCTAACACACTCTACGAGAGAAGTTAGAAAAGAAGCACATTTTTATTTTGTTAACTTATTTCATTTTGAAGGCTTAACGTTTTTAAATACAATTAAAACACCATTATCTGAATGGGATCAAATACAAATACTAGAGATTCTTCAAAGGTTTAACGACCAAGAAATTTGTGATATAAAACCTTGGCTTCAATCTAAGAATGATACAGTAGTTCTATTCGCATTGAAGCTTGCAAAAGTTTATAACCAATATGAAGCAAAAGACATATTAATGGATTTGCTTTCCCATAATAATAAAGATGTCAGAATACAAACTATTGAAGTTCTAACACATTTATATGGAATTGAAGCAAAAGATGTTTTAAAGGCAAACTTTGGAGAACTAAGCCTTGAAGAACAGAGAAGTTTCTTTGGATTACTGGAAAAATTAGTAATTCCAGATGACGAACCTTTTGTAGAGAAGCACTTGTTTCATAAGGATTTTGAAATACAATTATTAGCCTTAAAAATTTTAAAATCTATCAATTTAGACAAATATATTGGATTAAATAAGCTCCCATCTAATCAAAAAAGTTCAGCAATGTTAAAACTTGAAAATGCCTACTAACTATGGATACTAGTACAGTTAAAATAATACTACAAATACTCCATTATCTATTTTTTGGATATGCGTTTGCAGCTATTTTTTCATATATAGTTTTGTCAATTCTTTCTGGTAAAGAAACTATAAAATATTTAAGAAGAAACAGTTTTGTTAATTATAAAGATATTTTATCGTCGACTGAATCTCCTTCGATTACAATCATAGCTCCAGCATATAATGAAAGTTTAAATATTGTTGAAAATGTTAGATCCTTATTATCTAATCATTATGTTAATTACAGCGTGGTTATAGTAAATGATGGAAGTAAGGATGATAGTTTAGAAAAACTGATTGAGGCTTATGATTTAGAAAAGATAGAGTATATAATAAATGAAAAACTAAAAACGCAACCATTAAGGGCAGGTGTTTTTAAATCGAAAAATCCAGCTTTCGAAAAACTTATGGTTGTTGATAAAGAAAATGGAGGAAAAGCAGATGCTTTAAATATGGGACTTAATATAAGTAAAAGTAAATATGTGGCTTGTATTGATGTTGATTGTTTATTGCTTGAAAATGCACTTCAAAAAATGATTAAGCCTTTTCTAGAGGTCACAGACTCTAAAGTTATTGCAACAGGTGGTGTTATTCGTATTGCTAATTCATGTGTCATTAGAGGTGGAAAACTAATTGATGTAAATCTTCCAAAAAGCTTATTGGTTCAATCTCAAATTTTAGAGTATTTAAGAGCCTTCCTTTTAGGTAGAATGGCTTGGAGTAGACTAAATGGTTTATTAGTAATTTCTGGTGCCTTTGGCATTTTTGATAAAGAAATTGCTATTACTGTTGGAGGTTATGACACAAATACTGTTGGAGAAGATATGGAAATTATTGTGAGAATGCGTCGCTACATGGAAGAGCAAGGAAGAAAATATAAAGTATCTTATATTCCTGACCCTCTTTGTTGGACAGAAGCACCAGATACTTATAAAATATTTATTTCACAAAGAAATAGATGGACTAGAGGTACTATAGAAACTTTAAAAAAGCATCGTAAAATTGGATTTAACCCTAAGTATGGGGCGTTTGGTTTATTAAGTTATCCTTATTGGTTAATTTTTGAACGCTTAGCACCAATAATTGAAACAGTTGGTATTATCTATTTTGTAATCTTAGTAGCATTAAATGAAGTGAGATGGGAATTCGCTTTAACATTTTTATTTCTGGCATATTTGTTTTCGGTATTATTTTCAATAGTTGCTATTTATTCAGAGGAACTAACTTTTCATCAATACAAAAAGAAAGGAACAGGTTTTAAATTGGTATTATTAAGTGCATTAGAGCCTTTTGTGCTGCATCCATTTATTCTGTATGCTGCTATTAGAGGTAATTTTGATTACTACTTTAATAAAAAAATAAAATGGGGACAAATGGAACGGAAAGGTCTTGGAACTGTTGAAGCCTAAAAATATATTGATATGAAATTTAGTATTAAAAAAGATAAAATCTATAGCTATGCTTATTTAATATTAGCATTAATAAGTGTTTTTTGGGCTGTAAGTTTCTATGAACTATATTTTTCAAGAACATCAGGAATAGTAATCCCAAACATGGGTTCAGCTATTATTTATAAACTCATAAACGATTTCTGGACTGGAATAACTATTGGGATAGTAATGTTTCCAATATTTTATATAGTTCAATTTTTTTCAAAAAAAGCTGCATTTATTGTTATTAATATTTTATTTCTCTTATTAATAATATTACAATTTTCATTAGTAAAATATAGTTTAACGACGCTTATAAACTTAGGCGCAGACATTTTAGGATATTCTTATGATGATGTTACAAGTACGGTGTCAGCTTCAGAATCTGTTTCTATTACTTATTTACTGCCATTTATAATTTTTCCACTATTATTTTTTGCTGCTTTTTTAGTGGTTAAAAAATTTGTAAACCAGCATAAAGCAATTGGAGTAGGGTTATTTTTCATATTATTATTTGGCAGCTTAAAGTTAGTTTTCCCAGAAGTATCTTCAGAATTATATCAAAACAAAACAGCATTTCTAACTAAGGATATTATAAAATTTCAGAAAGAGAAAAATAGAATAAGTGCGCTTAACTTATTTGATAGAGAAGATTACCCATTATTAAAACCGTTTAATAAAACAGAAGATGTTTTATCTACATTTATTGAAAGCGGAGAAGAAAAACCAAATGTGGTAATTATAGTTGTTGAAGGTTTAGGTGCTGAGTTTGTTGCAAATAATCAGTATAGTGGTTTCACACCTTATTTAGACTCTCTTATTTCTAAGTCACTTTATTGGGATAATTTTATTAGTACTACTGGAAGATCCTTTGGGATTTTACCATCATTATTAGGTTCGTTGCCTTATGGTGAAACAGGCTTTTTAGAATTAACCGATGTGCCATCGCATCTATCATTAATAAGTGTTTTAAAACATAACGGATATCAAACATCATATTTTTCTGGAGGACCATCTAGTTTTGATAGAAAAGTAAATTTCCTTGAATATAATGGGGTTCATAATCTAATTGACGAAAACAAATATGGTTCAGATTTTATTAAAACTAAAAGCAATGATGGAGGTTTTTCTTGGGGTTATCCAGATAGTGAAATTTTTAGAAAAACAATAGCTTCTATTGATGTAGAAAAGCAACCTAGGTTAGATATTGTAATGACATTGTCCAATCATGAGCCATTTGAGTTTCCAAACAAAGAGGCTTATATATCTAGAGTTGAAGAAGCAATAAGTAATTCAATAAAATCTGACAGCTACAAAGAAAGAGTTTCTAATCATAAAGATATTTTTGGATGTTTACTATATACAGATGAAAGTATACAAACGTTTATGGAAGAATACTCCAAGAGACCAGATTATAATAATACTATTTTTATTATAACAGGCGATCATAGACTAATACCAATTACTCAAAAGGATAAGCTATGTAGATTTCATGTACCATTTCTTATTTACAGCCCAATGCTTAAAAAACCAGAAAAATTTAGATCTGTTTCATCGCATTGGGATGTTGCTCCAAGTTTATTAAGTTACTTGTCTAACAATCATAAATTAAAACCTCTAGAAGTAACGCCTTGGATAGGGAAAGGGCTTGATACTACTAAGCAATTTAGAAATGTTAAAAACATCCCATTAATGCGCTATAAGGGTAGTTTAGATGATATGATTTATAAGGATTACTTATATGCAGGAGGCGAGTTATTTAAAATAAATGAAGACTTTGGAACTTATAAAGTGACCGAAGAAGAGATTAAAAAAACCATTGAAGATTCTTTATTGGCGTTTAAAAAAATGAATGCTTACGTAACTCAAAGAAATAAAATTTTCCCAGATTCACTTAATATTTACGTGACTCCAAAAATTAAGTTTACTAAAGAGCAACTAGCAGTAATTAATAAGTACTCTAAAGACAAAACCTTTGATGAGCTATTGTTTATTGCAAGAGATATAGCCTTTAAAAAAGATTATAAAACAACTCGAATACTATGTGATTATATTTTAAATGAATTTCCTAATTATACGGATGCAAGAATTTTAAAAGGACGAACCCTAGCATGGGAAGGAGTTTATGAGCAGTCTGAAAAAGTGTTGTTAAATGCCATACAACGTTCGCCATATTACGACGATGCCTATTTGGCTATTCTCGATTTGTATTGGTGGTCTGTTCAGGATGAGAAATCAAAAGAAGTTTTCCAACAAGCTATTGCAAATGAAGTGCTAAACCCAGAAATAAGTTTTAAAATGGCAAAAGCATATCAGCGATTAGAAAAAGTTGAGCAGGCAAATGGAGTTATAGATAGTATTCTTAAAATTCATCCAAATATTCAAGAGTATAAAACATTTAAAGCAAGTTTAAAATAAGCAATACAAATCATGAAAAAGATAATTTTTATAATACTGTTTTCTTTAACGCTTTGCGGATTTGCTCAGCAAAAAGAATTTAAAGGTGATCCAGATAGAGCTTTTGAAGTTGCTAGAGAAATGGCTTTTAACAATCAGCGTAAGCAGGCACAAGATACATTATTACTAATACTAACTAAGTATCCTAATTACCATGATATTCGCTCGTTTCTAGCTAGTACGTATTCTTGGGATGGAGCATATAAAAAAGCTAGAAAAGAGTTTGCTTATGTACTAAAACAAAGCCCAAAAAGATTAGATACTTGGGAAGCAGCTATTAAAAATGAATTATGGAGTGAATCTACTTTTAGAGCTTTAGATATGTCTATAGATGCTTTAAAACATTTCCCTAATAATCCAGATATTTTATATTTAAAAGCAAGCGCCGAAGATGCTTCAGGAAAAAAACAAGAAGCCCTAGTTACAATTAATAATAGCCTTTTAATAAACCCTAATCATGAAAAGACCATTGCATACAAAAAGAGTTTAATAGATGATTTGAGTTTAAATACAATTGGACTAAAAAGTTCTGTAGATGTATATTCTGAAGTTTTTGATCCAATGCAGTATTATTTATTAAAATATGTTAGAGAAACAAAGTATGGTAGTATTCATGGTAAATTAAATGTTAGTAGGCGTTTTGCTTCAACTGGAGCACAGTTTGAAATAGATGCTTATCCAAGAATTACTAAAGGGTTGTATGCTTATGTAAACTTTGGGATGTCTAATTCATTTTTATATCCAGATGTTAGATATGGAGCAGAATTGCACAAGTCTTTGCCTTTAAGCCTTGAAGCTTCCTTAGGTTTTAGATCGCTAAAGTATAGCTCTACTACAACTATTTATACTGGTTCAGTAGGTTGGTATTCAGGCAATAGTTATTGGTCATTTAGAGCTTATGTAACACCTGGAGAACCTAAAGCAAGTAAATCTGGAGCACTTACTTATAGAAAGTATAGAAAAGATGCAAACAATTATTTAAGTATTGAAGCAGGTATGGGATTTTCACCAGAAATTTATAGATTTAACTTTGAAGGAAACGAAAACTCTATAATCGACCTTAATTCGCAAAAATTTAATTTAGGGTATTATTTTACATCAAAGAATAATAAAAATTCTTGGGGAGCTCAAGCAGGTGTATCTCATCAAGAAATTAGTTTTGATCCTGGTTCTTATTTTTGGATTTATTCTTTTGGAATATCTTGGGATATGAAATTCCGTTAGTATTTAAGTTTCTATTTTTTTTAGTATAAAAGTTTATATGAGTTAGATATAAATAAGAGTGTGCACTTTTTAAACTATTTTTTAGAATTACTTATCATTTTAAACAGACTGAAGAATGAACAACGAGAAATCTCTTATAATTATGAGATTCCTCCTCATACTACGTTAGGAATGACGAAAAATACTCTTATTGAGAAATCATTAATTAACAATTATATTCTAAAACTTAGAAAACAGAACTCACATTAAGTTATTCTTATTCTATTTAATGGCATTACTTATATTTACAACATAATATATTAATGTTGCATATAGAGAGCCAAATTTATAACGATTTAAAAGCTAATTTTTCAGGAGAACTATATTTTGATAATCTCCATCGTTCTATTTATGCTACTGACGCATCTGCCTATAGAATGCTTCCAGAAGCAGTGGCGATACCTAAAACTGTTAATGATATTAAATCATTGATTGCTTTTGCAACGACCAATAAAATAACACTCATTCCTAGAGCAGCTGGAACCTCGTTAGCAGGTCAATGTGTTGGTAATGGTATTGTTGTAGACACGTCTAAATATTTTAATAAAATACTTGAGTTTAACAAAGACCAGAAAACTGTAAAAGTTCAGCCAGGAGTTATTCGAGATGAGCTTAATGAATTTTTAAAGCCTCATGGTTTATTTTTTGGGCCAAACACCTCTACAAGTAATCGTTGTATGATTGGAGGAATGGTTGGTAATAATTCTTCTGGAACGACATCAATTAAGTATGGTGTTACTAGAGATAAGATTTTAGCGCTTAAATCAGTTTTGAGTGATGGCTCCGAAGTTGTTTTTGGTGAGCTATCTAAAGATGAATTTCATAAAAAACGGAAGTTAAATAATTTAGAAGGAAACATCTATAAAATGCTTTCTGATGAATTTTCTAAAGAAGAAGTACAAAAAGAAATAACTAAAGAGTTTCCCAAGTCTAATATTCATCGTAGAAATACAGGATATGCTTTAGATGCTTTAATTGATTCAGAAGTTTTTAATAACTCAAATAACCCATTAAACATTGCAAAGCTATTATGTGGAAGTGAAGGAACGCTTGCGTTTACAACTGAAATCACTTTAAAATTAAATGAGCTTCCTCCTAACAATAGCGTTTTAGTTGCTGCACATTTTACCAGTATCAATGAAAGTTTAAAAGCAGTAGTATGTGCTATGAAGCACGATTTATACATGTGCGAATTAATGGATAAAACCATTTTAGATTGCACTAAAAATAATCGAGAACAACTTAAAAATCGATTTTTTGTTGAAGGAGATCCCGAAGCTATTTTAATGCTTCAAGTGAGTTCTAGCGATATTGAAAAAGCAAAAGCTCTTGCAGAAAAGGTTATTGAAGATTTAAAACAGAATAATTTTGGATACAGTTATCCAATGTTGTTAGGTAATGATATTAATAAAACCATTGAATTACGAAAAGCTGGCTTGGGTTTGTTAGGAAATATCGTTGGAGATAAAAAAGCTGTGCCTTGCATAGAAGATACAGCAGTTGAGGTAGTTGATCTTCCTAATTATATTGAAGAGTTTACTGCGATTATGGACAAGTTTGATCAAAAAGCGGTCTATTATGCGCATGCAGGAGCTGGCGAATTACATTTACGTCCAATACTGAATTTAAAAAAAGAAGCAGATGTAAAATTATTTCGTCAAATAACACATGAAACTGCACTTCTTGTAAAAAAATATGGAGGCTCTTTTAGTGGCGAACATGGGGATGGTATTGTTAGAGCTGAGTTTATTCCAATAATGATTGGCAAAAAGAATTACGAATTAGTGAGAAAGGTTAAATCGACTTTCGATCCAGATAATATATTTAATGAAGGTAAGATCGTAAATCCTTTTCCAATGGATGAAAATCTTAGATACGAAAAAGATAGAATTGAACCAGATATAGATACTCTTATTGACTTTTCAGATAGCCTTGGAATTCTTCGGGCAGCAGAGAAATGTAATGGCTCAGGAGATTGTAGAAAACCATCATTTGCAGGAGGAACCATGTGCCCAAGTTATAGAGCGACAAAAAACGAAAAAGATTCTACAAGAGCTCGTGCAAATGCTTTAAGAGAAGTATTAACGACTTCTAGTAAAGTAAATAAGTTTGATAGTGAAGAGTTGAAACAGGTTTTCGATTTATGTTTAAGTTGTAAGGCTTGTGCTAGCGAGTGTCCTAGTAATGTGGATGTATCTATGTTAAAAGCAGAATTTCAACATCAATATTACAAAACTCATGGTATTCCTTTTAGAACTAAATTGTTTGCTTCAAACAATAAGTGGAACAAACTAGGGAGCAAGCTTCCTATAATTACTAATACATTATTAAATACCTCAATAGCTAAGAAGCTAATGGGAGTTGCTATAGAAAGGAGTATTCCTAAGCTTTATAAAACAACTTTTTATAGATGGTTTGAAAAGAACAAGAAACAATTTGAGATGCAGCAACTCAATAATGGAGAGCTCTATTTATTTATAGATGAATTTACTAATTATTATGATGTTGAAATTGGAATTGACACTATTACGTTACTATCACATTTAGGGTATAAAGTCAATATTATAAACCATGAAGAAAGTGGAAGAAGCTATATTTCTAAAGGAATTTTAGATAAAGCGAAAGACATTGCAAACAAGAATATTAAAATTTTTAAAGATAAAGTAAATAGTGAAGTTCCCTTAGTTGGTATTGAGCCTTCAGCAATATTAACCTTTAGAGATGAGTATTTAAGATTAGCAGATGATAAAAGTGCTGCTCAAGAAATTTCAAAACACACATTTACTATTGAGGAGTTTCTAGACGCTCAAATTAAGCAAAATAAAATCTCATCAAATAGCTTTAGTAAAGAAATGAAGATAATTAAAATACATGGTCATTGTCATCAAAAAGCGTTAAGTAATATGTCACATACATTTAATATGCTGTCTTTGCCCAAAAACTTTACTGTAACAATTATGAATACTGGTTGTTGTGGAATGGCTGGATCTTTTGGGTATGAAAAGGAACATTATAAGTTAAGTATGCAAATTGGAGAAGAATCTTTGTTTGATAAAGTACGTCATATAGATAATGAAACTATTTTTGTTGCTGCTGGAACAAGTTGTAGACATCAAATTAATGATGGTGTTAACAGAATTTCTAAGCACCCAATTTCAGTATTAAGAAGAGCGATATTATAAAAACCCATATATTGTCATACAAAAAGTTCTGATAAACTCATAATATTTGTAGGAAAAATACTTTTCAACAACAGTTCATCGATTATTTTATACATTTCATCGTATTTTTTAATACTTCGTCGTAACTGACTCTACATTTACAGTTCTTAAAAGCCCCAAAATATTCCCTCTGTTTTTAAGAAATTTAATTAATCCTTATTATTAGTACATTTTTTGTTTTAAAATGTATTCCCTCAATTTAAGCACCATAGTGTGTTTAGAAATAATTAGTCCATTTTATTATCCCTCTCTGTAGTTTTAATTGCAGATAGATTATGTATTTAAATTTTAAAAAATATGTAATAAAATAGACAATTTATAAACCTAAACACGATAACTATGAAGTCCCTAAAAATTACCTTAATGATTGCAGCAATATTTTGCTTAACTATTTCTGGAACAAGTAAGAAAACAGATGTTAAACTTACTGATACCTTTCAAAAAGTCGATAAAAGTGAGTTTAAGTATATAGCTGGTGTAAAAAAAGGAACATCTAGACCTACACAAGAAATGTAATTTCTTAATCATAAATTAAACTTAAGCTTTTCATATAATTATATGAAAAGCTTTTTTTTTATAGTTTATGTTAAGATTTTCCTTTAGACAGTTTTTTTGTTATATTTTGTTCTAAATTTAAGTTTAATTAAGTCTTTAAAAATTGCAATATATTCGATTACTCTTTTTGGTTTTTATTTCTTTTTCTATAAATGCTCAAGAAGATAGTTTTTTGAGTAAAATAGACAGTATAAATGTTCTTAGGAAGCTATCAAGAAACTCTAAACAAGATTTAGAAGGGAGATTGTTGCATGCTAAAAATGCAGTTAGACTTTCTAAAGAACTAAAATTAGATTCTACTATTCTAAAAAGTAACATTAACCTTTCATTCATGTATCTAAATTTAGATAATCTAGACTTATTCAGAAGTACAAACCATGAAAATTTAAAATTAGCTCAAAAACTTAAAGATTCTATGGCATTAGGTACAGCAAATAGGAGTTTAGGTTGGTATCACGCTCAGGTAATGAACAATGATAGTGCATATCATTATTACTATAATGCAGAAAAAATTTATTATGAATTAAAGGATATAAGGAATCAAGGAGAAGTACTCTTAAATATGGCAGATATTCAAGAGATAGCAAAAGATTATAAAGGAAGTGAAGAGACAGCTGTAGAAGCAATACGCTTAATTGAGTCGTTACCAAAAAATGATAGAACCCTTGATGTATTATGGAAATTATATAATTTATTAGCTGTTATTTCTGAGCGTTTAGAAAAGCACAACGAAGCTATAAAGAATTATAATGAATGTATAAACATTGCTAAGGATATGAGTGATCCATTATATTTTAACTTAAACACGAAAAATAATATTGGTTTTTCTTATAGTCAAATGGGTGATTACTCAAAAGCACTATCTATATATGAAGAGTTAATTAGTGATGAAAGATTAATTGATGTTGACCCTGAATTATATCCAACTGTATTAGGCAATATAGCTTATACTAGATTCTTAAAAAAAGATAGCGATGTAGAAGGTATTGAAGAACAGTTTAAGTTAGCATATAAGATAAGCGATAGCTTAAATTATTCTTTAGGATTAATGGAGATTACAAAAGACATGGCAGAATTTTATTTCTCTATTGATAAGAAAGATTCCGCATTTTTACTCAGTAAAGAAAATTATAAATTAGGAAAGGAAACAAATTCTAATGATATAGTTCTTAAATCTTTAAAGCTAATGTCAGATATTGAAGGAGGGAGCTTGGGGAAGTATTATTTGGATGAGTATATAAAATTAAATGACAGTCTTGTTCAAAATGAAAGAGCTGCTCGTGATAAATTTGCAAGAATTGAGTTTGACACTGATAAAATAGAAGAAAATAATTTACAACTATCTAAAGAACGACAACTTTTGTTATTAATCTCTATAGGTTTGCTAATTAGCTTAACTCTTTTGTATGTGATTATTTCCCAAAGAGCTAAAAACCGAAAATTAAAGTTTATACAACAACAGCAAGAGACTAACGAAGAGATTTATAATTTAATGTTAACCCAACAGGATAAGGTTGAAGAAGGGCGAACACATGAAAAAAAGAGAATTTCGGAAGAGCTACACGACGGCATCCTAGGAAAGTTATTTGGTACCAGGTTGAGTTTAGATAGTTTAAACTTAGTACAAACCGAAGATGCTGCTAAATCCAGAAGCCAATATATAGATCAACTAAAGACTATTGAAGCCGAAATTAGAAAAATATCACACGATTTAAATTCCGATTTCATTGCAGATTCAAGTTTTATAGACATTGTAAAAGCATTAGTAGAAACACAAACGGCTGCTTATAATCTCAAATATGAGTTTTTAAACGATAATGATATAGATTGGGAAGAAATACCTAACAAAACTAAAATACACATATACAGAATGTTGCAGGAAACAATGCAAAATATTTACAAACATGCTAACGCAACCCTTGTAAAAATTAGTTTCCAATTAAAAAATAATGTAATTTTATGTACTATCGAAGACGATGGTTCTGGCTTTAATGTTAACAAAGCTAGAAAAGGAATAGGTTTAAAAAATATAAATTCCAGAATAAACGAAATAGAGGGAAAAGTTGAAGTTTATTCTAAGATTGACATTGGAACAATTATAAAAATATTTATTCCGGTCAAATAGCTATTATGGAACAGCATTTAAAAATACTAATGGTCGATGATCACCCAATGATTATCGAAGGCTACCAGATGACCTTGGTTGCCACTAAAAAATCTCACCAACATTTAGATATTGATATTGCTCACGATTGTGATATGGCGAATGAGCTAATTCTAAAAGCTGCGAAAAACGAACCCTATGACGTGTTGTTTTTTGATATAAGTTTGCCAGCATCTAAGGATGGTTTAATTACTTCTGGAGAAGATTTAGCAAAAATTGCTAGAGTCTATTTGCCAAAAGCTAAGGTGATTATTCTCACCATGTTTAATGAGTCTTTTAGAATTTTAAATATCATTAAAGGGATAAATCCCGAAGGTTTATTAATTAAAAGTGATCTAACATCTAGTGAGTTGGCTGAAGCTTTTCAGCATATTTTATCTAGCCCTCCTTATTATAGTAGTACGGTTAGTGCTTTTTTAAACACCGCTATAACAAGCGATATTTATTTAGATGAAACCAACCGAAAAATTCTTCATTTATTATCTCAAGGAGTAAAAACAAAAAGCCTTAAAGAACACATAGATTTATCTATGAGTGCTATAGAGAAGCGAAAAAAACACCTAAAATTATTGTTTGATGTTGAGGATGGTAAAGATGAAACCTTACTAAAAGAAGCTCGTGAAAGAGGTTTTTTATAATAAATATGTAGACCAATTCGTACTAAAGTGTTAAAATATTACTTTTTTTAGACTTAAAAATCTCTCGAATATATTGGTATTGCAGCATATTACGGTTTTTCCGTAATAAGTCTACGGTTTTACCGCAACAAAATTTTTAAGTTTCTAAGTATCTTTGAAGGGACAACGAAGAATTAATTATCCCTCTAATTTATTTGTTGAATTAATAGCAATTGACACGCCTTATGACTAACTCTGTTGGTCATAAGGTTTTTGTTTTAAAATAAAACACTTTTATACTCCCAAACTTTTACAAAGTAGAGACCTAAAAAGATTACAGCAAAAATAAACTTTAAAAAGGTCGAGGTTAAAAACCCAAGAAAAGATCCAAAAGCAGCTTTTATAGCAACATTTGTGTCATTTTTATTTATAAGCTCTCCAATTAAAGCACCAACAAAAGCACCAATAATAATTCCAAATGGAATAGGAGAAAATAAACCAACTAAAAGCCCAACAGTAGTCCCAATCATGCCATACTTGCTACCTCCAAACCTTTTGGTCCCCATGGCAGGAATAAAATAATCCAGTAACCAAATAAGTATTGCAACAGTAAGCCAAATACCTAGAAACACCCAGTTCATAGGAATAGCATCAGTAAGATGCAAAATTAAAAGCCCGAACCAACTAGTTAAAGGACCTGGTAATATTGGTAAAAAGCTACCTATAATACCTAAAAGCATAAATAGGCCAGCAACAAAAACTAAAAATATATCCATTAATTATTTGTAATATTAGTACTGAATGTATGACGAAGGTACACTCTAAATGTTACATTTTTTAACTAAAAAATTAGTTCAAACTAAAAAATTAGTTATATTTGATAATTATTCAACTAAAAACTTAGTTTAAAAATTTACTTAATGAAACAGTTAACGAAAGCCGAAGAAGATATAATGCAAGTACTATGGCAATTAAAAAAAGCCAACGTTAAAGCCATTATAGATGTATTGCCAGAACCAAAACCAGCCTATAATACGGTTTCTACTATAGTTAGAATATTAGAAAGTAAGGGCTTTGTGGATTATGATAAAAAAGGAAAAGGACATATATACTACCCTTTAGTGCAACAACAAGATTATAGTAACCAATCGCTCAATAAATTGGTAGATAATTATTTTCAAGGCTCTTTTAAAAGTATGGTGTCGTTTTTTGTAAAAAAGAATGATATCAATTTAAACGAACTAGAATCGGTATTAAAAGAAATTAATAAAGAGGAATAATTATGGTGCAGTATATTATTCAAATCATCGCTTTTCAAGTGTTCTTTTTATTGGTTTATGATGTATTCTTAAAAAGAGAAACCTTCTTTAATTGGAACAGGTTTTACTTAATTGGTACATCTGTATTGTCATTAATACTTCCGTTTGTTAAGGTTACTGCTTTTAAAGAATTAGTACCTAAAGATTACATAGTAACATTACCTGAAGTGTTTATTGGAAACAAAACAGTTAGCAATGCAGAAATAGTTTTACCAGAAGTTGAAATTACAAAGCAAGCATTTTCTTGGAATTTAGAGACATTGTTTTATTTGGGAGTTGTTATTGCTAGCTTATTGTTTGTTTTTAAAATAGTACATATTCTTCTGCTTATCTATAAAAATCCAAAGCGATGGAAAGGGAATGTATTGTTAGTGGAATTAATAAACAGTACATCAGCTTTTTCATTTTTTCATTATGTGTTCTTAGGTGCTAACTTGAAAGAAGAAGAACAAAAAGTCATCATAAAGCACGAGCTAGTACATGTTACTCAAAAACACACGTTGGATCTTTTGTTTTTCGAGATACAGCGTATTGTATTTTGGTTTAATCCATTAGTGTATATGTATCAAACTCGAATACGCTCATTACACGAATTTATTGCCGACCAAGAGGCTTTAAAGACTCAAAATAAGTCGGACTATTATCAAAATTTATTATCACAAGTTTTCGACACACAAAATGTATCATTTGTCAATGCATTTTTTAAGAAATCATTAATTAAAAAACGAATCATCATGTTGTCAAAATCAAAATCAAAACAAATAGTAAAGTTTAAGTATGCTTTGTTAATTCCAGTGGTGTTTGGGATCCTAGTATATACCTCATCAAATGCGCAAGAAAATATAAATAAAACAGAAACTCAAGAATTGACCTTTGAACAATTAGTTGAAAAATATTATCAAGAGTTTTTAGATATGAAAGCTGAAGGAATTGCAAATTATCATGAAGCAAAACGGGAACGAAAAGACAAGTATGTTTTGAGTAGAGATGAACATGCAAAATCTAATGCCTATATTAAATACTCCTATAAAAGTATTATGCTAAATCCAAATCCTAATAAAGAAAAAATAAACAAAGAATTTGTTTTATACCGTGAAAAAGTGATTAAAAATCTGAAAAATTACAAGGAGTATTTGGCATGGAAAAAAACGGATGAAGCTAAAGAGATTTGGGAAAATAATATTGAAAATGGTGTGCTAAGATTGGTAGTTGACGATTTGGATAATTTAACTTCTGAAGAAAAAAATAAATACAATAAGAAAAAGGAGCTATTATCTAAAGACGTATTTTTTACGCAGCTCATGATGACAGATGTTAACGGCAGAAGAATTTTTGCATACTTTAACCCAAATGAATTCTCTAGCGCCAATAAAACCGATGATACTAAAGCGGCACTTATAAATAACCCAAGTGTAAATGTTGGATTTGATGTAGTAGAACAGCCACCAATGTTTGAGGGTTGTGAAACACTATCTAGAGAAGAGCAAAGAAAATGTACGTCTGAAGCTATTACAAAACACATTCTAAAAAATTTTAGTACAGACTTGGCTGGAGACTTAGGTTTAACAGGAAGACAAAAAATTGCTACTGTATTTAAAATAGATAAAGAAGGAAATATTATAGATGTAAAGGTAAGAGCACCACATCCAAGACTAGAAGAAGAAGCCAAAAGAGTAATTAAAAGCTTGCCAAAAATGATTCCTGGAAAACAAAAAGGAGAAACAGTGGTGGTACCTTATTCCTTGCCAATTATTTTTCAAGTTGCTGACAGCACTGATAAAAAACTCGCACAACAAGAAAGTATAATGATTGATGAAGTAGAGGTTCCTTTTTATGTTATAGAACAACCACCAATGTCTAAAGATTGTGAAACGCTCGCTTCAATCGAAGAACAAAGAAAATGTACATCTGATGCTATTACAAAACATATTCTAGAAAATTTTAGTGCAGACTTAGCAGGAGATTTAGGCTTAACAGGAAGACAAACCATTAGAGTCATGTTTAAAATCAATAAGGAAGGTGATATTGAGGGCGTAGTTGCTAGAGCACCACATCCAAGATTAGAAGAAGAAGCCAAAAGAGTCATTAAAAGCTTACCAAAAATGATTCCTGGAAAACAAAAAGGTAAAACAGTAGTGGTGCCTTATTCCTTACCAATTATTTTTGAAGTAGCCGACAAAACAGATGATAAACCTTCTAACAACAAAATCAAACATGAAGAAGTTCCTAATAAAAATCAGGATATTGAAGTCCCTTACTCACATATAGAACAACCACCTATGTCTAAAGAATGTAAAATGCTCAATTCTGCAGAAGAGCAAAGAAAGTGTACGTCTCAAGCTGTTCAAAAGCATGTGGCTAAAAACTTTAATACAAATTTAGCTGGAGATTTAGGCTTGTTAGGAAGACAAACAATTATAACTATGTTTAAAATAGATGAAAAAGGTAGAATTGTTAATATAAAAGCGAGAGCTCCACACCCAAAATTAGAAGAAGAAGCCATAAGAGTG
Organism: Pontimicrobium sp. SW4; assembly: GCF_039954625.1. Classification (NCBI taxonomy): domain Bacteria; kingdom Pseudomonadati; phylum Bacteroidota; class Flavobacteriia; order Flavobacteriales; family Flavobacteriaceae; genus Pontimicrobium; species Pontimicrobium maritimum. The sequence continues at coordinate 150,374 of NZ_CP157199.1, forward strand.
ATTAAAAGCCTCCCAAAAATGATTCCTGGAAAACAAAAAGGTAAAAGAGTGGTAGTGCCTTTTTCGTTGCCTATTGTTTTTGAAGTAAAAGAGAGCCCTAATGCGATTATTAGTTATTTGACAACGGAAAACTCAAATTCTAAAAAGGATGTAGAAAAACAAGACTCTAAGGAAGTGCCTTTAGTAGCTCTCGATGAATCACCAATTTATCCAGGTTGTAATGTGACCTCTTCTAGCGATAAACTAAAAGAATGCTTTAAAAACAGTTTAGCTAATTTCATCTCTAAAGAATTTGGCAAAAACTTACCAAAAAATATAGACTCCGAGTTAGAACCAAGACAAAAAATATTGGCTATGTTTAAGATAGACAAAACAGGATATATTGAATCTATTAGAGTTAGGGCCAAACATCCAGAATTAGAAAAAGAAGCCATAAGAGTATTAAAAGCATTGCCAAAAATGACTCCCGGAAAACACAAAGGAGTTACGGTGATTGTACCCTATTCTGTACCAATAATGTATGAGTTAGGAGAAAAGAAAAATTAGTTGGTTATAAGTTTTTTGAAAAATTATTGGTGTAAATTGAAAAGCCTTAGTGTAAACTTTGGCTTTTCTCTGTTTATTTTAAAGATACGAGTGTCATGAAAAATTTACTTCAAATATTAATTTTAATGTGTTTTGTAGCGATAAACGCGCAAACACAAACACTGCATCTAGCAGATAGTTTGTATTTGCATGGTAATTATACTAAAGCGATAGAAGCATATAAAAATCATAAAAACCAAGATGAGGTCTACGATAAAATTGCTAAGGCATACATCGCTTTAGGAAATTATGATGAGGCTCTAATTAATTACGAAAATAGCCTAAAGAAAAACCCAAAGGATGCATTAACCTTGTTCGATTATGGTAAATTATTAACTAGAGTTAAAAAACACAAAGAAGCTTTGGAGGTTTTTTATAAACTTATCGATATTGATTACAGAAATCCAAATTATCATTATGAAAGTGGTCTAGTAATGCAAAAATTAGGTGATTCTACAAGTCAGAATCGTTTTAGAACAGCATTCGATTTAGATAATACACACCAAAAAACTATTTTTCAAATTGCGAAACACCATTTAACAAAAAGACATCATAAAGTGGTTGATAGGTACATAGATATTGGTTTAAGCACGTATGCCAATAATAAAGAACTCATTAGCTTAAAAGCTCAAAATTTTTATTGGAAAGAAGATTATGGAAATGCAGCCAAATGGTTTGAAAAATTACTTGAGCTTAACGAATCATCACAATTTATTCATGAAAAATTAAGTTTTTGCTATGATAGAGTTTACGAACCTGAAAAAGCCATAGAACACCAATTAATAGCTTTAAAGTTTGATCCTAAAAATGCTACAAATTTGTTTATTCTAGGTCAACTATACCAAGATATAGATGACTTTAAAAATGCCGAAAAATATTATAAGGAATCTCTTGCTCTATTAGATAAGCCTTTAGATGCTGAATACATTAAACTAGCTGGTGTTTACAGTCGGCAAAAAAAATACAAAGAATCGATAGATGCTTATAAAAAAGCGATTGATGAAAATCCAAAAAATGAACGAGCACACTTTTTGTCAATTTATGTTAAAGACCAATATTATGAAGATATCGATGCTCGTATTAAACTATTTGAGAACTTTAATAACAGATTTCCGCAGAGTAAATTCAAGACACTTGTCAACTATAAAATAGACGAATTAAAAAAAGAGAAATTTATGAAGACCGATTAATTTTAAAAAAATCGTACTTTTCCACTTCAGTATCCAATAATGAAGTATCTAAAGATTTTTGTTTTAATTATTTGCTTTACTTCTTGCGATTATTTCGACAAGAAGAAAGTGAATTCTCAAGATATAGTCAAAGAAGAACTTGAGACATTTAATTGGAATGAGGTTGATGAATATCCATCGTTTGATAATTGTAGTTCATCAGATACCAAGGAGTTTCGTAAACAATGTTTTCAAACGACACTTACCAACCATATCACTTCGCAATTAGCATTAAGGAAAATTGTGGTTACAGAAGATTTAAATGATACTATTGAGATGACTTTTTTTATTTCTGAGAAAGGAAACTTAAGTGTATTGAATATTGAAAGCAATCCAAAAATAGCTGCGCAAATCCCAGAAATAAACACGTTTTTAAATGAAAGTCTAAATAATTTACCACAGATTTCTCCAGCAATAAAACGAGGACAACAGGTTAAAACAGAGTTTAAAATTCCAATAATAATTAAGGTAGAGTAGTTTAGAATTTTATAGCGAATGTTCGCATGAGTCTTAAAATCTCTGTGTACAACCAAACCAGAGATACCAATAAACCCCAAGTAGCAATCCATTCTTTGTACTTATCGGCTTTGTTTTTATGTTTTTCAATATAATCAAAGTCCAATAACAATGTAAACGCAGCAACAATAGCTGCAATAACATTAAATATTAGAGCAATCCAAGACGTTCCCCAAATAAATGTTTTAATACCAAACAAGCTCAAAATGAAAGATATCAAATACACAATCATGATTGAGAAAGCAGCAGTAATAATAACACTTCTAAGTTTTTTGGTTACTATAATAATCCGTGTTTGGTATAATACTAAAATGGTAAAAAAAGTGACAATGGTTACACCTATTGCCTGAAAAGGTAATTCAGGATATTTAGCTTTTATAAATGCACTAAAACCACCTAAAAAACAACCTTTAGCAACCGCATAAAGAGGTACTAAAAAATGTGCCCAATGTTGCCTTACCGAAATGACAATACTAATAACAATTGCTGCCAACATACCACCAAGTGTAAACCATCTTACATTAGTGCCATTGTCGTATAATCTCCAAACAAATGCAACAATCATTGCAATAATGAAAATACAAACCATAGATTTAATGAGAATACCTCTAACACTCATTGTTTTAGAAGTATTAGGGTTATTTTTCCAGAAATAATTGGAAAAAGCTGGATTGGACGTTTTATAGTTGGATAGTTTCTGCATATCGATTGGAAAGATACTTATTTTTTAAAACTTCTACCTTTCCATTTATATTTAGAGAACATCGCTTTAAAGGCTACAAAAACGGTAAAAAAAGGATACAGTAAGCCACTAAAAAAGTAATTGTTTAGAAGATTTGTTTGATTGAAGAACCTCGTCGATTTAGATAGCAGTAAATAATCCATCGCAAGTTTTGAAGTTAAAAAAATTGTAAAATATAACCAGCTAAAGAGTCCAAAAATACTTAGGAAAAGAGTAGTAACAACTAAGCTGTTCATTGTTAAAACTAAAATACCGACAAATTTTCCAAAAGTATTTTTGTAAGTGCTAGTTTTGGCTGTCCAACGAATACGCTGTTGAATAAGCGCAGACAAAGAAGTTTCTGCTTTTGTAAATATAATAGCGTTTGTAGATTTTAAGTATTTAACCAGTTTAGGGTATTTTTTCACTGCCTTTTCAAGCAAGAAAATATCATCACCACTAGCAATATCATTATTATTATCAAAGCCATTAAGTTCTTCAAATAAATCTTTTCTATAAAATAAATTGGCACCATTACACAAAAAAGGTAATGAAAGTCCAAAACCAGCAATAGTCACCGCTTGTAGACTTAAAACATCCAATGTTTGGAACTGTTTTAAAAAAGAGTCAGATGATGTATAAGTTACTGGAGCAACAATCATAGCAACATCATAACTGTTTATAAATGAATTGCTTGTTTCAAGCCATCTATTTGGAACTTCACAATCGGCATCTGTAGTTGCAATCCAGTAGTATTTAGCATTATTAATGGCAGTCGTAATGGCATCTTTTTTTGGTGAATTAGATGAGCGTTTGTTCTTAATAATTTTAAAATCTAATTGCGAACAACTTAATAATCGTGAGCATAATTCTACCGAATTATCAGTAGAGTCATCATCCACAAAAAGGACTTCAAAATGATTCTTGGAGTAGTTTAAACTCTCTAGTGACTTGATTAAATCGGGTAAATTTTCTTCTTCATTTCTAAAAGGAACAACAATGGTAAAACGAGTTAGATTCCTTAAAAAAGGTTCTTCGAAAGACTTAACTCTATTAAATCCAATAACAAAAAAGCCTATTAAAAGGCAATACAATATTGTTGTAATTAGAATGATAAAAATCATTTAGTTATCGATGTTAGAAGCTGTTGGCAAATTAAAATTAAGCACATAATAACTACCAAAAATACTTGGAAGCACGAAATTTAATAGCCACATTAAAGTAGTAACGCTCAAGATGGTAATATTATTGATGTCGGCAAAACCAAATACATATAAAGCAACACTTCCCTTAACGACAACATCAAAAATAAATATGGTTGGTATTATGGAAACCACGAAATACATGGTGCTTATTAAAACCATAGCATCTATGTATGTGATGTCTACTCCAAACAACACAAACAAATAATAAAATTGAAATGAAAAAATTACATATCGAAAGAGTGATAGCAATATATTTTTAATATGAATTTTTTTAGAGAGCCCTTTCACAAAAGACCATATTTTTAAAAATGGAAAACCTTTAATGTTAAATCGCTTATACGACACACCAAATCCAATAGCAATTATGCCTATTAAAGCATAAGTGAGCAACCGTACTAATTTGTAGTAAGAAATATCAACTTGATATTGTGTAATAAACATTAAAAAACCAATGATTCCGAATAAAAGTGTCATAAGCATTTGAGCCATGTTTCCTATTAAGTTTAGGAGTATTACTTTTTTTCGTTCGCTGCCATTAAAGTAAATAGTTTTAGCAGCATAATCTCCAATTCTATTTGGAGTAAATAAAGAGGCTGTATGTGAAGCTAAACTTTGTTTTAATGCTTCAATAAAAGAGGTTTTGGAAATAGAATTTACTAAACTTTGCCATTTCTTAATTTCAAAAAACCAATTAAAAATGGTTAAAAACAGTAAAAAAACAATGCTTTTTAGTGAAAAAGCATTGTTTTTGGTTAAAAAATCAATAAAAACTGAAAAATCTAATTCTTCGTTATTTGTTAGTTTGTCGTAAATAAAATAAGTAGCACCAACAACGATACTTAACTTAATAAGTACAAAAAAGAATTGCTTAGTTTTGTATGGAAGCCCGCTAATCATTTTGTCACAAATTAAAACTATTATTGTAAATGAGCTTTATAAAAAATAAATATAAAAGACCTTTACTCTGTTTACTACTTTTTTGTGTAACATCCTTAAGTTTTGCTCAAGGGGATACTGAAAAAATCCGATTACAACTAGCATTAGGTGTAAACAACCCAATTGATAATGGTGAAAACGATGGTTATTATGCTAAAGATATTAACTTGCCAACCATTAACTTTGGGATTAGATATATGTTTAAGCCTAACAAATTGGGAGCAAAACTTGATGTTGGCTATAATAGGTCAAAAAGCGATGTAGGGTCTTTAGATTTTAAACTTAATTACACACGCGTTAATGCACAGATTGTGTACGATTTTTATGATTTGTTGAATTTCTTGCCTCAAGAAATGACTATTCAAGCACATGCTGGACCAGGAATAAGCTTTACAAAACCCTTATTAAATGATTCTGAAAACACGTACACCTATTTAAATGGATTAGTAGGGTTGGATGTTTACTTTAGTTTATCGCGTAAGCTATCTGTATTTGTAGATGTTGCTTATGCAAAAAGTTTGTCGAGTAAAAATAAGTACGATGTAGCTCTAGATGGTTACTCGTTTAATGGAGATTTAGTATATACCACTGTTGGACTATCAGTAGCATTAAGTGGTTGTAGATATTGCGATTAATGGATAAAGAACGAATTATATTAGGTATTGATCCTGGAACCACAATTATGGGTTTTGGGCTAATAAGAGTACGTAATAAAAAAATGCAGTTTATGCAACTTAATGAACTCAGTTTGAAAAAATATGATGATCATTACTTAAAACTAAAACTCATTTTTGAACGTACCATAGAACTTATTGACACGCATCATCCAGATGAAATAGCTATTGAAGCGCCTTTCTTTGGAAAGAACGTACAAAGTATGCTCAAATTAGGAAGAGCGCAAGGTGTTGCCATGGCAGCAGGATTATCGCGACAAATTCCAATTACTGAATATTTGCCAAAAAAGATTAAAATGGCCATTACTGGAAATGGTAATGCGAGTAAAGAACAAGTTGCAAAAATGTTACAAAGTACCTTAGGACTAAAAACCTTACCAAAAAACCTAGATGCAACCGATGGTTTAGCAGCTGCAGTATGTCATTTTTATAATTCTGGAAAAGTAACTGTCGGTAAAAGTTATTCTGGTTGGGAAAGTTTTGTGAAAAACAATGAAAAAAGAATAAAAAAGTAGTTGTATTGTCATTCCTGCGAAGGCAGGAATCCACTTTCAAAGTTTTTGTCTAATGTTTTGCTTTCGATTAATATTTTTACTTCTTTTTTCATTTGAATTATTTCAGACAAAGTTTAAGTATAGAAAAGATAAATTGATTTGGTTTTTTATCGTACTTGTATTTGGGGCTTTTGGATATTCATTTTTTATTGCATTCAGAAGAAGATTAGTGGTCAAAAGAAAATTTAACCCTAAATTCATCACAAAGATTTAATAAACTAAATGAGCGGCATCTACATCCACATACCATTTTGCAAACAAGCATGTTACTACTGTGACTTCCATTTTTCAACGTCTTTAAATAAAAAGGATGAATTGCTTCAGGCTTTAGTAAAAGAGTTAGAGTTACGAAAAGAAGAACTTCACAATCAAACTATAGAAACTATCTATTTTGGTGGAGGTACACCTTCATTATTATCGAATGAAGAATTAAAATTATTGATTGATGCTGTTTATAAAAACTATCAAGTTGTAGAAAACCCAGAAATCACCTTAGAAGCAAATCCAGACGATTTATCTAAAGATCGAATAATCCAATTATCTAAAAGTCCAATTAACCGTTTAAGCATTGGCATTCAATCCTTCTTTGAAGACGATTTAAAAAGCATGAATCGTGCGCATAATGCAACAGAAGCAAAAGATTGTTTAAAGGAAGCAACTCGTCACTTCGATAACATCACTATCGATTTAATTTACGGTATTCCAAACATGAGTTTAGATAAGTGGAATCAAAATCTACAGATAGCTTTTGATTTTGGAGTTAATCATATTTCTAGTTATGCCTTAACAGTTGAGCCAAAAACAGCCTTAGATAGTTTTATTAAAAAAGGTATCTATCCACCAATTAATGAAGAATTGGCCTTAAAACATTTTAATCATTTAATAACAGAAACCGATAAACAAGGTTTTGTGCAATACGAGATTTCTAATTTTGGAAAAGCTGATTATTTCTCTAAGCATAATACAAGTTATTGGCAAGGGAAATCCTATTTAGGAATTGGCCCATCAGCCCATTCGTTTAATAATAATCAACGAAGTTGGAATGTGTCAAATAACACAAAATATATTACATCTATTCAGCAAAACGAATTGCCTTCAACTGTTGAAGCACTCTCTAAAAAGGATAGGTTTAATGAGTATGTTATGACGGGTTTGCGTACTGTTTGGGGAGTTTCATTAAATAAAATTGAAGAAGACTTTGGAGTCGAATATAAAGAACATTTACTAACAGCATCTAAAGAATTTATCAATCAACAATTACTTGTTATCACTTCGAATGATTGCGATAGCAATTGTATCGAGAAGTTACAAGCAACCCAAAAAGGAAAGTTTTTAATTGATGGTATTTCATCAAGTCTTTTTCTTATTTAATCCTTAAATTTACGCTTAACATCCATTACACATGAAAGCAGTTATAAACGTAAACAGTCGTACCTACGCCATATATATAGATAAACCCTTAGATATTTCAATTCCATTACGTGCAACAAAAAGCAACGTAAATGCTTGGTATATTGATGAACCTATTATAGAACCAGTAAAAATGGATGACTTTATTGTAAGCGTTGAACATGGAGCTCCAGTAAATTTTAATAACATCCAGTTTAATCCACATGCTCACGGTACACATACAGAATGTGTTGGTCATATTACAGAAAAAAAATACAGTATTAATCAATGTCTAAAACAGTTCTTTTTTGTCGCTGAAGTCATAACAGTTGCGCCAGAAAAATTAGGAGATGATTTTGTGATTTCGGCAAAGCAATTGCGTTTTGCAATTGGAAATAAAAAGCGTGAAGCAGTGATTATTAGAACATTGCCAAATACCACTGAAAAATTATCGCAACAATATTCAAATACTAATCCACCATACTTGTTAGAAGAAGCAGCAATTTATTTAAAAAGTAAAGGGGTAAAGCATTTACTTATTGATTTACCAAGTGTTGACAAAGAAAGAGATGATGGCGAATTATTATCTCATAATGCTTTTTGGAATACAGACGGAAAAATAAGAACCGAAGCGACTATTACAGAGTTTATTTATGTGCCTAATAGTATTGAAGATGGTAAGTATATTCTAAATCTTCAAATAGCACCATTTGAGAATGATGCAACACCTAGTAAGCCTATTTTATATAAATTATACGAATAGTATGGAAGCAATTTTAGGGTTAATAATTGGTGCTTTACTAACAGTTGGTATTATTACCTATATTAAATATGTGCAATCAAAAAAATTGACTAATTCGCAATCTGTTATTCTTTTGGATAAAGTAAAAAGTGTTTGCAAATTTATAACAGTTGAAGGAGATTTTGCAGAGATTTACCATTATGAAGATGTTAAACAAAAGTTCTTAAAACTTATAACTAGTAAGAAAAAAGCCCTAGTTGTGGTTAACGCCAAAGCCTATATTGGATTTGACTTGTCTAAAATAGAAATGAAGGCAAATTCAAATACTAAAACAATAGTTCTGCAAAATTTTCCTGAAGCAGAAGTATTATCTATAGACACCACTTTGAATTATTATGATAAAAAAGATGGTTATTTTAATAAATTTGAAGCAACCGATCTTACTGATTTACAGAATGAAGCCAAGATTCATATAAAAGATAAAATCCCAGAAAGTGGTTTGTATCAAGCAGCACAAAAAGAAGCCTTAGAAGCGATACTGTTAATGGAAAATTTAGTTCAAACCATTGGTTGGAAACTAGATTATGAATCTTTAAAAATGGATAATAAAACACCTTCAAAATTATTAGAATGATTGAGATATCTTCAGATAAGTCTAAATTAGATATAGATATTATTCATAATTTTTTAACTAATGCTTATTGGTCAAAAGGAAGAACTCGCAAAGAGGTTGAAAAATCGATTAAACATTGTTTGTGTTTTGGAGTATATAAAGAAAATATGCAAATTGGATTTGCACGAATAGCAACAGATTATGTGGTTTTTGCATATCTTATGGATGTGTTTATTCTGCCTGAACATAGAGGACATGGTTATTCTAAAAAATTAATAGAAGCAATAAATAATTGTGACCAATTAAAATCATGTAAAGTTTGGATGCTTAAAACATCCGACGCACATAATTTGTATAAAAGATTCGGATATAAAGAGTTGAGTTATCCTGATAAAGTAATGGAAAGAATTTTAAAATGAATATAGACCAAATAAGAGATCATTGCCTATCCAAAAAAGCAGCAACCGAGAGTTTTCCGTTTGATGAAAACACATTAGTTTTTAAAGTAATGAACAAAATGTTCTTAATGGCGCCTTTAGATAAGTTTGAGAAAGGAGAAGCTTCAGTAACAGTAAAATGCGACCCAGAATATACAATTGAACTTAGGGAGCAATACGAGAGCGTTTATGCAGGCCCTTATGTAAGTAATAAACACTGGAATACTATAGCAATCCATAAAAATGAATTGACACCAAAATTAGTATTAGAACTAATAGATCATAGTTATGATATGGTTGTAAAAGGAATGACGAAGAAGATGCGATTATTATTAGAGAATAAAAACTATTAATCGACACTTATTTGCCATTGGACTATACTAAACATTACTTTTATCTAAAGACACAAGTTAAAGAGGTGTAGTGTGATGTATATTGTACTTTATTAAACTTAAATCTAAATGAATAAAGCTCTTAAGATAATGCTCATTGAAGATGATATGATTGAAATCATGAAGATGAACAGAACCATAAAAGCGCTACAATTGGAGCATGAAATTATTGAAACTAATAATGGAGAAGACGCTTTAAACTTATTATCTAAAAAGATAAATCTACCGGATATCATTTTATTAGATTTAAATATGCCAAAAGTAAATGGCATCGAATTTTTATCAATCTTAAAAAAAGATGAGCAGTTAAGGCATATTCCAACCATAATATTGACAACATCTAATAATCAAAAGGATTTATTAGAATGCTATAAAATTGGTATTGCAGGGTATATTTTAAAGCCTTTAAAATATGAAGACTATGTTTTAAAAATTAAAAGCTTACTGGCTTACTGGAGTATTAACCAATTAATAAAAGTTTAAATGAAAGGAATTGTTTTTACAGAGTTTTTGGATTTAGTTGAAGAGAAGTTTGGATTAGAGATGGTAGATAATATTATAGAGAACTCTAATTTAGAATCAGAAGGCGTTTATACTTCAATTGGGACATATAAATTCTCTGAAATGTTACAGTTATTACAAAATTTAAGTGCGAATACAAATATTAGCATTGATAATTTACTATTGGTTTACGCCGAACATTTTTTTGGAGTTTTAAAAGAAAGTTACCCAGGCTTGCTAGCTACCTATAAAGATCCTATAGAAATGCTATCATCTATAGAAAATCATATACATGTTGAGGTAAGGAAAATTTATCCTGATGCAGAATTACCTACATTTAAGGTTATAGAAAAGACAAATAATTCCTTGATAATGATATACAAATCTAGTAGAGCAATGCATCATTTTGGCTTAGGTTTGATGAATAAAACATTCGAGCATTTTAATTCAAGCGCTTCAATTGAGTTAGAAAAAATTAAACCTGATGGAACAGAAGTGAAGTTCGTTATTAATAAAAACTAATGAGTCAAACTCAAATTGACATATTAAAGCGTGCCTTAAATCGTGAAAAAGCAGCTAGAAAACAAGCGGAAAGTATTTTAGAGGATAAGTCTTTAAAACTTTTTAGTACTGCTGAAAAGCTAAAAGAAGTAAACGAGAAATTGGAATTGCTTTTAGAAGAGAAAACATCACAGCTACAAGGTGTTTTTGAAAACATTAATGACGCATACTTAATAATGGATCTTGAAGGAAATGTTCTAAAAATGAACGATGTAGCTATAGAGCTTTTTGGATACAACTTAAGTATAGAAAAATTAAACGTTGTAGACCTTATATATAGAGCAGATGCTAATTATGCATTTGCATCGTTTAAAGAATTAAGAAAAAAAGGAATTTTTACAGACTATACAGCACGTGTTATAACTAAAAATAATACTGTTAGATGGGTTCATATAAATGCCAGCATTATATATGACAAAGGAAAAAAACCTATAGCTGCTCAAGGTGTTATAAGGGATATAACTGAAGCAAAACTAACAGCAGAGTTTATAGAAGAGCAAAAAAAAGAGTTAAATGTTATTGTTGAAAATTCGTCCTTAGGAATAGTACTTACCAAAAGAGGAAAAATTATAAGAACAAATGAGGCGATACAAAAACTGTTAGGATATACAGAACAGGAGCTTTCTAAGCTAACAATTAAGGATATTTCTTTAAAAGAAGATTTCTCAGAGTCTAAAGACTACTTAATAAAAATGGACTCTGGAGAAATAGACAATTTTGTTATCACTAAACGCTATAAAAAGAAAGACGGCTCTGTACTTTGGGCTAAAGTAAATGTAAATGCAGTTAGAGACAACTCGGAAAATATTAAATATCAAGTAGCACTTATAGAAGATATTACTTCAGAAAGAGAAAATACATTAATCATCGATATGATTAATGATGTGGCTAAGGCTATACTTGGGAAAATGGATATTTACGAAATAGCTTGGGAGATTACTAATAATATAGCAGAATATTTAAATTCAGAAGACTGTGTTATTTACTTGATTGATCGTGAAAAGAATACTCTAGAACAAATTGCAGCGTATGGAGAAAAAGTAGATAACAATAACCAAATCATTAATAAAATTACCTTGCCTATCGGGAAAGGTATTGTAGGAACAGTAGCAAAAACAGGAAAAGCAGAGATTATAAAAAATACAACTATAGATAAACGCTATATTGAAGATGGTGCAAAACGATTTTCAGAAATAACTGTGCCAATTATTAGTGATGGACATGTTATTGGTCTTATAGACTCTGAACATACTGAAAAAAACTACTACACTGAGGAGCACTTATATGCTTTAGAGAGTATAGCAAATCTAGTGGCTATGCAGCTAAAAAGCGCGATTAATTTAAGAGAACGTCAAAGAGCTGAATCTAAAAACAAAGAGCTTTTAGATCAATTAGCTAAAAGCAATGATGAGCTACAAGAATATGCTCATATTGTGTCTCATGATTTAAAATCGCCATTAAGAAGCATAGATGCTTTAGTAAACTGGATTAAAGAAGATAATAAAGGTATGTTAGATGATGCGAGTATAGAAAACTTTGAGCTAATAGAAACTACTCTGGAAAAAATGGAACACCTTATTTCAGATATTCTTTTATACTCAAGTATAGGTTCTGATAGTGTTAAAGAGCAAGAAGTAGATTTAAACCAACTTGTACTAGACGTAACACAGGTTCTTTTTATACCAGAACATATCACTGTTAAAGTGTTAAATATATTACCAGTTGTTTACGGAGATAAAGTTAAGTTTCAACAACTATTTCAAAATTTAATAAGTAATGCTATTAAATTTATTAATAAAGAAAAAGGACTTGTAGAGATTGATGTGTCAAATAAGAAAACATATTATCAATTTTCAATAAAGGATAATGGTTTAGGTATTGAAAAAAAATATCATGATAAGATTTTTAAGATTTTCCATTCTTTAAATGACAATAAAGAATCTACTGGAATTGGGTTGTCAATAGTTAAAAAAATTATTGATTACTATAAAGGAGAGATATGGATAGAATCTTGTTTAGGACAAGGAACAACGTTTTATTTTACAATAAAAAAATGACAATGGAAGAGCCTAATTTACTCTATATTAATCAATTGTCTGGTGGAGACAAAGCCTTTAAGGCAAAGCTTATCACTATTATAAAAACAGAATTTCCACAAGAAAAGACAATCTATTTTAAAAATTTAGCTGCTAAAAATTTTAAAGAAGTTTCAGAAAATGTACATAAACTTAAACATAAAATTAGTATTTTGGGACTTGAGAAAAGTTATGAGATTGCAGCAGCATTTGAAAATAATCTACTGGAAGATAATACTAAGCTTCAAGAAGAATTTGAATCTATTTTAAATACCATAACTAATTATTTACAACAATTATAATTAGCCTATATGAATTGTATTATCATTGATGATGAGTCTACAGCAAGAGCAATTATTAATCAACTATGTTCAAATGTTGATAACTTAAATGTTTTGGAAGAATTCCCTAATGCAATTCAGGCAATTAAATATCTAAATCAACATGAAGTAGATTTAATTTTTTTGGATATACATATGCCAGATTTTACAGGATTCGATTTTATAGAAACTCTAAAGAATCCTCCAAAAATAATTTTAACCACCTCAGATTCGAAGTTTGCAATTCAAGCTTTTGAATATGATTGTATTGTAGACTATTTAGTTAAGCCTATAACCCCAGAACGTTTCCAAAAAGCAATTAATAAAGCGAATGCTTTACCTAGTAAAGTAAATGAGACAATCCCTTCTGAGAAAGTTGAAATGGCATCAGGGAATGATCTATATGTAAATATAGACAGACGGTTAATTAAAATTGATATTCCTAGTATTTATCTGGTAGAAGCTAAAGGTGATTACATACATGTGAAAACCGAAGAGAAAAATTATACCGTACATTCTACGCTTAAAAAGATTGAAGAAAAATTACCAGACAGTTTATTTCTTAAAGTACATCGCTCTTATATTATTAATACCAAAAAAATTATAGACATCGAAGATAATAGTGTGCTTATTAAAAAAGATGTCATCCCTGTAAGTAGATCAAACAGACCTGAACTAATGAAGCGGCTTAATTTGCTTTAAAACGGTTCGTCGATACATAAAGGTATTCTAACTAACTTAATCTTCAGTCAAACGAAAATCAATCAATCGAGTCATAATCACTGTTATTTTTGTAAATCAAATTATAACATAACAATTTGTGATTAATAGTAATTTAGTTTATTGAGATTAGTAGTCAAAGTCAAGGCAGAGAATTTAATCTCTGCCTTTTTTTACTTTATAAAGTATTGGCTATAAGCCTCTAAAGCCATTCGTCTATTGTAAACTACAAACCAACCCTATTCAAAATGCTTTAATAGAAAATATGATAATAAAACTAAAAGAGGGAATAATTTTGCTAATAACCTATTAGAAATATAATGATGAATAAACTTTACACTTTAAAAAATAGAATCTTAATACTTAGCTCTATTTTAATTGGTTTAAACAGCCAAGGGCAAGACCTACCTTTCAATTGCGATTATAATGCATATTTGTTTCAGTATAATGATGTCTATGCTATAGATTTAGCTTCAGGCAATGCTTATGAAGTAGCAACAGATATTACAACAGGAAACATTAACGCAGCAGCTTATAACTCTGCGGATGGATTTATCTGGGGCTCATTAAGTACACCGTCAAAAACAATAGTACGTATTGGTAAGAATTTTGAAACCACAACACTCTATATAGATGAATTACCAATACATAATCGATATGTTGGAGATATTAGTACTGAAGGAATCTATTACTTAAAAGGAGGAGGTACAACATATTATAAAATAGATTTGAACCCCGATTCTGCAAATTACGGACAGTATATTGAAACCCTAAACCTTTCACAGAGTATAAGTCATCATGATTGGGCATTTAATGCCGTAGATAATAAGTTATATACTGTCGAAAAAAGCACTAATATTTTATATCGTATTGATGCAGAAACTGGTGCTATTGAAAATTTAGGCGAAGTCCCTATTTTATCTGGACTAAATTACACATATGGAGCTGTATATTTTGATGTCTCTGGGCGTTTTTATGTATCGGCAAAT
Organism: Pontimicrobium sp. SW4; assembly: GCF_039954625.1. Lineage (NCBI taxonomy): Bacteria > Pseudomonadati > Bacteroidota > Flavobacteriia > Flavobacteriales > Flavobacteriaceae > Pontimicrobium > Pontimicrobium maritimum. The sequence continues at coordinate 165,533 of NZ_CP157199.1, forward strand.
CAAACAGGAACAATTTATGTTATTCAAAGTGTTCAAGATCTAGATGGAGCTAATAGTATGGACTCAAATTTATTTGCATTTGGGCCATCAAGTTCACAAAATGACGGAGCACGTTGTCCAACAGCACCTGTGCCTCAAGAAATTTGTGACAATGGAATTGACGATGATGGTGATGGGCTTACAGATTGTGAAGACCCTTCTTGTTCTGGTTATGGTGATTGCGAGGTTATAGATCCTCCAACATCAGGCGGAAATGATGGTGGTTTGGAAAGCAACAATAGACTCTCAAACCAAATTAATCAAAGAAATTATAATCGCGCTAAAAACAGTTATAGTTTTGATAAAGCAAATGCGCGTAAAGTAAAGAAAACAGCGAAATATGCACAAAGAAATTCTAATTTAGAGTTTAAGTTACAAGATTTTATACCTCTTGATGTTATAAATGAAGAATATGCTTTAGAATCTACACCAACAGACTTATTGAATATAACGAATGCAACCGAAGTCTATTCTGTAGATTATATGATAAATACAAACACAGTAGCTTCAATACTAGCCTTAAAAACAGAAAATGGCGTGTATGAACACACAAAATATATCTGCGACCGTCTTTTAGGAGGAGAGCTGATATCAGTATCAACCATAGATATTAATGAACAAAGTTTTATTAAAAGCATCATTAGAAATACAGATAATACAGTTGAGTTTGTATTAAGTCTTTCAGCAAAAGAAGTTAATAACAATGAGAATTTTGCTATTGAGAGTCACTGGAACCTTGATAAATACGAAAGTGATGTTACATTTTATAATTTTCAAATCTGGTCTAATTCTTTAGATGATCTGCTATTACTAGGCGAAGAGGTAGTACGTTTATTAAATTCACAAAGACCTATTTCAAGTTATAATAATTCAACACCTCCAACAGTATTTGTTAGAAAAGGCAAATATGTTAATGGAAAACTAGACTTACAAATAATTAATACAAATGCAACAAGAGCAGTTACATTTGATGCTGGATTAAGAGAAACTGAAACTAGAGATATAATTAGTGAATCTTCTACAGTTAATTTAAATGAAAATTATATAACCAATTTAGAATATGACATAGGCAATTTGTTTGACATTGGTTTTAGAATTGGAGACGGCATTGCAACACCGGATGATTTGTTTATGTCTGACGGTCCATGGGGAATTGATGATTTTGCTAAAACAACAGTAATTAACTCCTATAACATTTTACCAAATTCTATAGATTTTGATACAGCAGATTTTCCAATAGAAAGAAACATAAATCTAGAAGCTACAACAAGTGAATATGTAGCGGCTTATAGAGCATTAACACCAAGATTCAATCCAGTAAATCTAACTAGTTATAATGCATTTAAATTAAAAGCAAAAGGAACAGGAAATCTACAAATTACGTTTATTAAAAAAGGCATTGACAATTGGGAAGATCAGTACAAGACTAATATACAGTTAACAGACACACTAAATGAATTTATAATACCGTTTTCGAAATTTAATAATTCAACATATTCCAATTTAGTACTAGATGATATTGTAACAATTGTGTTTACAATGGTCTCAAAAGATGGAAAAACGGTTACTAAAAACATGTTGCTGCAAGATATAAGTTTCACACAGAGTGAATCTTTAAGTATTGAATCTTATGATGCAGAAGGCTTAAATAGAATAATGGCAATACCAAATCCAATGAATACAAGTACGACTATTAGATTTATGTCAAACACATCTGAAACAGTACAACTTATAATTCATGATCAGTTAGGTAAAGTAGTTTATAAAACTAGTTATAGAACTGTTTCTGGTAAAAATGAAATAGAACTAAACAAACAACAATTAAGTTCAGGTTTATATTTTTGCAATATGGTTGGAGATAAGCATGTTTATAACCCTTTGAAGTTACTTATTAGGTAGCCTAATTAATAGTTTGTTTGTAGAGGCAAAAGAGAAATCTTTTGCCTTTTTGTTTTATTGTAATTTGTCCAAAGTAACAATGGTTTAAAAAACTTTATAAAACGTAGTAACTATAAGTCCTTTATTGTCACTTAATGGAATAGATAATAGTTGTTTACTCTCTTTTATTTTAAAATTAAATGGTGAAGCTAAAAGGTTTATGCCACTTTGTTTTTTTAGCCTTATTCCTTGCCCCGAAATTATATCTTTATTAGGTAAAAAGTCTTTAGAAGGTATATGTTCTGTTACAATCACATATTTAAAATGTGACAACTTTGTCAATATACGCTGTACTTCAGTATTTGATAAATGTTGGAGCACTTGTCTCACAATAGCACAATCGCCTGCCGGCAAATCGTCTTTTGAGATGTCTAAACAATGGAATTCTAAATTTGCTTTTTGAAATGCTTTTTTATTATGCTCAATAAGGTTTTTTACTATATCTATTGCATAATAAACTTTAGTGTGTTTTACTAATTCTTTCCCTACATTAAAATCTCCGCAACCCAAATCGCAAACAATTAAAGGGTTCTTGAAGGATGTTAAAAATGAAGTTAGGACATCTATATATAGATTTACTATTTCGGGATGATGTGATCCTACGCCTGAATAGAAAACGGTGTTTTCACCTCCCCAAAGGTTGTTCTCATAAACTTGTTGCATGGCATCTTTAGTTGGCCAAGGCTTCTTTATTTTTTTAGTACTATTGAGTTTCATAATCGTAAAAAAGTCCTGTGAATATACACTATTATGAAATAATAATACATTCAAAGCAAAGTAATATTAGGGCTAATAAATATCAATGTAAGTAGGATCCTGTAGAAGCGTATTGGGTCAATGGCTTTAATTTCTATAAACAGGACCATCAAATAAGCGCCACTTAAAACGCATACCTATTTCAGTATATGTAAAACCTGCGGCAGTAGCAGAAGCAATGTTGCTTCGTGTACCAAAAATATTTGCGATGCTACGTTCGGAGAACTTATATCCTAATTTTCCTTGAAATCTATAAGTACTTTGGCTATCTCCATCTTCTATATATTGCAATCCTGTTGCAGCAGTAAACTCATAAAACCAAGCTTTTGGTTTTGTAACTGCCTCATCCTTTATTAGGTTAACAAATACCTCACCTGCATTAAATCTTTCAGGGCTAAAATAAATATTTGGAACTTGATTTTTAAATGTAATGTATTGGTAGTTTAATCCAAACTTTAATGAAGGCTTTGTAAGTAAATTATAATATATGGAGGTAAATAGTAAGTTTCTTGTATTATCATCATTTTGTGAGGTATAGTAGTATTGTGTATACCAACCTAAATTAAAGTTAGTATTTACATTATAGTTAGCGTAAAAATTGTTTTGTACAATTTCCCTATCCAATAAATCAGCGTTAAAGCTTTGTATATCTCGTTTGTAACCAATACTTAAGGTTTGTAATTTAATAGATCTAATATTTAAGGACACGTCTGTTAATAATTGTGTATAATCATTGCTATCAGCTTTTGCTGAGGTGATGCCAGCGGTTCCTTTTATAGTAGTATTGGGTGCAATCTGATAAGATAAACCTAGAGAGATATTATTAGAAGTAGCACTATTGTTCGTTACAGTATTATTGGTAGATCTGTAACCGTAATTACCTAAAAGGCTAAACTTAGTTGATAATGGAAAGGCAACAGTGTTTATAAAAGAGAAAGCCTTATTATCACCATTGTCAAATGAACGTGAGACATTTGATTCTATGGAGGGTGTAAAGTGACTGTCTAATAGATTAATAAAGTTAATAGCATCTTTTTGGTTATTATAAATCTTTAATGTGTTTTTAACCCAAGTATAAGCTTCGTCATAATATCCTAATGCTTTTAAAGTATTTGCTTTCCCTAAATGACCATCAAAGGATGTGTTGTCATTTTCTAGTATTGAGTTGTAATCACTAAGACTCTTTTTAAAATTACCTTTATAAATATTCAATGTTGCTCTTAAAGCTAACACCCAGTTTTTATTAGGCTGTTCAGAAAATAATGTATCAATTAGAGTTTTTGCTGGTTTGTATTTTTTGTTCCAAATTAATGCTTGTATGTAACGCTCTGTAGTTTGCTTATTTGTACTTTTATCAGTAGCACCAGTTAAGCTATTATAGGCTTGAGTACTTAAGTCCAATGCCTTCTTTTCTTTATTGTTTAAGTGCGCTACCAGAGCCAACCCATTTAAGGCTAAGAGTTTGTTTTTTTGTTGTTCTGCCAAAGTGTTATATGTTGCTTTAGCATTTTCTAATTTATCAGTTATAAGATAAAGATTGGCAAGATTAAGTAAGGTGTCTTTGTCATCTTTAAAAAAACTTAAGCTTTTAATTAAAAGTACTTCTGCTTCATCATAAAGTTGTGCTTGTTGCTTTTGGTATGCATAACCTAAATACATATACTTTTTAGAGGTTAAAGCATTTGGATTTTTTGGAGAGACCACTAGAGCTTTGTTTACATATAAGAAAGCATTTTCATATTCTTTTAAATTAGATAATGTATTTGCATAGCCTAAAAGTGCTGGAAAACTATTAGGAGATTCAGTTACTAATCTAGCATAATACGTTTTGGCTTCTGTAAAGTTTTTGTTCCATAATAAAGACTCTCCATAATTTAGTTTTACTTCAAAGTCATTGGGGTAATCTTTTAATAGTCTTGTAAATAAACTATTTGCCTTTTTAGAGTCACCATTTAGCCCTATAGCTCTTCCATAACATAAACGTGCTGTTTTATTATCTGGGTAGTCTTGCAATACAGTTTCGAAAAACGATTCGGCTTTTTCGTAGTTACCAGTTTCTAAATAATTAAAACCTTTTTGCATGTTTTGGGCATTACTTGAAATAATAAGTAATAAAAGGAAACAAGTAATAAGTGTTTTTAAAGTCTTCATATCTGTTTGATTTGCTTTATTGCAAGTTACGGACAAAGACTACTTCACTCACCTACAGTAAACTACCATCCATCGAAATCAAAAGGGTATACATGGAGTTTGTGTAGATATTTGTGTCAGATACAAAGGAATATTAACTTAAAATATAATAATTATGGCACTTGCAATTAAAGAACATTTAGGAACACATTTTTTAGAAGGAAGATTAAATACTACTACTGCAGAAGACTTTTTAAAGCATTTTGAACACGTTATATCTATAAGAGGTAGAGCAACTATTAATATTGAAAATCTATCAGAAATTGATAAAACAGGTTTGTCTGCATTAAAACGCTTAATTATCAATAATGCAAGATATTTTAACAAAAATGTATGCGTTGTAGGTGTTGGATGTAAAGAGATTTATGATGACTTTAAAAGCTCTATAGCAGCTTAATCTTAAAGATTTAGTTATGAATTTACAGATATTAAATAATAAAGGTGTCTTTTGAAGTACATGACCACTTTACTGAAGAACACGCAGATAAAGTAAGGAACTATTTCAATGAATTACTTGATACGTATTACGAAATTATAATTTGTTTGAAACAGGTAAAACAAATTGATAACTATGGTATTAGTGTACTAGAATTCATTCTAAAAAAGTCTACTAAGCGAAGCAAAACAATTTTTGTTTTAGGAGAAAGGAATAATAAGATTAGGAATAAAATTAGAAAAGCGAAACTTTGCAAGATTTTTAAAAATGACTACTCAATCTAAAACTTTAAGAGTTAAGGTTTCTCAAGAACAACTATTTATGCTAAGTGTTTTAGTAGTAAATGGAGGAAACTATTTTTACAACCTTATTCTTGGTCGTATTTTAGGACCAGAAAAGTTTGCAGATGCGGCTGTATTAATAACTCTTTTGTTAATACTATCTTTTTTAGCAATGACTTTTCAATTGGTTACAGCAAAATTTTCAGCAGTATTCGACGAAGAAACATTTCAAAGATTCATTTCAAAGACTTATAAGAAGGCAATACTTACCGGAATTGGATTTGGGGTATTAACAATTGTATTTGCAAATCAGTTACAACAAATACTTAATACATCATCGTCAAACATGTTTGTTGTATTTGGTATAGGTGTGCCGCTTTATTTTTTAATGAGTATAAATAGAGGTGTTTTTCAAGGGAAAAAAGAATTTAAATTATTATCAATAACATATCAAGCCGAAATGTTGAGTAGATTGGTAATTACTCTCATCCTTCTTTTTCTTCTTAATATCCAATCTTCAATAGTAGTTGCATTAGGGATTCTATTCTCTTTTGGTTTTGGATTACTACCGTTTAAGTTTACCTATTTACAATTTAAAACAACTGGAATTATTGAAGTTGCTCAATCTAAAGTTATTCGTAACTTCTTTATTATTACAGCATTTTATGAGCTTACTCAAATCATTATAAATAATAGCGATATTATTTTGGTAAAGCATTACTTTGAATCTTATGATGCTGGATTATATGCATCATTGGCATTAATTGGACGAATTGTGTACTTTATTGCTTGGATGTTTGTAATGTTATTGTTACCTACAGTAATTCAACTTCAGAAGGAAGGTAAAGAAACAGCTCCAATTTTATTTAAGTATGTTACATATATTGCAACAATAGCTTCAAGTATTGTTGTTGTATGTGCTTTGTTTCCAGAAGCAACAATCAAATTATTATTTGGTAAGAACTATTTAGCAATGGCTCCTCTACTATGGAAGTATTCTTTTGCAACTGGGCTATTTGCTATCTCAAACATTTTTGCATATTACTACCTGTCTTTAGAGAAATATATTCCGGTTATTATCTCTGGAGTGTTTGGAATACTTCAGGTAGGGCTTGTTATTTTATTTCATGAAAGCTTAGAACAAGTGGTTCATATACAAATAGCGGCAATGGTTTTATTGTTAATTATTCAAGTTGGATTCTTTGTTTTAGACACAAGAAAAAGTAAAAAACATTTTTATGAGAATAGCTAATCTAAAGCTCTTTTCCACTCAACTACACTAAAAGGCATTCTGTCTAAAAACACTGATATTCAGTGCTTTAAATTGCAATTTTATAATGGAATCAATAAAAAATATACATTATGAAACTAGCAATTATCACAGCATATCCACCAAGTAAGGTAACTTTAAATGAATATGCATATCACCTAGTAAAACACTTTAGAAAAAAGCAAAATATTACTGAAATAGTATTATTAACCGACAAGACCGAAGGAGAAAAAGATGTAGCTTTTTCTCAAGAAGGGTGTAAAGTTACAATTAAAGAATGTTGGGAATTTAATAGTTATTCTAACATTATTAATGTTATTAAAGCAATTAATATTTCAAACCCAGATGCTGTACTATTTAATTTACAGTTCATGAAATTTGGAGACAAGAAAATTCCTGCAGCTTTAGGTTTAATGTTGCCCTTAATATGTAGATTAAAGCGTATACCAAATATTGTTTTATTACATAATATATTAGAAGAAGTGGATCTTGGATCTGCTGGTTTTACTGCAAATAGGTTTTTACAAAAGATATATGGGTATATAGGAACAGCTCTAACAAAGTTGATATTACAGGCAGATATTGTTGCTGTAACTATGCAAAAATATGTCGATATTTTGGAGAAAAAATATAATGCCAAAAATGTAACCTTAATTCCTCATGGGACTTTTGAAGTAACAATGAAACAGCCAGATTATAATTTACCAAAGGGGCCTTTGCAAATTATGACTTTTGGTAAGTTTGGAACTTACAAAAAGGTAGAGCCAATGATAGAAGCTGTTGAAAGAGTTAGACAATCATCTGGACTAAATCTTGAAATAGTTATAGCAGGAACAGACAACCCAAATGTACCAGGATATTTAGCTAAAGTACAAGAAGACTATAAGCATGTACCACAAATAAGGTTTACTGGTTATGTTGAAGAGCATGAAGTACCAACACTATTTAAAGAAAGCGCAGTAGTGGTATTTCCTTATACTTCTACTACAGGAAGCTCAGGCGTATTACATCAAGCTGGAAGCTATGGAAAAGCAGTTGTTATGCCAGATTTAGGAGACCTTGCTTTGCTTGTTAAAGATGAAGGATATAAAGGAGAGTTTTTTGAGCCAACTTCTGTAGACAGTTTAGCATTAGCAATAGAAGCATTAGTGACAAACGAAGCACATAGATTAAGCATTGCTAAAACAAATTATAAAGCAGCAACTGCCTACCCTATGGAGAGAATTACAAATATGTATTTAAATAATTTTAGTAAAATTATTGGGAAGGAAGCTATTCAAATACCAGTTGCTCAAAAACCTATTCAAGCACCAATTGTTCAGCAATCTACTGCTGCGTAGTAATATATTTAAACGCACTTTTTTTCTCTCCCTTTTTGTTAATGAACCCAAATTGCTTTTGAACATTTTTTTTCCAAGGAAGTTTGCCTACAACTTCCTTGGGAATATTTACAAAGTCATAGAGTGTCCAAGATACATATTGTAAATTATGTTCAGCAATAATTTTTTGAGCACGTTTATGATAATTTGCTTGATCTTCTTCTGAGCTCCCAAATGGATTCCAAAGACCATTATAGGATGATAATCCAAATTCACCCATAACAATTGATTTATTTGGGATATCTAGTTGTAGCGTTTCTATTGAAGCATCTAAATCGTCTAGATCTTCATAATAATGGAAAGAGACAAAGTCGACTTTGTCACTTAAAATAATTGCACTTTCTGGATTAGACCAGCCTATAGTTACTGGATGTGCTTTGTCTGTTGCTTTTATTAGAGTAATGATATTATCAAGCCAAGCAATAACTTTTTTTTGGCCACGAGACTTAAAATCTAAATTTGGTTCGTTTTTAACATCCCAAGCGATGAGTGCATCATGATTTTTTAAACTTGAAATTATAGTTTCTGCATGACGCATATTAAGGGTGTAGTTTATAACTGAATAGTCACCATAAAAATCGAAAAGAGTAACTATTACGCCAAGATTGTTAGCCTCAGCAGCATCTAAAACTTGTATTAACTTATCAATTTTATCCTGGTTGATTTTTGCTTTACCAAAGTCTTCATATTGCACAAATATTCTTACTGTATTTAATCCAGAGTTCTTAATAATTTTGAAGTCTTTTATAATTGTGTCTTTAGAAAACGCATTTCCAAACATATCCCAGGGTGTTGTTTGTGGGTAATAGTTTATTCCTTTTATATTAAGATTGTTAGAAGTGATAATATTGTTGTTGGTATTTTTTAAATCCTTAGTCTCAATTTTTATTTTATGTCTAATTCTCCAAAAGTCATCTTCTAGAAGTAGTATAATTTTATAGGTTGATACTTCAGTTGTTTCTAAAACAAGGGTATTATTTTTAAAAACTCGTTTATATTCAATAACATCTTTATCTGTAATCACAGCTAGTTGGCCATCCTCACTAAAAAACTCTAAATTCGGATGATGTTCGAGTGTAGTAGATTCAATATAGACACCTTCAGTTTTATTTAATTCTATTAAGTTAAAGAGATTTATGCGTGCATTATCAGTATAATAATCGTTAATGCCTTTAGTGGAATTAGTATTAAAAGCAATGTGTTGTATATACCAGGCATTTAGGTAGTCGTTTTCAATGTTTTTTAAGTTTTCACTATCCATTGGCCTGCCTTCATTAGTCAAAGAAGACCATTCAATTTTTGGCAAATATTGTTCAATTCTTTTTACTTCAGTATTAAGCATTGTACTTCTATCGGCTCCTGTATTTAAATAGCCAAATAGAACACTAATGCCAGATATAATAAGAGCAATTATTATAACATATGAAGCTATTAAAATAAAGCGAATTATATTTCTACTGAAACTTACCATAATGAGATCATATTAAAAGGTTTTTCTATCTCAGCAGTTTTAATAATAAATGTATACTCATCATTTTCGAATAAGTCTGGCTTTAGATTAAAATGAACATAGCCATCTATCGATTTTTTGTTAATTACATCTAAAAGAATATCGTTTTTGTAAATATTGAGCTTAACCTGCAATCCATCTGGGATTAGTTGTTTCATGAAGCTTTGTAAGGGACCAATTGTAATGAGCCTATTGTTTTTTGAAAATACAACATTAAAATCAGTTATCACTTGTTTATAGTTTACAGCTATTATATTGCTTTCAGCAATTCCATCAATAAAAGCTTTGATTTGCCATTGTGCACTATAATCTGGATGAATCATTCTGGCAGTAGCGATACCATTAATTGTTGTTCCAGACGTTTTTAGCCTATTACCTTTTTCATTGGTAATAAAAAATTCAACATAAGTGCCATCACTTACAATATTGTTTTGTTTGTCTTTAATAACAGAAGTTTCAAATGTTGTAATTTGATTACCATCAGCATAATTATGCGGTTGTTTAAAGGTAATAGTAAAATTTGTTGGTATTGCAGGGAAAACATTAATTGTAAACTCTTTAGAATTTGTATTTAGACATTCTGATGATGCTAGTATACGTCCACTTTCTTGTTTTGAATAGATGTTTTTATAAGCTATTAAGTGCTCAGTTTTAACTTCTTCAATAATTTCATTAGATAAAAACTGATACTTTGTATTTACAATGGTGTTTTTAGGTAATGGATTATCTAAAACATCAGTTGGAATTACAACTAACATGGCATAATCAATACCTCCTGCTTCAATACTAGGAGGTCCAATATATGTTTCCATAGTTGCTACTTCCTTTTTAGGGGCGATATTTATTTGACCAGAAAGCTCATCATTTTCAATGAGTAATTTCCAATATACTTTACCTATTTTGTTACTTATATGTTTTGGAATCTCATACTGAAGGATATTATTTGTAATTGAAGGAGAAATCAATATAGAACCATAACTATTAGTACAATATAATGGGGGTTGAGCAGAATTTGTTGCCGAAATTTTTAAAACAACGTCACTACCAGCTTCAAATTGTATTTGCTTAGTCAGTAACTTAAAACTAGAAACTTCAGTAGTTGTCTCTTTAGCAACATTAGAAGATGAAGAGATCATTAAAGTGAAAAGGAGTATGTATATAGTATTAAGTTGCATTAGTTTGGGTTTCCAATATATGAGTTGGTTTCAATTTTAATATAGCTAAAATGTGGGTGAATTATGTTTTGTAATTGCGAATTGAGATGATTCTCAATTCTATTTGGAATAATTTTATTGGAGATGTCTTTATTTGGCAACCCATTTACAAAAACATATTCCATATTATCATTAATAATTGTTATAGCCCCATTATTTGAGAATTTATAGTTGAAGTCTTGTTTTCGCTGTTGTCTAATACCTTTTTTTACAAATAAATGATCTACCCATACAATGGTTTTATACTCATTATAATAGCTCACTAAAAGTTGAGGAACAGTTATTTCTTGTGTTCCACTATTAAATAAACTACCTGTAGCACTATTATTATGAATTTCAAAATCACTAAGTACAATGCTTTTATATAAATCTAAACCAGATACATTACCTGCAGCTTGTATATTAAACTTTGTTGGTTGCTCCTCAAGCTCGACAGGAGTAAATTCATCTGGATTAAAGGTATTAGGAATTTGATCTTTAGTTTTTGACCAAGCAATTCCTTCAAAATTTATTTTGAATGCACTAGTTTCTTTTGGCATTAGTTTGTGTTTTACATGATATTTAGCATTATAACTTGCTAATTCTTTGTCATTATCGTTATATAAAGCCCCTTTTAATACAACATCTGCAGGAACATTATCTATGTTTTGTATTTCACCAATGATAGCATAGCGATTACCATATTTAACAAGCTTAGCAGATAGCACCTCTAAAACGGGTTGCTTTAATACATCTTCATGGTAAGTTTGCTCAGTAGTAATGCGTCTTCTGCCTTGATTAAAATAAGCTGTAGTATTGTTTGAGTAGAGCTGGTCTGGAGGTAAATCTGTATCTAAATCTTCATGCTCCAAATACCATTTTCCATGTTTTTTAGACAGTGTTTTATATTCTATTTTGTTTGTTTTTTCAAGAGGAGTAATCCAATTAGTAGTTGTTTTTACTGTTGCTAAATTATCACTTAAATTAATAATCTCTGTTTCAATAGCATCTAATTTAGCATAACTGTTTAATAACCCATCGGTCACTGAAATCTCAAGCATATATTGAGCAATTGTTACATCTTCTTTAGGATTGATAAGGCTATAAGCAGTTTCAAATTCTTTAAGGTCTAGAGCATTATAATAAGCGATTACTGTATTTTCAGGGTTACGATGGGCATCATTTTTTATATAGAATAGAAATATACTGTAAAGTAGTAACCCAGTTAGAGTGATTGACCATAGATGACTGAAATTCAACACTTTTTTCGAGAATTTTAAATATTCTTTTTTAAAGGTAAAATAAGCTGGAACTTCCTTAACCCTTGTTTTAAGAGTATTAATCCAAATCATTTGAATGTTTAGCATAAAAGCAATTAGTACGGTTAACAGTGGAATAATCCCCCAAACAATTTTTTGCCAAATTGGAACATCATTTTTTGGTAAGATTGATGAAATTGGAGGAACATTTAGTCGTTCCCAAACCTCAATACTATTTTCTAATTGTTTTAATCGCTGCCAACCACAGAAGTATAATATTGGATCATAAAATTTATCGTTCGAAAAAATATACTTAAGATTATACTTTTCAGGTATTGTTAAAAATTGTTGAAGTGACCCAATTCCAGCTACTCCTTTAAATTTAGAATTCTCTAAACGTTCAATAGGACGTGTTGTTAACTCTGGCAATCGTCTAGCAGAGTGATAATTACCATCAACAGTCATCGCATTAGTTTGAGCACTTAACCATGCCATTTGGTCGCCAAAACCTAAAGTTAAAAAGCGCCATTTATCATGATCATCTTGATTTAGAAAGTTCACAATAGGCAGCATTTTTATTTTCTGCGGCTGTGAAGGTCTAAAATATCCCAGACTAATTGTAAAAATGGTCATAACTATAAATAGTACTGAAAGAAAACCACCAATTATTCGATGATACACAGCTCCATATTTTAATTGGATAAGAGCTTTTAAATCACCTTGTACAAAACGATAGGTAAATTCACCTAATAGCGGCAAAGAAATAATAGTAGCCCATAGCGTAAAACGATCTAAGGTTAAAATATTAAATGTTGCTTCTCCTAAAATCATTTTTGGAATTGAAGTGGTGCCTCCGGCTCCTAATAGAGTGAGCAGCGTTATTGATAATCCAAAAAATAGGTAACGTTTACTAAAGTATCTATAGAAAATATAAGGGACGAAGAAAAGTAAGGCTCCCCAAGGAATTATAAAAAACATAAGCCCAGAAGAACTTATTTCCAAAAAATTATCTCTTGACCCATGAGGTATTGGAACTTGTGTTATTGGATTACTTTTAGAGTTAATCCAATAAGGCAGAATACAACCTATAATTATAATAAGAGATGATAATCCAAATATGGTTATTCGTTTAAAAAGCTTCAAAAAAGTTTTAAGAAAAAGTTTAAAAGAAACATCTTTCATAGAAGTTGTTTTCTCTTTCGAAGCATCCATAATAACCATTCCAATTACTGGAAAGATAAAAAATATCATTCCAAAAATTGGTGTCACATGATGTGAGGTTACTGTTACTGCAATTAAAGATAAAGATGTTGCTAAGTGCCAATATTTTCCGGTTTTTAGCCATAAATAAATTTCTGGTAGAGCATGCATTAAAATAGATATGCCTATAATACTGGGCAGTTGCCCAAAAATATGTAACGTTTCTACAAAAGATGAAGAAAAAACGGCTAATATAGCAGCATACCCTGCAGCAATGCGATTCCCTATGATGAGTAACGAAAGCCTATAAACTCCAGTAATAAATAGGATAATACTAATTAGTGCTACTATAAATAGCCCAAATTTTAAACCACCTATTAATGATAGTAAAGCAATAGATTGGTGTACTAGAGGTGGATAACTCATAACTGAAAAACCAGTATACCACTTATAATTCCAAGGCTCAAACCAACTATTTGCATAGTGATCTGCGAAGAATAAATGTATTAATGCATCATAAGAGCTTTCCAAAGTAAAGAAAATGGAACTTCCATGAAAGGCAAGTCCAAAAAGGAGTGCAGCTATAAGATATTTATTAATTCTTTTTTTCATCTAGGGTTATACTTTTTTTTGATATTGTAAATATATACAATAAAGATAATCAGGTATTTATAAGTCGTCTAAAGCAACCTGCTTTTCATCTACAGTAAATGTATGATTAGCTAAACAAACAAATTTTGAGCGACTACCAGAGTACTTTTGAAATAATGAAACATCAAAAACACATATTATGAAAATTTTAGCTATAGATGACCAACAGTTAGTTTTATTACCATTAAAAAAGAGATTAACTGAACTAGGTTATATTGTGAAGATTGAAACAAACTCAGTAAAAGGAATAGATTTATATAATTCTTTTAACCCAGATCTAGTAATTGTAGACATTAATATGCCTAATATTTCAGGTTTAGAACTGATTAACTTCATTCGAGTAACTAAAAAATCTCAAGTACCAATAATGGTTCTATCTGGGAATACTAAAGATGTTATAATAACAAAGAGTTACGAATTAGGAATTAATGATTATATGAAAAAACCATTAAGCCTCAATGAAGTTTGTACTCGAGTAAAACAATTAATAGGTGTTCCAATTACAACAAGCATAATGTCGTTTAACAACTCTGTTATAATACAAGAGAGATGTGTTGGAGTTGTAATACCATGTTATAATGAAGAAAAGAGATTGTTAAGTGAAGAATTTACTGGTTTTATAAGTAAAAACTCTGGTTATCATTTATGCTTTGTAAATGACGGAAGCAAAGACGATACATTAAAAGTATTGCATGATTTACAAAAAGGAAAAGAAAACTTCATTACGGTTTATAATTGCGAAAAGAATGGAGGAAAAGCAGAAGCTGTACGTCTAGGAATGTTACATATGGCTCAAAAGAATGATCTTGATTATATAGGTTTTTTAGATGCAGATTTATCTACAGATTTAGCAGATTTTGATGATTTAGTAACAACTATTGCTCAATCAGAATTTAAAATTGTAAGTGGTTCTCGAATTTCTAGAATGGGAGCTAATATTACTAAAGAATCTGCAAGAAAGGCTATAAGTCTAACGATTAATTATATCATTAGAAAAATTTTATCAATGAATTTTAGGGATACCCAATGTGGAGCTAAAGTTTTTAGAAAAGATGTAATTGATATTGCTTTTAGCAAAAAATTTATAACAAAATGGATATTTGATGTGGAAATATTTAAACGAATGGCACATCATTTTGGATTAGAACAAGCAAAAGAATTGCTTTATGAACAACCATTAAAACGTTGGATTCATGCAGACGGTTCTAAATTATCAATAAAAGATTCGTTAAAGATAATTTTTCAATTAGCTCAAATTGCTTGGGCTTATAGAAAGAAAATTAAAAATAAAAGCCCGCTGCAGACAACCAAAATAGACTTAGTAGAATTAAATAACGCTTAAACTATATATCAATGAAAATAGGAATTATAATCATATTCCATAATCATGAGAAAGAGATTGATAGGTCATTCATAATTAAGCATATAAAGAGAGTAAATAATATAGAATTTTGTTTAGTAAACAATGATAGTAAAGATAATACGTATAACATCTTGAAAGAGATAAAAGAAGCTTGTGAAAATGTTTCGGTTGTAAATATCAAAACTTATAAACCTAACATTCCGGCAGTAAAAGCTGGAGCAAGGTATATGTTTAGTCAATATAGATTAGATTATTTGGGGTATGTAAATGCAAATTTACTGAACTGCCAAGAAGCACTCAATAATGTTATCTTAGGTATTGAAAAAAATAAAGAAGCAATAGCAAACTTTAATTCTAAGGGTACTCAACAAGACGAAATAAAAAAGATATTATATAAAAAGTTTTTTTCTGTGGTGGATTATTTAATAATACTTAAATTAAAGGAAGCAGCTTAATAATCTTTAATACTAAATATAGCTAAAGGAATAAATATCTAAGACCTAATACCCAGTGACAATTCATATATTTGTCTACCTTAAATGATTTGTTAAAATGAGCGTATTACAAATACTAATAGAAAGAAGTAATAATACATGTGAACTATGTACTTCTAAGCATGAATTGAAACAGTATACTATTCCACCTTCTTTAAATGAAAATGTTGCTAATGATTTATTGGTTTGTAAAGTATGTTCAGATCAAATAGAAGAAAAAGTAGATATAAATCCAAACCATTGGAGGTGCTTAAATGACAGTATGTGGAGCGAGCATATTGCTGTACAAATAATGGCTTGGAGAATGTTACAAAGATTGCGTAATGAAGGTTGGCCAAAAGATTTATTAGATATGATGTATCTTAATGATGATGCTTTAGCTTTAGCTAGAGCAACAGGTGAAGACAAAGACGCATCGGAGAAAATAATTCATAGAGATGTTAATGGTGTGATTTTAGAAACAGGAGACAATGTTGTATTAATTAAAGATTTAAAAGTTAAAGGGTCTAGCTTAGTTGCTAAACAAGGAACTGCTGTTAGAAACATACGTTTGGATCGTGATAATGCTGAGTATATAGAAGGAAAAGTAGGGCCAACCCAAATTGTAATAATTACGCAATACGTTAAAAAAATATAACTCAGTTTAAGGTTTTTATTTTTCGATACTCTGAAGGAACTAATTGCTTAATCATTTTAAATTGTCTGTTAAAATTAGAAATATTATTAAATCCAGATTTGTCGGCAATCTCAGCAATAGAGAAATCATTATTTGCTAATAATAATTTACTAGCATTTTCTACTCGTAATTCGTTTAAAAATCTAAAATAAGTTTTGTTAGTTCTTTTTTTAAAGTATTTGCAAAAGGCATTTTTTGTCATTGCAGAAACTTTAGCAACATCGTCCAAACTAATTTGGTGATGATAATTTTGCATGGTAAAGTCCATAATATCTCTCATGCGTTTACCTTCACTATCAGTATATTTTTTATCATATATAAAAGAGGATAAAGGTTGGATTTTGGATTTGGAAAGAGCTTTTAAAACTTCCAGTAGTAATATAAAACGCCGCAGCTTACTACTTTCATTTAGTTGCTTAAAAAGCGTTTCAATTTTTTTTGATTTTGGAGATACCTTAAAACCATAATTTACCTTTTTAAAAAAAGGTCTTAGTCCCCTTAATTCTTCCAATTCAAAAAAAGGTGAACCAAATGCATCATTTGAAAAAAAAAGGGTCAACATTTCCGATCGGATATTAGTACTTGTGTCGCTTTTAAAAACATGAGGTAGATTACTTCCAAGGGCAATTACATCGCCTTTTTTATAGTAATTAATAGTGTCTCCAACCACAAGAGCGCCTTCGCCTTCAGCAATAAAACTCACCTGAATTTCTTCATGTTGATGAAACTTATCATAGAATATTAATTCCTTATCTTCTTGATAAATTAGAGCGTCATGCTCAGGTTTAGGTATTTGAAAAGGTAATACTTTCATCGCATGAATATATGCAAATAATATTCAAAAATTTATTAATTATAACATTTTAGGATAATATAATATGTATTATGGATAAGAACTCATTATTTTTATTTTAAAATCTGTACTATTTTTATCAAAACAAAATTAATTACAATGAGTTTAAAATGGGAAGGCGTAATGCCAGCAGTAACAACAAAGTTCACGAATGATGATACTTTAGATTTGCAAATGTTTGAAACCAATATCAAAGCACAATTAGATGCTGGAGTCCACGGTATTGTGTTAGGAGGAACTTTAGGTGAGGCAAGTACCTTATTAGATGAAGAAAAAAGCATTCTAACACAAGAAACTGTAAAAATAGTTAATGGAAAAGTTCCTGTGTTAATGAATGTAGCTGAGCAATCAACTAAAGGTGCAATAGCTGTAGCTCAAAAAGCTGAGAAGGATGGTGCAAAGGGATTAATGATGTTACCTCCAATGCGTTATAAAGCTGGAGACACGGAAACCGTAGAGTATTTTAAGGCTGTAGCTAATAACACCTCATTACCAATAATGATTTATAATAATCCTGTGGATTATAAAATTGAAGTCACCTTGGATATGTTTGAAGAACTTCTAAAATGTGATAACATTGAAGCGGTAAAAGAGTCTACTAGAGATATATCTAATGTAACTAGAATAAAAAACAGATTTGGGGACAGATTAAAAATAATGACAGGAGTAGATACTGTTGCTCTTGAGAGTTTATTAATGGGAGCCGATGGATGGATAGCAGGTTTGGTTTGTGCTTTTCCACGAGAAACTGTTGCTATTTACGAACTGCAAAAAGCAGGAAGAATACAAGAATCAATAGAAATTTATAGATGGTTTTTACCGTTGCTAGAGTTAGATATTAACCCTAAATTAGTACAAAATATCAAACTAGCTGAAGTAGCCACAGGAATTGGAACAGAGAATGTACGTGCACCACGTTTACCTCTTTTTGGAGAAGAAAGAACAAAAGTACTAGCAATTATTGCTAAAGGAATGCGAACTAGACCAACATTACCAGAATATAAAAATTTACAATCGCTAATATAATAATGTAAATATGTTAGAAATAAGACCAACATGCGAACATTGCAACAAATCATTGCCACACGATTCTAGTGATGCAATGATTTGTACGTTTGAATGTACCTTTTGTAAAGATTGTGTTGAGAGTGTATTACAGCATGTATGTCCTAATTGTGGAGGTGGTTTTGAAAAACGTCCAATTAGACCAAAAAAGTTATTAGAAAAATATCCAGTTTCAACTAAAATAGTGCATAAGCCTGTCGATGTTGAAACTCACCTAAAAAGAATAAATCAATAATGATTACAGGAAAAAATTATATAGGAAATCAACTATCAGCCAAAGGAAGTAAAACGTTTAAAACATTTAACCCTTTGTTGAATATTGAAAATGAATGGGAAATCACTGAGGCTTCAAACAATGAAGTCAATCAAGCAGCAGAATTAGCTGCTGAAGCTTTTAAAACCTATTCTAAAATTTCAGGAATAAAAAAAGCTGAATTCCTTAGAGCAATTGCAGATGAGATAGAAGCTCTTGGAGATTCATTATTACAAGTGTACTCATCTGAAAGTGGATTGCCAAATGGAAGAGCCATGGGAGAAAGAGGAAGAACACTTGGGCAATTAAGAGCGTTTGCAAATCATATTGAAGAAGGTAATTGGGTAGATGCATCAATTGATACAGCACAACCAGATAGAAAACCGCTTCCAAAAGTAGATTTACGTAAAATGAATGTGCCTTTAGGCCCAATTGTAGTTTTTGGAGCATCAAACTTTCCATTCGCATTTTCAACAGCAGGAGGAGATACAACAGCAGCCCTCGCAGCAGGATGCCCTGTTATTGTAAAATCGCATCCAATGCATGCAGCAACAGGTGAAATGGTTAGTAGCGCAGTGATTAAGGCTGCAGAAAAAACTGGCATGCCTAATGGTGTGTTTTCTAATTTAAATTCTAGTGGAATAGAAGTTGGACAACAATTAGTAATGCATCCTAAAGTTAAAGCAGTTGGTTTTACTGGGAGTATTCGTGGTGGAAGAGCATTATACGATTTAGCTGCAAAACGCGAAGAACCAATTCCAGTATTTGCTGAAATGGGAAGTATTAATCCAGTTGTTATTTTGCCACAAGCATTAAATAATAGAGCTGAAGCAATTGCTAAAACGTATGCAGGCTCAATTACTTTAGGAACAGGACAATTTTGTACAAACCCAGGTTTGATTATTGGTGTAAAATCTGAAGGGTTGACCAGTTTTGTGAATACTTTAGCTGAAGAAATTGTAAAAGTTGAACCGTCTTGTATGTTGCATCCAAATATTGCTGGAGCATATGAAACCAATAAATCTAAAGCATTATCACAAAGCGGAATAAAAGTATTAGCTGGTTATGAAAATGATGTAGAACCTAATTATGCTAGACAAGTTGTGACAACAGTTGAAGGGGGTACTTTTTTAAATAATCCAACGTTACATCACGAAGTATTTGGACCATTTTCGTTAGTCGTACAATGCAAGGATGAACTCGAATTAGAAGAAATTATTTCTAATTTAGAAGGGCAATTAACAGGAACAATAATTTCAGATGATAATGAAGTAGCAAAATACTCTAACCTTGTTAATGCGCTTCAAAATAGAGTTGGACGTATTATATTCAATGGAGTTCCAACTGGTGTTGAGGTGTGCCCTTCTATGCAACATGGAGGGCCTTATCCTGCATCTACAGATAGTCGTTTTACTGCAGTTGGTGTAGATTCTATTAAACGATTTGTAAGACCTTTTAGTTTTCAAGATTGGCCTAACAATTTGCTTCCAGACGAGTTGAAAAATGAAAATCCGTTAGAAATTTCAAGAACGGTAAATGGTAAGCTTACGAATCAAAAAATATAATTATAAAAAGAATATTTATGAAAGTACTTAAGTTTTTAGTTGTCTTCGTTTTTTTAGGAGTTCTATCCTTTAAACAAGTATCAAATTCTGATAATTTAAACGATATCATTGCAAAATATGAAGCAGATCGAGAGTATGATTTCGAAAGAAACGAATCAGTTGAAAATACAATTAAGTACTATCAAGCAGAATCAGATTTTGTTAAAGGACTTAGAGAAGAATTAGAAAAAGTGAACATTGAAGGTTTATCAGAATCTGAACAAATTTCAAGAGAATTATTGCTGTTTGTATTACAGGATAAAATAGACACACATACATTTAAAACGTATTTGAATCCTATTACAAACGAAAGAGCATTTCATTTGAATTTAAGTAGAATGGCTAATAGGTCCTTCAAAAATAAAGAGCAAGTTCTTAAATATTTAGAACAACTTGATGAGTTACCTAAAAGAGTTGATTATAATTTAGATTTATTAAGAGCAGGTGTAAAAGAAGGTATTTCACAACCAAAAGCAGTATTTAATAATTATGAAATTACGTATGATAAGCACATCGTTTCTGATGTGACTAAAAGCGAATTTTACAAGCCATTTAATGACCTGCCAGACTCATTTTCAAAAGCACTAAAGGACTCCATAACTAAGGTGGCAAAAGTAAGCGTTCAAAAAAATGCTGTAGATCAATATAAGAAGATTAAAAACTATTTTGAAAACGATTACTTCCCAAATACAAGAAAAGGTTTGGGTGTGTCAACAACACCAAATGGCCACGCTTTTTATCAAAATAGAATCAATTATTATACAACAAGTACAAAATATACAGCTGATGATATTCATCAAATTGGGTTAAATGAAGTAGCGAGAATTAAAGCTGAAATGCAAAAAATTATTGACGATTTAGGATTTAAAGGAAGCTTTGCCGACTTTTTAAAATTTCTGCGTACAGACGAGCAATTTTATCCAAAAACAGCCAAAGAATTATTGATGTTTGCACGAGATATCTCAAAAAGAATTGATGCAGAATTACCTAAATACTTTATCACGTTACCTAGAAAACCCTATGGTGTTGTTCCTGTTCCCGCAGCAATTGCACCAAATTATACTGGAGGAAGATATTCAGGCTCTTATAGCGATACAACAGCAGGTTTTTATTGGGTAAACACATATAATTTACCAAGTAGAACCTTATATACTATTCCAGCTTTAACAGCACACGAAGCAGTTCCTGGACATCATTTGCAAATTTCATTGAATAATGAATTACCTGAAACTATTCCTGCTTTTAGAAGAGGTTTATATTTATCAGCTTATGGTGAAGGATGGGGATTATATTCAGAATATTTAGCAGAAGAAATGGGGATCTATACAACACCTTATGAAAAATTTGGTCAATTAACTTACGAAATGTGGCGAGCATGTAGATTGGTAGTTGATACTGGAGTACATGCAAAAGGTTGGACAAGGCAACAAATGTTAGATTACATGACTGAGAATACGGCTCTGTCAATACATGAAGTAACTACAGAAACAGATCGTTACATTTCATGGCCAGGACAAGCTATATCCTATAAAATGGGGGAAATAAAAATAAGAGAGCTCCGTAAAAAAGCTGAAGAAACCTTAGGAGAAAAATTTGACATTCGTGAGTTTCATGAGGTAATTCTTGAAGAAGGTACTGTAACGCTTTCTATTATGGAAAAACGAATGGATTCTTATATACATAAAAAATTAAATGAGTAGAACAAAGTTCGTTTGCATTGATGCTCACACTTGCGGAAATCCAGTTCGCGTTGTAACTGAAGGGCATCCAAACTTGGTTGGTGAAAACATGAGCGAAAAACGCCAACATTTCTTAAAGGAGTACGATTGGATTCGTAAAGGATTGATGTTTGAGCCACGTGGTCATGATATGATGAGTGGTAGCTTTTTATTCCCACCTCACAATCCAGAAAACGATTTTGCAATTTTATTTATTGAAACTTCAGGTTGTTTACCAATGTGTGGACACGGAACTATTGGAACGATTACTATTGCTATTGAAGAAGGTCTAGTAACACCAAAAATTCCTGGTAAAATTAAAATGGAAGCACCAGCTGGTTTAGTTGAAATAGATTATCAACAAACCAATGGAAAAGTAGATTGGGTAAAACTTACTAATGTGAAAAGTTATTTAGCTGCCGAAAATTTAACTGTAGAATGTCCAGAATTAGGCGAGATTATGTTTGATGTAGCTTATGGTGGAAACTATTATGCTATTGTAGATCCTCAGAAAAATTTTTCAGGAGTGCATGATTTTACAGCAAGTAAGATTGTACAATATTCGCAAGCAGTTAGAGAGCGTATCAATAAAAAATATCCAAATCTATTTATTCATCCAGAAAATGAAACAATAAGAGATGTGACACATATGCTGTGGACAGGAAACCCAATAGACCCAAAATCCTCTGGAAGAAATGCTGTGTTTTATGGAGATAAGGCAATAGACCGTTCACCTTGCGGAACAGGGACTTCAGCAAGATTAGCACAATTATACACCAAGGGAAAATTAAAAGTTGAAGAACTGTTTGTGCATGAAAGTTTTATTGGCAGTAAATTTATAGGTCGTGTTGAAAAAGAAACTACTATAGATGGTAAATTAGCCATTATTCCGAGCATCCAAGGTTGGGCAAAAGTATACGGTTATAATACGATTTTTATTGATGATGAAGATGATCCATATGCTCATGGATTTCAAGTAATTTAATAATTTTTTATTGTAGATTTATCAAAAAATATACTTCAATGTAAATAGTAGTAATGAGTAAAAATGTTGTAGTTATTGGTGGAGGAATAATGGGTTTATCGTCCGCATATTATCTTCAAAATGAAGGTCATCAGGTTACAGTTATAGATCAATCAAACATGGATGCTGGAGCCTCTTATGTTAATGCAGGGTATTTATCGCCTAGTCATATTATACCATTGTCTGCTCCTGGAGTGATGCGAAAAGGTATAAAATGGATGTTTGACAAATCGAGTCCGTTGTATATCAAACCACGATTAGAAGCAGATTTTTTAAGATGGACTTGGGCGTTTAATAAATCCTGTAATCCAAAGCATGTTGAAAAAGCTGCTCCAATAATTAAGGATATTGCAGTATTAAGTCAAGACCTTTATAGAGATATTTCAGAAAAAGAAAACATCAACTCGCATTATGAAACAAAAGGTTTGTTTATGCTCTGTCAAACCGAAAAAGCGCTAGAAACAGAAGTAAATATTGCACTTTACGCAAATAAGCTAGGACTAAAAGCTAAAGAAGTTAGTGTAGAGGAAATAAAAAAACTAGAACCAAATGTTGATATAAATGCTATTGGTGCTGCTTATTTTGAGTGTGATCACCATACTACTCCACACGAATTTATGACTGGTTTAAAAACAGTTCTTAAAAACAAAAGCGTAAAGTTTTATACTAACGAAAAAGTTGTTGACTTAGAAGTTAATAATAGCACCATCAAGTCCATCAAAACGGATAAGCAAACTATTGAAGCAGATGAGTTTGTTCTTGCTGCTGGATCTTGGAGTAATATGTTGAGTAAAAAATTGGGTATAAAGCTACTCTTACAAGCAGGAAAAGGGTATCGTGTAAATTCTGAAAGGGAAACAGGAATTACTATTCCAGCAATATTAGCCGAAGCAAAAGTAGCCATTACGCCAATGAACGGATTTACGCGATTTGCAGGTACTATGGAAATTGCAGGCATCAATCACAACATTAATAAAGTACGTGTAGAGGCAATTGCAAATGCAGCTAAAAGATATTATCCGAGTGTTGAATTAACCTCAGAAGAAAAAGATAATGCAGCTTGTGGCTTGCGTCCAGTGTCTCCAGATGGCTTACCATACATCGGGAAATCTAAAAAATGTAATAACTTAACTATTGCTGCTGGTCATGCAATGATGGGTTGGAGTATGGCTACAGCAACAGGGAAGTTGGTGTCTGAGATTATTTCTGAACAAAAATTGTCGTTAGATATTGATTCATTTAATCCTGATAGAAAATTCTAAAAATATTTAGCTTATAAATCACCAATATCAAGGCGCATTGTAATGAGGTGCTTTTTTAATCCAGCTTTTTCATAAGCTCTTATGGCTGAAGGATTATCGTTATATACATCTAATCTAATTTCATCTATTTTTCGGTCTTTACACCATTTTAACAGAGTATCCATTATTAGTTTGTTATAACCACTTCCTCGATGTTTTTCAGGTACAAACATAAACCCTAGATAACCTTGTTTTTTGTGTTTTAAATAAGGTCTGTCATCTTTAATTTTAGCGTAACCGGAAGCAACCAATTCTTTGTTCAATTCAACAACAAATAACTCTGAATCATCATTTTTCATAATTTCGGAAAGGTCGTAATAAACTACATTTCCATCTTTAATTGTTGGGTCCATTGGACGTTCTGCGTCCACCAATCCTCTCATAAACTCCATTAAAATAGGAAGGTCTTCTATGGTTGCTTTTCTAACAATTGGCTGCATAAGTCTGCAAGAATTTAAAATTAATTTTTATTTTATTGATAATAAGCGAGTTCCTTGTGATAATTTTACCAAATAAAAAGAACATTCTGTGTTAAATTTTTGTTTGTACAAATTAGCAATATCTTTTTTAAAATCCTCAAGGAAACCATTTTTAACAATGTTAATAGTACAGCCACCAAAACCGCCTCCCATCATTCTTGCTCCAATAACTGCATTTGATTTTTTTGATTTTTCTACTAGAAAATCTAATTCTTTACAACTTACTTTATATTGGTTTTTTAAGCCATTATGTGAATCATAAAGTAAGTCACCTAGTTTTAATAAGTCATTTTTTAAAATAGCTTCATAAGCATTTAGCACTCGCTTATTTTCTTGCAATACATATAATGCTTTTTGATATTCATCATCAGTTAAAACATCTTTTATGTAATTCAAATTTGGCAAAGTAGCTTGCCTTAAACTTTGAACTTTTAATTTTATAGCAACTTTTTCACAAGTATTCCGCCTTTCATTATAAGCACTTTCTGCTAAGCTGTGTTTAACATTAGAGTTAACTAACAACAAAGAATGGCCATTAAGATTTAGTGTAACTTGTTTAGCTTCTAAACTCTCACAATCTAATAGAATAGCTGTATCCTTTCTTCCAAACATACTTGCGTATTGATCCATGATACCACATTTAACACCAACATAATTGTGTTCAGCCTTTTGAGAAATATAGATTAGCTCTTTTTTTGTTAAGCCTAAATTGAATAATTCATTTATAGCATAGGCAATACTGTTTTCTAATGCAGCTGAGGACGAAATTCCTGCTCCTTTAGGAATATTACCGCCAAATACGAGATTAAAATTTTCAATCTGTTTTCCTGCTTTTTGAATCTCTGAAATAACTCCTAAAATATAATTTTTCCAATCACTATTTTTAATTGGTTTGATAGTATTTAAAGAAAAGTCGTAGCGTTCATCTTCATCTACAGCGATTATTGATGATATGTTTAATTCACTTTTTTGAATACCAACTACGATTCCTTTATCAACAGCTGCAGGAAATACTAAGCCCTTATTATAATCGGTGTGTTCGCCAATAAGATTAATGCGTCCAGGTGAAAAAACTAATAGAGGCTCAGTTTTAAACTCAGATAGAAACCTCGATTTAATTTTTAATTTTAGATATGAACTCATTTAGATGAAATAAATATAAATGACTAAAACCATAATACAAATTCCAATTCCAATGCTATTTACATGCTTCCAAGGTGCAATATCAACTTGCTTTGAATAAGACAATTCGTAGGCTTCAGCTCTAGGTTTATATTTACCAATTATAAGCATAATAAGGATGTTTAGTATAAATAATATGGCCATAATGTGTAAGTAATGTGGGTAATTATCGTTGCCAAACACAAAAGGTTTCAAAATAAACTGACTTATGCTATATAATATCACACCTGAAAATACAGCTATTTTTGCAGCTATAGCAGGAACATATTTTGTTAAATATCCAACCACAATAATAGTTAATATTGGAATGCTATAGCAACCATTAACTTCTTGTAAATAGCCGAATAAACCGTCTGGTGCATTGGCAATTAAAGGTGCAATAAGCATTGAGATTATAGCTAGAAATATTCCAAAATTTTTCCCAATCCTAACTACTTTCTTTTCATTTGCTTCAGTATTAATGTGGGATTTGTAAATATCAACTCCAAAAAGTGTTACAGAACTATTTAAAGCTGAATTAAACGAGCTCAAAATGGCTCCAAAAAGTACTGCTGCAAAAAATCCTAACCAAGCGTCTGGTAATACCTTTTCGACTAACATTGGATATGCTTCGTCAGGGTTTTCTATTTGACTTCCAAACATGTGGTATGCAATAACTCCAGGTAATACAACAATTAATGGTCCTAGTATTTTTATAAATGAGGCAAGTAACAGTCCTTTTTGCCCTTCTTTTAAATTTTTTGCTCCCAGAGCACGCTGTATAATTGCTTGATTAGTTCCCCAATAAAATAACTGAACAAGCATCATTCCTGTGAAAATTGTTTCCCAAGGAATAGATGATTTTGGGCCTCCCAGCGATTTAAATTTTTCTGGATTATCAGCTATTAATGTTGAAATTCCTTCAGAAATGCTACCATCACCAATAGCCATTAAACCAAATATTGGAATTAGCATACCTCCAACTAATAAACCTAAGGCGTTGATGGTGTCTGAAACAGCAACAGCTTTTAGTCCACCAAAGATGGCGTAAATTGAGCCTATAATACCAATGGCCCAAACAGTTATCCATAAAGCTGTTGTTTTAGAAACACCTAACAATTCTGGAATATTAAACATGTTACTCAATGCCAGCGCACCAGAATAAAGTACAATGGGCAATAAAACAATAGCATAGCCGCTTAAAAAGAGTCCTGAAGTTATCGTTTTTGTGACTTTGTCATAACGTTGTTCTAAAAACTGAGGAACAGTTGTTAAACCACCTTTTAAATAACGCGGTAATAAGAATACCGCAGTAATTACCATAGCTATGGCAGCTAAAGTTTCCCAAGCCATCACTAAAATACCATCTTTAAAAGAAGCGCCATTAAGTCCAACAATTTGTTCAGTAGAAAGATTGGTTAATAATAAAGAACCAGCAATAACAACTCCTGTTAAACTGCGTCCACCTAGAAAATAGCCATCATGACTTGTTTCGTCTGTTTTTCTTGTTTTCCAGTAGGAAATAATGGCAACAAAAAGCGTAAAAAGAATAAAAGTTAGTATTTGCATTAGTCTTTACGTGTTGGTTGTATTGTAAATGTATAACTATATAATTTATTTGAAGGGATGTTATATTCAGGATGCACCAATCTTCCCCAAGATGTGTCTCCACCAACTCCCATTTGGAGAAAATCAATATTCCATTGAATTGTATTTCCTATCTCAATATCAGCTCCATGCTTTGTGGTTACTGGAACTAATCCTGAAGCCGATTCTGCGCCGTCATTACTATTAAAGTCTATTTCTTTCATATTAAAAGGCCAGACACTAGTATTCAATAATTCCGTACCTAAAACTTTAAGTTTTAAATCCTCTGAGGAAATTTCCACCCATCTCACATCTGTTTTGTTACCTGTTTCTTGTGGACGAGAATACCGATGAAATTGGTCTTTAATTTTACCTGAGTACAATCCCGTTTTTTGCCCTGTTTTTCTATCCCAATAGGTTTCCTCAGGACCTTTTCCGTACCATGAAACATCTCTGTACGTATTGTTTAAAGTCATGTACATGCCTAGTCGCGGAATATTAGGTGAATCTTTTTTGTTTGGTTTAAAACTTAAGGTAACTTGCATAAGCCCATTTCTACCAATTATAAAAGATGCAATAACTTTTGCCTCATCGTTTGGCAACTCGTATTGCACATCATAAATGACATGTTTTTTTATAATATGTGGCTTTCTTAATAGTTCGGCTTTGTAATTGTACGTAGCATCTTGCCATATTTTCGCCCATTTATCCATACTATTTCCGAGGTCATTATCTGTTGGTGGTCTCCAAAAATTTGGTTTAATAGGTTGATTAGTCACCTCTTTTCCTTCATGTTTCCAAGATATAATTTCTCCAGAATTGGAGTCAATGCTTAAATCGATAATATCGTTTTTAATTAGAATATTATCGGCAGAAATTATTTCTAAATCTTCACCAATTTTGGAATAATTAAAACTTTTCCCTTCTTGTAAAATAAATTGATCCCAAGCAATTTCATATCCTTTAGGTATTAAAACATTTTCATCTTTTTGAATTAGGCTTACTTCTAAAATGAACTCACTCTCTGGAATAAAAATCTCAGGGATTTCAGAAAAAGTTATTTTTAATTTGGTTTGAGGCTTAATATTAAGCTCGCCATTTTTTTTTAAAAGTGTTTCCTTACCATCAACCAGAAGTTTTAATTGAAGTGTTTTATCTGAAAAATCTGCAAAGAAATTCTTGTTTTCAATTTCGACTAAACCATTTCCTAAATAGTTAAACTGAACTGGCTCATATACTTTTTTGACTTCAGTTAAATGAGGATGCGGATTTCTATATGGATCCACTAAACCATTGTTTAAAAAGTTGCCATCTGTTGGCAAATCTGGATGGTAATCATGACCATAGGCTAAATAGGGTTTTCCGTTTTCGTCTTTATACTCCAAACTTTGGTCTACCCAATCCCAAATAAAACCTCCTTGAAGATTAGGGTAGGTTTCAATAATATCCCAATAGTCCTGCAAATTTCCAACCGAATTTCCCATGGCATGTGCATATTCAATCATGATAGATGGTTTGTCAGAATCTGATTTTCCATGACTGATTAGATATTCCGGTTTTGGATACATTGGGCAATACACATCTGTATAATCTTCCTTTCCTGCAGGTTCGTATTGTACAATTCTATTGTCATCTTGTCTTTTAAGCCATTTATAAGTTGCTCTAAAAATATCACCTTCTCCAGCTTCATTTCCTAGCGACCAAGAATAAATGGAAGGATGATTTCTATCACGATAGTACATACGCTGTGTGCGCATCATATGTGCTGGCAACCAAGACATTTCATTTCCTATTTGTGTGTCTTCTGAAATTGCTAAGGGATGACTTTCAATATTAGCTTCATCAATAACATATAAACCATATTTATCGCATAAATCTAACCAATAAGGGTCGTTTGGATAATGAGCAGAACGCACTGCATTAATGTTATTTTGCTTCATTAATTTGATATCTTTTTCCATCGATGTTTTGGATACTACATGACCTGTAAATGGATCTGTTTCATGTCTGTTAACACCTTTAAAGTAAATAGCTTTTCCATTAATGAGCACTTGACTGTTCTTGATTTTAACACTTTTAAAACCTATATGTTTTGTGATGAATTGATTATTATCGAATGAAATTTTAAGGGTGTATAAATTGGGAATTTCGGCAGACCATGGTTTCACATCATTGATAATTTTGTTCGCGTTAAATTCTTTTATCGAATTTGCTGAAACTTCAACGTCTTCTGAAGTTTTAAAAATTGAATTTTCGCCATCTAAAATTTCAACAGAGAGAATTTTTGAAATAGTTTCATCAGTTTTATTCTTAATTGAAACAGTTCCCTTAAAGATACCATTACTATAGGTATTGTCTAAATTGGTATCTGCATGAAAGTCAGAAATATAAACTTTAGGTCTAGTATATAAATAAACCTCACGCTCAATACCACTTATTCGCAACATGTCTTGACTTTCCAAATAACTTGCATCACTCCAACGAAACATTTGTAAGGCAATAAGATTTTTGCCTTTTTTTAAGTAGTTAGTAATATTAAACTCAGCTGGCGTTTTACTGCCTTGGGAATAACCAACATAACTACCATTTATATAGACATACATTGCAGATTTAACTCCAGCAAAGTGAAGGATAACATCTTCAGATAGAAATTCAGAATCTATATCGATGAATTTTCTATATGTACCAACTGGATTATAATCGGTTGGAGCGTTAGGCCATTTCGTTGTGAAAGGGTAGCGTTCGTCCAAATAAATAGGTTTTCCAAAACCTTCAACTTCCCAATTGGCAGGAACTGGAATAGTTGTCCAATTTGAATCGTCGTAGTTGGCGTTTTGGAAAGTAATAGGGCGTTGTTTAGGATCTTTAACCCAATGGAATTTCCATTCGCCATTTAAACTCACAAACCGTTTTGAGTCCTCTTTTTCTTTAATTGTCTCATTTTCAAATGAAAAAAAGGTTGCTCGAGGTGGAAGTTTGTTGTCTTCAAAGATTTCATGATTGTAATGAAAAGTTTGTTCTGCAACAATCTGTAAAGGTTCTTGTTTACAACCTATAAAAATAAAAAATAAGAGTGTGATTTTTTTCATCAGTGAGTCTTCATAAAATCTTCAGCTAGAATTTTTCTTAAATAGAATAATAATTCTTTGGCATTTTCTTTAGTAAAAACAATAGGTGGTTTAATTTTCAAGACGTTATAGTCTGGGCCATCAACACTCATTAAAATACCATGATCTTTCATTCTGTTAGCTAAATAATCCGTTTGCTCTGCTAACGGATTCATATTATTATCAACCAATTCAATGCCTAGAAACAACCCTTGTCCGCGAACATCTCCAATAATAGGATACTCGTCTGAAAGTTTTGTCAACTCTTCTTTTAAAAACTCACCTACTTTTAGTGCGTTTTCTTGAAGTTTTTCACCTTTTACTACACGCAACACTTTTGTAGCTATTGCGCATGACACAGGATTACCTCCAAAAGTGTTGAAATACTCCATACCATTGGCAAACTTATTAGCAACTTCTTGTGTGCACGCCACAGCAGCAACTGGATGACCATTCCCTAAAGGCTTACCAATTGTGACAATATCAGGAATAACATTGTGCAATTGAAATCCCCAAAATGTTTTCCCCATTCTACCACAACCTGTTTGAATTTCGTCAGAAATACAAACACCCCCAGATTCTCTAATTAGTTTATATATTTTTGATAAAAAACCATTAGGTAATTCTACTTGACCACCACAACTTATAATCGGTTCAATAATTAATGCCGCAACATTACGTCCTTCACTTTGAATATTAGCAATACATTGTTTAACTTCTTTAGCATATTGTTCGGCTGTGTTTTCGTCTCGGTATTTTCCTCTAAACTCATTAGGAATTGGAAAAATATGGGTGTGTTCTGGAGCACCATTACCTCCTTTTCCATCAAATTTATACGATGAAATATCTACGCACATATTCGTATTGCCATGATAGCCAACTTCACTAGCAATGATGTCTTTTTCTCCAGAATAGGCTTTAGCCATTCTAATAGCCAATTCATTTGCTTCGCTTCCAGAATTTACAAAATGAAAAACATTCAATTTTGGAGGTAAGGTCTCAATAAGTTCTTTAGCAAGTTCATTTATATTTTCATGTAAATAGCGTGAATTTGTATTAATTAAAGCCATTTGTTCTTGACCAGCTTTTACAACATCGTAATGTTCATGTCCAACATGAGCTACATTATTTACTGTATCTAAATATTTTTGACCATACTGATCCATTAGGTAAACACCAACACCCCTAACCATTTTTATAGGTGTTTTGTATTGTAAACTCAAACTTTTGCCTAGATGCTGTTTTCTATAGGCAATGAGTTTATCATTGGTTTTATTATTTGAGTTTATAAGAGCTTCAGATTTAAATAATAGATTTGGATCTGGGCATAAGTCTTTCCAAACATTAAGTTGATTAAAATAAGTGACTCCAGGAAAATCAACTTTATAATCTAGCATCGACATCATTACTTGAAAATGAAGATGTGGCACCCAATTCCCATTTTCTGGATAGTTGCCTAATTCAGCTATTTTTTCGCCTTTTTTAATAATATCACCAAGTTTGTGTTTGGTGGCACTTTCAACAGTGTTATGACCATAAAGTGTATAAAATTCAAAATCATCAACACGATGTTTTAGGATAACTAACCCTCCATATTCTTTATCGCCAGCATCATTACAAGCTGTCATTATTTCACCATCAAACAAGGCATGAACAGGTGTGTTGGCATGAAACCAAAAATCAATTCCTAAATGAATAGTTCTACTCTCACGACCATTGTTTCCAATTTTATCATAAGCAGTTGAGGTGTATAAAGCGCGAGGCTCCAAATAACCACCAGCAAGGACTTTTTTAGGATATTCAGCCTGCAATCTGTCAATTTTAAACTGAAACAAGTCCAAATCATTAAAATTTTCTTGATGACCAACCCATTTGCTAGACACACTTAAATCGATATGATGGAATTCATCACTTGGAGCTGTTGGGAATAATTCAGACACTTTAAATTGATAAGCTGAAGCCCATCTATTGAATTTTTCAGTATCAGGATGCGCCGTATAACCGCAAGCAACTCTATAACTGAAATGTGCAAAATCTGAACTGATATTGAACCATTTTTCAAGTAATTCCCAAGCTGGTTTTTCGCTAATAAGAAGATATTCATTATCAGGCTCTTTTACTTTATTGATAGCCGATTTTGTAACCGAAATCACCAAACGCATAGCGATGCAATTGTAAAGATGTTTGAGCTCATTTTCTTGTAAAGGGAACGATTTATGGTAACCTCGCACAATGGCTAATGAAGCATCTAAAGGATCATTATGATGCATAATGGCATAAGCACATGTAGTGGCCAAATCGTTTATTGTTTGCGTAAAAATGGCATCACCATAATCGATAACAGCTTTTACTTTAGGCTGTAAGACATCCTTTGAAACAACTATATTGTTGTCATTTCCATCATTATGAATCACGCTTTTTCGAAGTTGAGCATATTCATTTTGTGAGGCTTCAAATTCATTTTGAAAATAGGTTAGAATTTCTTTTTTGTCATCATCAAATAAATCTAAATGTTCTTTAGTCCAAAGTGATTGCGCAGTATCCCAATCAAATTCACGGCGAGCTTCAGTGTGATAGAACCCTTGTAAAGCTTTAGTGAGTAGTCCACATTGTTCACCTAAACTAAAGCGTAAATCATCCAGTTGAGGATTTACTTTACTCCAAAGTCTTCCCGAAATCCATGTTAAAAGCCTAACAAATCTTTTGTTTCCATGCTCATCAATAATTGAAGAAATTGCATTTCTACTTTTATCTTTAATAACTTTTGGAGCTATGGCATTTTTGTCATTTTGGTTTATGTATTCTATTAGGCTTTGTTGAAAATCTAAATAGTTATTATTTTCATTTGGACGAGAAATTTTTAGAATATAATCTTCACCATGCTCTGTTTTGATTCTGAAATTAAAATCAATTTCACCAGGAAGTTCTAACGCTTTTCCTTTGATATTATAGAGTTGAAAAAGAATATTTTCGGCTTCTTGTATTGATATTTTTATATCAGTATAGTTCATGTTTATTCAACTAATTTTGATTGCGAAAAGTTTTGCTTAATGGAATAAAATCATCAGCTGTTTTGTTTTCAAAAGGAATTATATAAAAGCTGTAACCATGTTTTTGATTTCCTTTGAATTGATATTTTTCTTGAGGTTTAGACCACCAACTATCATCACCAGCCAGACCTCGTTGTCCTAAATCGATGTTGATTTGCACTAAATCTTTTTCCGTGATGTCAATGGTGTGCTTACTTTTATTAGAATTGTTATAATCCAATCCAGGAGTCGTGTCAAAATCTTCATTTTCCATGTGTAAGGCACTAAAACTCAAATAATTTTTGGAAGCTGATACGAAAAGCAATCCATTGTTTTGCTGATTTGCAATTGCCAACCAACGTGTGTCAGTTTTGTATCCATTGTCTTGTGGACGAATATATGGAACGTATTGTTCGCTAATTTTTGACATGTATAAGTCTACAAAAGCTGAGGCCATTCTATCTTGATAATTTTCATGTGGACCACGACCTAAATAACTTAGATTTTCATAAGATTTGGGCAGTTGTAAACGCATACCAATTCTTGGAATGTCGCCTTCATATGAGGTTTCATTTAACGTGTTTTCAATATGAATGACGCCATTTCCATAAATAGTGTAGTTTGAAACGAAAGTAGTTTCAACTGCAGGTAAATTATAATTTATTGTTATTGAAACTGAACCATTTTTTAAAGTTTTATACTCAACACTTGATGCTTTTAATTCCAAAGAAGCGCGCTTCCATTCAATATTTTTTTCATCCATTCGATTGCCAAAATCATTGTCTGTTACTGCTCTCCAAAAGTTTGGTTTTGGTCCTTTGCCATCTTTTAATAATTCGTTTCCTTTAAAAATATAAGAAGTTAAACGACCTTCATTTTTACTAAAAATAACACTTAGGTCATCGTTGTTAATCGTTAAAATGCCTTTACTATTTTGTACAGCCAACTCTGTGTTTTCCTCTATTTCAATTTTTGTTTGTTTGAATTTACTTGATAGCGGAATTTGCTCACGAGCGACCTCAAAGCCTTTTGGCAATATTCCCCAATCCTCCTTTGTAGTAGCTGAGAAGTGAACAAAATATTCCGTATTGTCTTGAAATTCAACACTCTTTAAAGGAATACGAATCAATTTTCCTGTATGCGTTTCAACTGAAATATCATCAAAATTGATAGTCTTTAGCACTTTGCCATCAGCTTTTATGGCTGCTTTAAAATTAAATTGATTAAGGTTGGTAAAATCGTATAAATTTTCGACCAGTACTCGCAACTCATCGTGACGATTAATGCCTTTATCCTTAAAGTTTATATATTCATGAGCCTTTTTAACTTCATACAAAGCAGGTTGTGGTGATCTGTCAGGAAACACAATGCCATTATTTAAAAACGTGTTATCACTTGGCATGTTTTCGCCAAAATCGCCACCATAAGCATAAAAGCGTTCACCTTTTTCGTTAGTTTTCCAAATGGATTGATCTACCCAATCCCAAATAAATCCGCCTTGTAGATTGTCGTATAACTCAATGATGTCCCAATAATCCTGAAAATTACCTGTGCTGTTTCCCATAGCATGTGCATATTCACTTGGAATATATGGTCTGTCGGTTTTTGATTTCCCTACTTCTTCAAATCGTGCAGGACTTGGATATTGAGGCACAATAATATCTGTATTAGAATCCATATCGTACAAATTACCATCATAATCTTTATATGGACGTTCATATTGCACAGGACGCTTAGTGTTGTCGTTTGCTTTAATAACATCGTAACCTTTAAAGAAATTAATACCATTTCCTGCTTCATTTCCCATTGACCAAATGATCAGAGAAGGATGGTTTTTATCTCGCTCAACCATTCGTAACATTCTATCAACATGTGCATTTTCCCAAGATGGTATTTTTGCCAATGAATACTTGCCATAGTACATGCCATGAGATTCAATATTAGCTTCATCGACCACATAAATTCCGTATTTGTCGCATAATTCATAGAATCGTCTTCCTCTTGGATAATGTGCTAATCGAACCGCATTAATGTTGTTTTCTTTCCAAAGCTGAATGTCCTTTTTGATAAGCTCTTCAGACATGACATGGCCAGTTTCTGGGTCAACTTCGTGAGCGTTGACACCTTTTAAGGTAATGCGTTGGCCATTTACCAAAAGCAAGCCATTTTTTATTTCAACAGAACGAAACCCTATTTCTCTGTGCGTGACCTCTATGATCTCCCCTTTAGAATCGTTAGTTTCAATAATGAGGGTGTATAAATTAGGATGTTCGGCATTCCATTGTTTTACGTCAGGAATTATTGCCCAAAAACTAGTGGCATCTTTTTGAGAGGAAGGGATTTCAATTTTTTTATTTCCTGAAGAGATCATTTTATTGCCATCTAACAACTCATAGCTGACCTTAATGTTTCTGTTTTTCGGAGTGTGATTTTGTAAGTCAACGTCTAATTGAAACACACCATTTCCATATCCTTTATCAAGTGTTGAAGTGACCTCAAAATCCTGAATCCTAATTTTAGGTTGCGCATAAATAAAAACGTCACGCTCAATTCCGCTTATTCGCCAAAAATCCTGACACTCTAAATAGGAGCCATCTGTCCATCTGAAAATTTGAATGGCTATGGTGTTCTTTCCAGGTTTGGCCGCTTTGGTAATGTTAAATTCTGCTGGTAATTTACTGCCTTGAGAATAACCAATATACTCTCCATTTAGCCAAACAAATCCACCAGATTTCATAGCTCCAATATGTAGAAATATTTCCTTTTCGGTCCAGTTTTTTTCAATAGTAAAATCACGACTATAGGTGCCAACTGGATTGTAATTGTCTGGGACATCACCTGGGTTTTTCGGGTAGATTCTATCAACTAATTCCATGTCGTCAGCAATCATCGCTTTATAATCGGTAAACTCGTATTGATGATTTACGTATATAGGTGTGCCGAAGCCTTCAACTTCCCAATTGGAAGGTACTTTTATGTCATCCCAGTTAGACGTATCAAAGCTTGATTTCATGAATAGAGTTGGCCTGTCTTTAGGATTTTTCACCCAATTAAATTTCCAAGTGCCATTTAATAATTGACGAAATTGAGGATTGTTTTTTAATGCATTTTCTTTTGAAGTGAAAGAGGTAAACGATGCATGAGCAGGTTCTTTATTTTCAGAAATGACCTGTTCGTTTTCTATGAAGTGTTTATAGTCTTTTATTGGGTCTTTTTGCTGGCTGTAAATTGATAAGCTAGAAAGTAAAAGCGTAAAAATTGTAATTTTTTTAATCATTTTTTTCATTCATTAATAACATGATGACGTGAGCTGCACTCCAGCTAAAATTTTGAGCATGTAAGCCTTCTCCAGTTAATGGATGGTAATTTTCTCTAATAGATTTCCCTTTACCTAAGAGACCTTCAGCACCTTCAAAAATTTGTATGGTTGCTTTGTCAGCTTCTTTATTAAAACCGTAATTACGTAAACCTTTGACTCCAAAATAAGCTTGATCTAACCAATTTGGACCTCTCCAATACCCTTTTAAAGGATCAAATTTTTCATGGTCAGCACTCATGGTTTGAAATGGTACTTTGGTAAAAAATTTATTAGGATTCATCATTTTGTTTTTTACTGCTTCTGCTTGTTTTTGAGTTGCGGCATTTGCCCAAAGCGCTGTCCAACCTTCACTACCTTCACCTTTTATAAATTGAGTTCCATCTAAGTTGGTGTCGTAAAACCAACCATCATTTCCATCATAAAATTGTGTTTGAATTTTGACTTTTAAACTTTCTGCTTCACTTTTATACTGTGAAGCATCGTTTAAATTTAAGGCTTCTGCAAGTTGTGACAAAAATAATTTTTCGGCATAGAGGTAAGCATTCAAATCGACGCTTTCTTGGTCTAAAGAGTAAGCGCTTTCTTCATTTTTTAGAATTTTAGAATCATCAAACCTGATGGCATTGTCCATGCCGCTTTCCCATTTGGCAGCTATCAAACTACCATCAGTTGAACCATATTCGCAAAGTCCATCTTGGTCGTTATCACGTTTGTTGTACCACCAATAATGGTATTTTTTAAGTTTTGGATACATGTATTTTACAAACTCTAAATCCTTATCTTTTTCATAAATTTTGGCAACTGCCCAAGCTGATAAAGGTGGTTTGGTATCGCGATAGTTATGAGCTTCAATAGTTGTGTCCCGATAAACACAATCTGCCACAAAACCATCATCATTTTGAAATTTGAACATGAGTTTTACTTGCTCTTTGGCTAAGCGTAGATCGTAATACGATAAACCAACTGCATGTTTCCAAGAATCCCAGGACCAGAAACCATTAAACCATTTATAATGATAACTAGGGAATAAGCCTTCATGCTCAATTTCGCCTGCTGGAATGCGCCAATTGTTTTGCAATGTTAAGTGTGCTTTGGCTAGTACTTCAGCATATTTGTTTTCTTGAAATTGTGGCTTTCTATTTTCTATAAGTGATTTTAACTGACTATTTTTTTCTTGTTTTCTGGCATTTAAAACAGAGTCAAAATCGACACGTTCAATGAGTACTTTTTCTTGTTCCCAAGAGTATTCTGGGAAGATGAAGGTTTGGGAAACTATGAGTGATTTTGTTTCGTTGGGTTTCAGTTCTATAGATTTATGAGAATCATAATACAAATTCTCAGATACTTCAAAATCATCAAATAATCCTATAGCTCTAACATAGCCTAATACATTTGATTTTCCTGAGGAAACTTTAATATAATTATTTTCTTTCGTGAGTTTTAATCCAATATTTGGTATTCCTCCAACAAAACTTGTGTTTAATTCAAAATTACCTTCTCTCTTATTTTTAATTTTAAACCTTTGTAAAGCGGTATTACCATTTAAGTAGACTAATTCAATATTTATTCGAATTTTATCGTTTTCTATCAGTTGCTCTAGATGGCTACTGTAGCCATTTTGACTAATTAAATCCTTTTCTTGGTCAATAACTCTATCATGGTGGTCACCCGAAGTTATGTGAATAGTAGGAGAAAGTTTGCTCCAAATACCATTATCTTGAGTCATTAAAAAAGGGCCTGAAAAGCCAATTAAACCCCTATTGGTTTTATGTAAACTATAAGCAAACCAAGCACCTTGGTCAGAAAACATTAACCCAGATTTGTCAATCGAATCTTTAGGTGTAATGCGATAGTCTAAAATGTTTTCACTGAATTTTAGATAACCAGTTGCATGTTCAGTTTTGAGTTCTGATTTGCAACCTAAAATTAATGTAGCAATTAGTAGGAGTATTACTTTTTTCATCTAAAAAATTAAATCGCCGTTATTTATTAGTTGTCTAAAAAAATAACATAGATTATATAAAAGTAATAATTATGATTACCTAATAAAATGTTTATTGCATTTTAAGAAAAAAGAATGAGAAATAGAATAGGAAATAGTATCCCAAGTACAGCTAATTTCCATCCTCTTTGTTTAAAACCTTTCTTTCCCATTGGAATTAATATTCCAGTCATTGCTATTAAAATCAAGGCCGCACCAAAAATATCAGAATACCAAATCCAGAATTTATTTGTGGTTTTATGTAGATACATAGTGTGTCCTAAAAAAGGCACTTTTCTTTTGTATTCTAATAAGCCTTTTCCAGTTTCAATATCAATATCTGCTATTGCATTGTCTTTAAAGTAAATTCTAAGTTGGTTATCTCTTAATCTATGACTATCAAATTTGTTTTCAGTCCATTGATTAGAAATCTTTATAAGATAATCTTTATCGTTTAGTTTTTGTAGTTCAGTTGGTATGGTCATACTAATGTTTTCAGACTCGAAAACATAATCCATAGGGTACCAGTCTTGTCTGTGGTTTAGAATAATTCCAGAAAAAGAAAAAGCAATAATTAATCCAAAATAGAAGAATCCAAAATCTCTATGTATGGCTCTGTTGGTAAATTTCATGATTAGCAAATAATAATATTTTGCCAAAAATAATAATTATTTTTATTTAGAATAAATAAAAATAAGAAATTTATCCTAAGATTTTAGTTTGCTTTTTATAGAAGGCTTCCTGTTGCTTTTTCATGAGCTCTCTTGCAATTTTCTTTTTGTAAGCATAAAGCTCTTCTTCTTCACTTATATCTCCATACACACGATCATTAATTGCATTATCAGTATTTAAAACAGCTTTTCGCTGATATGTTTGTTGTTCTGCCCAAGTCTTGAGTTTCGACTCTTCTTCTAAAAACTTGATATCATATTCACCTTTTGGAGACAGTAACTTTGCGAGAATAGGAGAGGTTTCAATAGCTAGGAATAGTAGAAAAATAAAGAAAGAAGGGAGCCAAGGTAATTCACCTAAAGCATTAACACGAGCCATTAAACCATCAAAATTATCAATTATTGGCTGTGAGGTTGTTACAGCGGAATCATAGTCCGAATTTAATTGTGCTATCTGAGCTTCCGCTTGTATGATTTTTGCATTATTAGTGTCTCTTAAAGTTTGTAACTCTGCCAAACTTGCATCGTGTTTATCTCGTTTTTCTTTATAAACTGGTCCTTTGCCTAAAATCAATGTGCCTTGGCGCCCTTCAGCTTCAGCAATATAGGTATTGTAGTAATTGGTGACTTCGGTTTCTTTTAAATTAATTTCATCTTTTAAAGCTTTAATATTATTATTTAATGCTTCTACTGTTGGGATATATTGTTGTGCAATTTGGTCTTTATTTGCTAATGTGAAATCGTTTTTTTGCTCTAATAATACTTGATTGATTTCTTTTTCAAATATCTTTAATTCTAAAGGTTTTGAAATAACGATGGCAATAATTATAGCTAATATAATTCTGGGTGACGCTTGAATGAGTTCATCAATAACATTACCAGTTTTTTTGATAGTTGATACAATGTATCTATCTAAATTAAAAATGAGTAATCCCCAAACAAGACCAAAACCTACAGATGCAAGTAGATTATCAAATACTGTATGAAGTGCATAACTTGCTGCTATAAAAGCCATTAATGCTGTAAAGAATACGGTAGCACCAATGCCTGCATATTTGTTTTGCTCGCCTTTGGAACAGTCCTTTAAAATATCGGTGTCGGAGCCTGAGCAGATGATGAAAAATTGCTGTAACATAATATAGTGGTTTTGATTGATTGTCTATTAGAACGTGTTTTTAGACAAAATGTTACACTAAAGCTTATAACTTTATGAATTTAAGAGTAATATTACAACTATTTAATACTTAAATATTCCTCAATGAATGAAAAGGAATGAGACCTTTTTAATATGTTACCTTTTTTTATTACAAGGTAAGTTGGAAATACTGTAATTAGGTTTTTTGTTGTTATTCTATTATTATAATTTTCAATTTCTCTGAAGTTAGACCAATTATAATTATTTTTTCTTAGGTAGTCAATCCAAGTATTGTGGTCATTATCTGTAGATATACTTATTAGCTCAATATTATTTTGTTTGAGAGTCTTTAATTTTTTAGCTATTAGCATATGGTCTTTTACACAAGGAGGACAGTTAACAAACCAAAAGTCAATAAGATATGTTTTAGCTTCGTCTAATGAAATATTTACAAGGTTATTTTTGTCATCGTAAAAAGTATGTTTTGAAAAATCTATTTTTTTATCTGTAAGAATGTTTTCGATTTTTTTTATAGGATTCAATAGATGAACTTTTATATCGTTTGGTTGATTTGTTAGAATAGTATATATGTTATTAAGTTGTTTCTTGTTGTTAATATTTCTAAGAAAAAAATGATTTGAAATTTCAATAGATAAGGGATTGTTAACGTTATTTTTAGTATGCTCTAAAAGAAATAAATTTATTTTAGAGCTATCTAAGGAATCCTCATCTACTAGCTTTTTGTATTTTTTTTTAAAAGCAGTAGATTTATAATATAGGTTAGAGCCAATAACTGTATCAATGGTTATTTTATTTGATATACTTCCTTTTATTGTTACTTGATTACCATTAAGCCACATTTGGTTCATGATTAACCCCTTTTCTGTATAAAAATTTATATTATATAAGTCATTAATGCTATCATTGAATTCTATGTGCATTTTATTGGAAAATGGAAGGAACTGAAACTCTCTGTCTTGTGTTATATTGGAAATAAATACACTGTCAATCTTTAAGTTACTTGTAAAATGTAGGTTTAAATCAGCAAATCTTTTTTTCTTTGATTGGCAA
Organism: Pontimicrobium sp. SW4; assembly: GCF_039954625.1. Taxonomy (NCBI): domain Bacteria; kingdom Pseudomonadati; phylum Bacteroidota; class Flavobacteriia; order Flavobacteriales; family Flavobacteriaceae; genus Pontimicrobium; species Pontimicrobium maritimum. The sequence goes on from NZ_CP157199.1 coordinate 207,526, forward strand.
GAGAGTAATGAAATTATTAAAATTAAGAGGGTAGTTTTTTTTAGCATAATATTTATAATATGAAAAAAGCCTCTATTTTAGAGGCTTTTAATAAAATATTTAATTCTTTTTCTTCATTTCTACTACTATCGGTTTTGTAGAAAGATAGACTTTTGGCTTATCATCCTTATTATAAGATTTAATATTTATTTTAGAACCTTGTTTTATTTTTTTAATGGCTTCATCTGATGAAATTTCTTTTCCTTCAAAATAGAAAATAGCATCTTTTTTAGCCATTTCGATAACATGGTCTAAAGGGGACTTTGGAGGAGATGGAGGAATGTTCATTTCTCGTCTAGCTATATTTTCTTCTTGACGTTTTACTTTTGCAGCGATAGCATGTTTTCTTTTTTGTTCAGCTAAAACCTTACGCTCTTCTACGTGCTTTAGTTTTTCCTTTTTTAGCATTTCTTGGCGCTTTTCAGTTTCAGCTTTGCGTTCTTCAACATGTTTTAGTTTTTCTTTTACTAATTGTGCTTTACGCTCTTCGCTAATGGCTTGTCTTTCTACAATACGTTGCAATTTCTCTTGTTTCACCTTCATTTCAGCAACTCGAGCCAGTTTAACTTCTTGCGATGCTTTTCTTTCAGCAGCATATTGTTCTTTTACTTCAATAAGCTGAGTTCTTTCAGTACTTTTTGCCTCTCTAACCTTAGCCATGTTTTGTCTAGATTCTGCAACAGCAAGTTTATATTTTTTAATGTTTTCTTTATACTTTTTCTTTTGTTCAGGTGTTGCATTGTGAGGCACTGGAGGTGGTGGAGGTGGTGGGAGTAAGTTAGTTGGGACTTCAACTTCTTCAATAATTTCTCCAGATTTAGATTTATATCTAGTAACACTTTCAGGATATTTTTTTGCATACTCCGAAATTATCTTTTTATACTTAGCTTTTTGCTCAGGTGTGGCATTGGCTGGAATTGGAGGTGGTGGTGGAGGCATTACTTCTTCTACCTCAATATCTCTAGGAGCTTTTGGTGCAGGTGGAGCTGGAATATTTGGAAATGGTTCTGTATTCTTTTTTTGCTCAGCATTCATAATGCTATAAATGTATTTTAATCGCTCTATGTCAGTTTTCTTAATAACCATATCATTTTTAGACATGCTGTTGTATTTTCTCGCTATAGTATTGTACTCTTTGATTTGAGCTTTTGTTGCTTTTTGTTGTGCATTTGGTTTTCTGCTATTAGTTTCCCAACCTAATTTGTCTACATATTTGGTTTTTAATGTTCCAAAACTATTTAGAATATCAATAACTTCCGAAGTTGCATTTTTTGAACTTTTCTTATGAATTAATAGTTCAATTTCTGTAGAATCCGCTTTAGATTTATTGTGAAATCTACTAAAACTTTGTTTTAAGTTAGTAACAGGATGCCATCCGTTAGGAAGTAATACAAGACCATCTTTGTCTAAATAAGTTATTATTCTATAATATTTGTTTTGAGTATTTAGCTTGGTAGCTTTTTGTTGTTCATAGGTATCTGTATTTGTAATAGCAAAAGGTTTGTTCCCTTTTTCTCGAATTATTTCTTGGTTGTAAGTAACAATGCGATGAAAGCCATAATCAATTACTGAATTATAAATAAACCATACGTCTTCATCTAAAACAGCTTTTCCATTATTAACATGAACATTTATAATTTGATTACGTATTTCAGGAGTAATGTCTTGATGCAATTGGTTAATAACTGATGCAAATGTTTTTTTAGTAGCTTTAGTGCCTTCTATTTCATAAGTGCCATTGTTGAATACTTCGATGTTAATGCTTCTAGCTGTATAATTAGTATCTGAAACTTCTTCAGAAGTTTTTTCAATAACTTTTGTATCGCTAAAGCTATACAACATAATTGCTAAAAGAGGTAGTAGTACTAGACTTCGAAGCCAAACACCTCGTTTTGTAGTTTGAGTTTTCATAACTGTAAATCGTTTTTTAATTAATGAATAGTTTATGGCATTAGCCAGTTGTGGTTGTGTAGCATTTGATGAGAATGCCAAAATAATTTTTTGATAGGTGTTGGTGTTAATCCCTTTACGTAATACGCCTTGGTCTGCCAAAAACTCATGGTTTAATTTAATGGCGTGCTTAATAATATAGATTAGCGGATTAAACCAAAGCAGTACTTGTAAAGCCTCAATAAAGACAACATCTATACTGTGTTTTTGTGTTGCATGTGTTTGTTCGTGCCAAAATACTTCTTCAGGTATTTGGTTGGCTTCAAATTTAGATTTATTAAAGAAGATATAATTGAAAAAGGTGTGAGGTACTATTAAATCTTTTAATAATACGTGTGTGAATTCGTAATAACGTTGCTTTGGGTTATGTTTTATTTTATAGTTTAATCGATAGAGATTTCTAATAAATTTAAAACCAAATATTAATACACCAATTAAGTATATGGACCAAATAATATAAGGTGTATAACTAGTAGTTGTCTCAATTTCTATGGGGTTATTAGCAATAAGCATATCTTGTGAAACCTCGTTAAAAGTTAGAGGAGAATAATCAACGTATTGAGTGAACGTCACCAAAGGAATGCTTATTGATAAGACAAGTGCAGCCAAAAGGAAAAATCGCTTAAATGCATGCATATTTTCTTTTTCTAATACCAATTTGTAAAAGGCTAAAAAGATTAAAAGGCATCCCGAAAATTTTAAAAGATATAGTGCCATAATTACTTCTTTTTAATTTCGTTATCAATAATTTCTTTTAGACTTTCAAGCTCATCCTTGCTTAAGTCCGTTTCTTGAGTAAAGAACGATGCAAACTGCGTAGCACTATCATTAAAAAAGTGTTTTATAAGCCCATTTACATGCTTAGAGAAATAATCTTTCTTTTTTACAAGCGGGTAATATTCTCTTGATTTTCCGTAGAGATTGTAAGCTATAAACCCTTTTCCAGACATACGTTTTAATAGTGTTGCAATAGTTGTGGTTGCTGGTTTAGGGTCGTCGTAAGCATCAAGAAGATCTTTCATAAATGCTTTTTCAAGCTTCCATAAATGTTGCATTAGTTGTTCTTCGGTTTTGGATAATTGCATTGCTCTACAAAATTAGAATTAACTCTACAAATGTAGAATAAAAATTAAAATAAACAAATATTTGTTTCTAATTATTAATATTTTAACATAGATTTTTCGCAACAAGAGTAATTGCTCTGTAACAAATGTTACTCTTAATTATATAGATATCCATTAAATTTGTACAGCATTTAAAACAAAAAATGATTAAGGTTTACTTAGTTTTAATTGTTAATTTTAATGTTTGATTTTATAGATAATTAAAAGGCTCGTTTAGTTTTAAACGAGCCTTTTTTTATAAATCATGTATATTTGGTATTGTTATTATTAAAAAAATCCAAAAATGAACAGACTTACTGCTATATTGATATTAACTTTTTTTGTGTCGTTTTCTTTATCGGCTCAAACCGTATCAGATTTAATGAATTTAGTAAGTCAAGATACTTTAACAAAGGTGATTCGTGAATTTTCAGGTGAGGACCCAACGGTTGTTAATGGAAGTACGGTTACTATTTTAAACAGAGAAAGTGCTAATAACGACGTTGCAGCCGATTATTTAAAGGAACGATTGTCCGTGTTCAATAATTTAACCATTAACGACCAAGCCTACACAGTAACTTATGGCTCTACAACCTATAATGGCAGAAATATTATTGCGACGCAGTTAGGAAAAACAAATCCAGACGATATTTATATTATTTGTGCACATTACGATAGTGTGGATGATTATTGCGTTGATGATAACGCAAGCGGAACAACTGCTGTGTTAGAGATGGCCAGAATTTTATCGACTCAATGTTTTGATAATACTATTATTTATGCACTTTGGGATCAAGAAGAAAACAATTTAATAGGTTCTCGATATTACGCCAATGCTGCTGCAGCTAATGGTGATAACATATTGGGTGTCTTAAATTTAGATATGATGGCGTATGATGGCGACGGTGACAACGATTTTGATATAGATGTTAGAAATATTGCAGGATCATTAACCTTAAAGGATGATATGCTTAATGCTTTAGCTAGCTCAGGGCTCAATTTAAATGCTAATGTTGTTAATCCTGGGTCTGGTGCTTCTGATCATTTTTGGTTTTGGAGCAATGGTTTTCCAGCAATTTTTGTTGGAGAATCGTGGTTTAATAATGATGAAACACCAAATTACCATACAGCTAATGATAGATTTGCTGACTTAGATATGGACTATTTTACAGATTTAACAAAGTTGTCACTGTATTATATGGCGACAAAAGGGAATTTACTACCTGTTGATAGTAAAGCTTACATAAATTTACCTGGTAATTTGGATGTAGCTTGGTCACCTACCGCAACATATCAATGGTTAGATTGTAATAACAATATGGCACTGATTCCTGGTGCTACAAATAACTGGTTCTATCCTACTTCAGAGGGCTATTATGCGGTTGAAGTTACCGATGGTGCATGTGTTGAAATTAGTGAATGTATTTATCACGCTGGTTTAGGGGATGATGAATTTACAAAAGAAGACATAGAAATATTTCCGAACCCTGTAACTTCAAAATTGAACATTAAAATTCCTGAAACAATACCTAAAGCAATGTTGTCTATAGTTTCAATTGAAGGAAAAGAACTCTTAAAAACCACAATTGACAAACAGTATAACGAAGTGTCCTTTTCTCAATTCGCTAATGGTATTTATTTTGTAAACATTGAAAGCCAAGGAAGAACATTGAGTTATAAGGTTGTTAAGGAATAAACCCATTGTGTATTTTAATTGAAATTTGTCAATTCGAGTGAATTTCACGATTGAAAATGAGTGAAATTAGTATCGAGAATCAAATTTTTGTTTCAAAACAAGAGTTCTCGATACAATTTTCTATCGAAAATCACTCGAACTGACATAAAATTATGTTTAGTGAGTCAAAATGTACAATAGGTAAAAATGTTATTTTTTCACCATCCTCTTTTTAGACAATATGCTTTCAATAATTACAGTTATCATAATTAAACTTCCACCAATAATGGTATTTAGTTTCGGAATTTCTCCCAGAAAGAAGTAAGCAATTATAATCCCATAAATCGGCAAAAAACTACTAATAATACTTGCCGAACTTGCTGAAAAATACTTTAAACTGTGCACAAAGAGCGAGTGTCCAATTGCTGTAGTAAGTAGTGCCAATAAAATCACATAAGGATACTGTGTTTTAATTCCGCTAGTGTCCATTAAGAACATAAAGGGTACTAGGACGATAGTTAACACAATCAATTGATAAATCATTAACGTCGTACCATGGTAGTTTTTTGCATGCTTCTTTAAAATCAAAATCCTTAAAGCATAACAGATTGCTGAGAGTATTCCTAATAACAGACCTTTAACTTGTGAGTTTTCAAGATTCAACTCAGGTGATAAAATGTAAATACCTACTAAAATGAGTAAGCCCAAAAATATGTGACTTATTTCGAGTTTCACTTTTGTGAAGAAAGGTTCCAACAACGCAGTAATTACAGGGAAGGTATACAACGACAACATACCTATTGCTACATTAGATAGTTTCAATGAATAGAAATATGTAATCCAATGAGCTCCTAGGAATAAAGCACTAATAATTATGGTTGGTAAGTCTTTTTTTGATTTAGGAGCCAAATGAATTCTAACAATTTTAGAAAAAACAAACAAAAAGATCAAAGCTAATGCACAACGCCACCATACAATTACTGGCGTTGGCATAGCAATAAATTTACCTAAAGCACCTGAGGTACTAATAAATAATGTGGCTAAACTTAGTTCTAATAGTCGAACTAAATGGTCATTCTTCATTCATGCTTTATTAAGCAGTGATGTTATTATTAAAAGTTATCTAGTGAAAACTCTTTGGGAGGTTCCATATTCAGTAAATGCTTTACCCAATAATCCCAACGTCTTCTAGTCATATAATCGGTCATATTTCCATAACCATGTCTTTGGTTTGGGAATAAAATAAAGTCAAAATCTTTATTGGCTTTAATCAAGGCTTCAACAACCAACATCGTGTTTGATGGAGGTACATTATTATCCATAGAGCCATGAGTAATAAGAAGTTTTCCTTTTAAGTTTTCAGCTATCAACTGATTTGCTTGATTGTCGTAATTAGTAGTGCCACTTTCTTTATCGGTTACTAAAAGTCCTTGCCATTTTTCTCCCCAATCTGCTTCGTAATTTCTATTATCGTGGTTTCCAGCACCAGATACTGCTACTTTATAAAAATCAGGATAAGCAAACAATGCTCTTGTTGACGCAAAACCACCACCAGAATGTCCCCAAATACCAACTCGGTCAAGATCCATTCCTTTGTATTGTTTTGCTAATTGTTCAATAGTAGTGATGTTGTCTGGAATACCATTGTCTCCCATATTTCCATAATAAAAATCATGGAAAGATTTTGAGCGTCCTGGAGTTCCCATAGCGTTTACAGCTACCACTACAAAACCTAATTCGGCAACAGCTTGATAATCTCTGCTTACAGCACTAAAACCAAAACCACGAACACTTCCTGATTGTGGTCCTGGGTAGATGTAATTTAATATTGGATACGACCCAGTTTCAGAGTAATGACTTGGCAAGTACATAATACCATATAAATCGGTCTTATTATCTCTAGCTTTTACGTTGAACTCTATTGGTTGTTGCCAGTTGTTGGCTTTTAACCTTGTAATGTCTGCAGTTTCTAAGTCAGCAATCTTTTCTCCATTTCTATTTCTTAATACAGTTACAGGAGGGTTTTCAACTGTAGAATAGGTGTCAACAAAGTAATCGTAATTAGGAGAGAAGTTAATACTATGTGTTCCAGTATCAGGAGTTAAATTAATGAGGTTGTTTCCATCAAAATCAACTTTGTATAAGTATTGATGATAAGGGTTTCCATCTTCTTTTCCACCTGCTGTAAAAAATAATTCTCTAGTATCTTCATCAATATGCAACAACTGCTGAACAGCCCATTCGCCCTTGGTTATTTGTTGTTTTAAATCTCCAGTTGTTAAATCGTATAGGTATAAATGTCCCCAATTATCTCTTTCGGAAAACCAAATTACTTCATTGCTTTTCTCTAATAAATGCCAGTTTCTCATCCTCACACCAGACTCGAAATACGTTTCAGTCTCTTCTTTTAGAACAGAGCGAACATCACCTGAATAGGAATTAGCAATTCTTAAGTGTGCAATTTTATGATCTCTTGAGGATGATACAAAAGACAATTGAGACCCATCTTCACTCCATTCTACATCCAAAAACTCACCACCTCTTCCAGCAATATGGTCTGTGGTTGTTGAGCGTTGAAAATCTGATTCCATTTTTAATTGTGTCATTCTTGGCGCGCCATCCAAATGAATAATAATACGCTCAATTTTAAATACCTTTAAATCTCCAGGTAAAGGATGTTTCCAAGCTTCCAGTCTAGGATGACCAACATTTGTTGAGGTTAAATACATTTCACCAACACCTCGTGCATCTTGCCTGAAAGTGGCAATTTTATCAGAATTAGGGGACCATTTTAAAACCGCATTATCCCCTTTGGTCCATCCTGCATTATTAATAGCATAACTGTAATCTTCAATCCCATCAAAAGTTAATTGGGTTTTTTTATTGGTATTGATATCTCTAACCCAAAGGTTGAAATTATCAATATAGGCTGCGAGTTTACCGTTAGGAGACAGATGTTCATTTCTGCTAACTTCTGGAGAATTATCTTCAAAATCGGTTATAGAATTATCGGTAGCGTTATACGAATAGTTGTTGCCGCCATAAGAAAAAATTACATTATTAGAGTCTTTAGAATAATTGACATTTCTTAAGGATAAATCTTTTGCATCAATTGTTTCATCTAATTTTGAAGATAAGCTAGATGTCAATTTTGCGACATCAAAAACCGTTGTTTTTTCTTTTGAAATTGGATTTACAAGAATGTATTCGTCGCCATTTTCAGTTTGCTTTGAATATAAAAAATAACCATCGTCTAGCCATTTTTGACTTGTAATTTGATTAGAAATAAGCTTATTTAAATCACTACTCATGTGAGCGGTTGCTTTTTTATAATCAGTTTCTGTTAGCTGTTTTTTTTCTGATGTGCTCGAATTTGAGCAGCTAAAAATTAGTGAAATTGTAAAAACTACTACAATTAATTGTGCAAATCTGAATTTCATGAGAATTATGTTTTAGTTGGATGTATAAATGTAAGGAATTTGGAACTATTTCATTTTCAACTCAGTAAAATATTTATAGAATAAAGGAATGGTTTCTATGCCTTTGTAGTAGTTAAATAATCCAAAATGTTCATTTGGAGAGTGAATTGCATCACTGTCTAAGCCAAAGCCCATTAATATGGTTTTACTTTTTAGCTCTTTTTCAAACAAGGCAACAATTGGAATGCTTCCACCACTTCGTTGTGGAATTGGTGTTTTTCCAAAAGTGTCTTCATAGGCTTTCGAAGCTGCTTTATAACCAATACTATCTATTGGTGTTACATACGCTTGCCCACCATGATGAGGTGTTACTTCTACCGTAACTCCTTTTGGTGCAATGTTTTCAAAATGTGTTTTAAACAAATCAGTAATTTCTAGCCAATCTTGGTCAGGCACCAAACGCATTGAAATTTTTGCATAGGCTTTACTTGCTATCACTGTTTTTGCGCCTTCACCTGTGTAACCTCCCCAAATTCCGTTCACGTCAAGTGTAGGTCGAATGGAATTACGTTCGTTTGTAGTGTAATCTTTTTCTCCATAAACTGCGTCAATATCCAATGCTTTTTTGTAAGCGTCTAGTGAAAATGGTGCTTTTGCCATTTCAGCCCGTTCTCCAGCAGAGAGTTCTTCAACCTTATCATAAAACCCAGGGATAGTAATATGGTTATTCTCATCATGAAGCGATGCAATCATTTTGGTTAATATATTAATTGGGTTGGCGACAGCGCCTCCATATAATCCTGAATGTAAATCGCGATTTGGACCAGTAACTTCAACTTCAACATAACTTAGACCTCTAAGTCCAGTAGTTATTGAAGGTACATCTTTGGCAATCATTCCAGTATCCGAAATCAATATTACATCGTTGGCTAATTTGTCATGATTATTTTTCACAAACCCAGCTAAACTTGTACTACCAACTTCCTCTTCACCTTCAATCATGAATTTTACATTACATGGTAATTGATTTGTTGAAATTAAGAACTCTATAGCTTTAACGTGCATGTAAAACTGTCCCTTGTCATCACATGATCCTCTTGCAAAAATTGCTCCTTCAGGATGTAAGTCTGTTTTTTTGATAATAGGTTCAAATGGTGGGGAATCCCAAAGATTTAAAGGATCTGGGGGTTGTACATCATAATGACCATATACTAAAACAGTTGGTAGGTTTGTATCTATAATTTTATCGGCATATATTATAGGATAGCCTTCAGTTTTACAAATTTCAACATTATCACAGCCAGCTTTTTTTAGACTTTCTGAAACGAATTCTGCTGTTAGTAGAACATCCTTTTTGTATGCTGAATCTGCACTAATAGATGGAATCTTCAACAGTTCGATTAGTTCATTTAAAAAGCGATCTTTATGATTGCTGATGTATGGTTTTATACCTTGCATTGAGAATAAGTTTTAATGAACCTTAAAAGTACAAAAAGAGATATTATTTTTTGTAGATAGATTTGAATATTCAAAGGAATGTTTATATTTGCAGTCCTTTTGCGGGCGTGGTGGAATTGGTAGACACGCTAGACTTAGGATCTAGTGCCGCGAGGTGTGAGAGTTCGAGTCTCTCCGCCCGCACAAAGTTAGAAAGCTTCTCATAATTTGAGAGGCTTTTTTTTGATTTAATGTTTTATAAATAATTTTTAGTTAAAGCTCACACAAACTATTTGCAAGTATTTGTTTAAAGTTTAACATTTAAAAGTGAAACAATTGTATTGTTAGATAGTCTAGTTTATAACGACTAAATCAATAATTTGTAAATTTGTTATATAATCAATTACGTATCATGGATATTAATGAAAATATTGAGTCGCCTTTTGAGCTTAAAGTAAGTTTCAATAAGTTACTTAATCATTACGAAACTTTAGCGAATAATGAAGATGAATTCATTGCTGTAAAAGCAAAGCGAGTTTTAAAAACAGCTGAAGCATATCCAGAACTGCGTGATGGTTTTTGTGATTATAATGTCTTGAAAGAAAGAGAAAAAGAAATAAGTGTAATTCTTCAAGATTCATTTAGTCCAGTATTAACAAACAATGAAATAAAGACTGCTTCTGTACCTTTTCATAATTTGATTTTTAACTCTTCGGAACGTTTTAAAAACATCATAAAAACCGCAGGCGATGATTTTGAATTAAAGATTAAAAATATGCCAGAAGACGATAAGTACATTATTGCTTGTACTATTGTTTTAGCATTTTGTTATGGATATAACATAAATTTTAAACGACCATTTTATTACGAAATTCCAGACGTTAATGGTATTATGAGGTATTACAAGATATTGTATAATGCTGATTTTACTGAAATAACACCAAAAAAGAATACGCCTAAAATCACTCAAGAGGATTACGAATTATTACTTGATAATTTTGAGAATATTAATTTATGGAAAGAAAAATTCCCGCCAAACAGCTACACATTTAAGGGGTTTGTGATTTCTAATATTTTTGATGTTACAGACGATCAATCTATTTCAAATATTAAATCGTCCTTAATTGGAGAAGATAAGCGACAAGATGAAGGGTTTATGGAAAGTTTTTATGAAATTTTCCAATCGCTTCTCGGTTTAAAAGATATTAAAGTTGGTTTTTCTATTTATAATTCTGAGGAAGATATTTTTGAACGTGTTTATGGAGTAGGAATGAATAGTTTTTTGCTAGATGATCTTGAAACATCTAAATGCGCTGATGCCTTATGTAGTTGGTCATACAAAAGATTGTTGCAAGAGAAAAAATATTTTTCAGTATCAGACGTAGATCGTTTGTATGAAAAATCCAAAGGGAAGGCACCTCACATAAAGGCATTATATAATCAAGGTTTAAAAAGCGCTATTTTTGCGCCTATTGCAAATGATGATGGGCTAATGGGAATACTTGAAATTGTGTCAAAAGAACCATTGGTTCTAAACAGTATTAATGCTAATAAGTTGGAAGATGTAATGCCTTTTATTGTTTCGGCTGTGGAGCGTTCTAAAAATGATGAAGAGAATCTAATAGAAGCCATAATTCAAAAAGAATGTACATCAATTCACCCTAGTGTGCATTGGAGATTTGTTACTGAGGCTAAGAATTTTATTAAAGATCAGTTTAATGGAAAGGAACCAACATTTAATAAAATTGCATTTGATAACATTTATCCACTATATGGACAAATAGATATAAAAGGTTCTTCTGAAGCAAGAAATTGGGCGACCCAACAGGATTTAAGAATACAATTGAAGTCTGTTAATTCAATACTTGAAAGGGCTTATAAAATTGAAGAATTGCCAATATACGAGCAGTATATGTATCAAATAAAAGATTATTTGGTTGGTTTAGAAAATAATTTTCAAGTTGATAGTGAACAGCAAATATCTTCTTTCTTTAAAGGTGATATCCACGATGTTCTTCAGCACTTATACAATGCAAATATTTTAAAATCTGAAATTGATAATTATTATAATAGCATTGATGAAAAAGTTGATGTTTTATACAAGCATAGAAAAGAATATGATGATACGATTACTCATATTAACAAAGAAATGGCTTCTCTTCTAGATAAAAAGCAAGTGGAGGCGCAGGCAATGTATCCTCATTATTTTGAGCGCTTTAAAACTGATGGTGTTGAGCATAATATGTATATAGGAGAGTCCATAACTAAAGATGATAGTTTTAATCCTATTTACTTATACAATTTAAGACTTTGGCAATTACAAGTGATGTGCGAAATGGAAAATTCATATTATCAAATGAAATCTGAATTTCCTATGTCATTAGATGTAGCCTCTATGATTTTAGTGTTTAACCAGCCATTATCTATTAGTTTTAGAATGGATGAAAAGCAATTTGATGTTGATGGTACATACAATGCACGTTATGAAATTGTAAAAAAGCGTGTAGATAAAGCATACATAAAAGGCACAAAAAAACGTGTTACCCAAAAAGGAAAGATTAGTATTGTTTATTCTCAAAAGCAAGATGAAGTAGAATATTTACGATATATCAAATTTTTACAATCAAAAAAGTATTTAGATACTGATGTAGAAATAGTTGAGTTACAGGATTTGCAAGCAGTAACTGGATTAAAGGCAATTAGAGTAAGTGTTTTATATCATAAAAGTGAAGATGATAAAGCGTTTTATACTTACGATGATTTAATGAAGGAAATTAAAGCCTGATTTTATTTTAAATAATTTCACATTACTGGTTGAGCTTTAAAGGCGATTGCAAAGGCAAAAACACTTACAACAATTCCAACCATAAATACAGCATAGGTTAAACGTAATATTTTGTATTTTCTGTCTAAAACCTTTCCTAAAAAATAAAGATCTTTTTTCATGGATGAATACAAATAATCTCTGTCTTGCATCATTTCCCCCATTGCCCATTCAAAATCATCTAAACTCATTTTATGAAAGTTACCAAAAAATAATAGGTTTACTTTTTTGTTAGCAACATCGTCCTTTGTGAACTTACCACTTGTAACATTTGGTCTAGTGGCTAGAATGGATAATATTATAGAGATTACAGTAAAAATCACAAAAATAACTGTAGGCCAAATTAAGTAATCATTAGAAGGGTTGTCAAGTTTAGAAACCAAATTTGAAAGTACCAAAGAGACTATTATAGCATTTACAGATAGCAAAATATTGGCTTTAGTATCTGCAATATTACTTAAATGCATATGATTTTTTAAAGTAACTCGAAACATGGTTTCAATACCACGTTCTGGTAATTCTATTTTGTTTTTTTTAAACTTTAATTCGTCTTTTTTGTGTTTTAATTTAGATTCTTCGTTTATTAACTTTTTTTGCATTTTTAGTAACTGCGATAAATTTTTACCCTTTCCTTTATCCCAAATTGAAGAAGCTACGTTTGAATAAAAACGATGTTGTGTAGTTAAAAAGTTTATGCTTTCCTCTAACCATTTAGCTTCAGTTATTGTTTTATTACATGTTAATTCCCATTCTTTTCTTAGTAATTCAGCAACTTCAAGGTAGTTTTTACTGCCAATATGAGCACAGTCGGCATCACGAATAATTTTTTCAAGTTTATTTTTTGGCTCATAATCAAGATTTGTTGCTAAAATTAGATTACAAACAGCTTCAATATCATTATTTGAGCAACCTTGTTCAGTTAAAAAAGCCGTTGCAATTTTGGCACTTTCATCTTCATGATTCTCAATTTTCACTGTAAAACCTGTATCATGTAACCAAACACTTAATATAAGGTGCGTCTTCTCTAACTCACTAATTTGAGCAAGTTCTGCAAGTTCTTTGGCTTTTTCAACAACACGTTGTGTATGTGCCAAATTATGATAGACAAACTTGTTATCCAGTTTATTGTTTAATAAGTGGACTACAAATTTTTCAGTTTCATAAATAAGATTATCCATATAAAAAAGATGATTTTTAGTAAAAATACTAAACTTTATTCAACAAGAATGTTTGTCGTAAACTTTACAGTTACTTTCAGTTAAATACATTTGTAATGATTAAAACTATATTTCGACTATATTTATCTTGAAAAGTATGATTATTAATTAGAATAGAAACCGAATTGCTTTAATAAAATAGAAGATTTACATAAAAGTATTTTATTAAACAACAGAGGTTGTTTCTGACCTATTTAATGAAATTATTAACTAACAGAAAGAAAGGAACCAACAGTATGCTTACTTGGAAAGATATAATTAGTTACTCTGTTAACGGAAACCCAACTCCAGATAGACGAGTTGAAAAAACAGAGGAAGAATGGCGAAATCAGTTAACTCCAGAGCAATTTATAATTACAAGACAAAAAGGAACTGAACGTCCACATAGTGGCGATCTTTGCAATATTTATGATGAAGGTAAATACAACTGTATGTGTTGTAATACACCTTTATTTGACTCAACTATTAAATTTAGTTCTGGAACAGGCTGGCCAAGTTTTACACAACCAATTAAAGAAAACGCTATTAAATATGCAAAGGATACGGCTTTTGGTATGGTTAGAGTTGAGGTTATGTGTAATACTTGTGATGCACATTTAGGTCATGTATTTCCAGATGGTCCTGAACCAAGTGGATTACGTTATTGCGTAAATTCTGAATCTATGAAATTAGATAAGGAGGTTATACATGGCAACTAAAAACATACAGCAAGCCACATTTGGTGGTGGCTGTTTTTGGTGTACAGAAGCAGTATTTCAAGAAGTAAAAGGAGTGGATAAAGTAGTATCTGGTTATTCTGGAGGGAGCGTTCCTGGAAAACCAACCTATCGTGAAATTTGTTCTGGTTTAACAGGACATGCAGAGGTAGTACAAGTAACTTATGACGCTAATACAATTTCTTATGAAGATATATTAATCATTTTCATGACTACTCACGATCCAACGACGTTGAATCGTCAAGGAGCTGATCGTGGCACACAATATCGCTCGGTAATTTATTATCATAATAATGAGCAGAAAAGAATTGCTGAAGTTGTTATAAAAGAAGTTTCTATTTATTATAACGATCCAATTGTTACCGAAATATCTCCTTTGGATATTTTTTACGAAGCCGAAAAAGAACATCAAGATTACTATAAAGATAATCAAGTGCAAGGTTATTGTAGTTTTGTAATAACACCAAAACTAACAAAGCTTCGTAAGCTTCATGCTGACAAATTAAAATGACACCAAAAATTAAACTTTATGGCACCGAAAGGTGCCATAAAACTAAATACTATCAAGCTTTTTTAGAAAATAGAAAAGTAGAATATGTATTTTTAGATGTAGAAAAAAATGAAGACTTTGCTGAAGAGTTATGTAGTCTTTATGAAAATAGAAAATTAAATTTTCCAACAATTACCATTGGAAAAAAGAAGCATAGAAATCCAACAGATAAAGAATTAAATAAAAATTTAGAGAATGAACATAACAGCTAAGATTAAGAGTTATTTTAAAGCGAAATCAGAGAATAAAGAAACAGGAAAAGCACCAGAAGGTATTTGTCCAAATTGTTGGGGAAACAAGAATGGGATGGTGAATTTTATAGAAAAATAAAAGGAAAAAACACTGACCAAAAGTCAGATATATATAATAATTTTATTAAAGAAGTGGTAGGGAAGTTAGATAAAATCACTCTACAAAAAGATACTTACTTTTGTGAGACCTGCAATATGAAGTATGATAAATAATTTAGTAATGAAGAATACTTTTAAAGCCTTAGTTTTTATAGCTGTTTTTATTATGCTAAATGGTTGTGCTACATACAAGCTTCAGTATGAAGATGGTATTAGTGATCAGGTTTTTCCAGACGAAAAGCAAATTGAGCATTCATTTTATTTAATTGGAGACGGAGGGAATTCTCCAATAGGCACAAAAACTAAAGCTTTAAAAGAATTTAAACTGCAACTTGATAAAGCAGCAAAGAATAATAGTACGGCATTATTTTTAGGAGATAATATTTATCCATCAGGAATGCCAAAAAGTAATCATGAACAAAGAAGTTTTGCTGAACACCAACTTAATGTACAAGCAGATGCAGCGAAAAATTTTCAAGGGAATGCCATTTTTATTCCAGGAAATCATGATTGGTATAGTGATGGTTTAAAAGGATTAAAGCGTCAAGAAAATTACATAGAAGACATCCTTGGCAGAAACACTTTTCTTCCTAAAAATGGTTGTCCAATTGAAAAGATTGATGTTAGTGATAATGTGGTGTTAATTGTAATAGATTCAGAGTGGTATTTAACTAATTGGGATAAGCATCCTACAATTAATGATGATTGTGAAATAAAAACAAGAGTGCTTTTTTTTGATGAATACGAAAGTCTAGTAAAAAAAGCAAGAGGAAAAACAACAATAGTTGCATTGCATCATCCTTTATTCACAAATGGTTCTCATGGAGGACAATATTCCTTTAAAAGTCACATGTCGCCATTACCAGTTTTAGGGACATTAAAAAATCTTATTAGAAAAACTGGAGGTATAATAACAGTTGATGATCAAAACAAGAAATATAGAGAGTTTAAAAACCGTTTAATTACGCTTTCTCAAGAAAATGAAAAGGTAGTTTTTGTTTCTGGACATGATCATAATTTACAATACCTAGTTCAAGATAATCTTCCACAAATTATCAGCGGTTCAGGATCTAAAACGAATCCTGTGAGAAACTCAGGTTCTGGAAAATTTTCATTTGCGACACAAGGATATGCTCGATTAGATGTATTTAAAGATGGATCTTCTTATGTGCGATTCTTTGAAGCAAAAACTAATAAAATTGTTTTCGAAACTCAAGTTTTAAAACCAAATAGCGTTGAAACTCAAATAGTATACCCTTTAGATTTACCAACTCAGAAAACAGTCTCTATTTATACAAAAGAAGAAACAGCAAAAACAAAGGCCTTTAAAAAGTTATGGGGAGAGCGTTATAGGGAATATTTTAGTAAAGATGTAACAGTTCCAGCTATAAAGTTGGATACTTTGTTTGGAGGCTTAAAACCAATACGAAAAGGAGGTGGGCATCAATCTAAATCATTGCGTTTAGAAAATGCCGAAGGTAGAGAGTATGTGATGAGAGCTTTACGTAAAAATGCTTTGCAATATTTGCAAGCAGTAGCTTTTAAAAATCAGTATATAAAAGGTCAATTTGACGATACAGCTGCAGAGAATTTGTTGCTTGATGTTTTTACAGGTTCACATCCTTATGCACCTTTTACAATAGCAACATTATCTAAAGCTATTGGTGTTATGCATACAAACCCAAAATTGTATTATGTGCCTAAGCAAGAGGCTTTGGGCGCTTATAATAACGAATTTGGAGATGAATTATATATGATTGAAGAACGAGCAGCCGATGGTCATGGAGAAAAGGAAAGTTTTGGATTTTCAAATGAACTTATAAGCACACATGATATGCTTCGAGAGTTAAGAGAAGATGAAGATAACCTTGTAGATGAAGCAGCTTATATTAGAGCGCGTTTATTCGATATGTTAATTGGCGATTGGGATAGACATGAAGATCAATGGCGTTGGGCAAAATTTAAGGAAAATAAAAAAACTATTTACAGACCAATGCCAAGAGATCGAGATCAAGCATTTTCGATAATGGCAGATGGAACTTTGTTAGGTTTTGTAACCAAAATTGTTCCAACTTTAAGATTAATGCAATCTTATGATGAAGAATTAAAAAGTCCAAAATGGTTCAATTTAGAGCCTTATTCTTTGGATGTTGCTTTAATAAATCAGTCTACTAGACAAGATTGGAATGTTCAAGTTAAACATATTGTTGAAAATCTTACTGATGAAGTAATAGATAGTGCCTTTAAACATTTTCCAAAAGAAGTTCATGATGAAACAGTTCAAGATATTAAGCGCAAATTAATTGGCAGAAGAGCCAATCTTCAAAAGATTTCAAACGAATATTACAATCAAGTAAACAAATATGCAATCATTAAAGGTACTGATAAAGATGATTGGTTTGAAATAGAGCGTGATCAAAAATTAACTAAGGTTACAGTTTATAGAATTCAGCAAGGAGAAAAGGGAGAAGTATTTCATCAGCGTGATTATTCACATTTGGATACTAAAGAAATTTGGGTGTATGGTCTAGATGATGAAGATGTTTTTAAAGTGTCGGGTAAAGGTGAAAATTTGATTAAAATTAGAATTATTGGAGGACAGAATAAGGATACTTACAATATAGAAAATGGCAGCCAAATAAGGGTTTACGATTATAAGTCCAAGGTGAGCAAGTTTATAACCAATAAAGGAAGCAGAAAGTTAACAGATGATTACGAAACTAATGTTTACAATTATAAAAAACCAACCTATAATTCTAACCAATTTGTACCATCAATAGGTTCAAATCCAGATGATGGTTTTAAAATAGGTTTTGTAAACACTTTTACAGTAAATGGATTTGAAAGAAATCCTTTTACATCTCAACACATAGTATCTGCTGCGTATTATTTCGCTACTAAAGGCTTTGATATTTCTTATTCAGGGGAGTTTGCAAATATAATAGGGAGTGCTAATTTAGTGGTAGACGCTAAATTTACTAGTCCAAATTATGCAATAAATTTCTTTGGATATGGAAACAAAACAGTTAATCCTGAAGCTGATGAGAAAGATGGCTTAGATGTAGATTTAGATTATAACAGAGTTAAATTAAGAACCATAAAAATAGCACCTGCTTTACAATGGCATGGTGATTTAGGCTCGAAAGTTAAATTAGGATTATCATACGAATCCATTGAAGTTGAAGAAACCGAGGGTAGATTTATTAATACAATTATTGGCAACAATGTTGATGTCTATAATAATTTTGTTGGCGCTGAATTATCTTATGGATTTGAAAATAGAGATAACAAGGCTTTTCCAACTTTAGGAATGGAAACAAATGTGCATCTAGGTTATAAATCAAATATTAATGACTCAAATGGATTTGGGTACTTAATTCCTTCAATTGCTTTTGACTATAGATTGACTTCTAATGGGCAACTTGTTTTAGCCACAAAATTGGGTGGACGTATTAATATTGGTGATGATTTTGAATTTTATCAAGCAGCTAACTTAGGAGCTAATAATGGGTTAAGAGGTTATAGAAATGAACGTTTTACTGGTAAGAGTTCGTTTGTGCAAAGTACAGATTTACGATTAAACCTTAGAAAGGTAAAAACAAGCTTGCTTCCCATTAATATTGGGATTTATGGTGGCTTAGATTATGGTCGCGTTTGGGTTGATGGTGAAGATTCCGATAAATGGAACAACTCTGTTGGTGGAGGATTATTTTTTAATGGAGCAGATATGATTGTTGGTAATATTTCAGCTTTTTCTGGTAATGATGGTTTAAGATTGGCTTTTAAGCTAGGTTTCGGGTTTTAATGAATATCTAATTGATATAAGTTTCCACCACTCACACCTAAATATTCATCAGTAATTAAAAGTGTGCTATCATTCTTAAAAATGACACTTTCTTTTTGAGATCTATGTTTAAAATCTATGTGTTTAACATCTCCATTTAGAAAATCATTTCCTTTAAAATTAGAAAATATAAAAACACTATGCTCAGTAAGTAAAACTATTTGATCTTTTTTGTCATTTATATCAGCTGAAGTTACCCAACAACCAGAATCGTTACAGGTTGAAAAAGAGCTAATGTATTTAGCTTCATATTTTCCAGGTTTAGTAGGTATTTGATAGAGGTTGGTTCTTCCTTTGTTAGAAGAACTACGGCTTTTTGTAAATAAATACAAGCTATCATTAAAATAAAAAAAGGACTCACAATCAAAGTGACGTTTTTTATTTTTTGGAGGAAATTTTTTTTGTTCTGGATAAGTAAATGAGATTTTTTTTGGTGTTATTGTTTTAGCAGTATCTAAATCTTTATTGTTAATTATTAAGACAGAAAGGTTTTTGCTGTCATTGCTATTGTTTCCAAAATTACCAATATAAATATTTCCAGTGTCGTCTGCTGCTAAATCTTCCCAATCTCTATTTTTAGCATTAATTTTTATGTGCTTTTTTATAGTTCCTAAAGTATCCAAACCATATAAAACAGGCTTATTTCCACCATCATTTATCATCCATAAAAGATCAGAATGGGTGGTTTTTTCTAAACCAGAAGCTTCATTTAGAGATCTTGGTAAATCTGTAATAACCTTCAAATCTCCAGTGTCACAGCTGAGAAAGGTAAGTATAGTAAAGAGAGCAATTTTATTCAAAGTAAAGATTTATAAAACAATGTTAAAAGTACGTAGTTTTTCTTACTTTTAAGAATAATAAAACTCTACCGATTATGAAACAAATCCCTTTTTTATTAATAATACTTTTAATGCACAGTGCTATTGTGGTTTCACAAGAAGAGTTTACACAAGCCGCTTTTAAAGAAGGTAATGTCCAAAAATTTATTACATCGAAATTCTATATGTTTAATGGAAAAAAAGCGACTGATGATGGCACAGTGACAATTTCTTTTACCATTAACGAAAAAGGAGAAGTCCTAGATGTAATTCCAGAAATTAATAGCAGTAAGACTAATGGGTTAAACGCTATGTTGGCAGTACAAAAAACGAATGGTTTATGGAATCCAACTTTAATTGATGGAAAGGAAGTGAGTTATACTTATAAGATTAAATTTCACTTTATAAGTAAGAAAGGTACATTTAATGAAGATTATAGTAAAGCTAAACGATTAAATGAAAAAGGGAAATATGAAAAAGCTTTAAAAATGTATAATAAGTTTATTGAAAAGTTTACTGATGAGGCAAAGTATTATTCTGAAAGAGCTGCCATTAAAAAAGCTTTAGGTGATGAAAAAGGAGCTCTATCTGATTTAGAAAAGTGTGATGAATTAAACAGAATTTTTCTGACACATATAAAAGTTGGTTTTTTTGGTGTTGAGCGTAGAATGATGCATAAGGAAATAAGAGTTTCAGGAGAATCAACAAGACCATTAACTGAGAGAGAACTTAAAAAATTAATTAAGAATTAATAAAAGATTCTTCTAAACTCAACAGATTCAAGAATAATCATATAAATGCCAATGAACCACTACGATGTTATAATAGTTGGAGGAGGCGCAGCAGGTTTTTTTGCAGCCATCAATATTGCTGAACTAAATCCAGATTTAAAAGTTTGTATTTTAGAACGTGGTAAAGAAGGCCTGCAAAAAGTAAAGGTTTCTGGTGGAGGACGTTGTAATGTTACTCATGCAGAGTTTATTCCATCTGAATTAGCTCAAAATTATCCTCGAGGTGAAAAGGAATTATTAGGACCCTTTAATCAATTCATGACAGGAGACACAATTGAGTGGTTTGAAAAACGTGGAGTAGAATTAAAAATTGAGGAAGATGGTCGCATGTTTCCTATTACAAATTCGTCACAAACTATTATAAACTGCTTCTTAAATGAAGTAAAAAAGCACAGCGTTGAAATATTATACAATCACTCTGTAAAATCTATTAAAAAGGATGAAAACGGATGGAAAATAGAAACTTCTCAAGACAATCTTACCTCTAATAAATTAGTAATTGCCACAGGAAGCAATACCAAAATATGGCAGCTCCTTGAAGATTTAGGTCACACTATTTCAAAACCAGTTCCATCTCTTTTTACATTCGATATTAAGGATGAGCGTATTAAAGATATTCCTGGTGTAGTTGCTCAAAATGTTGAGGTTAAAGTTCTAGAAACTAATCTTTGGAGCGAGGGTCCTTTGCTAATCACACATGTTGGTATGAGTGCTCCAGCCATTTTAAAATTGTCTGCTTTTGGCGCTTTAGAACTGGAAAAGTGTAATTATAAATTCGATATTGAAGTCAATTTTATTAGACAATCGGTTGAAGAATGTTTAGATAATTTGAAAGCTTTAAAACACGACTTGGCAAAAAAAATGGTTGCTAAATCTGCGCAATTTGAATTGCCAAAACGTTTGTGGCAAAAACTAGTTTTAGCAGCTAAAATTGATCAAGATGCACGTTGGGCAGATGTAAATAAGAATCAACTTGAAAACTTAGCAAATCAATTAACAAAAGCAATTTTTCATGTAGATGGAAAAAGTACTTTTAAAGAAGAGTTTGTCACAGCTGGAGGGGTCGAATTAAAAGAAATCAATTTTAAAACCTTTGAAAGTAAATTACATAACAATTTGTATTTTGCAGGAGAGGTAATTAATGTGGATGCAGTAACTGGTGGTTTTAACTTTCAAAATGCTTGGACTGGAGCTTATATTGTAGCAAAGAATATATCGCTTGAGTTTCCCCTCTAACAAGAGGGGATTAAGGGGTGTGTTTTACTAATTTTGTTAGAAATGAAAATTTATTATAATCCAAAACTTAAAGAACTAGCAAGACAACTTCGAAATAACTCTACAAAATCAGAAATAAAACTTTGGACATATATAAGAAAAGACCAAATGTATGGTTATGATTTTCATAGGCAAAAACCAATTGATGAATATATTGTCGATTTTTTCAGCAATAAACTACAACTAGCAATTGAGTGTGATGGATATTCGCATGAAATATTAGACGTATATGAAAAAGATGTGAAAAAGACGAAACGGTTAAATGAATTAGGTATTCATGTTTTGCGTTTTTCAGATTATCAAATAATGAATGATATTGAAAATGTATTGAGAGCAATTGAAGATTATATTCATAAATTTGAAGAAAACAATAATACACCTCCCTCAATCCCTCCTTGCTAGGAGGGAAGTTAAATTATGAACACATACATTGCACTTTTAAAAGGTATTAATGTTGGTGGACACAAAAAAGCCCCAATGGCAGAGTTGCGTGAATTGCTTTGTCAATCTGGATTTGAAAATGTACGAACCTACATTCAAAGCGGCAATGTGATTTTGCAATCTTCAGAAAAAAGCAATCGAAAAATTGAAAAAACAGTTAAGGAAGCTATTACAAATTACTTCGGATTTGAAGTGTCTGTTTTAGTTAAAACGAGACAAGATTTACAACGTATTTTTAATAATTCTCCATTTTCAGAAGCCGAAAAAAAGGCTAGTTACTTTATAATGTTGCACAATACTCCAGATAAAGAGTTAGTAAAAATTGCTTCAGAAAAGATTTACGAAGGAGAAGCGTATCAAATTATTGAAGATTGTATTTATTATTATTCGGCGAAAGGTTTTGGACAGTCAAAATTTGATGCCAAATTTTTTGAACGAAAACTCAACACATTTGCCACAGCAAGAAATTACAACACAATGTTAAAGTTGTTATCTTTGTCAGCAGATTAAAAAATAATGACAGAGAAAGACTTTATATTAAAAAATTATAATAAAAACTTTGTAGGAGATAAATACTCTTGGTCTTCACCTAGTAATATAGCTCTAGTAAAATACTGGGGAAAAAAGCAGCATCAAATTCCAGCAAACCCTTCCATTAGTTTTACACTTGACGCATGTAAGACAACTACAACTTTAACATGTTCCAAAAAAGAAAATAATACTGATTTTTCTTTTGAAGTATTTCTAGATGGAGAAAAAAAAGATGATTTCAAACCAAAAATTGAAACCTTTTTTAAGCGAATTGAAGCGTATATACCTTTTTTAAAAGATTATCATTTTGTAATAGACACCAAAAACACTTTTCCGCACAGTTCTGGAATAGCTTCATCAGCTTCAGGAATGAGTGCATTAGCACTATGCTTAATGAGTATGGAAAGGAAGTTGAATCCTAAAATATCGGATGACTATTTTAATAAAAAAACCTCTTTTTTAGCACGATTAGGTTCTGGTAGTGCTTGCAGAAGTATTGAAGGAGACTTAATAGTTTGGGGGAAACACAAGGAGATTCCTAATAGCTCAGATTTGTTTGGTGTAAAATATCCATTTGAAGTTCATGAGAATTTTAAAAACTATCACGACACTATTTTATTAGTAGATAAAGGCGAAAAGCAAGTAAGCAGTACCGTTGGACACAATTTAATGCATAATCACCCTTTTGCCGAACAACGTTTTGCTCAAGCTCATGAAAATCTTTCAAAATTGACAAGCATTTTTAAAGAAGGCGATTTGAAATCTTTTATTGAAATTGTTGAAAGTGAGGCCTTAACACTTCATGGAATGATGATGACAAGCATGCCGTATTTTATTCTTATGAAGCCTAATACGCTTGAAATAATTAATAAAATTTGGCGTTTTAGACAAGACACAGGATTACATATTTGTTTCACTTTAGATGCAGGAGCCAATGTCCATATTTTGTATCCTGAGAACGAAGCAAAAGAGATTTATAAATTCATTAAGACTGAGTTAGTTGCGTATTGCCAAAATGGTCACTATATTTGTGATAGAATTGGATTTGGTGCTAAACAATTACCGATTTAAAAATTTATGAAAGGGCCACTTTTTTACTCAAAAATCTTACTCTTTGGTGAGTATGGTATTATTAAGGATTCTAAGGGATTATCAATTCCATACAATTTTTATAATGGTGCTTTAAAGAAGGAAGAAAATCCTTCAGAACAAGCTATTACTTCTAATAAAAATTTGAAGTCATTTGTTAGCTATTTAGAAACTTTAGATGCTAATTTAGTTACTTTCGATTTTGCAACTTTAAAAGCAGATGTTGATGCTGGAATGTACTTTGATTCTTCAATACCGCAAGGATATGGTGTTGGAAGTAGTGGTGCTTTAGTTGCAGCTATTTACGATAAGTATGCTCAAAATAAAATTACAGTTTTAGAGAATTTAACTCGTGAAAAGCTGTTAAAGTTAAAAGCAATTTTTTCTGAAATGGAATCATTTTTTCATGGAAAATCTTCAGGCTTAGACCCTTTAAATAGCTATTTAAGCATTCCAATTCTCATTAATTCTAAAGATAATATTGAAGCCACTGGAATTCCATCGCAACAAAGTACTGGAAAAGGAGCTGTATTTTTATTAGATAGTGGTATTATAGGTGAAACAGCACCAATGGTTGGTATTTTTATGGAGAACATGAAGCAAGAAGGTTTCCGAAAAATGCTAAAAGACCAATTTATAAAGCATACTGATGCTTGTGTGGATGACTTTTTAAAAGGAGATATAAAGTCTTTATTTAGTAATACAAAACAGCTGTCTAAAGTAGTATTAAATCACTTTAAACCAATGATTCCAAAACAGTTTCATGAACTTTGGAAAAAAGGAATTGAAACAAACGACTATTATTTAAAACTTTGTGGCTCTGGTGGTGGAGGTTATATTTTAGGTTTTACAAAAGATATAGATCGTGCTCAAAAATCATTGTCCGATTATAAATTAGAAGTTGTCTATAATTTTTAGAAATCCTTTGTCACTCTGAGCGTAGTCGAAGAGTCTCACTTCACCTTAAATATATGTTGACTCGAAAACAAAAACATGTTCTACTGAAATTTTTCAGTATGTTTTCTGTCGTTAGAGGGTATAATGTTCTTATAGTAATTATTGCGCAATATTTATCGGCAATATATATCCTTGCTCATGATAAACCAGTAGGGTTAGTCGTTTTCGATTTGAATTTGCTTATGATTGTTTTGGCATCTGCGACAACTATTGCAAGCGGTTATATTATTAATAATTTTTACGATTCTGAGAAAGATTTAATCAATCGTCCACAAAAGTCTATGTTAGATAGATTGGTGAGCCAAAATACCAAATTGGTATTCTATTTTTTGCTTAACTTTATTGCAGTCATTTTTGCAAGTTATGTGTCTTTTAAGGCAGTTATATTCTTTTCTGTTTACATTTTTGGTATCTGGTTTTATTCACATAAGTTAAAAAAACTACCAATTATTGGTAACCTTACATCTGCTGTATTAACTACTCTGCCATTTTTTGCAGTATTTATTTATTACAAGAACTTCGAAACAGTCATTTTTGTTCACGCTCTGTTTTTGTTTTTAATATTGTCAATGCGGGAGCTTACTAAAGATCTTGAAAATATTAAAGGAGATTTAGCATTGGGCTATAAAACCATTCCAATTATTTATGGCGAAAAAACTTCAAAAATAATGCTAACGCTTTTAGCGATACTTACACTAATCCCAGCATACTTACTCATATATAACTACCAAGTAGGACGAATGACCTATTTTTTTTATTTAAGCATTGTGTTACTTTTAATTTTTCTAATTTTAGTTTGGAAATCAAACAATAAATCGCACTATTTATTATTGCATAATATTTTAAAATTTATAATTGTAGCTGGTGTGTTTAGTATTATATTAATTGATATCAACGTTGTTTTAAACCGAATTTTATAATGGACAATACTTTAAAAATAGCACTCGCTCAAATTTCACCTGTTTGGTTAAATAAAGATAAAACCCTTAAAAAAGTTGAACAATCAATAATTGATGCTAGTAAAGAGCAATGTGAACTTATTATATTTGGTGAAGGCTTAGTTCCTGGTTATCCGTTTTGGTTAGCATTAACAGGAGGTGCCGAATGGGATAAAAAAGCAAACAAAGAGTTGCATGCACATTATGTGTCTAATTCCATTACTATTGAAAATGGCGATTTAGATGTTATTTGCCAACTAGCTAAAGAGCATAAAATAGCTGTGTATATAGGTGTTATTGAACGACCGTTAGATCGTGGAGGACATAGTGTTTATGCATCATTGGTTTATATTAATCAAGAAGGCGACATAAAATCGGTTCATAGAAAGTTACAACCAACTTACGACGAGCGTTTAACATGGTCGCCAGGAGATGGTAACGGTTTACAAGTGCATCCTTTAAAGCAATTTACCGTTGGTGGATTAAACTGTTGGGAAAACTGGATGCCACTACCTCGTACTG
This sequence comes from Pontimicrobium sp. SW4, assembly GCF_039954625.1. Classification (NCBI taxonomy): domain Bacteria; kingdom Pseudomonadati; phylum Bacteroidota; class Flavobacteriia; order Flavobacteriales; family Flavobacteriaceae; genus Pontimicrobium; species Pontimicrobium maritimum. The sequence goes on from NZ_CP157199.1 coordinate 234,012, forward strand.
CACTATATGGATTAGGCGAAAACTTGCATATTGCTGTATGGCCTGGAAGCGACCATAATACTAAAGATATTACACGATTTATAGCAAGAGAATCACGTTCGTATGTGGTATCTGTATCAAGTTTAATGAGTAAGAACGATTTTCCTAAAGACACACCTCATTATAACGAAATAGTAAAAAAAGCACCAGAGACCTTAGCAAATGGAGGAAGTTGTATTGCTGGACCCGATGGCGAATGGATTATTGAACCTGTTTTAAACAAAGAAGGATTAATTATTCAAACTATAGATTTTAATCGTGTGTACGAAGAGCGTCAAAACTTCGATCCTGTTGGTCATTATTCGCGTCCAGATGTTACTAAATTAAGCGTTAATCGAGAACGACAATCTACAGTAGAATATAATAGTTAATGTAAACTATTGTCTTACCTTTGCAAAAATTTTAGAGCAATGAGTAAACCAAGAAATAGTAAGAGTAAAGGGAAGCCTTCTGGACGTGGTGCAAATAACACACGTAAAGATAGTTATGCAAGAGGAAATGCTCCTATAAAAAAGAAACCGCAACCAAAAGTTGCTTCTAACCCAAACGAAATTCGTTTAAATAAATACATTGCCAATTCTGGAATTTGTTCTCGTCGTGAAGCAGATGACCATATTTCTATTGGTTTAGTAACTGTAAATGGTGTGGTTATTACCGAAATGGGTTATAAGGTAAAATTGGATGATGAGGTTCGTTACGACGGACAACGGGTTAACCCTGAAAAAAAGGCGTATGTATTACTTAATAAACCTAAAGGATTTGCAACGACAACTAGCGAAGGAAAAGGCAGAACAGTTATGGATTTAGTTGCCAATGCTACAACTTCACGAATAAGACCAATAGGTAGACTTGGCAGAAACTCGACAGGTTTGTTGTTGTTTACTAATGATGATGCTATACATAATAAGTTTACAAATTCTAAAAATGGTGTTACAAGATTGTTTCAAGTGGAGCTTGATAAGAACTTGAAATATGAAGACCTAAAGCAAATTAAAGAAGGCTTTAAAATAACTGGGAAAGAGGTTTCGGTAGTGGATATTAGTTATATTGAAGGTGCTCCAAAAAAAGAAATAGGTCTAAAAATAAAGAATACTGGAAACACTGTTATTAGAACTATTTTCGAACACTTTAAATACGACATTATTAAAGTTGATTGTGTAATGATTGCCGAATTGACTAAAAAAGATATCCCTCGAGGTCACTGGAAACATTTAACCGAACAAGAAGTAAATAATTTGAAGATGCTTTAAATTATTTTCTAGATTCGTTTATCGGTAAATTGTATGAGTAGTGGCAGATTGCGTGGTGCTTCCCTGTCAAACCATTACGCTGTTTGAGCGAGCTACAAACCTTAATATTTACACATTGCCTGCCATTACTTATACAAAATGTTGTAGCCAGTTTCTTTTTTAGGACATTATTTAAAGTAAATGTACGCTAAATTCAATTTAACCAACTAATTCGGCAGTTGTTGTTATTCCAATCAAACTATCATGGTGTAATTGTACACCTCCTACAACCATTCTTGCGGGTTTGTGAGTGCCAAAAAAATCGCTATAAATTTTATTCACTACAGACCAATCTGCAATATCTGCCAGAAAGACTTCATTTCTAAGTATGCGGTTCTTATCGCTACCAGCTTCTTTTAGTGTTTTTTCTATGTTCTGTAAAAGTAAAAAGGTTTGCTTTTCTATAGTATTGGGCACTTTTCCTGTTGCTGGATCTATAGGTATTTGTCCGCTCAAATATAGTGTATCGTTGTGCTCTATACACATTGAATAATGCCCAAGGCTTTTGGGTATTTCAGGAGATGAAACTATTTTCATGAAATGAGATACCTTATATATTTTCAATTTTTAAATCTGTAGTAACATCAATGGACTTATAAATTGATTTATAAACAGCACAATAATCTTTATGAATTTTGTGTACACGTTCTATTGCTTTTCTATCTTTTTCTTTGGCTAAAAGTGTATACTTAACAAGTATTCTTTTAATAACTAAAACATTGTCTTCGAGCTCAACTTCTCCAATAACTTCTGATGAAAGTTTGTCATTATCTGGATCAATATTACGAACTCTTAGTGCACCCCCAAATGTACCTGTTAAACAGCCTCCAACTGCAGAAATTAAGTAATCAATAGTAGTCGCGTGAGGATCATCAATAGTTTCACCAACGCCATAATGTTTTGCAATAGCACCGTGAAGACCAAATTTTACAGGTTCTGTTTCTGCAGGCAAGTAGGCATAGCGTAAAGATCCTTTTTTGCGTACAATTTTAATGTTTGATGTGTAAACTAAATTTGACATAATTTTTTTTAAAAGGTTTATATTATTAAAGTGCTATTTCGGTTTTAAAGACTAACACCGCGTCTCCTGTAATCTGTACTTTTTTAGGTTGATTTTCTGTTATAGTGACTGTAACATCCATATAACCCATTCTTCCCATTTTTTCACCTTGTTTTATTTTAAAAGTGAATTCTCTATTGTTATGCAAAACTAAATTATGATGTACCAAATAGGCTCCTAAAGGTCCGTTAGCATTTCCAGTAACGGGGTCTTCATTTATGCCTATAGCAGGAGCAAACATACGTCCATCAATTAAGCAATTGGTATCAGTAGTGTCAAACGTAAAAACATAATAGCCATTACACTCAATTATTTTACTCAACTCAATAAGTTTAGTATTATCAGGCTTTAAAGTGTTAAGTGTTGTATTCTTTTTGATGCCTATCATTACTTTTGAATGACCCGTAGAAGCTATTTGAATAGGACATTTTTCATCTATATCAGTATTTTTTAACCCAAGAGCAGTTAAAATTTCACCTTCAATTTTTTTGTAAAAAAGAGGTTCAAAGCTAATAGCTCCTTGTGTCATTCTTATTTTATAATCAGTTGTGCTTTTTATAATTTCAAAGGGCAACGTTCCTACCCCTGTTTTCATATTTAACACACAAGAATCAAGATTTTCTGATATTGCTTTGGCATACATAGCTGAAATAGTTGCATGACCGCAAATAGGGACTTCTACCGTAGGGGTAAAATAACGAATAACCCCATCATTATCTTTACCGTTTGGAGGAAAAATAAATGCAGTTTCCGAATTGTTTAACTCACGTGCAATTTGTTGCATTTTATCTTCTGAAAGCCCTTCCGCATTAAGTACAACTCCTGCAGGGTTTCCTTTAAACTTTTCTTTAGTAAAAGCATCTATTTGATAAATAGCTCTATTTTTCATCTGATTATTCATAAGTGCTTATTTCAATAAGCTTTTAATACTGTTAAGACAAAGTGGTTCAAATAATCAACTTCCATAACTTAATAATCTAAATTATTTGAATCTTGCTAAGTCTTCTGCTCCACAAATTTTATAACTAAGAATTTTTTTTACAATTTTTTTGAGAGATACTGTTTTCTTTTTTTCTTCTACTAAAGTACCTGAAGAAGCTAGGCAAGGTGAATTACAATTCATAATTATTTTATTTTAAAGTTTAATCTATTATTGCTGTAAATTCTATTTCTACTAACATATCGGGTGAAACAAAAGCAGAAACACCAATCATAGAAGTTGTTGGCTTAATATTGCCAAAATATTCACCATGTGCTTTTCCTATTTCTTCCCAGCGTGAAATGTCTGTAGTGTAAATACGTGTACGAACTACATCCGCAAGGCTTGAACCCATATTTTCTAATACATTTTTAGCAGTTTCAATAATGGTTTTGGTTTGTAAATAAGGATCGTCAATTCCTACAATTACTCCATCTTTGCCTGTGGCTGTGGTGCCAGAAACTTCAATAATATTTCCAACCTGTACCGCTCTAGAGTAGCCTACTTTATCTTCCCAAGGGCTACCCGTAGTAATGTTTTTTCTTTTACTCATTGTTTTAGTATTTATATTATTCTAATGTTCAAATTCTTTCATTGCTTTTACAAAGCGATCTATATCTTTAAACGTATTATAGAAATTCAAAGAAACTCTTAATTGGTTTTTATGTTTTCCTACAAATATGTTTTGTTGGATAAGCTTTTTTTTAATCTTATTGGCATCTTCAACATTTATCATAACAATAGGTGATCGATATTTTTCAGCTATTGGAAAATCTATATCCATCTCATTTTCAACTAAAGAGGATATTAAATAACTTGTAAGTTCTGTTAGTCGTTCATGTATGGCTTCCAGAGATATTTCTAGCAGGATATCTAGGCCTTTATTTAGTGCAAAAATTCCGGCAAAAGGAGGATGTCCTGTTTCTAGTGCAGCGGTTCCTTTTTTTATAACTATACGGTCGTACCCCATCTCTCCATGATCTTCAGCACTATTCCAGCCAACTTCTGAGATTTTCATCTCTTTTAGAAGAGATTGATTGATATATATAACAGCAACTCCATATCCTGCAAGTGCATATTTATAGCCACTAAACCACATAATATCAATAAAATCTTTTTTAACATCAATAGGTATTGAACCAAAAGATTGTGTGGCGTCTAGTATAAGTTTCAAATTATAATCCTTACAAAATGCAGAAAGTTCTTTTAGATCATGTCTAAAACCCGTCATATAGTGGGTGTGACTTGTAACCAAATAACGAGTATCAGGACGTACGGCTTTTTTTAAATTGGTAAATAATTCAGTTAAATCATGCGGTGTTTCAACAAAAATTACTGGGTAATTTTGATGAATCCAAGGCAAGCTAGTAGACGGAAATTCATTATGCAACATAAGCACGCCTCCTTTTGGAAGCATTCTGGAAACCAAATTAGTAGCTTGTGTAGCTGTTGAAAGAAAGGCAACTTCTTCTATATCTGCATTTATAGATAAAGCAACTTTTTTACGTGTATCTTCTATTTGAACTATCCACTTGTTCCATGGTATATCGCCATGCTGTTCCATAGCATTATAAAATTGGACACCAGCATTTTTTACCGATGTTGCCAAGGGGCATCCTCCTGCAGTATTTAAATATGCATAAGTATTTAATGCAGGAAACTCTTGACGATACTTTTTCCAGTTTATTTTATTATTTATCTGAAATTCTTTCATTTGCACTACCTGTCAGTTTTACTTTTTTGCTTTTGTAATATTTTTTGGCTTTTACTTCATATAAAAGGCTCTTTTCCGGATAAATAGTAATCCTCTTTTCGTCTAAAAATATTAATGTAGTTTAATTCTGAGGCTCTATTTTTTATTGATAAATTCATCAGCTTCAATAAAAGGTGCTATGTTCGTTTTAACCAAAACACTCCCAGACCTAAAAAAATAAATATACTACCAACTACCCTGTTGAACCATCTTGTCCTTTTATAATCAGAAAACCATGTTCGGATACGACTTAATAGTACGATATATAACAGATGAGATACAATAACACAAATAGAAAAGGTAAGGGTTAATATAATAAACTGAGGAAATAATGCCTGATTATTGGTTATAAAATGAGGAAAAATTCCAAAGAAAAAAACAATGGCTTTGGGATTGGTTACGGCTATTAAAAGACCTTGTCCAAAGAGTTTTGCACTATTTGGTGAACTTAATTTTGAAGGTTCTGATGATTTAATAAAGCCAGATTGCTTATTATTTAAATGCTTAATGCCTAGATATATCAAATAAAGAGCGCCTATAAGCTTAAACATAAAGAATAGTGTAGCCGATGTTCTTAGGACGACGCCCAAGCCAAGCATTACAAAAGTAGAAACAAATAATAACCCGATAGCATTACCTAAAGCCGTCAAAAAGGCATTGCGAGCTCCAAAACGTACTGCGTTTGAAACTGTAAGCATCGTTCCGGGGCCTGGACTAACTGCTGCAACAGCTGCAACAATTAGAAAACTAATCCAAATAGTAAAACTCATATAGTCAACAATTTTTTATCATTTTATAATATATCAGTCATTCATCCTCTCAGGTATATGAATTCAATCCAAAAGCTCTTCAATTTTATTCGCCATTCTAACTGGTCAACACAGGCTTTACAGGTTTTTCATTTGCCTTTTCATTTAATAATTGTACATCCAAAATTTAAGGGCTATTCACTTATTTCTCTTGTCTTTCCCGATATTTTCACACTAGCCCCTACAATAGGAGTAAATTCAACACTTATGTGTGATGGAACTTTCATATCCTCTCCCTGAATAATTTCAAATTTATTGCCTCCTGCCCAGTTAATGTCACGAAGGTAACCTGCCAAAGCCGCTGCTGCTGCACCTGTAGCGGGATCTTCATAAACACCACCAGCCGCAAATGCATTTCTGGAGTAAAATACATTTGCTGAACCCTGCCATAATAAACTAATGGTAATTAATCCCTCTTGTAGCATCAAGGTTTTGGTTTTTTCAAATTCATAATTCATGTTTGCTAATATTTCCCTGTTCTTTAACACAAGAATAAGATGCTTGGCCCCAGCAAAAGCATATCGGACTGGAAAGTCCGTATTAAGAAAAGACCTTTTAAGATTAAATAAATCAAGAACCTCATTAACAACAGCCAGGGGCGCTGGTTTTGACCATGTTTCAGGTGACTGCAAGCTAATGGTTAAATCATGTCCTGCACTCTCGCTAACGGTAAGGCTAATTGCGCCATTATTTAAAAAGAGCTTGTAAACACCTTCTCCAAATCGCTTCCCCAGAACGGCTCCGGTTGCAATGGTAGCATGTCCACAAAAGTCAACCTCTATTTCTGGTGAAAAGTACCTGATACGCCAGCCATCATTTTCAGGGTGTAAAAATGCTGTTTCTGAATATCCCGTTTTGTTGGCAACGCTAAGCATTTCCTTTTCCTGCAACATTTTTTCGGTTAGCACAACACCCGCAGGATTGCCCCCTATATTATTATGGGAGAAAGCTGCTATTTTATGAATTTTATCTATCGTCATATTTCTATAATTATTTTTTTAAATTTTTATCACTAATCTTCAAAAGTTGCTTTGGCTTTTTTATTTCTATAGTACCGCTTTGCTTTTAGCTGACTACCACAGGTATCCATACTGCACCATTTTCGGCTATTATTCTTACTGATATCCAGATACAACCATCCACAATGATTACACATTTTAATTCGGTTTATTTTATCAGACATAAATAATTCGTATGCCGTTTGAATGATTGGAAGCAGGTAATCGTTCAGGTTTTTATCATTCAGCACTGTTTCTTGAAAGGGTTTTCCATTCAATACAGAAAGTTTTATCGATCTCTGCTTTTTCAACAACAAGGCTTCAAATTGTTTTAAGTCCTTTTTTAATACAACTTTTTTGAGTTGAATCGCTTTAAAAAGGCGATAAAAAAGCTCTCTGGTTTCAACAATATTGCTTAACTCAAATTTCGTTTCTTTAAAATCCTCAAAATCTTTATCAATGAGATTAACCTTTTTTAACCATGCAACCCAATCCTCCCTTGAAGTGATTAAATCTCTTATTTCGCTCGCATGCCTGTCAAATATGGTATTAATAAAATTCAAGCACAAGTGATTGCCGTCCAATCGGAGTTCATCTGAAATAAAGTTTACATTTTTCATATTACAAAGAAAAAACATTATTACCATTAAAACAAGTTTTGTTGGTAAAAATTAATTTATATATTTGCACCAGTAAAATAATTATAGATGGTTACAAAATATTCATAATCATGAAAAAAAGCTTAAACCTGAATGAAGCATTCGGTGAAATAAAAGATTACTTTTTGCCTAAAATTGTAGGTGAGGTAAATGATGTATATGCAAAGCTATCAAAGATAAAAGGCAATAAAGTTCCGTGGCATGCCCATGAGAATGAGGATGAGTTATTCTATATTATACGGGGAGAATTATTGTTTGAGATTGAGAATAAACCCTCATTTATCATGAAAGAAGGGGATTTGTTTATAGTTCCAAAAGGTATCACCCACAGGGTAAGTTCCGCAGAAGAGTGCCACATTCTTCTTATAGAGAGCAAGGAGACTTTGCATACGGGGAATGTACAAAGTGAAATCACCAAAAGTATTAGTGAACAACAATATTAACAGAAATAGCATGTATGAATTTACGCGATTTTAAATTAGAAAGGTATTTTGGTAAACACGAGTTTACTGCAAAGCACCTTTTATCTAGTTCTGACTGTGATGGCTTTTCAATGAATTATATATTAGAGCAAGCAACAGCAGAAGAACTGGCTATTTGGGAAAACTTGCACCTCGGCTATACCGAAAGTGCAGGACACCCCTTGTTGCTAGAAGCCATTTCTAAACATTACAATACCAATATTTCAAAAAGAATAGTAGTTGCTACACCTGGGGAGCTCAATTATATAACAATGAATGTCTTGTTAAAAAAAGAGGATCATGCAGTGGTGGTTGCTCCAAGTTATCAATCATTGTATGAGGTTATAAAGGCTATAGGCTGTACTATTTCGTATTGGAAACCTAATGAAAAGGATTGGACTTTTAATGTTGCCGACTTAAGACAATTAATAACTCCTAAAACCAAGGTTATCGTTATTAATTTTCCTCATAATCCTACTGGGAGCTATCTTTCAAAACTTGAATTAGAAGAAATAATTACTATTGCTAGAGAAAACAATTGCTATCTTTTTTCTGATGAAATGTATCATAAATTAATGGTTAGTAATGCAGAAGAACTACCGACTGTTTGCGATTTATATGAAAAAGGAATTAGCCTCTGGGGAACGTCAAAATCTTTTGGGTTGGCAGGATTGCGGACAGGATGGATTGTAGCTCAAGATGAAAAATTAATTGAAAAAATTATTGCTTTTAAAGACTATTTAAGCATCTGTAATAGTGCTCCTGCAGAAATACTAACCATCATTGCATTAAATCATAGTAATGCTTTTCTAAAGCCTAATATTGAAAAAATTAAAAAGAATAGTATCCTTTTTAAGGAATTTCAGGAGAAACATAAAAGCATATTCCCTGATTTTGTTCCTCCAAAGGTGGGCTCTACTTCGTTTGTTCCTATAAACTACAAAGGTTCTGCATTAGAATTTAGTGACCAATTGGTTGAAAAAACAGGAATTATGGCTGTTCCGTCTGAAATGTTTGAGTATTTAGGAAAATATTTGCGTATTGGTTTTGGGCGAGAAAATTTTAAAGACACATTAAATGTATTAGATACTTATTTAATAAAACAACAGGCAATATGAAGTTAGAAAGAATTACAAGATCATGGCACGGTGTTGTTAAAAAGAAAGACGCCGAAGCATACTTACAATATTTAATAGAAAGCGGTATTGCTGACTATAAATCCATTCCAGGAATTTTAAATGTTGAAATTTTAAGAAGAATTGAAGGAGAGGTATGTCATTTTCATACAGTAACACAATGGAAATCGTACGACGATATCAAAGCTTTTTCAGGTGAAGATTACACCAAAGCAAAATACTATCCGAAAGACAAAGAATTTTTATTAGAACTTGAGGAAGAAGTACAGCATTTTGAAACCTTTATTTTCTAAAAAATAATTTATGATTGATATAGTAATAGTTACAGAAAAGGCTTGTTTAATAGCAAGTAAAGAAGTAGCACATAGTGCAGTAGCAATAGAAGAAGATGAAACGCTCATTGCGGCTTTTAAAAAGCACAATATTACAGCAAAGCGTGTTGCTTGGGAAGATCCAGATTTTGATTGGTCAACAACCAAGGTAGCTCTTATAAAAAGCACCTGGAATTATTTTCATCTCATACCAGAATTTAGGATTTGGCTTGAAAATGTTTCCCGAAATTGTACCCTCATAAATAGTAAAGAACTAGTGCTGTGGAATATGGACAAGCATTATTTATTTGAATTAAGCAAGTATGGAATTCAAATACCAGAAACTCATTTGTTGAGTGCGGAAGAAAATTTTGATCCATATCTATGGGATAAAAATTTAGGTGGTAATGGGTTTGTGGTTAAGCCAACTATATCGGGAGGTTCTAAAGACACTTATTATTTAAAGTTTCCATATGATAAAAGAAAGGTAACATTCATACAATCAGATGTTAAACGACAACCAATGATAATACAGCCCTTTATACAATCAGTTGTAGAAGAGGGCGAAATATCTTTGGTTTTTATCAATGGAAAATTTACGCATGCAAGAGTAAAAAAGCCTAAATCAGATGATTTTAGAGTGCAATTTGCCCATGGAGGCACATTACACGAGCATAAAGCAAATGCAAAAGAGATTGATTTTGGAAAACAAGTTTTAGCAGTTTGTAAAAAGATAAAGAGTGCTCCTTTATACGCAAGGATAGATTTCTGTTATAGCGAATCGGGTGAAATCCTGCTAATGGAATTAGAAGTAATAGAACCACAATTGTGGTACCCAGAATCGGAATTGGCAGTGTCTTCTTTAATCACTGGCGTTAAAAAATTATTATAGAAAATATGAACAAAGCGATACCCTTTATACTTTTAATACTAACTATGTTGCTTTGGGCTGCAAATTTTTATGCTGTAAAAATTGCACTAGAGCACTACGCACCCTTGGGTATTGCTACTTGGCGGTTTTTATTTGGTGTGCTAACACTTTTGGGGATTCTATTTATTAGGAATAGGAAAGAAGTTTTTCTTCTTAAATATAAAAAAAAAGAGTGGTGGTATCTATTTTTAACCGCATTTTTTGGAATATTCCTTACAATTTATTTCTTTAATGTAGGTTTAAAAACCACGAGTGCTATTAATGGTTCCTTAATTCTTGCTACAGCTCCAGCTATTACAGGAGTATTTTCATTTTTTCTTTTAAAACAAAGACTAACATTTATGCAATGGCTTGCTATCTCAATAAGCTTTTTTGGAGTCATTATCATTTTAGTAAAGGGAGATGTAACCAAACTTTTTGATCTCAAATTTGAAATAGGTGATATTTACATATTGCTAATGGCTATCGTATTTTCATATTCACAGATTATTGTAAGCAAGCATTTAGCACATATAGATGCTATTAAAATGACCAGTATTGCATCTTTTTTTGCTTTGGTTTTATTTAGCATATTTTCTATTCCAGAGTTGGCCGTAAATACAATTCCTACTGCACCCTCCTTTTGGTGGAGTGTTTTATTTATGGGGGTATTGGGTACTGGTTTAGCCTATGCAGCCTTCTTTTATTGCGTTGTAAAACTTGGTACTACCATTTCTGCATTAAGCATGAATCTCATTCCCTTTTTTGCAGTTTTATTGGCTTTTCCTTTTGGAGAAAAATTACATAGTGTACAAATTTTTGGAGGAGTTATCATCATTCTTGGAATTGTAATTTTTAAGAGAAATAAACGTTAATTGGCTACAACGTTTTTACGGATATGCGTCGTTTTAATGACTTATATCCGACGTTAAACGAAGTTCGGCTATTTTTCTTAAAAAGTCAAACAAACAAAGGAGTTTCAGGCCCTTCAATAAAAAATTAAAATTTTTTATAAAAAAGTGTAGCATATTAAAAAAAAAATTACATTTGCTACGCATTTAGCTGAACAAATTGAAACCTGTTTCTATGTTCGGGCTTTTGAAAATTAGGAAGTCATATTCAAAAGCAGCTTATCGTTTAAGTAACCGAATTTTAAAGCTAACTTCCGTTTCACCTATCTATGCTAGCCAGCATAATTTTGGCTTTGTACCTACTACACAAAGTCAAATACAAATTTGATATAATTCATTATTTCCGTTTTTAGAAGCGCATGTTTCTTGTTTTTCAATTTTAAATAACACTATTTTTAAAACAAATAATGAATACTAAATACATTGATTTAATCAATCAAACTTTCGATTTTCCACAAGAAGAGTTTAAGCTTACGGAACACAAATTACAATTTCATGATGTCGACCTAATGCAATTGGTAGAACAATATGGAGCACCATTAAAATTTACATATTTACCTCAAATATCTAACAACATTCAACGCGCTAAACAATGGTTTAATAATGCAATTGAAAAGTATGATTATAAGGGTAAATACAACTATTGTTATTGTACAAAAAGTTCACATTTTAAACATGTGTTACATGAAGCGTTAAAAAATGACATACATATCGAAACTTCTTCAGCATTTGATATAGATATTGTTGAAAACCTTAAACGTGAAGGTAAAATAAACAATGATACATATGTAATAAGTAATGGATTTAAACGTGCACAATATGTCACAAACATTGCGAGACTTATTAATGAAGGGCACAAAAACTGTATTCCTATCATTGATAATTACGAGGAAATAGATTTGCTATCACAAGAAATTAATGGCAAATTTAATGTTGGGATACGTATTGCTTCAGAAGAAGAACCAAAGTTTGAGTTTTATACATCTAGATTGGGTATTGGCTACAAAAACATTGTGCCATTTTATAAAAATCAAATTCAAAATAATAAAAGAGTAAAGCTTAAAATGCTTCACTTTTTTATCAATACAGGCATAAGAGACAACGCATATTATTGGAACGAATTGTTAAAGTGCTTAAAAGTATATACAAGCTTAAAAAAGATTTGTCCAAGTTTAGATAGTTTAAATATTGGAGGCGGATTTCCTATAAAAAATTCATTAGCATTCGACTTTGATTATGAGTATTTAGTGGATGAAATTGTAAACCAAATCAACATAACTTGTGAAGAAGAAGAAGTTGATGTGCCAAATATTTTTACAGAATTTGGAAGCTTTACAGTTGGTGAAAGTGGCGGGGCTATATATGAAGTGTTGTACCAAAAACAACAAAACGATCGTGAAAAATGGAACATGATTAACTCATCATTTATTACAACCTTGCCAGATACTTGGGCAATTAACAAGCGTTTTATTATGTTGCCTATAAATCGTTGGGATCAAAGCTATGAGCGTATTTTACTAGGTGGCTTAACTTGCGATAGTGACGATTACTATAATAGCGAACAACACATGAATGCTATTTATTTACCAAAATACAACAAAGAGAAACCATTATATATTGGCTTTTTTAATACTGGAGCTTACCAAGAAACCATTGGCGGATTTGGAGGTTTGCAACACTGTTTAATTCCAACACCAAAACATATTTTAATAAATAAAGATGCTGATGGAAACATTACCACAGAATTATTTTGTGAACAACAAAAAAGTGAAGATTTGCTTAAAATATTAGGTTACAATATGAAACCTGAAACAAGCGCAACACAATCAATTAACAAAAGTGCTGATGTTCAATTAGCAGATAAATAAGAAAATGAATACAAAGACTTACGCTGGAATTCCAGAAGAGCTTGGAAAATTAGACCAAGCTAAAATAGTATTAATTCCTGTGCCTTATGATGGCACAAGCACATGGCAAAAAGGAGCAGATAAAGGTCCTCAAGCTTTTTTAAATGCCTCAGAAAATATGGAGCTGTATGATATTGAGACTGATACCGAAGTGTATAAACAAGGTATACATTTAGTTGAAGCTGTGACTGAAAACAACTCACCAGAAGCAATGGTAGATGCAGTACATCAGGTAACAAAAAAGTACATTAAAAAAAATAAGTTTGTAACCATTTTTGGAGGCGAACACTCAATTTCTATCGGAACTATTCGTGCGTTCAATGAGATGTATCCAAGCTTAACGGTGTTACAGTTAGATGCGCATGCCGATTTACGTGAAAGCTACGAAGGTTCAAAATGTAATCATGCTTGCGCAGTATATGAAGCGAGTCAAACTACTAACCTAATTCAAGTAGGTATTCGCTCGATGGACATCATTGAAAAAACAGTCATGGATGAGGATAAAACCTATTTTGCTCACGATATGGCTGTAGATGATACTTGGATGGATTCTGCTATAGACCAAATGACAGATAATGTATTTATTACTATAGATTTAGATGCGTTCGATCCTTCTATTTTACCAAGCACAGGAACACCTGAACCTGGAGGATTATTATGGTACGAAACCTTAGAGTTTTTAAAGCAAGTATTTGAAGAGAAAAATGTTGTAGGGTTTGATATTGTGGAGTTGTGCCCTAATGCAAAAGAAAAATCTTCAGATTTTCTAGCTGCAAAATTATACTATAAAATGCTAAGCTATAAGTTTAAAAATGAAGATACTGATGATGATTATGATAACTCTTATGATAATACATATGTAAATAAAAATACGAACTCTAAATTTAATGAAGACGATGACTACTAAAGGCCCAATTTCGCAATTTATTGAAACGCATTATTTGCATTTTAATGCAGCAGCTTTGGTTGATGCAGCAAAAGGTTATGAAACACAACTAGATTCAGGTGCTAAAATGTTAGTATCGTTAGCAGGAGCTATGAGTACTGCTGAATTAGGTAAAAGTTTTGCTGAAATGATTCGTCAAGATAAAGTACATATTATTTCTTGTACAGGAGCAAATTTAGAAGAAGACATCATGAATTTGGTAGCACATTCGCATTATAAGCGTGTGCCAAATTATCGTGATTTAACACCTCAAGAAGAATGGGATTTGTTAGAGAAAGGACTAAATAGAGTTACTGATACATGTATTCCTGAGCACGAAGCTTTCCGTAGATTACAAAAGCATATTGTAAAAATTTGGAAAGACGCAGAAGCGAAAGAAGAACGCTATTTACCACATGAGTATATGTACAAAATGTTGTTATCTGGTGTGCTAGAGGAATATTATGAGATTGACATAAAAGACTCTTGGATGTACGCAGCTGCCGAAAAGAATTTGCCAATAGTTTGCCCAGGTTGGGAAGATAGTACTATGGGAAATATTTTTGCAAGTTATGTGCTTAAAGGAGAGCTGAAAGCAAGCACTATGAAATCTGGAATAGAATACATGACCTTTTTAGCAGATTGGTATACTAATAACTCTAAAAAAGGCATCGGTTTTTTCCAAATAGGAGGAGGAATTGCAGGTGATTTTCCAATATGTGTAGTGCCAATGTTATATCAAGATATGGAACGTACAGACACGCCTTTTTGGAGTTATTTCTGCCAGATAAGTGATTCTACAACTAGTTACGGCTCGTATTCTGGGGCAGTGCCAAACGAAAAAATAACTTGGGGAAAATTAGATATAGATACGCCTAAGTTTATTATAGAAAGTGATGCAACTATTGTTGCGCCTTTAATTTTTGCTTATCTTCTAGGACAATAATTAAGGAAGAAAATATAATTGATAATATTGAACTTAAGAATTTAAAAGATAGACGAAAAGATTTTTATGATGTTATTAGAATTAATAACCATAAATAGTATCTTTAAATTTGTAAAAATTATTATTTTATTAAATAAATGAAAAACAAAAACGACAATCTAAAACGTATTATCGTTGATTTTAAAAAATTAACACCCGAAATCCTTGGCTTGTTAGTTGAGAAGTATCCTGATGGTTATGATGATGACCAAATAATATCATTTAGAAATATAAACAATGAAATTATTGAAGCTGTTGAAGTTGTTACTGAAGACACTAAGTATTTAGTAAAAGTAAGTGCAAAGCTTGAGGTAACTATGGAAAATTATGATGAAGATGATTATGAAAATTTTGAAGATGACGATCCAGATGCTGTACAAGATCCAGATTTAGAACCATCCGAAGATCCAGAAGATTTCGATTAATTTTTTTAGATGGAAACTGCTGTTTTTAAATCATACAAAAACGGTTATTATACGTTTTTGTTTAGCAATGGAGAGGACATGGTATTTGAAGAAATACATCCTCGTGTGTTGAAACAATTCGATTTAAAAAATGATACGTCATTAATTAATCAAGAATTTAGAATTTCATTTGTTGAGGTTTACGACGATTTAGACGATGATTTTTTGGTTTATCGTATAGAAAGTATCAAATATCCTATATAATTAAGTAATATGGAAACTTCATTTCATTTATCTTTACCATGCTTAAGCGTGAGAGATACCAAGAGATTTTATGTTGATACAATTGGTGCTTCAATGGGAAGGACAACTCAAAATTGGGTAGACATTAATCTATTTAATCATCAATTAACCTTTATAAAGGCAGAAAAATTTAATTTTAATAATCCTAATTATGTGTTTGAAGGCAAAATTTTGCCATCCTTTCACTTTGGAGTAATTGTAGGTGTTGAAATTTGGGGAAATATCTATTCCAAACTAAGTGAAAAAAATTTAGAGATTGTAACCCAAACCACTTTCTTAAAAGATAAGCTGGGAGAACATTTGTCTTTTTTTATTAAAGATCCTAATGATTATATGTTAGAATTTAAGAGTTTTAAAGAGCCAAAAGAGATGTTTAAATCTTAATTGGTTGCTGTAGTTGTGTTGTGAAATGCGATGTTTTTCATATAAAGTCAAGTATGATAACGTTTAGGTTGTAACCAAACTTCCCAAATAAAAACACCATAAACGATGGTATATTCTAATACTATAATCCATAGGTTTTCAGACTTGTTGGCATTCCCTATTTGTAAATAAGCCAAATAGCTTAATATGATTACAAAACTCCAAACCAAAGGGAATTTGTATTTGGTAAACACGGAAAGTATAAGAAGTGTTGCTACGTACCAAGGATGTACTGTAGTTGCTGTAAAGTAGTAAAACGATAAAGCCAAAAGCATTGCAGTGATGAGCTGAATTGTTGATGAGTTCTTTCGGAAGAAAGCCATTGCAACAACAAAAAGAAACACAATGATTGCTGTTATTGTTCCAATGATGGCAATTTCGTTGTAACCTGTAATAGAGAAACCAATTTCTCTGGCTATATAATATAAGCTCGCATTGAATTCAAAATTTTGAAACCACAAACCAACTGTTTCTGCGTAGTTACTCACAAATTGCAATGAGTAAAATGGTAGAAATAATAAAATAGTAGTAGCGCCTACGATTGCATAAAATGATATCAATTTTATCTTTCCTGCGAAGGCAGGAATCCACTTTTTGTCATGCTGAACTTGTTTCAGCATCACACCATTTTTATGTTTAATTTGATTATAAGATTTCTCGTCGCTTCGCTCTGTCGAAATGACATCTGTTGATATACCGAACGTAGTCGAAGTATCTCTTTTTGTAAACCATTGATAAAACAAAGGCAAAAATAACAACGGAATTAGTTTTATGGATACAGAGCAAGCAAACACAACAGCAGCAAGTTGCCACTTTCCAGAATGAAGCAAATACATACTCCACATTAAAAAGAAAATCATCACACCTTCAAAGTGTAAATTACCTGTAAGTTCAATAATGATAAACGGATTCAAGATATACCAAAAGATGTTGTGTGCAGGCAATTTTAGTTTTTCTAATAGTTTTTTTCCAAAATGCAGTGTACCAAAATCAGCAGCAATAATAATGAGCCTTAAAACCATAGCAGAACCTAAAATACTTTTTGCAGTAAATAATCCAGCTATGACAAAACACAATTGATTTAAAGGGGGATAATTGGTGTAATGACTAGCGCTCAAGTTTCCCATTCCAACATACAATTCTTGTGCTTGCGTTACTGGAAATTCGCCATTTGCAATAAAGGATTCTGGAGTAAATAGATATGGGTTGAAGCCTTCTAAAATTATGCGACCATCCCAAATAAAACGGTAAAAATCTTGAGAGAGATTTGGTATGGCCAAAATAAAAATGGCTCGAAAGCCAAAAGCCATCCAAGTAAGTAATTTTAAATTGTGTTTTGAAATTTGAACAAGTTTATAAAACAGAAAAAATAATCCAGTATATAAACCAATGAGTTTAATATAGTCGGTTCTAACGAGGTCGTAAGCAAAAGAAAAGTAAAATAAAACTGAAGTTATTGAAAACAGTATTGGGATTTTATGAAGCTTCCAATATTGCATTACGCCTTTGACGTTATCGACTTAAAAAACACATAACCAAAGCCTAAAAAAAGCATCAGGTGAAATGGGAACAGACCAAAATCGCCACCTTGATCACCAACTACAAACGCGCTATACATCCCAAAGGCAAAATAGAGCATCAATAAGCCTTCAAAAATAACATTTAAAGAGATATTCTTTTTAAGGTATTTGTTGCCTTTCCAGCTATCTTTTAATGATTTAATATTGAATTTTGGAGTTCTAATAAAATCACTACGTTTACCTAAATGCCCTTCTATTACTGCAATGGAATTATGCAAGGAGAAGCCCATTGCAATAGAGAAAAAGGTAATGAACATACCTATGTATTGCACGAAACTCTTTAAACTACTTCCATAAGTTTTCTTAAATATAAACCAATAGCAAATAAAAAATATGACTGTACTAATCACGAAGAAACTCATCATATAAAAATACATTCTAAGATGTATGTGTTCGTTTTTAATATATAGCATTGGGATACTCAAAATCCCAACAATCAAGACATTTAAAAACATAGTACTATTTAACAAATGAAGCAGTCCATGAATTTTAGTTTTTGCTGAAATATTCTGGTTTTTTAAAACCTTCCACATCATTTTTCTAAAGTTTTCTGCACCACCTTTATTCCATCTAAATTGTTGCGTTCTCGCTGCACTAATTACTACAGGTAATTCAGCAGGTGTTTCAACATCTTCTAAATATTTGAACTTCCAATTTTTAAGCTGAGCTCTGTAACTTAAATCTAGATCTTCAGTGAGTGTGTCTCCTTCCCAATTTCCCGCATCAATGATGCATTGTTTTCGCCAAACACCTGCAGTTCCATTAAAGTTGATGAAATGACCTTTACTATTTCGTCCAACTTGTTCTAAAGAGAAATGAGCGTCTAAAGCAAAGGCTTGCACTTTGGTAAGTAGGGAATAATTTTTATTAATATGTCCCCAACGTGTTTGTACCACACCAACTTCTGTGTCTTTAAAATAAGGAATGGTTCGCTTGAGCCAATCTTTTTTTGGCATAAAATCGGCATCAAAAATAGCGATAAATTCACCTTTTGCAACTTTCAACCCTTCTTTTAAGGCGCCTGCTTTAAAGTTTTTTCGTCCATCACGAAGTACGTGTTTAATATCTAATCCTGATTGTTGTAGTGCTTTAATATGATTGGCAGTAACTTGAAAAGATTCATCAGTAGAATCGTCTAGTACTTGTATTTCCAACTTGTTTTTTGGATACTCCATTTTAGAAATATTTTCCAGTAAACGCTCCATGACATAAAGTTCATTGTATACTGGAAGCTGAATAGTCACAAAAGGAATTTCATTAGGATTTGAAAAATCAAATTTAGGAGATTTATCTTGTTTTTTTTGAGCAGATAGATAATTAAATAACAGATTTAACTGAGCCAAAGCATACATAAAAATCAGTATGAGTGTTGTAGAATAAATAATGATAATGATGGTTTCTAAAATCATTTTTTAAAGCTGTATTTAAAAATCCAACCTAATATTTTTATGCCTGCAAATATAGCACCTTTTATAGTTCCAGATACTTTGGAAACACCAATTCGGTTTCTATAATTCACAGGAATTTCAACATAACTTAATTTTTGTTTTAAGGCTTTTAGTTGCATTTCTACAGTCCAGCCATATGTTTTATCTTCCATATTTAAAGCCAATAGCTTTTCATGTTTTATGGCTCTAAAAGGTCCTAAGTCAGTAAATGTTGATTTGAACATTAATCGCATTAAATTTGTGGCTAACCAGTTTCCAAATATTTGAGGTATGGTCATTGAACCTTGTTCTCTAAGTCGCTTAACTCTAGATCCAATTACAAAATCAATGTCCTCATTTACAATCGGCTCTACTATTTTGGTAAGTTCTTCTGGGTAATCACTGTAATCACCATCTAAAAAAACAATAATATCTGGTTTCGTTTCCTGTTTTGAAACATACTCCATTCCTTTTAAGCATGCATAGCCATATCCTTTTCTCGATTCTTTTAAAACGGTTGCTCCAGCTTGTTTGGCATTAGTTTCGGTTGCGTCAGTTGAATTATTACTCACCACAATAACCTCATCGACAATCTCAGGAATGTCGTTTATGACATGAGAGATTGAATCAGCTTCATTATAAGCTGGAATGATGACTTTTATTATTGGCATTTAAAGTTTCTTTTGAAGTTGCAAAAGTACAATAGTTTTATTGTTATTTTTGATTCACTAGATCCATCAAATCCACATCATTACCAAGAAGGATTTCTGTAGGATTGATACGGCCTTTTTCAGGTCCATTTTCTAATTTTAAAACACCTCTTGGGCAAACTGCAGAACATATGCCGCATCCAACACAACTAGCTCGTACAATATTTTCTCCTTTTTGCGCATAAGCTCTTACATCAATACCTTGTTCGCAATAGGTAGAACAATTACCACATGAGATACATTGTCCGCCATTAGTCGTAATTCTGAATCGAGATTTGAAGCGTTGCACAATGCCTAAGTAAGCTGCTAATGGACAACCAAAGCGGCACCACACACGATTTCCAAAAATTGGATAAAAGCCTGTGCCAATTACACCAGCGAAAATGGCTCCAATTAAAAAGCCATAAATATCTTGTATAGTCTGTGTTTTAATTCCTAAAACAGTATCAGCTCCAGAAAAATAGGAGTAAAGCGTAAATACTGTCATCACTAACGCAAATACCAAAACACCATGAACAACCCAACGTTCTAGCTTCCAGGCTTTCAGAGATTTATCAGATAATTGTCTGTAAGGATCACCGAGTGTTTCCGCTAAGCCACCACAACCACAAACCCAAGAGCAGTACCATCGTTTCCCAAAGAAATATACCATCACAGGAACTATAATAAGTGTAAGGACAATTCCCCAAATGAGAATAAATAATCCCAATCCACCACTTGCGATAAGCTGATCTAAATTCCAACTAAAAAAGAAATCATAATCTAAAGGAAAGGCATTTTTAAAGTCGTACCAAGGTTTTTCAAAGCGCACTAAAATTTCAGGAATTAAAAATGCAAACACAATTTGAAAGAACAGTACTGAAGTGGTTCGTAATATTTGGTATCTGTTATGGCGATACTTTATATACATTCTTACTGCCATCACAGTCATAACAGTGCAGTACAAAAAGCCATATAAAAACCACTGACTAGCTAAATTTCCACTTAAACTTTCACTTATTGGATCGACAATGTAAGTCCAATTGACAATGTAATCTGGTCTGAAATAGAGTAGCAAATAAAAGCCAACCAAAAAGATAAATACAAACCAACCAATCCAACCTCTATTAGTGGCAGCATTAAACCAAATGCCATTGTTTTTAATTCCAGGTGGTCCTTTTACAACCACATTCGGAATGATATACATCAAAGCGCCAATAATGCCTAATCCAAAGGTGAGCCACCAAAATAACCATTGATTGTTTTTAACTAAACCACTTCCTGATTGTTTTGCTATTTCATAAGTTAAGCTATGAGGCTTGTCCCAAATCACTTTATCCCATTCACTATTCTGCTTGTGTGTTTCGTTTGCACTTTCTAAGACTGATGTAATTTCAGTTGAAAACGAAAACGGATTACTAAATTCCTTGCCAATAACTTGACTGTTCATGTTATTGATAAAAAGTTCGCTTTTTATGCCTTTGTTGTTGACTAGATTCTCCAGAACCTTTGGAGTGACTTCATAGCTCCCAAAAAAGATGAGAGAAGTGAATATAGCAAGACCGATTAAAAAAAGACTTAATCCTATGTTTTGTATTTGTTTCATATAATTAAGCACTGAAAATACGTTTCCAGCTTTTCTTTTTCAGTTGAATATTGGTGCTATTTTCAGTATTGAATTTTGCCACGATTTCTTTTTCATGGAGTTTATAAAACTCAGGATCAAAATTAGCATCAGCTAAATGTTCTAAGACATATTCAACGGTTCGTTTTTCTGTAAGTGCCTTATCAAAAAAATCATGACGCATTCTAATTCCAAAAGTGTTAATACCAATAAGTTCGCGAGTGTTTTTATCAAAACTTATATGAATACATTTTTTACCACTATCGTGTTCCCAATAAAAGCGCGCTTCATTCTCTTTAGGTTGCGCCCAGACCCAGCCATAAGTTTGATATTCAATATCAAAAAACTTAGCTGAATTGAACCAATGTCCAGGTTTATATTCAATCCGGTTACCACAAATGGTTTGCGCTATTGTTTCTCCCATCATACGTCCTGCATACCAAACCGCTTCAATTGATCTGCGATTTCCAATGGCTTCATGTTGTTCGGCACAATCGCCAATAGCATAAATGTTTGGAATGCTCGTTTCTAAATAACGATTTACTTTAATACCTCTTCCAGTTTCTAAATCTGAATTTTTTAAAAAGGAAATATTAGGAGAAACTCCAGCTGTTAGTCCAACAACATCGCATAGAATCTCTTCGCCAGTTTCTTTAATAATAACAGATTTCACTTTTCCGTTTTCATCAGATTTGATTTCTTTTAAATTTGAAGACAGTCTCAAATCAATACCATTGCTAAGGATTTCTTTGTTAATCATAGCACTTTCTTCAGCAGGTAAAACACCATTCCAGAAACTACTTTCACGAACCAAAAAAGTTACAGGAATATGACGAGAATGTAGCATTTCAGCAAGTTCAATACCAATAAGTCCACCACCAGCAATGACAGCGTGTTTACATACTTTGTTATTTGGTGCATAGATTTCAAGGTTTTCTAAATCTTGCTTGCTGTAAAGTCCTTGAACGCCCTTCAAATCTTGTCCTGGCCAACCAAATTTGTTTGGTTTACTTCCTGTGGCAATAATGAGTTTGTCATATTGCAAAGAGTCACCTTCGGCAAAATGTAAAGTGTTGTTTTTTGTATCTATGCGATTAACATAAGCTTTTTTTAAATCGATGCGATTTTTTTTCCAAAACCAATTTTCGTAGGGTTGTGTATGTTCAAATTTCATGTGCCCCATGTACACATACATAAGTGCAGTACGCGAAAAAAAGTAGTCAGATTCAGCAGAAACAATAGTAATTTTTTTATTAGAACCTTTTCGAATATGTCTAGCAGCAGTCACGCCAGAAATTCCGTTTCCAATAATTACAATATGCTCCATAGTTGTGGTTTAGTTGAAAGGTTTGTCGAACGTTTTGTTAAATCCTTAACTAGATAATTTCAGATTGTTTAAATTTAGAAATTAATTAACACTTATGAAGATTCTTTTTCGGCTTTGTTTGATATTGCTTCTATGCTCATGTAGTATGACTACTTACAATGCTCCAAAAATAAATGGAGTGAGTTTTGTTGCTTCAAGAGATTCAATTTTTGAAAAACACATTCAGCCAGTATTAAATGTTAATGCTAATTATGCAGCTATTATGCCTTTTGGGTTTTTTAGAGACGTCGAAAATCCTGAGATTATCTACAATACAAATAGACAATGGTTTGGTGAATCAAAATTGGGGGCAAAACAATACATCGAAGCACTACATAAACAAGATATTAAAGTTATGATGAAGCCTCATATTTGGATTGGTAGAGGTGATTTTACAGGTCATGTAACTATGTCATCGGAAAACAAATGGCGACAGCTAGAAGCGTCATATTCAAAATTTATACTTGATTTCGCTGAATTAGCAGAAGAAACAAATGCCGAAATACTTTGTATTGGAACAGAATTAGAAAAATTTATAGAGCATAGACCAGCTTATTGGCACGAATTAATAAAAAAGATTAAAACTGTTTATAAAGGTAAACTGACGTACGCAGCCAATTGGGATGAATTTAAGCGTACACCTTTTTGGGGCGAATTAGATTATATTGGTGTGGATGCCTATTTTCCTGTTAGTGACTCACAAACACCAACTGTTGAAGAATGTTTAGAGGGTTGGAAGGTTCATAAAACAATTATAAGCGAGCTTTCTGATAAATTTGACAAACCCATTTTATTTACTGAATTTGGATATAGAAGTGTGGATTATTCGGGAAAAGAACCTTGGAAATCTGACAGAAGTATGAACAGTATAAACATGGAAGCTCAAACAAATACAACAAAGGCATTATTCGATACCTTTTGGCAAGAAGATTGGTTAGCTGGAGGCTTTGTTTGGAAGTGGTTTCATAACTATGAAAGAAGTGGAGGCGAAGATAATAACCAATTTACACCACAAAATAAACCAGTAGAATCTATTATTAGAGAACGTTTTAAACTTCAACAATAGATTCTTTTTTAGATATTTCTAATCTAGAATAAGAACTAAATCTTCAGAATTTACCATTACTCCAGATTTTAAAACTAATTGCTTTATTGTAGCTTCATCTATAGCTGTAATAGTGGTTTCCATTTTCATGGCCTCAATTACAAATAAAGGTTGATTTTTAGCAACTTTTTCACCTTTCTTCACTAAAATTGTAGACAACATACCTTGTAAAGGCGCTCCAATTTCTTTTGGGTTATTTTTATCAGCTTTAATGTGTTCAACTTTATCAACTTTAATTGATTCGTCTTTTATTTGTACACTTCTACCTTGCCCATTTACTTTAAAATATACGGTAACCAGACCATCTTTATTTGGTCTTCCAACAGATTCTAAAGTAATTAGTAGTGTTTTTCCTTTATCTAATTCTACAGTAATTTCTTCACCTCTTTCCATTCCGTAAAAGAAATTTTTAGTAGGAAGGTTCATTAAATTATCATATTTTAAGTGGTTATTAAAAGCATCGGTGAATACTTTTGGATAGAGTCTGTATGATAGGAAATCGGTAATGTCTATAGGTCGTCCTAATCCACTTTCAAATACTTTTTTAAAGTATTTATATTCTTCTTCAAAATCAATAGGTTCAATATGTGCATTTGGCCTATCAGTATATGGTTCTTCGTCTTTTAAAATTAATTTTTGAAGATCTTTTGGAAAACCACCAACAGGTTGTCCTAAATCGCCTTTAAAGAAGCTTACTACAGATTGTGGGAACGAAATAGTATCACCACGTTCTAAAACATCTCGAATAGTTAAATTATTACTTACTAAATATTGCGCCATATCTCCAACAACTTTTGAACTAGGCGTTACTTTTACAATATCTCCAAAAAGTAAGTTCACATCACCATACATTTTGGTTATTTCATGAAAACGATCTTCTAAGCCTAAAGCTTGGGCTTGTGGTTTTAGATTTGAATATTGACCACCAGGTATTTCATGTTTAAAAACCTCTCCCGAACCAGCTTTTAAACCAGATTCGAAAGGATAGTAGTATTCTCTTACGGTTTCCCAATAGTTGGAATATTCATTTAAAGAATCAATATTCATATTGCTTTCTCTATCACGGAATTTAAGCATTTCTACAACCGAATTAAAATTTGGCTGAGAGGTTAATCCAGATAAACCACCAAGAGCCACATCGACAACATCTACGCCAGCTTCAATAGCTTTTAAATAGGTAGCAGATTGAATTGAAGAAGTATCATGTGTATGTAAATGAATAGGAATGTTTATTTCTTGCTTTAATGCGGATACTAACTCGAAAGCAGCATAAGGTTTTAGTAAACCAGCCATATCTTTAATAGCTAAAATATGTGCACCTGCATTTTCAATATCTTTTGCAAGTGACGTGTAGTACCTAAGATTGTATTTTGTGTTTTCTGGATTTAAAATATCTCCTGTGTAACATATAGAGCCTTCAGCTAAACCTTGAGTTTTGTTTCTAACATGCTCTATACAAGGTGCAATGGATTTCATCCAGTTAAGCGAGTCGAAAATTCTAAAAATATCTACACCTTTTTCCCAAGATTGTTCTACAAATTTTTCAATTAGATTGTCGGAATAGGCAGTGTAACCAACTCCATTAGAGCCTCTAATTAACATTTGAAGCAATACGTTTGGCATCGCTTTACGTAGTAATAGAAGACGTTCCCATGGATTTTCTTGTAAAAAACGCATGCAAACATCAAAGGTTGCTCCACCCCAAACTTCCATACTAAAGATGTCTGGATTGTTTTTTGCATAACCTTCAGCAACTTTTAGCATGTCAAAAGTTCGCATTCTGGTGGCTAATAAACTCTGATGAGCATCTCGCATTGTGGTATCAGTAAAATGAACTTTCTTTTCATTTTTTAACCATTGAGAGAATTTATCTGGACCTAATTTGGTCAATAAATCTTTTGTTCCTTCTGGATAGGTTGCATTTGCATCAAACTTTGGAACAATGGGCTTTACAAATGTTTTTGTAGTGTCTATTTTTTTAACATCAGGATTGCCGTTAACAATAACATTTCCTAAATATGTTACTAACTTTGTAGCTCTGTTTCTAGGAGCTTTAAAAACAAATAAATCTGGATTTTGCTTGATAAAATTTACGGTGACTTCTCCTTTCCTAAAAGTTTCGTGTTTTAAAATATTATCAAGAAAGGGCATATTAGTTTTAACGCCTCTAATTCTAAACTCAGCTAAAGCACGACGCACTTTACGACAAGCACCATCTAAGGTTCTACTGTTTGCAGTAACTTTTACTAGCATAGAATCAAAAAACGGGGATATAACAGCTCCTTGATATACACTACCAGCATCTAGTCTAATTCCAAAACCAGAAGCACTTCTATATGTTGTAATTTCACCGTAATCTGGTTTAAAATCATTCTGCGGATCTTCAGTAGTAATACGACATTGTAATGCATAACCAGTAACTTTTATTGCTTCTTGATTAGTGATTTTTATTTGTTGATCTGACAATTTATAACCACCAGCAATAAACAATTGTGTTTTTACTAAATCTATATTGGTAACTACCTCGGTAACGGTATGCTCTACTTGAATACGTGGATTTACTTCTATAAAATAAATAGAGCCATCATCATCAACTAAAAATTCGACTGTACCAATATTATTGTAGTTTACTGCTTTACATATTTTAATAGCATACTCGTAAAGTGCATCTTTTGTATCTTGTTTTAAGTCGAAAGAAGGGGCAAATTCAATCACTTTTTGATAACGTCGTTGTACGGAACAATCGCGCTCAAATAAATGTACTGTACTGCCGTAATTATCGGCAACAATTTGTATTTCAATATGCTTTGGGTTTTCAACAAATTTTTCAAGAAAAACGGTATCATCTCCAAAAGCATTTAAGGCTTCACGTTTACTTTCGGTATAAGCATTTTTTAATTCATCAGGCTTTCTTATAACACGCATACCACGTCCACCACCACCAGAGGCAGCTTTAAGCATAATTGGATAGCCGATTTTTTTTGCTTCACTTAAGGCTATTTCAATACTGTTTATAGGTTTTTCATTACTTCTAATAATAGGAATATTGTTGGCGACTGCAACTTGTTTTGCAGTAATTTTATCACCTAAAGCTTTTAAAACAGATACTTTAGGACCTATGAAAATAATGTCATTGTCTTTGCATTTTTGAGCAAATTCAGCATTTTCAGAAAGAAAACCATAACCAGGATGAATAGCGTCTACATTATTTTTTAGTGCTACTGCTATAATAGCATCAATGTTTAAATAGGGCTTTAAAGGCTCATTATCTTTTCCAATTTGGTATGATTCATCAGCTTTATATCTATGTAATGAATAGCGATCTTCAAAAGTATATACACCAACTGTTTTGACATTAATTTCGGTACAAGCTCTAAAAATTCTGATAGCAATTTCTCCTCTATTAGCGACAAGTACTTTTTTAATTTTCATGTTTTTTTTGAATTAGTGATTTACTTTTTTGCAAAAGTATTAAATGTTAGGGTATTAAATAGTTTTGTATTGTAGGAAATTTCAAAAAAGCAGAAATTGTAAATTATATAACAATCATTTTATTTTTTTCGAGTAGTAAATGTGTAGTTCTTCTGCTGAAGCACCAAACCATTTTTTTATATAAATCATCCAAAAGTGGTATTGTATTTTCCAAATACCATACTTTTCATAACGACGCGCCGAGGTAATTAGTTTTTTATTAATGACTGTAAATTGCTTTCGTTTATAAAGCTCATTAATTAAAATGTTGTCTTCATAAATAATATAGTTTTCATCAAAACCACCAATCTCATCAAATAGCGTTTTAGTAATAAACTGACTTTGGTCACCACCTCTACAAGCTCTCCAACGAAATTGGGTAAGCCAACTAGCTAAGCGTAACCACCAATGGTTATGGTCGAACTGCAATCTAAAACAACCAGAACGATTTCCTTTTACAACTTCGTTAATGATATGTTGATCAAAATCTTTTGGAGGAAATGAATCGGCATGTAAGAAATATAGAATGTTTCCTGTAGTAATTTTAGAGCCTGTATTCATTTGTTTGGCTCTGCCTTTTTGAGAGTTTAACAATATAATGTTAGGTCGAGTGTTTTCGCTTTGCGGAAAAGTATCGAGACCTTTTTGGTTTACTTCTCGATAAAATTCTTCACTTCGTTCAGAATTACTCGAAGTGATAAAAGGTAAAACTATGTTTTGTGAACCATCAGTACTTCCACCATCAACAACGATAATTTCTGCTATATTTTGCTTTGAAGAATTTTTAATTAGGTGATTAAGCAGTTTTTCAATGGTTTCTGCTTCATTAAGAATAGGAATAATGATTGAAATTTTAGTCATTCAAAGCCCAATTGTAATCTTTGTATCGCTTTTTTGTGTTTGGCGAAATGTTTATGTCCGTATATAGGTTTAAGAAATCAATCAAGCTTCCATTTTTGGTAAAGTCTTTTGAGAACCAATCGAAAATTTTTGAAATTTTAATGCTGTTTTCTGAAATTTCATTTCGGTTTGTATCAGCTAAAAATTCTTTGGTTGCTGTGGTTAATTGCTTTTCTAAACCCTCAGCAGTAAAGGCTTTATTTTGTAACTTCGGACAAGAATAAGACGCACACACAATTGCGAAATGAATACGAGGTTCATTCATTTTGCGTAAAATATCGTGTTCTATTTCGTCTAAATTATAATTTAAATTAGCTGGTTTCCATAAGCGTTGCTTCCATGGATTTTTAATGTCTTTGATGCTTTTTATTGGATAATTTCTAATGATTAAATCTACAGTTAAGGCGTTGTAAGCGTTAATCCAAAAGGCTAATTTTTCTTCTTTAGAAATAGTTTTAAAGATATCATTGGAATGGAATAATCCTAAAACTTTTATGTATCCTAATAATTTTTTATGTTCAGTCTTAAACGATTTATAATTGACATTTCCATCATCCGAAACGTGTTTTTGTAATAACTCATCCCATAATAAATGAATCGGACCGGTTCGTTTTGATAGTTCTTGATGAAATTGATTTCCTCTCTCTGATGTGTTCTGAGCTATACCTTTATAGAAAAAACTAGAAGATATAATCGTAACAAACACTAGAAAAAATAATCGTCTCATTAATAGTTATATTAAATACTAATTAGCAACAACCTCCACCATCATAATGGTAAGTTGATTCGCTAATAAAAATATCATCACGATTTAGTGAAGCCAAGGCTCCTGCCGTTTTATCACAAATAGCTAAGGGTTGATTTTTTAATAAAATATGTCCAGCATTATCATCAATAAAATCATCATCACCAAAATAAATTGCTGCTTTTCCAGTAAACATGCAAGGTCCATCGCTTGGCATTGGATCTTTTATAGCAGCAACTTCAATCGATTCAATATAAATTAATTCATCAGTCGCATAATGCTTTGGGTCTAAAATTCGGTAAGGTTTTCTAGCGCGAATTTCAATGGTTCCAAAACCAGCATCAGTTAGCATTTTTACATACTCTGCAATCGGTAAACTACCACTTAGGCATAAGGCTCGAAGTCTGTCATCATTTCGTAAATCATCATTCATAGGTTGTTCGCAAGTTGGATCACTCATGACTAAACGTCCATGAGGTTTTAGTACTCGATACATTTCGGCAATGGCTTTTTTTAAATCATCAGCTTTAAAAATATTAAACAGACAATTTTGCGCAGCCACATCGATGCTGTTATCTTCAACTGGAAGATGCATTGCGTCACCTTTTTTTAGCTCCACAAAGTCACTTTTAAACCAAGGATTTAAGGCTTCAGCTTCCACAAAGTTTTTGCGAGAAGCTTCTAACATTTCGTCAACAACATCAACACCAATCACACCACCTTTTGTTCTATTGAAATATGAAAACTGGAGTAATTCCATACCTCCACCAACACCAACATAGAGCATTTTAGGGTTGTTGGTCAAATCTCGAGCATGAACTGTACTTCCACAACCATAATTCATTTCCTGCATGATGCGTGGAATTTTTAAACCTGGTAATTCCCAAATAGGATTTGTGGTACAACATAAGCCTACATCTGGAGTTAATGCTGCTTCTTTATATACATCGTGAGTAGTGTCAAGGTAGTTGCTCATAACTATAAGGTCTTAATAAGTTCTTTAAATAAAGTAATCATTTCTGGTTCGGCTTTATTAGCCATAGCAATGATTTCTTCAATATTTACTGGTTTTAGATTATCTGGGTCGCATTCATCTGTTAAAACTGACACAGCAGCTGCTTTTAATTTTAAATGATTAGCCACAATGATTTCTGGAACAGTACTCATTCCTACAGCATCTGCACCAATTATTTTAAGCATTCTGTATTCTGCTCTGGTTTCCAACTGAGGTCCAACCATTGATGCATACACACCTTTATGAAGCTTGATGTTGTGGTTTTTTGCAATGGATTCAATCTTTTTATTGATTTCTAAATCATAAGGTGCACTCATATCGGCAAAACGTTCTCCTAATTGTGAAACACCTTTAAATGCCAAAGGAGAACTGCCTTGTAAGTTGATGTGGTCATCAATGAGCATTAATTCTCCTTTTTTGAAATTCAAATTGATTGCACCAGAAGCGTTTGAAACTAATAAGGTGTGAATCCCCAATTTTTCCATAATGCGAACAGGATACGTTACATCTTGAAGCGAGTAACCTTCATAAACATGAAAACGTCCCTGCATAATCACGACCTTTTTACCTTCCAAAATACCATAAATCAATTTTCCTTTATGAAATTCAACAGTGGCAGTTGGGAAGTAAGGTATGTGGTTATAACTTGCTTCTTTTAAGACTTCAACTTCATCAATTAATTGTCCTAAACCAGTGCCTAGAATGATGCCTATTTCTGGTTTTTCGAATCCTTTTTCTATTAAGTATTCGGTTGTTTTTTCTATTTGTTTGATCATTTAGAAATGAGTTTTAAAAATTTTGGATATCCTTGAAGATCCTCAAAGGTATCAATATCATTTAGAGTTTCAATGAGTGAAACTTCAATTTTTTTCTGTTTTAATTCTGCTAAAGTTTCATCTAATAAGGTTGTGGTACTCCATGCTTTGTTTTGAAAAATGCAATTATAAAATTTAGACATTCCAACAAGATAATAGCCTCCATCTTCAGCTGGACCGAAAACAACGTCATTCTGCAATAATGACCTAAAACCTTCATGAATAATAGTTTCGGTAATATTTGGCAAATCTGACCCAATAAGTACAATTTCGGCATAACCATCATCAAACCCATCTTGAAATGCATTGCTCATTCGCTCTCCTAAATTGGCTCCTTTTTGGACTGCTTTATAATCATTTGGCCATTTTTCATGAATAATTGCATCTGAAAAATAGATGCGTTTATCAACATTAATGGTAGAAGTCGCGTTTTCTGTAACCTCAACTAAGGCTTTATAAATTGTGAAAGCATTTTCATTACCAACAGTTTTAGCCAAACGTGTCTTGACCTTTCCAAGTTTGATATTTTTAACAAAAATGACGAGTAATTTTTTTGACATATTTTAAGCTACAGTACCTTGGCAACTGCTTCCAGCTCCTGCAGTACAGCCATAACAATGTTGAGAGATTATAATGTTTCTGTCGTTTAGTAAATCTTCATTATAATCACTTATATGTTTTACTTTGCTTGCAACCTTTAAATCTAACATTTGATTAAAATCGCAATCGTATAACCATCCATCCCAACTAACAGAAATCGTATTGGTACACATCACGTTTGCAACAGCTGCTGGATTGTAAGCATCAACTAAGGCATACATATAATCTTCATAATTTTCTGAAGCAATTAAATAGTCTAAAAACCTTGAAATAGGTAAATTGGTTATGGCAAATAAATTATGAAACTGAATATTGAAATCTTCTAACAAAGCTTTTTTGAAATCCTTTTCCATCGAAGCTTGATCACTTGGTAAAAAAGCACCTGAAGGATTATAAACTAAATCTAATTTCAAGTCACTATTCGGCATCCCATAGCCAATTGCATTTAAGTCTTGCAAGGCTTTTATTGATTGATTAAAAACGCCTTCACCACGCTGTTTGTCTGTTTTTCCGCGTGTCCAATGAGGCATCGAACTCACCACATGAACATTGTGTTTTTTGAAGAATTCGGGTAAATCGTAATACTTTTTATTGGCTCTAATAATGGTTAAGTTAGAACGAACAATAAAATCTTTTATACCAGCTTTTGAAGCTTCCTCAACAAACCACCTAAAATTAGGATTCATTTCTGGAGCTCCTCCAGTTAAGTCCAATGTATGTGATCCAGTATTTTTAATCACCTCCAAGCATTGCTGCATAGTTTCAAGCGTCATAATTTCTTTACGATCTGGACCAGCATCTACATGGCAATGCTCACAAACTTGGTTACACATATAGCCAACATTAATTTGAAGAATTTCAAGTTTCTTAGGTCTTAATGGGAACTGTCCAATTTCAGCAATTTTGTCTTTAAATTTTGGTAGTTCACCAGTTTTAAAAATCCCATTAGATAGAATTTCTAGCTGCCTATTGCTATTGGCTAATTCGCTTTCGCGTTTATGTAAAGATTGTGTTTTGAGTTTTGTCATAAGTTGTTTTATCCATCTAGTTTATTCACTTTGTTCATCATTTGAACACCATGAACTAGAGCAGCTCCACTTTTAATAGCAGCTCCAACATGAACAGCTTCCATCATTTCTTCTTTAGTTATGCCACGTTGCAAACCATCTTTTGAATAAGCATCGATGCAGTATGGACATTTTTCAGTATGTGATACAGCCAATGCAATTAGTGATTTTTCACGAGCAGTTAAAGCTCCTTCTTTGAAAACTGAATTGTAATAATCGAAAAATTTGGTCCCAAGTTCTTCACTCCATTCGGTAATATTCCCAAATTTTCTAAGATCTGCTGGGTCGTAATATGTTTTAGACATTTATATAAATTTAAGTCGTTTTCATTAGTTCGAAAAATATACAAAAGATTACACTTATGCTATTAAAAGATTCTTAATTAAAAGCACAAAAACGCCTATTGTTTTTAATTTAAAATCAATTTAACATTGAAACCTTAAAGAAAAGTAATTAAATTGCAACTTATATAATTATTTGAATAATATGAAAATGAGAAGCACCCAAAAAATTAAAAATTTATTACTAAATCTATGCCTTGTAGTGTTAGGTTTTACTGTGTCTGCACAAAATTTAAACCAACCACTACCTGTAGATCAAAGTATTAAAAAGGGAGTCTTGCCAAACGGTATGACTTATTATTTGCACAGTACAGATGTTACAAAAGATGTGGCAAGCTATTATATAATTCAAAATGTTGGATCTGTTTTAGAAAATGACGACCAACAAGGATTGGCTCACTTTTTAGAACATATGGCATTTAACGGCACTGAGAACTTTGAAGGAAAAGGCATTTTAAATACTCTTGAAAAGGAAGGTATTGTATTTGGAAAAGATATTAATGCGTATACATCTTTTGATGAAACAGTGTATAATATTGATAATGTGCCAACAACACCTGAGTTAATAGAAACAGGATTGTTAATTCTTCGTGATTGGTCTAATTATTTGTCGTTAACAGACGAAGAGATTGATGCAGAAAGAGGCGTGATTAAAGAAGAATGGCGAACACGCCAAAGTGGGCAAATGCGAATTTTGCAACAATCTATCGAGACGATGTTTGGTGGTTCAAAATATGCAAAACGCATTCCAATAGGAGATATGGACGTTATTGAGAATTTTGAGTATAAAGCACTTCGTGATTTTTATCACGATTGGTATCGAACAGATTTACAAGCAATAGCCATAGTAGGTGATTTTGATGTTGATGAGATGGAGAAAAAAATAATAGAAAAATTCTCATCAATTCCAGCGGTTGAAAATGGACCTGAACGTGTTGTAGTTAAAATTGAGGACAACGAAAAACTTATGTATGATATAGCTATGGATAAGGAAGTGTCTACAGCTAATATTTCATTTGGTATTCGACATGATAAATCCTTAAAAGACGAAACAATTGTTGATTTAGCTCAAGGTCTTATTGATAATATAATTTCAAGTATTTTAAGCACACGTTTTCAAGAAATCTCGCAAACTCCAGATGCACCTTTTATGGCAGTTGGGGCTGGTTTTGGAGATATGACTAGAGTGCACAATGCCTTTAATGTTCGTGTTTTTCCTAAACCTGACATGCAGCAAGAAGCATTTAAATTAGCTATGGCTGAAATTAATAGAGCAGTTAAGTTTGGATTTACTAATGCTGAAATCACTAGAGTTAAAGCACAATTATCTAATAGTTACGAAAACCAGATAGCAAAACGTAATGATCGTCCACATGGACAAATAATACGGTCTATCCAAAAAAATTATCTTGAGAATGCACATTTAACAGATATCGAAAAGGAATATGAGATTGTAAAGGTGTTGTTTAATGTAATAACTCAAGACCATTTGTTAAAGAGAATGCAAGGTATATATACTCAAAAAAATAGAAGTATCGTTGTAACAGGTGTAGAAGGGAAAAACAATTTAACAGAAGAACAGGCAATTCAAATCTTAAATGAGGTTGAAAACGATGAGACTCTAAAACCTTATGAAGAGGAGGAGGAAGTAAAATCATTAATGACAGGAGTTAATCTAGTTCCTGGAAAAATTGTAAGTGAAAAAACAAATGAAACTCTAGGGTTTACAACTTTTGCCTTAAGTAATGGGATTAATGTACATTACAAGTTTGCAGATAAAAATAAAAACGATGTAAAACTAGAAGCCATAAGTGATGGTGGAAAATCGTTATTAAAAGTTGATGAATTGCCATCAGCTGAAATAGTTGGTAATGTAGCACAGCTATCTGGGCTTGGTGAATTTTCAATGACAGACTTGCCTAAAGTTCTAGCTGGAAAAACAGCAAATACATTTTTTAGCATTGGAGAAACCACAGAAGCTATAATTGGATCATCTTCAACAAAAGATGTTGAAACGATGTTGCAAATGGTTAATTTACGCTTTATAAAGCCACGTTTTGATGAAACCAGTTATAGTATATTAATGCAAAACGTTGATAATTTTTTAACAAGAAAAAGTAAAGATTTAAATTCTAAAATGTCCGATAGTGTAACTACAACACTCTATGGTAATAACCATCCGACAAAACGTATTTTTAATAAAGCATTTGTTGAAGATATGAGTTTTGAAAAATCGAAAGCGGTTTACAATAGCCGATTCAATAATGCTGCCGATTTTACATTTTTTATTGTTGGTGACGTTGCAAAAGACGATTTAAAACCATTATTGGCTAACTATATTGCTAGTATTCCAACTACAAATCTTAAAGAAAATTGGAAAAACAATGCTGTAGAATGGTCTGCTAAAAACGTAGATAAAGATATTTATTTACCAATGGAAGATCCAAAAAGCTCTGTTCGTATTGCTTATAAAAAAGAAATGCCTCATACTTTAAAAGATGAAATTTTAATGGAGGCATTTGGGAAAATATTACAGTTGCGTTACACCGAAGCTTTAAGAGAAGACGAAGGAGGTACATATGG
Organism: Pontimicrobium sp. SW4; assembly: GCF_039954625.1. Taxonomy (NCBI): domain Bacteria; kingdom Pseudomonadati; phylum Bacteroidota; class Flavobacteriia; order Flavobacteriales; family Flavobacteriaceae; genus Pontimicrobium; species Pontimicrobium maritimum. Next base: position 269,602 of record NZ_CP157199.1, read on the forward strand.
AGCTAGCAGTTCTGGTTTTATGGTAAAAGAACCAAGGTCTTTGGCTTATTTATCAGTGTCTTTTGATTGTAATCCAGATCTTGTTGAAAAATTAATAGCAATCGTTCATAAAGAAATTGAAACGATTAAAAATGGTACTGTTATACAAGACGATTTGGATAAAATAACAACTAATATTTTAAAAGAAAGAGAAGATAGTAAGAGCTTTAATGCTTACGAAATGACCTCAATAAAGAATTTGATATTAGAAGGTTATAACATGAATGCACCTGGAAACTTCGAAAATATTGTTAAATCAATCACAAAGAAAGATATTCAGGATATGGCAAAAAGATTGTTAGATGACCATAAATCGTTTGAAATTGTATTTAAACCAGAGCAGTAGTATAATGTTAAGTTAAAATAAATAGGGTTTTAGATACATTTATTCTAAAACGCTATTTTTGAATTTGTTTAAAACCATCATGATGAGGCATATCATTGTAATTATTGCTTTTCTATTTAGCACTTTGCTCCCTGCTCAAATTTTAGAGCCTGTAAAGTGGGAGTTTCAAACAGAAAAACTATCTGAAGATGAGTATCAGTTAAAATTCATCGCTTTTGTAGATGATAATTGGGCTATTTATTCCCAAGATATTCCTGATGATGGTCCAATACCTACAAGCTTTGAGTTTGATAAAAGCGATCTATTTACCTTAATAGGAAATGTTAAGGAAAATGATAAAAATAAGGTAACCAAACACGACCCTGTGTTTAACATGATCTTATCTAAATTTTATAATAAAGCCGAATTTACGCAAGTTGTAAAGTTGTCAAATCCAAATGCTACCATTACTGGAACGCTTAATTTTATGACCTGTGACGATAAGCGTTGCCTGCCTCCAACAGACGTGCCTTTTGAATTTAATATTTCTGATAGTTTGTTGGAACAAGAAGACATTCCTGAGTTTAATTTAGGTAGTTCTCAAATACTAGACCCAGTATCGTGGGAATTTGAAACGAAGAAAGTTAGTGAGGAAGAATACGATATCATTTTTAAGGCCAATATTGATGATAAATGGGCTGTCTATTCGCAATTTGTTGAAGAAGGAGGGCCTTTGCCTACCACATTTAATTTTGAAGAAAGTAACGACTATCAACTAATTGACTCAGTTGTTGAAAGTGATGAAAATAAAGTGACAAAACACGACAAGGTGTTTGACATGGAGGTGTCTAAGTTTTATAACCAAGCCACTTTTACACAACGAATTAAAGTAGTTGGTAATCAATTTGTGATTAATGGTAATGTAGAATATATGACTTGTGATGATGAGCAATGTATTTTTAAACCAGACAATCCGTTTACATTTAATTACTCGAAAAACACAGGTTTAGTTGCTGTTAATGATGATGAAAACTTAGTTGTCAATCCGACTATTGTTAATACGGAAAACACCAACCAGTTACTCTATGGAATGTCTGCAGGTGATATTTCAAAATCTGATATAAATTGTGATATAGAAGGCGCAACAATAACGTCAAATGTAGAAGAAAAAGGAAAATCTCTTTGGAGCATTTTTGGGCTAGGGTTTTTAGGTGGTTTGTTAGCATTGTTAACACCTTGTGTGTTTCCAATGATACCTTTAACGGTAAGTTTTTTTACTAAAAAAAGCGGAGGAAATAATAGCGCAGGCGTGTCAAAAGCATTGCTTTATGGCTTTTTTATTTTTGCAGTTTATGTGGTATTAAGTGTGCCATTTCATTTATTGGATTCGGTAAACCCAGATATTTTAAATGAAATCTCTACAAATGTTGTATTGAACGTTATTTTCTTTATCATTTTTGTCTTTTTCGCCTTTTCATTTTTTGGATATTATGAATTAACATTACCAGCACGTTGGACAAACACAACAACGCAAGGCGAAAATATTGGAGGAGTTTTAGGAATATTCTTCATGGCACTTACTTTAGCCATAGTCTCATTTTCATGTACAGGACCAATTTTAGGCTCATTACTAGCAGGATCATTAACTGCAGATGGTGGTGCGTGGCAACTTACAGCTGGAATGGCTGGTTTTGGAGTGTCCTTAGGACTGCCTTTCGCATTGTTTGCCATGTTTCCAAATATGTTAAATGCATTGCCAAAATCTGGAGGTTGGTTAAACACAACCAAAGTAGTTTTAGGATTTTTAGAATTAGCTTTAGCATTTAAATTTTTATCAAATGCCGATTTAGTGCAACATTGGGGGGTTTTAAAATTTGAAGCCTTCTTAGGTTTATGGATTATTATATTTGCTGGATTAGCATTGTATATTTTTGGAAAAATCAGGTTTCCTCACGATTCACCAATTAGAAAATTATCTTTTTTTAGAATTTCTTCTGGAATTTTAGTAGCTGCTTTTGTTGTGTATTTAGTGTCTGGATTTAGAGTAAATAAAGAAACAGATACGTTTACATCGCTTACTCTACTGAGTGGTTTAACACCACCGGTTGGTTATAGTTTTATAAAGCCTATGGATTGTCCTAATAAATTGGATTGTTTTAAAGATTTAAAAACAGGAATTGAATATGCCAAAAAAGTTAACAAACCTATTATTCTTGATTTTACAGGATATGCTTGTGTCAATTGCAGAAAAATGGAAGAACACGTTTGGCCATTACCTTCAATAGATAAGTATTTAAGAAATGATTATGTGTTAATTTCTTTATATGTTGATGATAAAAAAGAATTGCCAGAAAGCGAACGTATTGAAGTACCAAGAATAAATGGCGGAACTAGAACATTAAAAAACTATGGACATAAATGGGCGCATTTTCAAACACAGTTCTTTCAAACTAATTCGCAACCATATTACGTGTTGTTAAACCCAGATGGTACAAAGATTTTAAATCAACCAGTAGGATATACGCCAAATGAAGAAGAATATGCGAAATTTTTAGAATGCGGACTTAGTGTTTTTAAAGAATCTAATAAAACGGATTTTAGCATAACACCTTAAATATTTAGTTACGTAAAGCAATTCTTTTCACTATTTTTGTACACGCAAAATTTTAAGAAAACAATGTCAACCGAGTTAGAAAAATATTTCCAAACATTTAGAAAAAATATTGTTGGGATTGATGAATCCTTCGAATCGCCTTATGGTAAAAAAGACATTATTTATGCCGATTGGACTGCAAGTGGGCGGTTGTACAGACCTATAGAAGAAAAGATGTTGAATGCTATTGGACCCTATGTGGCTAATACGCATACTGAAACATCAATTACAGGGTCTTCAATGACGCATGCGTATCATGAAGCGCGAAATATTATTAAAAAGCATGTTAATGCATCAACTGATGATATCCTCATTACTGTTGGCTCAGGAATGACAGGCGCAATCAATAAGTTTCAACGCATTTTAGGACTAAAAGTTTCTGAAAACTTAAAGGACTACACCAATATTCCTAGCGATATACGACCTGTGGTTTTTGTGACTCATATGGAGCATCATTCAAATCAAACCTCTTGGTTAGAAACTATTGCTAAAGTTGAAGTAATTCCATGTGATGAAGTTGGCTTGGTGTGCATGAAAAGCTATCAAAAGCTTTTAGACAAGTATAAAGACCACCCAATAAAAATAGCTGCTGTTACGGCATGTTCTAACGTCACAGGAATTAAAACAGATTATCATGCTATTGCGAAACTAATACACCAAAATAATGGTTTATGTTTTGTCGATTTTGCATGTTCGGCACCTTATGTAGAGATAAATATGCATCCTGAAGATGAAGAGGCGTATTTAGATGCTGTCATGTTTTCACCACATAAATTTTTAGGAGGACCTGGAGCTTCGGGAGTTTTAATATTCAACAAGAAATTATATAAAAATTTAGTGCCAGATAATCCAGGAGGAGGAACAGTATCTTATACTAATCCTTGGGGAGATCATGATTATGTTGATGATATCGAATCTCGAGAAGATGGCGGAACTCCAGGGTTTTTACAAGCTATTAAAATAGCTTTGTCTATTAAACTTAAGGAGCAAATGGGTGTTGAAAATATTTTGCAACGAGAGCATGAAATGAATACTATTATTTTAGACAAACTATCTAAAATTGAAAACCTTCAAATTTTAGCGGGACATCATAAAGAGCGTCTAGGAGTATATTCATTTTACATTATAGATGCACATTATAATTTAGTGGTTAAACTCTTAAATGATCGTTATGGTATTCAAACCAGAGGAGGTTGTTCATGTGCAGGAACGTATGGTCATTTTTTGCTAAATGTAGATTTACCAACGTCAAAAGCTATTGAATTGAAGATTTTAGAAGGCTGTTTAATTGAAAGACCAGGTTGGGTGCGAATGTCAATTCATCCAACAATGACAGATAAAGAAGTGCATTTTATTTGTGATGCGATTAAAGATGTAGCAAAAAATTATGAAGCTTGGGGTAAGGATTACGAATATAATGCGATTAAGAACGAATTCGAGCACAATCAAAATTTAGAAATAGAAAAAGAAATAACCAACAATTGGTTTAATGTTTAAAATTGATTAATAAAATGTCAGAGACAATAGAAAAAGTAAAATGCTTAATTATTGGTTCAGGACCTGCAGGTTATACAGCTGCAATTTATGTAGCAAGAGCTAATATGAACCCAGTATTATACCAAGGGACACAACCAGGAGGGCAATTAACAACGACAAATGAAGTTGAGAATTTTCCAGGATATCCAGATGGTGTAACTGGACCTGAAATGATGATTCAATTACAACAACAGGCTGAAAGGTTTGATACAGATGTTAGAGATGGATGGGTTACTAAAGTAGATTTTTCTGGAGATATTCATAAGGTTTGGGTAAATGATACTAAGGAAATTCATTGTGAAACAGTGATTATCTCAACAGGAGCATCTGCAAAATATTTAGGTTTAGAATCTGAGCAAAAATATCTAAAACTAGGTGGAGGTGTATCTGCTTGTGCAGTTTGCGATGGATTTTTCTATCGAGGCCAAGAAGTTGTTATTGTTGGAGCAGGTGATTCGGCTTGTGAAGAAGCTCACTATTTATCAAAGTTATGCACCAAGGTGACTATGTTAGTTAGAAGAGATGAATTTAGAGCATCTAAGATTATGGCTGCTAGAGTTAAGAATACTGAAAATATTGAAATTCTTTTTAATACCGAAACAGATGAAGTATTAGGAGACGGTCAAGTTGTAACTGGTGTTAGAGTTTTTAATAACCAAACAAACGAAAAGCACGATATTCCAGCAACTGGATTTTTTGTAGCTATTGGTCATAAACCGAATACCGATATTTTTAAAGACTATTTAGAGTTAGATGAAACAGGTTATATCATCAATAAGCCTGGAACATCAAAGACAAATATTGATGGTGTATTTGTTAGCGGAGATGCAGCAGATCATGTCTATAGACAAGCAGTAACAGCAGCAGGAACAGGATGTATGGCTGCGTTAGATGCTGAACGTTATTTAGCTGCTAAAGAATAATATATAACTAGTAATTGACTAGAAACTATAAAAAGCCTCAATCTATTATAAATTAAATGGTTGAGGTTTTTTAGTACAACACAATTAGCTTCTAATCTAACAGTTTTTGGATTAATTATTAAAATACTAGACTAAAAACAGAGCCTTCATCTTCAATACTATTGACTAAAATTTTGCCTTTATGTAATAGCATTATTTGCTTGCAAAGACTTAAACCAATTCCACTTCCTGTCATTTTACTTGTAAAAAAAGGAATAAAAATTTGTTCCAATATGTCTTGCGGGATTCCACTACCATTATCAAAAACCTTAATAATAATATCTCTATTCGAATTTTGAGAAGCTTGAACTTTTATTTGGGCATCTTTTTTATTTTTACAAGCATCAACAGCATTTAATATTAAGTTTATTAGAACTTGTTCTATGAGATGTAAATCTATATCAAGTTCTAACTTTGGTGTATTTATATTAAAGTCTATGGCAATGTTTTTTGCCTTTATTGACGGCTCCATTAGTAACTGAATATTCTTGAATAAATCAGCGACTTTCGTTTTTTGAAGATTTAAGTGAGTAACTTTACTTAAACTACGGTATGTTTTTGCGAATTTTAAGAGTCCTTCGCTTCTACTTTTAATAGTTTTTATCCCTGCATTAAGATCTTCAGGTTCAAGTTTATGCTCTTCTGGATTCTCCAAAGTCAACTGTAAATTTCTTTGCAAAGTATCTGCTAAAGATGAAATAGGCGCAATAGAATTCATTATTTCATGAGTCATGACGCTCAATAATTTTTTCCAAGATTCAGACTCATTTTTATTCAATGTATCATTTATATTTTGAATAACTATTAATTTGAAAGCATCATCTTGAACTTGAAAAACCGTATCTGAAATTAAAATTTTTATCTTTTCATTTTGAACTACTATTGAAATAGAGTTAGGTTCTCTATGATAGGTCTCAAAAATAGTTGCATATAACTTGGGTTTCCTGTTTTCTAAAAATCGAATGTTTTTAAAAGAGGGAACATCTAAAGTTTCTCCAAAAGAATTATTGCTCCATAATACATCTCCAGATTCAAGGTTATATGCAATAATACCAATATCAACCATTTCTAAAATCTTTTGCAGATAGACGTATTGTGCTTCGTTTTTAGAATTTATGTCTTTTATGGTTCGGTTTATTTCGTTAAACCCTGTGTATAGAAACCTAATATCACTTGGACCTCTGTCCTCGGGAAACCATCTTGAAAAATCACGATATTTTACTGCTTCAAAAAAGTCATCCATTGCGACAAAACGGCGTTTAACGAATGAATAAATATTGTTAAGCAAATACACTATTGCAAAGCCAGATAAGACAATAAAAGTAACCTTGTTGGTATATATAAAATATGCTAAACTTAGAATTGAAAAAACAAGAAAGAGTATTCTTAAAAAGAGTCTAAAAATGTAGCCTTTATAGTTCATATTTATCTAATCTTCTATATAAAGCTGCTCGTGTTATTCCTAATTCTTTTGCAGATTTTGAAATATTTCCTTTGTGTTTTTCTAGTACTATAAGAATAGCATTTTTCTCGATATCGTCTAAGTTCATGGTACTATCGCTAGTACTAGAATTTATAGGCTGTTCGATTGAAGAAAATACTAAATCTTCAGGTTTTAGAATGTTTCCATCAGTCATAATAACAGCTCTTTCTAAAACATATTGAAGCTCTCTTACATTTCCTGGAAATGGGTGTTTCTTTAATTTTGAAATAAATCCAGAATCTAGAGAAAAGGTATTCTTGTTATATTTTTCAGCGTAAATTTCAATAAAATATTTTGCTAGTATTGTAATATCATTTTTACGATCTTTTAAAGGAGGTACTATAATATCAACTGTATTAATTCTGTAAATTAAATCTTTCCTAAATTTCTTTTCATCTGCTAATGTTTTTGGCTCAATATTAGTGGCGCAAATAAGTCTAATATCTATAGGAATAGATTCATTGGAGCCTAATGGGGTTACTTGCCTGTTTTGTAAAACTGTTAAAAGACGTACCTGTTGGCCTAATGTAATATTACCTATTTCATCCAAAAAAAGTGTGCCACCATTAGCAGCTTCAAAGCGTCCCTTACGATCTTCTCTTGCATCTGTAAAAGCTCCTTTTTTATAGCCAAATAATTCACTTTCGAATAATGAAGAAGATAATGACCCAACATCTACTTTAATAAAGGGCTTGTCTTTTCTGTTAGAATTTTCATGTAAGGCGCGAGCTATTAAATCTTTACCAGTGCCGTTTTCTCCTAATATTAAAACATTGGCATCTGTAGGAGCAACTTTTTTAAGTTTGACAAATACATCTTTCATTGCATCGCTATCACCTATAATCTCTGCGCTAATAGAGTTTAAAGCGGCCTCTTTTTTAGTATTAGATTTTTTAGATTGAAGAATAGATGTTATAATATCTAGAATTTTTTCGTTCTTCCAAGGCTTTACTAAAAAATCAGAGGCACCTTCCTTTAAACCTCTTATGGCTAAGTCAATATCTGCGTAAGCAGTAATTAAAATAACATCAGTTTCAGGTTTTTGATTTTTAATTTTATTTAGCCAAAAAATGCCTTCATTTCCAGTGTTAACTAAACCATTAAAATTCATATCTAAAATTATAACATCGAATTTTTTACTAGCGATTTGTGAATTTATGTTGCTAGGATTTTTTTCGATAACTACTTCTTTAACCAATGGCTTGAGTAAGAGGCGTAATGCCGTTAGCACATCGAGGTCATCATCTATTACTAATATTGTAGCTTCTTTTAGTACCATATAATACAATAATACAATATTATATTCAGCTTGTAAAAATTAGAAAAAGAAAAAAATATAAGCTTAAAAATGTGTCCGTTTACGTGCATGAAGTGTATCAAAAACGGACACTTTAAATTTTAGTCAAAAACATAAAAAGCTGTTTGTGAGTACTTTGTGTTTTTGGCATCATCTTCACTATATACTATTGTAATTAAAAAAACTAAAATGGACGTTCCAATTAAAAAGAAAAAATTTTCAAAATCACGATTAACATTAATTATTGGTGGGTTAGCAATTATAGCCTTAATTGTTTTTGTTATTTCTAGTACTTCAGGCGGTTCTAAATTAAATGTAGAAAAAGAACGTATTTCTATTAATACTGTTACTAACAATGTGTTTCAAGAGAATATTCCAGTGAACGGAATAGTTTTACCTATTAGTACTATTTATCTAGATGCTTTAGAAGGTGGTCGCGTAGAAGAAAAATATGTTGAGGATGGTGCTATATTAAAAAAGGGAGAGCCTATTTTAAGATTGTCTAACACAGATTTAGAATTGACTTTAATCAATCAAGAAACATCAGTTTACAATCTATTAACTCAAATGCAAATTTCGCAAAATGCTGCAAGACAAAATACTATTAATAGACGCAATCAATTTACTGATGTAGAAAATAGTCTTATTGAGGCGAAACGTTTATATGATTTAAATAAACGTCTTTATGAAAAAGATGCTATTGGTCGACAAGATTATGAATCTTCTAAAAATAATTACGACTATCAAAAGCAACGTATGCAGTTGGCAAAACAGGTATTAAGCCAAGACTCTATAGCATCTAAGCAAGAATTTAGTCAGGCACAGAGTTCTTATGCAAGAACTCAAAATGCTTTAGAGTTAATGAGGAAAAAAGTTGGTGATTTAGTTGTTAAAGCTCCAGTAGATGGTCAGCTTACTTCTTTAGATGCAGAGATAGGTCAATCTAAAACTAAAGGAGAGCGTCTAGGGCAAGTGGATGTGCTAAGTGGTTTTAAAGTACGTGTAGATATTGACGAACATTATATTTCAAGAATTTATAATGGGCAAAAGGGAACATTTACATTTAATAATAAACAATATGTTTTAGTCATCAAAAAGGTATTCACTCAAGTTACAAATGGTCGTTTTCAAGTAGACATGCATTTTGAAGGGGATGTGCCAGAAGGCATACGTCGAGGTCAAAATTTACAAATTAGAGTGGCTTTAAGTGCAGAAAAAGAAGCCTTACTAGTTTCTAAAGGAGGATTTTTTCAAAAAACGGGAGGTAACTGGATTTTCAAGGTTAGTGATGACGGAAATTCAGCTTATAAAGTAAATATTAAACTAGGAAGTCAAAATACAGAGTATTACGAAGTTCTCGACGGATTAAATCCTGGTGATAAAGTTATTACATCTAGCTATGACAGCTATGGAGATACAGAAGAATTAATATTAAAATAAGAAATCAATATAACATGAGTGCAATGATACAAATAACCGACTTAGAAAAATTTTATAGAACCGAAGAAGTTCAAACCATAGCTTTAAACAAATTATCTTTTGATGTAAAGCAAGGCGAATTTGTTGCTATTATGGGGCCTTCTGGTTGCGGTAAATCTACTTTGCTAAATATACTTGGACTGTTAGATAATTCCGATGGAGGGAGTTTTAAATTCAATGGTGAAGAAGTTTCAGGATATAACGAACGTAAGCGATCTGAACTAAGAAAGCATAATGTAGGATTCGTTTTTCAAAGCTTTAATCTTATAGACGAGTTAACAGTTTTTGAAAATGTAGAACTTCCATTAATCTATACAGGTGTAAAACCTGCCGAGAGAAAAGTGCAAGTAGAGGCAGTTTTAGAAAAAATGCAAATTATGCACAGACGAAATCATTTTCCGCAGCAATTATCTGGTGGTCAGCAACAACGTGTTGCTGTAGCCCGAGCTGTGGTGAATAATCCTAAATTGATTTTAGCCGATGAGCCAACAGGAAATCTAGATAGTACAAATGGTAATGAGGTTATGGATTTACTTATTGACTTAAATGATGCAGGAACTACAATTATTATGGTAACTCATAGCGAGCATGATGCAAAATACAGTCATCGCATTATACGCATGCTAGACGGTCAAAAAGTAACCGAGAATATTTTAGCTTAAAAGAAGAATACGCATCAATCAATAATCAATCAATCGGGCAATTTCACTTCGGTATAAGAAATAACCAACCAGTAAATCAATTTGTACTGAAGTGTTAAAGCTAATTCAATCAACAAAACGAACAGTAATTCTTATAAATTATGCTTAAAAATTATTTCAAAATAGCGTTTAGAAACTTGTTAAAGAACAAGGTGTATTCATTCATTAATATTTCTGGATTAGCCATTGGTATGGCTGCAACCATGATGATAGGATTGTGGATAATGGATGAGCTTAGTTACGATAATTACTTTGAAAATAAATCTAACATCGCTCAAGTATATGAGTCGTCGTCCAGTAATGGTAATATAGAAACTAGTCCAGCAATTCCAAGACCATTAGAATTTGCTTTACGACAAGATTATAATGACAATTTTAAGCATATTGTTATGGCGTCTTGGACGCAACCTAGATATCTAAGTTTTGGCGAAACCAATATAAACAGATCAGGGAACGCCATGCAAGAAGACGGTCCAGAAATGTTGAACTTAGAAATTGTTGAAGGGATAAGAGATGGGTTAAAAGAAATAAATGCCATTATGCTTTCTCAATCTTCTGCAAAGGCATTATTTGGTTCAGAAACTGCTATTGGTAAAATCGTAAAAGTTAATAATCAAGACGACTTAATTGTCTCTGGAGTTTATAAGGATATACCTGAGAATAATTCGTTTAATGACACGGATTATTTAATCCCATGGAAGTATTATATAACTACTCAACAATGGATAGAAAGAGCTAAAACATCTTGGGGCAATAATTCGTTTCAAATGTTTGTGCAAATTAATGAGAACACAACAATGGAAGCCATTACAGCTAAAATTATTGATGTTAAGAAAAACGCATCACCAGGTGAAGCGGAATTTAATCCTCAAGTTTTCTTATTCCCAATGAAAGACTGGTATTTAAGAGGCGATTTTGAAAACGGTGTTCAGTCTGGTGGGCGCATTGAAAATGTATGGTTATTTGGTATTATTGGTTTGTTTGTACTGTTATTAGCGTGTATTAATTTTGTTAATTTAAGTACAGCACGTTCTGAAAAAAGAGCAACCGAAGTAGGCATACGAAAATCTATAGGATCGCAAAGAGGTCAGCTAATATTTCAGTTTTTAAGCGAATCGTTTTTAATTGTTGTTTTATCATTTGTATTTGCTCTTGGTATTGTACTATTGTTTTTAAATGGCTTTAATAACTTAGCTAGTAAGTCGATTGTTTTTCCATGGGTGAATATTATGTTCTGGCTAATCTCACTTGTTTTTATAATAATTACCTCATTTTTAGCAGGGAGTTATCCAGCATTATATTTATCTTCCTTTAATCCAGTTACCGTTTTAAAAGGAACTTTTAAAGCGGGACGTTATTCGTCGTTACCAAGAAAAGTGCTTGTTGTAACTCAATTTACCGTTTCTATTGCACTAATTATTGGAACCTTAGTAGTCATGAATCAAATTCAACATAGTAAAGATAGACCTGTTGGATATGATAAGGAAGGCTTGATTCAAATCCCAGTGATGAGTTCACAGTTTATAGGGAAGCACGAAACAATGCGGAATCAGTTTATTGCTTCAGGTGGAGCCGTAAAAATGACCACAATGAGTGGTCCAATGACCAGTGTTTGGTCTAATCGAAGTGGCTATACATGGGAAGGTAAAACCGAAGGCTTTCAAGAGGATTTAGCATATACGTCGGTTAATTATGATTTTGTTGAAACCTTAGGTTTAAAGATCCTTGAAGGACGAGGGTTTTCACGAGAATTTGCTACAGATTCTAATGCTGTAATTCTTAATGAAACAGCTGTGAAGTATATGAATTTAACAAATCCAATAGGTAAGTTCATTAAAGATTCAGACATAGATGATCCTAGTCCAGAGCCACCGTTAAGAATTGTTGGTGTTGTTGAAGATATGATAATTCAATCGCCTTATAGTCCAGTAAAACAGGCCATGTATGTTTTTGAAAAATATGGAAATATAGCTTACTATAATTTGAGATTAAATCCAGCAAAAGGAACTAGTGAAAACTTAGAATTAATAGAAAGTACCTTTAAAAAGAACTTTCCTAATACACCTTTTGATTTTCAATTTGTAGACGAAGAATACGGCAGGAAATTTAGAGCTGAAGAACGTATTGCGAGCTTAGCTAAAGTATTTACAGGATTAGCCATATTTATTAGCTGTTTAGGTTTATTCGGATTAGCCGCTTTTGTAGCAGAGCAACGTACAAAAGAAATTGGCGTTCGCAAAATTTTAGGAGCTTCTGTTAGTCAATTATGGATGATTCTTTCAAAGGATTTTATAACACTTGTTGTTATATCGCTTTTAATTGCTTCGCCTATTGCCTATTACGTTATGAGTCAATGGTTGCTCAAGTTTAGTTATCGAACAGATATTTCATTGAGTGTATTCTTAATCGCTAGTTCAGGAGCACTTATAATAACACTTATAACGGTAAGCTTTCAATCTGTTAAAGCAGCAACATCAAACCCAGTAGATTCATTAAGAACAGAGTAATCAATTAATCAAAAAAACGAATGTTATGGTACGTAATTATTTTAAAATAGCATGGAGAAACCTTCTAAAGAACAAGGGGTTTACTGTTATTAATATTATAGGTTTATCATTGGGTATTGCATGTTTTATAGTTATTGCAATGTTCGTAACCGACGAATTAAGTTACGATCGTTTTCATGAAAAGGCAAATCGTACTTATAGAATTAATTCTGACATACTTTTTGGTGGGACAGATCTGAGTATGGCAGTCAGTGCTGACCCTATGGGAGAAGCTTTAAAAAATGACTACCCTGAAGTAGAACAATATGCCAGGTTATATGCTTCAAACGGTTCTAAATTAGTAAAAAAAGGAAGTGAATTTATTAATGAAAATGCTGTCACTCATGCTGACTCAACATTATTTGATGTTTTTACATTACCTGCAATAGTTGGAAATACCAAAACAGCACTTAATGAGCCAAATACAGTTGTTATTACAAAATCGGCAGCTAAGCGTTATTTTGGAACTCCAGAAAGCGCTATTGGGCAAATGCTAGAAACAGACGATAACGGAAGTACGCTTTACAATGTTACTGGAGTAATTGAAGATATACCTAAAAATTCTCACTTTAATTTTGACTTCTTTTTTTCAATGGCAAATATCAATTATGATTTTGGAAATTATTTAAGTCATAACTTTCATACGTATGTAGTATTAAAGGAAGGTACAGATTACAAAGTATTTAATAATAACTTTAATGAAGTCATTGATAAATACATACTTCCGCAAGCTTCTCAATTTATGCAAATTAATAGTATGGAAGAGTTTGAGAAAGCAGGAAATCATCTTGAATATTCATTATTCCCAATTATAGATATACATTTACGCTCTTCTCGCGGAATTGAGTTAAGTGCGAATAGCAATATACAATATGTGTATATTTTTTCAGCTGTAGCATTGTTCATTTTAATACTTGCTTGCATTAATTTTATGAATTTAACTACTGCACGTTCTTCTGGTCGAGCAAAAGAAGTTGGAATTAGAAAAGTATTAGGAACAGAAAAAAAGTCATTAATATGGCAATTTTTAACAGAATCTACACTTATATCAATTTTGGCGTTGGTAGTAGGATTGTTGTTTGTTTGGTTATCTCTTGGCTGGTTTAATGATATTTCTGGAAAAGAAATGATAATGAGCTCATTGTTTACTCCGCAATTCTTGTCGTTTATATTAATCCTTCCTCTTATTATTGGTGCTTTAGCAGGAATTTATCCAGCTTTTTTTATGTCATCATTTAAACCAATAACTGTATTAAAGGGTAAATTATCAACTGGACATAAAAAGAATACACTGAGAAACTTTTTAGTTGTATTTCAATTTGCAACTTCTGTGATATTAATTATTGGAACAGTTGTAATTTATAAACAGCTACAACATATTCAAACTGCAAAAATAGGTTTTGATAAAGATCAAGTTATGATTGTAAGTAATTCTGGAATGCCAAGTGAAACTAGGCAGTCTTTAAAAAATGAGATTGAGCAACTAACAGAAATTGAATCTGCTTCATTTGCAGGTTTTTTACCTGTATCGGGATCTTCAAGAAGTGACACCACTTTTTCCACTGAAACTGTAATGACGTCGTCCAACGCATTTAATATGCAATATTGGCGAATTGATTACGATTATTTAAAAACAATGAATATGGAATTAGTTGAAGGGCGAAATTTTTCTCCTTCCTTTGGTTCTGATTCAACTGCAATGATTATTAATGAAACTGCTGCAAAACTAGCTGGATTTGATAATCCAATTGGAAAAAAATTATATACAACAGATGGAGACAATAGTCAATTAGTATATACTATTGTTGGTGTTGTTAAAAATTTTAATTATCAATCTCTAAGGGAAAATGTTGGAGCATTGAGTTTTAGATTAGGAAATAATAGCTGGGAAACTGCTTATAAATTTAATACTACTGATGTTGCTAATTTAGTTAATGTTATTAGCAATAAATATAAAGCTGTATCTCCAGGAATGCCTTTTGAGTATAGATTCATGGATGAGTCATTTGATAATATGTATCGTCAAGAAAGACGTGTAGGTAAGGTTGCAGTTACATTTGCAATTTTAGCAATTATTATTGCGTGTTTAGGGTTATTCGGATTGGCAACATATATAGCAGAACAGAGAACTAAAGAGATTGGAGTTAGAAAGGTACTTGGAGCATCTGTTTCAAATATTGTGAGGATGCTTTCAATAGATTTTATAAAGTTAGTGCTTATAGCTTTTCTAATTGCAGCACCAATTGCATGGTGGTTTATGAATAAATGGTTACAAGATTTTGCCTATAGAATAGACCTTAATTGGTGGATTTTTGCAATAACCGGATTTGTAGCATTATTAATAGCATTAATAACATTGAGTTTTCAAGCTATTAGAGCAGCGATAGCCAATCCAGTAAAGAGTTTGAAAACGGAATAAATCAATCATCAAAAAACGAACAATCATGATATTTAATTATATAAAAATTGCAGTTAGAAGCCTACTAAAAAACAAAGGCTACAGTTTCTTAAATATTTTTGGACTCGCCATTGGTATTACCTGCGCAAGTTTAATCTTTCTTTGGGTTGAAGATGAAGTGAGCTATAATAATGCATTTGAAAAACAAGATCAAGTATATATCATTCCTACCAATCAAAGTTATGAGGGGGAATGGCGTACATTTTATTCCACCCCTGGACCACTTGCGCAAGCCATGAAGGATGAAATTCCAGGAATAGTAAGAGCAACACGTTCAAGCAGTGAAGAACGTATGTTTACAGTTGGGGACAATGTTATAAATAGAAGAGGGAGATATGCAGATGCCGATTTTTTAGAAATATTTAGCCTGAAGTTTATTGAAGGAAATGCCAAAGATGCTTTTTCTAATCCAGAAGCAATAGTACTTACAAGAAAGACTGCAGAGGATCTTTATGGTAAAAATGTAAAAGTATTAGGGAGAGTTTTAAGAGTTAATAATACTGACAATTATGTAATTACTGGTGTTGTAGAAAATCTTCAAGAGAATGTATCTTTTCCCTTTAGTTGGGTGGCTCCGTTTGAGCGTTATAGAGATGGAGCAGAATGGATGACTGAATATGGGAGCTTCTTTTCAGATACTTTTGTTGAATTGTCGCCTGAAGCTGATTTTGATACTGTTGATGCACAGGTTCGTCAAATTCTTCAAGAGAAAACCGAAGAGAGTGATTCGTATGCTTTTTTGCACACCATCAAAGATTGGCATTTGAGATCTAAGTTTGAAGGTGGTGAAAAAGTTGGTGGCCGAATAACTTATGTGCGGTTATTTTCCATAATTGCTTTAATTATATTACTTATAGCTTGTATAAATTTCATGAATCTATCAACAGCTCGTAGTGAAAAACGTGCGAACGAAGTTGGTGTTCGTAAAGCAATGGGTTCAGGACGTTCACGATTAATTATTCAGTTTGTTTCTGAAGCATTGATACTATCTTTTATAGCCACGTTATTTAGTGTATTCTTACTATTAATACTATTGCCTCAATTTAATCTATTAATAGAAAAAGATTTAGCATTAGGATTATCTAACCCAATACATATACTAGTTCTATTAGGAATTACACTGGTTTGTGGTGTTTTTGCAGGCTTATATCCAGCATTTTATTTATCATCCTTTAAGCCTGTTGAAGTTTTAAAAGGCATTAAAGCAACTCATGGTTCGGCAACATTTATACGCAAAGGATTAGTTGTAGGGCAGTTTACAATATCTATTGTATTTATTATAAGTACCATTTTAGTATATCAACAAATTCAACATGTTAAGAATAGAGATTTAGGCTATGATAAAGACCAATTGATCTCAATGAATGTTAATGGAACCATGATTGAGAAGTTTTCGGTCATAAGGCAAGATTTGATAAACACAGGAGCTGTTAAAGATGCTACATTGAGTAATTCTCAATTATTACAAGGTGGAAATAATGGATCAGGTTTAGAATGGACAGGCGGAACCAATACAGAAGACGTGTTAATTTCTTTTAGGTATGTAAGCTCAGATTTTTTGAATACTACAGGAATGGAATTAGTTGAAGGTAGAGGGTTTAATAAAAATGTTGATGCTGATAGTACGAATGTGATGATTACTGAATCTTTTGCAAAATTAATGGGAGAAGGGAGTGCTATAGGAAAACAAGTTACAAGAGGAGATACCTATACAGTAGTTGGTGTTGTAAAAGATTATTTATATGGAGATATGTATGGCGCTAGTGATCCAGTATTATTTTTTAACTATCATAATTACGCACGATATTTTTATATAAAAGCGAATTCAGACATAGCAGCAGGAGAGATGCTTTCTAAAGTTGAAGCAGTATTAAAAAAGCACAACCCAGCTTTTCCTTTTGAGTATACTTTTGTAGACGAAAGGTTTAATGCGAAGTTTAAAAGTGAACAACTTGTTGGTCAGCTTTCACAAATATTTGCATTGTTAGCAATATTTATTTCATGCTTAGGGCTTTTTGGTTTGGCAGCTTATACAGCAGAACAACGAAGTAAAGAAATTGGAGTTCGAAAAGTGTTAGGAGCTAGTGTATCTACTATTGTTAAGTTATTATCTAAAGATTTTTTAAAGCTAGTTTTTGTTTCAATTTTAATTGCAGTTCCAATCGCATGGTTAACTATGAGCAATTGGCTTCAAGATTATGCGTATCGTATAGAAATTAATTGGTTGATTTTTGTTATTGCAGGAATAATGGCTGTACTTATCGCATTAGTTACTGTGAGTTTTCAAGCAATAAAGGCAGCTTTAGCAAATCCAGTAGATAGTTTGAAAACGGAATAATATTATCATTAATCAAAAGAGGAAAAATTATGTTTAGAAATTATTTTAAAATAGCTTGGAGAAACCTTTGGAGGCATAAACTTTTTTCGTCTATCAATATAATTAGTTTAGCAATTGGCTTTAGCGCTTCATTTGTAATTGGATTAATGGTTTATTATGACTTAACATTCGATAAGTTTCATCCCGATAGTGAGCTTATTTATAGAGTAACCACTAGTCATATTTCTAATGAATCAGAAAGTAGTAATCCAGGGATTCCTATACCTTATATAGTTGAGGCTAAAAAAAATATAAGTGGTATAGAAATAGCAAGTGGAATTCACGTTGCATATCTTCAAAAGGTTGAAGAAGAAATCAATAATAAAATATTTAGGAATCCAAAATATGTTGTTTTTACAGACCCAGAGTACTTCAAAATATTTAGCTATAATTGGCTAGCTGGCACTCCTGAAACGGCTTTGAATGCTCCAAATCAATTAGTATTAACAAAAAATAGAGCTGAAAAATATTTCCCAACACTAACGCTAAACGAAATTATAGGAAAGACCTTGGTCTATAATGATTCAATACAAACCACTATTAAAGGAATTGTTGCAAATTTTGAACAACGCACCGATTTAATTTTCGAAGAGTTTCTATCAATTGAAACGTCAAAAAAAACAAATCAAGGAAGCAATTTTTTAAACCCTCAATGGGATAGTACAAACTCTGGAGATCAATTATTTATTAAAGTATCTAATCCTTTAGTGACACAATCAATCAAAGAACAAATGGATGTTTTGGCTGTTGAGCACAGATCGGATTGGGAAATAAAATACAATCAGAAGCAAAGTTTTAATCTTCAAAAAATTAGTGACTTGCATTTTAATGGTGATGTGGGGATTTTTAATTTTAGTGAAGAGCCAGCAGATAAATCGGTTATGATTGGGCTTGGTTTAATTGCATTGTTTTTGCTTTTATTAGGCGTCATTAACTTTATAAATCTTAATACTGCGCAAGCTAGCCAGAGAGCTAAAGAAATAGGCATTCGTAAAACACTTGGGAGTTCTAAAAAGCAACTTGTTTTTCAATTCATGGGAGAAACTTTTTTACTAACACTTGCTTCTGCAATTATTTCTGTAGCGATGGCATATTGGTTGCTTCAGGTATTCTCAGATTTTACTCCAAACGGATTAAGTTTTTCGCTTTTTAAAGATCCTCTAATTATTGGGTTTGCTGTTGTGTTAATCATTTTAGTCACTATTTTTTCAGGGATTTATCCAGCTTTAGTATTAACACAGTATAAACCAATTTCGGTACTTAAAAACCAAGTTGTTAGTAAAACTGGGAAGCCTGCGTTACGACGCTTTCTAACAGTATTTCAATTTTCAATAGCCCAAGTATTTATTATTTCAACAATTTTGGTAGCCAAACAGATTCATTTTATGATGAATAAGGATATGGGTTTTAAAACTGATGCTATTGCTAATGTCCAAACACCATGGTATAATAACACTGAAGAAAAGCAAGTGAGATTTGAACAAGAACTTAAAAAATATCCAGAAATAACAAAACTTGCTAGAGGAGGTCGTACACCTGCATCATTTGGTACTAGTACTACTTCTGTGACTTACATCAATGATGAAGGTATTGAGATTCAAACACCATTGCAGATGATAAGAGGAACTAAAGATTATATTGATCTTTATGATATTGAGCTATTGGCAGGTAGAACCACATTAAATGATACAATTAAAGAACTTGTTATTAATGAAACTTACCTTAATATTTTAGGGTTTAAAGACCCTCAAGATGTTATTGGAAAACAAGTTAAAAGGAGTGATGAATTGTATCCAATCGTTGGCGTCGTAAAAGACTTTAATCAACGGTCTTTAAAAGAGCCTATTAATCCACTTGCTTTAGTTGGAAATTGGGACGGAGCATTTTTTGGAGTGATGCATTTTACTTTAGCAACTAATGAAGAAATTAGTATGGCAGCAACAATTGCTAAAATCGAAACTTCATTTAAATCAATTTATCCTGAGGATGATTTTCAAGTAAATTTTATGGATGATACTGTTGAAAGATTTTACAATAAAGAGCAAAGTTTATCTAAGTTACTTAATTGGGCAATGGGATTATCAGTGTTAATTAGTTGCTTAGGCTTATTAGGTCTAGTAATTTATACAACAGAACGTAGAATTAAGGAAATAGGAATTCGTAAAGTATTAGGAGCTACGTTGTCTCAACTTAATGTATTACTATGTAAAGAGTTTTTAGTATTAGTAGGGATTGCTTTTTTAATTGCAACTCCAATAGCATACTATGGATTAACCAAATGGTTAAATGACTTTTCGTTTAAAACTAATTTAAGCTGGTGGATTTTTGTTTTAAGTGGTTTAGGAATGGTAATTATTGCTCTAGCAATAATGAGTGCTAGAACAGTATCAACTGCTTTAAAAAACCCAGTTCATAGTTTAAAGACAGAATAAATATTAAAAATATATATCATGAAACATTCAAAGTACTTAACAATAATTACTTTGGTTTTTATAAGTCAAGCATTGTTATCACAAACAAAAAAGACTGTTGCGTCTTTTGATAAAGTGATTATTAGTCCACATATTGAAACCACATTTGTACAAGGAGATGAAGAGTCTGTAACTATTCTTGATAGCACAGAACCAGAGAATAAAATAAATATAGAAGTAAAGGGAGAAACACTTCGAGTTTACTTAGATGATGCTAATGAAACTACTAAGAGTAAAAAAATAGTAAAGGATGGTATAAAAATGAAAGTGCCTATATATAAGGGCAAAGTGCTAACTATTCTTGTTACCTATAAACATATTAATGAACTTTCATTGAGGGGAGAACAAAGAACAGAATGTAAAGATTTAATTGATGTTGAAAAGTTTAAGCTTAAAATTTATGGCGAATCTCAAGTGGTGCTTAGTGAAGTTAATTTAAAAGAATTAGATGTAGATATCTATGGAGAAAGTGAATTAACAATTGAAAAAGGAACTATTAATCATCAAAAAATAACAGCATACGGCGAAGGTGAAATTAACCTCATTGAGGTTGATAATAAAACATCAAAACTTAAGGCGTTTGGCGAAGCGGAGTTTATTATTAATGCTTCAGAGCATATTAGATTTACAGCCTATGGAGAAGCAAAATTACGTTATAAAGGCAATGCTAATGTTGATAAAGGACTAAGCTTTGGAGATTCAGAAGTTGAACGCATTAATTAAAACTATCTATTAAAATGACAAATACATTATTACATATAAGTGAAGCATCAAAAACGGTTAATTCTGGAAGTAATAAAGTGACTTTACTCGATAATATTAATCTAAAGGTTAATGAAGGAGAATTTATATCACTAATGGGGCCATCTGGTTCTGGTAAATCAACATTACTAAATTGTATTGGAATGTTAGATAGTTTTACAGGAGGGGGTTATACTTTTCTTGGAGAACCTGTGCACAGATTGAAGGAAAGAGACAGATCTAAGCTTTATAAAGAATATATCGGTTTTGTGTTTCAAGCCTATCATTTAATTGATGAGTTAACTGTTTTAGAAAATATTGAAACACCATTATTGTACAAAAGTATAAAATCATCTGAGCGTAAGGCACTTGTGGCAGATATGCTAGATCGTTTTAATATTGTTGGTAAAAAAGATTTGTTTCCATCACAATTAAGTGGTGGTCAACAACAACTTGTAGGAATTGCCAGAGCTTTAATTTCTAAGCCTAAATTAATATTAGCTGATGAGCCAACTGGGAATTTAAATTCGAAACAAGGTGAAGAAATTATGGAGTTATTTTCAGAATTAAACAAAGAAGGAGTTACCATAATACAAGCTACACATTCAGAAAATAATGCGTCTTTTGGCTCTCGAATTATTAATCTTTTGGACGGTAAAATTGTTTCTTAATAAATCAAAACTATGTCATTAAAATTCAAAATTTTCCCAATAGCTTTTTTTGTATTCTCAATAGGGTTTTCTCAAAGTACAAGTGTGAAAAAATATACATTAAACGAATGTATTGCAATTGCTTTAGAGAATAACTTAGACTTGAAATCGTCAAAATTAAGAGCGAATTCAGCTAAAATAAATTTCCAACAATCTAAAGCGAATATATTGCCATCAATAAACGGAAGCTATAATATAGGAATTAACGATGGACGAAGTATAGATCCTTTTACTAATGATTTTATAAACCAAGAACTAACATTTTCTAATGCTAGATTAGATTTAGATGCTGTAATATTTAATGGGTTTAGGTTAATTAATACTGTAAAACAAGAACGTTTAAATAGGCTAGCTTCAGAGCATGAAATAGATGAGGCTGAGCAAAATTTGATATTAGATGTAACTTTGGCATATCTACAAGTGTTAAATAATAGTGATGTATTAGAATTGGCAAATAAGCGTTTAGAAGTCACAAATAATCAACTAAAAAGACAAGAAGAAATCTATCAAGAAGAAGTTGGGAATCCAGCTGATTATACAGATATAAAAGCGCAGAAAACTCTTGACGAAACAAACATACTTAATCTAAAAAGTGCGTTAAATAATTCTAAACTAAACCTAACAAGATTACTTAACTTAGATGAAACTATTTCTATTGAAGCTAATGACCTTTTATTAAATCTTGAGCGCTATGAATTTTCTCCAGAAGATGTATTCAATGATGCCTTGAATGGTTTAGCGACTTTTAAAGCTAAAGAAACAAGAATAAAGGCAGTAAAAAAAGGAATAAGTATTGCTAAAGCTCAATTTACACCTCAAATATCAGCTTTTGCAGGTTTAAACACGAATTATTCTAGTCTTGCAGAAACATTTACAGCAACAGGCACTAATATTATTGAAACGGGTGACTTTGTAACTATAGACAATCAAGATGTTCCTGTTTTAAAAGAGCAAACAGTCTTTGAAGGTCATAAAATTGGTTATAGAGATCAATTCGATAATAATTTAAGTACAGTAGTAGGTTTATCTGTAAGCCTTCCAATTTTTAATGGCTTTAGGGCTAAGAATAATGTAGCACTTGAAAAAATTAAGCTTGAAGAATCTCGTATAGAGTTAGATAGGACTCGCCAAGAAATTAAAAATACAATCTCTCAAGTTTATTTTGATATGGATGCAAGCTATATGCGTTATCAAAGTCTAATGAAGCAGGTTGAAGCGTTTAAAGAATCTTATCGTATTAACGAAATTAGATTTAATAATGGTGTGTCAAATTTCTTAGCTTATATAACAAGTAAGAATAACTTAGATAATTCTAAAACCAACCTTACAAATGCTAAATATGAGTATTTATTACTTGTTAAGGTTTTAGAATATTATAGAGGTAACTTTTAATAACCAACATTATTTAAATAAAAAACCTTCAACTCTTTATTGTTGAAGGTTTTATTGTACTCAAGGTGGGAATCGAACCCACACTTCCAAAGAAACTGGATTTTGAATCCAGCGCGTCTACCAATTCCGCCACTTGAGCAAAACGGACAGCAAAAATAAAAAATAAATTCACTCCTTACTATTAAAATAGTAGCTTTTATCCTTTTGGAATTCAAATAAATCCCTAAATTTGCACCTCATTAAAAATAAGTAGTATTTTTTCGACTCATTAACAAATAGTTAGTCATGACAAAAATTAAAACACAAGCCAAAATATTTGCCTGTACCCAAAGTACCGAGCTAGCTAAAAATATAGCTAAAGCTTATGGTGAAGATTTAGGTAATGTAATTACATCTACTTATAGTGATGGAGAGTTTCAGCCTTCTTTTGAAGAATCGGTGAGAGGTGCTAGAGTATTTCTTATCGGGTCTACACATCCTGGACCTCAAAATTTAATGGAGCTATTGTTAATGTTAGATGCTGCAAAACGAGCTTCTGCAAGACATATCACAGCAGTTATACCATATTTTGGATGGGCAAGACAAGATAGAAAAGACAAACCAAGAGTACCAATTGCAGCTAAGTTAGTTGCAAAAATGCTTGAAACTGCTGGAGCAACTAGAATTATTACAATGGATTTGCATGCAGATCAAATTCAAGGGTTTTTTGAAAAACCTGTCGATCATTTATTTGCTTCAACTATATTTTTACCTTATTTAAAAGGTTTAAACCTTGATAATTTAACTATTGCTTCTCCAGATATGGGTGGTTCTAAGAGAGCTTACGCATATTCTAAAGCCTTAGAGAGTGATGTAGTGATCTGTTATAAGCAACGTGCAAAGGCAAACGTAATTTCACACATGGAATTAATTGGCAATGTAGAAGGGAAAAATGTTGTACTTGCCGATGATATGGTAGATACAGCAGGAACACTTACAAAAGCGGCCGATTTGATGATGGAAAGGGGAGCGTTAAGTGTAAGAGCAATTTGTACACATCCAATTTTATCTGGAAATGCTTACGAGCGTATAGAAAATTCAAAATTAGAAGAATTAATCGTAACCGATTCTATTCCGTTATCACAAGAAAGTAAAAAAATAAGAGTATTAAGTTGTGCTAATTTATTTGCCGATGTTATGCATAAAGTACATCATAACAAATCTATCAGTTCAAAATTTATAATGTAAACAATTAATTAATATACAATTTCAAAATGAAATCAATTACAATCAATGGATCGAAAAGAGAAAGCGTGGGCAAAAAAGCAACAAAAGCCTTACGTAATGCTGGAGAGGTTCCTTGCGTATTATACGGAGGAGACAAACCAGTACATTTCTCAGCAAATGAATTGGCATTCTCTAAACTGGTATATACGCCTAATGCGCATACAGTTGTGATTGCTTTAGACGGTGAAAAGTATGATGCGGTTTTACAAGACCTTCAATTTCACCCAGTAACAGATAAAATTTTACACGTAGATTTTTATCAATTATTCGAAAATAAAGAAATAGCAATGGATATTCCTGTACGTATTGTAGGGAATTCTATTGGAGTAAAAAATGGAGGTAATTTAAGAAGAAATAGACGTAAGCTTAGAGTAAAAGCTTTACCTACAAATCTTCCAGATTTTATTGAAGCAGATATTACTAAACTAAAAATAGGAAGTAAGCTTTATATTACTGAATTAGAAAATGAAGGGTATAGATTTCTACACCCAGATAATACAGTAGTATGTCAAGTGAAGCGTTCTAGAGTTTCAGTAGATATTGATGAGGATGAAGATGAAGAAGGCGTGGAAGGAGCGACTGATGGAGCAACAGAAGCACCTACTGCAGAAGCTACTCAAGAATAACAATTATTATATTCATGTAATAAAATTAAAAGCATCCTGTTAATTCAGGATGCTTTTTTATTTTTACAATATATACTAAGTTATATGTGTAAATTTTTTAATTGGATTTTCGAAAAAAAGAAGCAATCTTTTAAAGAAGATAAAACAATAATGAAAAAGTTTTTAATAGTTGGTTTAGGTAATATTGGCGAAAAATACCATAACACAAGACATAATATTGGATTTAAAATACTTGATTTTTTTGCAACCGAAGAGACGTTGGTTTTTAAAACAGAAAAACTAGCCGATAGAGCAGAATACAAATTAAAAGGGAGGACTTTTATTTTTTTAAAACCAAATACATTTATGAATTTAAGTGGAAAAGCAGTTAAGTATTGGTTAGAAAAAGAAAAAATTCCTTTAGATAACTTATTAGTTATTACAGATGATTTAAACCTCCCTTTTGGAACATTAAGATTAAAAACAAAAGGAAGCGATGGAGGACATAATGGACTGAAGGATATTCAGGAAAAATTAAGCACAACTAAGTACAATAGATTTAGATTTGGTATTAGTGACGATTTTGGAAAAGGTCGACAAGTTGACTATGTTTTAGGGGAATGGACTCAAGAGGAAAGCGAAAAATTAGATGAACGACTAAGCAAAAGTATAGAGATAATTAAGTCATTTGCGCTATCTGGAATGAATAACACGATGAACGGATTTAACGGTAAATAAAAAAAATGGTAACTTTACAACTGCTTTAAATGATTTAACCTAAGGAATATGGACTTCAAGAAAACTACATTTAGCATTCTGTTTTTTAGTTTTTTATTATCAACTGTAGTAACATTTGCCCAAGAAAAAGAGCCAGAGCGTTGTGCTACAGACGAGTATAACAAAATGTTATTAAAAGACAACCCAAACATGATGGGTAGCAAAGCGTTTGAACAGCAACTTAGCAAGCAAATCCAATTAAATAATATAAAAAGAAGTGGTATTAATTCGTCTTCAAATAGGAGAGTAGTTTATACTATTCCTGTAGTGGTTCATGTTATTCATAATGGAGAGGCTATTGGTGTTGAAACTAATATTTCTGATGCTCAAGTTCTTTCTCAAATACAAGTGTTAAATGAAGATTTTAGAAGACTTTCTGGTACAAGAGGTTTTAACACACATCCAGATGGAGCAGATGTTGAGGTAGAATTCTGTTTAGCACAACAAACACCAGATGGCTGTGTTACCAATGGGATTAATAGAATAGATATGTCTGCAGTAAGTACTACATGGTCTGGACCTGGTGGTAATACAGATACTGTTTTAAAACCAGCTACAATTTGGGATGCTTCTAAATATTTAAATATGTGGTCTGTTAAGTTTTCAAACAGCGGTAATTTAGGATTTGCGCAGTTTCCTGGAGGTCCTGCCATTAGTGATGGTGTTGTGATTGGGTATCAATATTTCGGTACGGAGGATGATCCAAGTGTGACTTTACCTGACTCTGATCCACGCTTTAATTTAGGAAGAACTGCAACACACGAAGTAGGTCATTATTTAGGGCTATTCCATACTTTTCAAGGCGGTTGTTCTGAAATAGATGGAGGAGATTTATGCGCTGATACTCCAGCTGTAGCAAGCTCAGGCTCTAATGCAAACATATGTAATACTGGAAATGATTCTTGTCCTACACCTGCAGGATTCCCAGATATGGTTGAGAACTATATGGATTATAGCCAAGACTCATGTATGAATGTGTTTACAAATGATCAAAAAGTAAGAGTTGTAGCTACTCTAACAGGGTCTGCGAACAGACCAACAACAATAACTTCAAATGTCTGCACACCATTGGCTTCGGTTAATGATGATGGTAGTGTGCAAATAGAAGGTGTTGCAATCGAAGAATGTGGCTTTAACGTAACACCTTCTATAAGGATTACTAACTGGGGTACAATAACCTTAACTTCAGCTTTAATTACTTATGATGAAGATGGAGGAACTGCATCCAACTATAATTGGTCAGGGTCTTTAGATTATGGTGAATTTGAAGTAGTTAATTTACCAGTAATTGTTTCTTCTTCTGGAAATCACACATTTAATGTGTCTATATCCAATCCGAATGGGAATACAGATTTAAGAAGTTGTAATGATGATGATAGTGCTGCATTTAGTATAGATCAATCTTATGCCAGTACAACTCAAGTACATTTAACTTTAACTCCAGATAGTTTTGGTAGTGAGATAACATGGGAATTCAGAGATTCTGGAAATAACCTACTTAATAATGGAGGCCCTTATACTGATGGGAATACTGATGTAATAAACGAATCGTTTAATGTGGTAGCTAATGAGTGTTACACATTTACTATTTTTGATGCACCTGGTGATGGAATTTGTTGTGATTTTGGAACAGGTTCTTATGAATTAAAAGCAGATGATAATACAGTGATTGTTTCTGGTGGAGACTATGGAGCTTCTGAAACAACTAAGGTTTCAACTATGGTAACTCTTCGCGGGAATAAGTATTTTGTTGATAACAGAATAAGTATTTACCCAAACCCAACAAATAGTATTTTAAACATAAAATTAGCTAATAGGAATGATTTACCTGATGCATACAAAGTATATAATTTATTAGGTCAGTTAGTAAAAGAAAATCAAGTAAAAAATACTTCACAACTTAATGTAGATGTTTCTAGTTTAAGTAATGGGTTGTATTTTATTAAAGTTATAAAAAATGGAGCTTCCTTATCGCTACCGTTTATAAAAAAATAACGTGTTTTTACTAACATATTATCTAATTTTGTAAAAAAGGAATTAGTTGAAAATTAAGACCACTTTAGAAGCTTACCCTAAAAAAGATTCAGTAGTAACAATTGGCACCTTTGATGGTGTACATATTGGTCATCAAAAAATAATCAGTCGACTTGTTGAAATTTCTAGAAAAGAAAATTTACAAGCCGTTGTGCTTACATTCTTCCCTCATCCTAGAATGGTGTTACAAAAGGATACAAACATTAAATTGATTAATACCATAGATGAGAAGTCACAATTATTAGAAAATTTAGGGATAGACCATCTAGTAATACACAAATTTACCAAAGACTTTTCTCGATTAGGAGCCATAGAATTTGTTAGAGATATTTTAGTGAATAAGCTTAGTGTTAAACATATTATTATTGGCTACGATCATAGGTTTGGAAGAAATAGAAATGCAAATGTTGACAATTTAAGAGAATATGGAGAGGTTTATAATTTTCGAATCACAGAAATATCGGCACAAGAGATTAATGAAGTTGCTGTAAGCTCTACAAAAGTTAGAAAAGCATTAAATGCTGGGGATATTGAAATTGCGAATGCTTTTTTGGGCTATAATTTCATGCTCACAGGAACAGTTGTAGAGGGTAAAAATCTTGGAAAAGAAATTGGTTTTCCAACAGCAAACCTTAATATTGAAGAAACTTATAAGCTTATTCCTAAAAATGGGTCATATGTAGTTAAATCAATTATAGATAGTATAACCATTTACGGAATGATGAATATAGGAAACAATCCTACCGTAAATGGAGAAAAACAAACTATTGAGGTTCATTTTTTTAATTTCGGTAAAAATATTTATAATAAAAAAATACAAGTAGAGCTTTTAAAAAGACTAAGAGATGAAGAAAAGTTTAGCTCAATAGATGCTTTAAAAGAACAACTACATAAAGATAAAGATATTAGCTTAAATTTTTTAGAGCATAACAATGCTTAATAAGTTTTTATTCAAACCAATAGATAATAGCGCATTAATTGTGTTTAGAATTCTATTTGGCTTTCTTATTTCTTTAGAATCTTTTGGTGCCATAGTTTCTGGTTGGGTACATCAAGCTTTAGTTGAACCTAAATACACGTTTTCATTTATTGGTTTTGAATGGTTGCAGCCACTTCCAGATTTTTGGATGTATGTGTATTATGCAATAATGGGAGTTTGTGGCTTATTGGTAATGGTAGGTTATAAGTATCGATGGAGTATTATATCGTTTGCAGTTTTATGGTCTGGAACTTATTTCATGCAAAAAACGTCATATAATAATCATTACTATTTATTAATTCTGTTAAGTGTTTTTATGGTAGTAGTACCTGCAAATACTAGACTTTCATTAGATTCTAAAAACAACTCAAGCATCCAAAGTAATATAATGCCAAATTGGTGTGCATTGATTTTTATTATTCAAATGTGGATAGTATATACTTGCGCATCCATAGCAAAATTGTACCCAGATTGGTTAGATACATCAGTTATTGAAATTTTAGTGAAGTCTAAAAAAGACTATTTCATTATAGGTAATTTGCTGCAAAAAAAATGGATGCACTACATCATCGCATATTTTGGAATAATTTTCGATTTAGTTATTGTGCCATTATTACTCTGGAAACAAAGCCGAAAGTATGCTTTTTTAGTAACCATTGTATTTCATCTATTTAATTCTATAGTTTTTCAAATAGGGATATTTCCATATATGTCTTTGGCTTTGTGTGTATTCTTTTTTGAACCTAAAACCATAAGGAAAATATTCCTTAAAAAGCTAAAATCTATTGAGAGTAAAAAAGAAACAGTCTTTAAAAAATCAAATTTCATAAAAATAGTATTTATCTCTTATTTTGTTGTTCAATTAGTGTTACCACTACGTCATTGGGTTATTAAAGGTGATGTACTTTGGACAGAAGAAGGTCATCGATTATCTTGGAGAATGATGTTAAGAGCAAGACAAGGTATAATTTCATTTAGAGTTATAGATAAGGAAAACAATCAAGCTATTCCAATTCAATTAGATACTTATTTAACTTATAAGCAACAAAGAAATTTTGCGACCAAGCCAGATATGATTTGGCAATTCTCACAATTTATAAAAAAGATATATAAAGAAGAAGTGAATAGAGATGTTATGGTATTTGTTGACTGTCAAATTAAAGTAAATGGGAAGCCTTTTAAACCATTTATAGATCCTAAGGTTGATTTAGCTTCTGTAAAGTGGAATGCTTTTAAACATTCACCATGGATTTTACCATCAAAACAAGATTGATTTTCTTTGTAATTCCGTAAATTTGTTGCTTAAATTTTTTACTCAATGTTACAAGTTCCTTTTATTAGAGAAAACCAAGATTTGGTAATAACACGTTTAGCAAAAAGAAATATTGATGCAAAACAAATGATTGCCGAAGTGATTACTCTAGATGAAAATCGCAGAACCATACAAACTCAATTAGATAATACTTTGGCAGAATCTAATGCGCTTTCTAAAGAGATTGGTATGTTGTATAAATCTGGACAAGCCGATAAAGCTAATATTTTAAAGGAAAAAACATTGTTGCTTAAAGAAGACTCAAAACAACTAACGGAAGACTTAAATACCATAGTTTCACAGTTGGAAGAAGTGCTTTTCAAGATTCCAAATGTGCCACATGAATCTGTTCCATCTGGAAATACCGATGAAGATAACGAAGAAGTATTTAGAGAAGGTGATATCCCTGTTTTGCATAAGAATGCCTTGCCACATTGGGAGCTAGCTAAAAAATACGATATCATTGATTTTGAACTAGGAAATAAAATTACAGGTGCAGGTTTTCCAGTATATAAAGGAAAAGGAGCAAAACTACAACGTGCACTTATTTGGTACTTTTTAGACAAAAATACAGCAGCTGGTTACCAGGAAGTGCAAGTGCCACATCTAGTAAATGAAGCATCAGGCTTTGGAACAGGTCAATTACCGGATAAAGAAGGGCAAATGTACCATGTAACTGGAGATAATTTGTATTTAATACCAACAGCCGAAGTACCTGCAACCAATATTTTTAGAGACGAACTTTTAAAAGAAGATGAACTACCAAAAGCCTTAACAGGCTACACGCCTTGTTTTCGTCGTGAAGCAGGGAGCTATGGAGCACATGTAAGAGGATTAAATAGGCTGCATCAATTTGATAAAGTAGAGATTTTAAGAGTTGAACATCCAACACGCTCATATCAAGCACTTGATGAAATGGTAGAGCATGTAAAGTCTATTTTGCAAGAGTTAAAGCTTCCTTACAGAATTTTAAGATTATGTGGTGGAGATCTTGGGTTTACATCGGCACTTACATACGATTTTGAAGTATTTTCAACAGCGCAAGATAGATGGTTAGAAATTTCGTCGGTATCAAATTTTGAAACATTTCAAGCGAATCGTTTAAAATTGCGTTTTAAAAATAGTAACGGTAAAAGTGAGCTAGCACATACTTTAAATGGAAGCTCTTTAGCATTACCTCGTGTACTAGCTGGAATTTTAGAGAACTGTCAAATAGAAAAAGGAATTAAAATTCCAGACGTTTTAGTACCTTATACTGGCTTTACATTTATAGATTAATTCAACTTTCTAGAATCAAATTGAAATGTTAAAATTTAACATTTCAATCGTTAAAATGTAACAAAAACTCGTTGTTTGACGAATTTTTTATCTTTTTTCTTTGATTTTTGAAAAAAAATGCTGAAGTTAGTAGCACCAAATCTAATTAACCTACAGTTATGAAAAATTTTAAACGAATATTTCTATTGGTAACCCTTGTGGTACTGGTAGTTCAAGTAATTTTTAATTAAAAAGAACCCAAATCGATATAACTCCCTTAAGATATCTAAAATGCCACAACAGGATAATTGAATCATTTTGAAAAAACATGATTAATAGCACATTTATTTTGGATGGTTATGCCTGAACTTCGGTTCAGGCATTTTTTTATTAAAATATTCACAATATCTAAAACTCACATTTATTATATTTACAGAGCTATGAAGTTTATAATCTATATAAGTTGTTTCTTTTTATCAGTCACTGCATTTTCACAGAATGATGAGGCTTTAGCTAAGAGCTATTTTGATAATGGTGAGTTTGAGAAAGCATTAATTTCTTATCAAAACCTATATCAAACTAAGAAAAATAACTTAAACTACTTTTTTACAATTATTGAAATACATCAACAGTTAGAACAGTATGATTTAGCCGAACTTTTACTTAAAGAAAGAATAAATGGTCAAAGAGATGGACAATTTCTTGTGGAGCTAGGTTATAATTTTCAGTTAAGAGGGAATCAAGATGAGGCTGAAAAGTATTATAGCGAAGCTATTTCTCAAATAGAAAACGAACCTGTGTTTGCTTATTTTGTTGCACGTCGTTTTGAAGTACATGCGCTTATTGATAAAGCTGCAATTGTTTACGAGAGAGCTATGGAATTGCGTCCTGAGTCAAATTTTCACAATCAGTTAGCTCGTATTTATGGAGAACAAGGTGAGGTTGAAAAAATGTTCAATAGTTATGTCGACTTCATAGAAGTAAGCCCAACATTTGTACATCAAGCAAAACGGTTATTTAGTCAGTACATTACTGAAAATGGAAACGACGAGAATAATGAGTTTTTAAGAAAAGCATTTTTACGTAAGGCACAATTAAACCCAGATATAATTTGGAATCAGTTGTTAAGTTGGTTATTTATTCAGCAAAGAGACTATAATAAAGCATTTGCACAAGAACGCGCTATTTTTAAAAGAGCACCAGAGTCTTTAAGAGGTATTTTAGATTTAGCAAGAATTGCAATTGAGCAAGATGAGGTTGAAGTAGCAAATACTATTTTAAATTATGTTATCGAAAATGTGATGGAACCAACCATTGTGCTTGATGCTCACAAAGATTTGTTAGAAATTGAGGCGAAACACTCTTTAAAGGATAATTACATCTCCATAGACGAAAAGTATAAAAGCTTATTGGAGCTCTATGGAAGAAATGTTCAAACCACTAATTTACAGTTGTCCTACGCTAAGTTTCTGGCTTTTTATTTTAACAAGCCAGAAGCAGCTATTGTCTTTTTAAAAGAAACGTTAAATAATAGAGTATCTAGAGTGCAAGAAGCTAGAGTTAAACTACTTTTAGGAGATATATTGATATTGCAAGAAAGGTTTAACGAAGCACTAATTTATTATTCTCAAATTCAAGTGAGTTTAAAAAATAGTATTATTTCGCAAGAAGCTAGGTTTCGAGTAGCAAAAGCAAGTTATTATAAAGGCGACTTTAAATGGGCAGAATCTCAATTAAAAATTCTTAAATCATCCACATCGCAATTAATTGCTAATGATGCTTTAGACTTAAAGTTATTAATATCAGATAATAAATATGACGACTCCACGCAAACCGCTTTAAAGTTGTATGCTAAGGCAGATTTATTGGCGTTTCAAAATAAAACCAATGAAGCTATTTCTAAGTTAGATGTAATTATTGCTAACCACAAAACGGAGTCTATTATGGATCAAGCTTTGTATAAGCAAGCTAGATTGTTTGAACAATTAAAAGACTACCCAAAAGCCGAAACTAATTACTTAGCAATTATTGAAGATTATCGTGAAGATATTTTAGCAGACGATGCGTATTACAGATTAGCTGAACTATACAGCAACCAATTGGCACAACCAGAAAAGGCGAAAGAGTTTTACGAAAAAGTTATTTTCGATTATGCAGATAGTATCTTTTTTGTTGAAGCACGTAAGAAGTATAGAGCGCTGCGTGGTGATGCTATAAATTAATAGTATGCAAATAGCTGTAACAAACCGTTTAATCCTTACCGAAATAACCTTAGAGGATGCACCATTCATGTTAAAACTCATGAATACACCTAACTGGATTAAATATATTGGTGACCGAAACGTGAAAACTGTTAATGACACTGAGGCATATCTTAAAAATGGCATTCTAAAAAGTTATGCAAGAGTTGGCTATGGTTTCTATAAAGTTGTACAAAAATTAGAGCCTAATACTGCTATTGGTATTTGTGGTTTAGTGAAACGTGAAGAATTGGATATTCCAGATATTGGTTTTGGATTTTTACCAGAGCACGAAGGCAAAGGGTTTGGTTATGAATCTTCGGTTGCAGTTTTAGAGCAAGCGAAGAATAAGTTTTGTTTAGACAAAGTAGGCGCAATTACCTTAGAGTTAAATACAAATTCCATCAAACTTTTAGAAAAACTAGGCTTTTCTTTCGAAAAAAGAGTAAAACCCTTTGATGATGATAAAGAACTTCTGTTCTTTGCAAAAGAATTACTTTAATTGTCATTCCTTTTGTCTCGAAATTTTCGGGAGCAGGAATTCACTTTAATAATATTATGATAATTTACAACGTAACCGTTAATGTAGATGAAAGTATTCATCAAGAATGGCTTAATTGGATTAAGCTTCATATCCCTCAAGTATTAGCTACGGGAAAATTTATAGATGCAAAACTCACTAAAGTTTTAATTGACGAAGAAATGGGAGGTACAACCTATTCAGTACAGTATAAAGCTAAGTCTAGAGAAGCTTTAGATAGTTACTATGCACATGATGCAGAGCGATTAAGAAGTGAAGGTTTAAAACAGTTTGCAGATAAAATGTTAGCTTTTAGAACAGAACTGGAAGTGATTGATGAGTATTCGGTAACATTTAATTAAAATATATTTTTGACAGTAAAAGCTAAAAAACACCTAGGACAACATTTTTTGCGAGATGAAAATATCGCAGAAAAAATAGCCAATACATTATCCTTAATAGGGTATGATGACGTATTGGAGATTGGACCAGGAATGGGTGTTCTTACCAAGTATTTACTTCAAAAAGATATTGCGACGTATGTTATTGAAATAGATTCAGAATCGGTTGAATATTTACAAGCAAACTTCTTGAATTTAGCACCAAGAATCATTGAACAAAACTTTTTAAAATATAATCTTAACGAAGTTTTTAAGGAATCGCAATTCGCTATTATTGGTAATTTTCCTTATAATATATCTACACAAATAGTTTTTAAAACGTTAGAAATGCGTCATCAAATTCCTGAGTTTTCAGGAATGTTTCAAAAAGAAGTAGCACAGCGTATTTGCGAAAAAGAAGGTAATAAAACTTATGGAATACTTTCAGTATTAACACAAGCTTTTTATGACGCTGAGTACTTATTTACAGTACCACCATCTGTGTTTAATCCACCCCCAAAAGTGGATTCTGGAGTACTCCGTTTAACTAGAAAAGAAAATTTTGATTTGCCGTGTGATGAAACGTTTTTTTTTAGAGTGGTTAAAACTGCTTTTCAACAACGTCGAAAAACATTACGAAACAGTTTAAAAACCTTGAATCTTTCCGATAATTTAAAAGCAAATGTTATATTTGGCAAACGTCCAGAACAATTAAGTGTTGATTCGTTTATTGAACTTACACAATTAATTGAAAGTGATGTTGAATCATAAATTAATTGTCGCGTAGATAGCAGTCGAAGTATCTTATGTCAGAAGAAACCGAAAACATACAGTTTCAACTCACTGATGAACTCATTGAAAATGTTGAACAGCTTATCGCAGAAAAAAGCGATAAAAAGTTACAACTATTATTAAATGAATTTCATTATGCTGATGTTGCTGAAATTCTTGACGAACTTGATCAAGAAGCAGCAGTGTATGTGATTAAGTTATTAGATTCTGAAACCACTTCAGATATCTTAATGGAACTCGATGAAGATATTCGAGAAAAAGTACTCCAAAATTTATCGGCTAAAGAAATTGCTGAAGAAATTGAAGAGCTAGATACCGATGATGCTGCCGATATGATTTCTGAACTTCCAGAAGAACGTCAGGAAGAAGTAATTTCTAAAATTGAAGACGAAGAGCATAAAGCGGAGATTGAAGAACTTTTAGCTTATGACGAGGATACAGCTGGTGGACTTATGGCGAAAGAACTTGTAAAAGTTTATGAAACCTGGACGGTTGCTGGTTGCATGCGTCGTATTAGAGGTCAAGCCAAAGATGTGACTCGCGTGCACTCTATTTATGTTGTAGACAAACAAGAAAGACTTATTGGTCGTTTGTCTTTAAAAGATTTAATTGTTGCTAAAAGCGATCAAAAAATTGTTGAAATATCTAACTCAAATGTCGATTCCGTAAATGTAAATGAAGAAGCGGAAGAAGTAGTAAGAATAATGTCTAAATACGACTTGGAAGCTATTCCTGTTGTAGATAATGACCAAATTTTACTAGGAAGAATTACTATCGATGACGTTGTAGATGTCATGAAAGAGGAAGCGGATAAAGATTACCAATTAGCAGCAGGTATTACCCAAGATGTAGAGGCAGATGATAGTATTTTTGAGCTTACTAGAGCAAGATTACCTTGGCTTTTTTTAGGTTTGGTAGGAGGTGTTGGTGCATTTTTAATTATGGAAGGTTTTCAAAAAGCTTTCGATACCTATAAAGTACTTTTCTTTTTTACACCATTAATTGCGGCTATGGCTGGAAATGTTGGTGTGCAATCAAGTGCAATTATTGTTCAGGGTTTAGCTAATGACGATGTTAAAGGCAGTATTAATAACCGCTTAATAAAAGAGATGCTTTTAGCGGCACTTAACGGTGTTATTTTAGCGCTATTTTTATTTTTATTTGTATGGCTGTATGAGCATGATATTACTACAGCTTTAGCTATTTCTGTTTCTCTTGTCGCTGTCATTATTATTGCTGGTTTAATAGGAACATTTATTCCTTTATTTTTAGACAAAAGAGGTATAGATCCTGCTATTGCAACTGGCCCTTTTATTACTACAAGTAATGATATTTTTGGAATCTTAATTTATTTTTGGATTGCAAAATTCATTCTTAATATATAGTAATCTTCATAATTAATTCTATTTTATGAAATCAATAAATATCTCTGAAAAATTCAACAAATTCTCTAAAAATTGGCATCCACATCAAATTGCAATTGTTGACAATATGCAAGTCATTTTAGCTAAGTTAAAAGGTGAGTTTGTATGGCATAGTCACGATGATGAAGATGAGTTATTTCAGGTTATAAAAGGCACACTTTATATGCAATTTAGAGATAGAACAGAAGTTGTAAGTGAAGGAGAAATTATTGTAATTCCTAAAGGTGTGGAGCATAATCCTTGTACTAAAAATGATGAGGAAGTACATGTATTATTGTTTGAAAAACTATCAACAGCACATACAGGAAAGGTTATAGACGAAAAAACACAAACGCATTATCCTAAAATCTAGATGAAAATTCTTCACCTCGATACCAATCATTCTTTATTAATCAATCAACTAAATGATTTAGGTTTTATAAATCACGAGGATTATAAATCTTCAAAAGAAGACATTGAAACAAAAATCCATGAGTATGATGGAATTATTATTAGAAGCAGATTCACGATAGATAAAGAGTTCTTAGATAATGCAACCAATCTTAAATTTATTGGAAGAGTAGGAGCTGGACTTGAAAATATTGATTGCGGTTATGCCGAATCAAAAGATGTTTATCTTATTTCTGCGCCTGAAGGAAACCGAAACGCTGTTGGTGAACATGCTTTAGGAATGTTACTTTCGTTGTTTAATAAACTCAATAAAGCAGATAAAGAAGTAAGGCAAGGTAAATGGTTGCGAGAAGACAATAGAGGTATTGAACTAGACGGAAAAACGGTTGGATTGATTGGTTATGGCAATATGGGAAAAGCTTTCGCTAAAAAACTAAGAGGCTTTGAGGTTGAGGTGTTGTGTTATGACATTAAACCCAATGTTGGAGATGAAAATGCAAAGCAAGTAACGCTTCAAGAACTTCAAGACAAAGCAGATGTGCTTAGTCTACATACACCACAAACACCTTTGACTACAAAAATGGTGAATGAAGCTTTTGTTAATCAATTTAAAAAATCGTTTTGGTTAATTAACACAGCAAGAGGTAAGAGCGTTGTGACCTCAGATTTAGTTGAAGCATTAAAATCTGGCAAAATATTAGGAGCAGGGTTAGATGTTTTGGAGTATGAAAAAGCGTCATTTGAGAATTTGTTTTCTTCTGAAATGCTTCAAGCTTTCCAATATTTAATACAATCTGA
Source organism: Pontimicrobium sp. SW4 (assembly GCF_039954625.1). NCBI lineage: Bacteria > Pseudomonadati > Bacteroidota > Flavobacteriia > Flavobacteriales > Flavobacteriaceae > Pontimicrobium > Pontimicrobium maritimum. The sequence continues at coordinate 307,546 of NZ_CP157199.1, forward strand.
AAATGTTTTACTCACACCTCATGTAGCAGGTTGGACTATTGAGAGTAAAGAAAAGTTAGCACAAACCATTGTAGATAGAATAAAGCAAAGATTTTGCTAAATTTAAAGCATGAAGAAAACGATTCTTGTTTTTACGCTGCTTATTCTAGCTATATTTCTATTGTTTCAACTTAGTAAATATGCAATGATATCTGGTAATTTAAACCTTGAAATTACGATTGCCGTTATTGCCATAGTTTTCTTTTTTGTTGGTGTGTATCTCAACAAAAAGAGTCTTCATAAAAGGAAAGTTACTTCAACCGAAATTAACCATCAAAAGATTCAAGATTTAGAAATTAGTAATCGAGAATATGAAGTACTTCAGGCCATCTCTGAAGGATTATCAAATAAAGAAATAGCTGAAAAATTATTTCTCTCAGAAAGTACTATAAAAACTCATGTCTCAAATCTTTTAGTAAAGCTAAACGCAAAAAGACGTACACAAGCCATTCAAATTGCTAAAGCATATCAAATTATTTAAAAATGGTTACTTTTAGACTAAAGTATGATTATTTTGGCACTAAAGTATGACTCAAAAAAGGATGTCTTCTTCTACTTTTGAATCATAATTTTTTAAATTCAAAAAGATGAAAAAAACAGTTTTAAAATATGGCTCTTATGGACTTTTAACAGGAGTTGTATTATTTTTAGTTTCAATTTTAGTAACCAAAAGCCTTGATTATTCATTACAAGAAATTTTAGGCTATGTTACCATGGTTGCAACATTATCCTTTATATTTTTCGGAATTAAACATTACAGAGACAAGGTAAATAATGGTGTTGTTAGCTTTGGAAAATCGTTATTGATTGGCTTGCTAATTTCTGCACTTGTTGGAGTGGGAGTTGCTATAGCAGATTATATTTATACAACAGTTGTAAATCCTGATTTTGCTCAAGAATACTTAGATAGAACCATTGCGATTTTAGAAACAGAGTATTCTGGTGCCGAACTTGAAGCCAAAAAGGCAGAACTCACTCAGCAAATGAAGGATTACGGAGGCTCAGGCTTTATGGCTACATTAATGTTTGTAACAGTCGTAATCATTGGATTTATAATTTCATTAATTTCAGGGCTAATCCTTCAACGAAAAAACTAAATATTATGCAGTATAAAGCAACATCACCAGAAGACTACATAAGCCAAATTCCTAAAGAAAGACAAGAAGCAATGAAAAAGCTTCGTAAAGTTATTCAAGATAATTTACCAAAAGGATTTGAAGAAGGAATGAATTATAACATGATTGGTTATTATGTTCCACATTCAATTTACCCAAACGGTTATCACTGTGATACAAAACTACCATTGCCATTTATGAATATTGCTTCACAGAAAAATTTTGTAGCTGTGTATCACATGGGAATGTATGCAAAAAAAGAAATATTAGATTGGTTTACATCTGAATACCCAAAGCATTGTAAATACAAATTAGATATGGGGAAAAGCTGTGTTCGATTTAAAAAAATTGAAGACATTCCATATGAGCTAATAGGTCAGCTAACGGCTAAGATGTCAGCTGATGAATGGATTCAAGTATATGAAAGTGCTTTTAAGAGATAATTCCTAAACTTGTAACAAAATTTTAAACCTAAAGACTAATATATTAAAGAGATGAAAAAAAGAGTAACTGGAATAGGAGGTTTGTTTTTTAAGACTACAGACCCAAAAGCATCTAAAGAATGGTACAAAAAACACTTAGGATTTAATACAGATGATTACGGTTGTACCTTTTGGTGGAAAGACAAAGATGGGAATGATTGCTCAACGCAGTGGAGTCCGTTTGCACAAGACACCAAATATTATGAACCTTCTAAGAAAGATTTCATGTTTAATTATCGCGTTGAAAATTTACATGAACTAATGGCTGTTTTAAAGGAAGAAGGCGTCACTATTATTGGAGATATTCAAGAATATGACTACGGAAAGTTTGGATACATTATGGACAACGACGGAAATAAAATTGAACTATGGGAGCCTGTAGACAAGGCATTTCAATAAACAAAAAGACTCTAAACAAGGAAAAAATTACAGCTAACCAACCTTTATTTTAGTATATTTATATATCTAACCAAAATTATTTAAAATGTCAGATGAAAAAAATTTAGGCGACGATCTTAACGATATGTTAGGCGACGCAAAAGAAAAAGCTAGTGAATTTGCTAATGAAGCTAAAGAAGCTCTAGGTGATGCTAAGGAGAAAGCAAGTGAATTTGCCGATGGCGCAAAAGAAAGCGCTAAAGAATTTGCAAGTGGTGCTAAAGAAGCATTTAATGATGTTACAGCTGGAGATAATAAAAAAATACTAGCTGGAATTTTAGGTATTATCCTTGGTGGATTAGGCGTCCATAAGTTTATTTTAGGTTATAATAAAGAAGGTGGTATATTACTGGGTGTTTGGCTACTTGGAGCTATCCTATCTTGTGTTGGGATTGGACTTTTATTAATATGGATCCCTGGAGTTATTGGATTAATTGAAGGTATCATCTATCTCACAAAATCAGATGAAGAATTTTATAATACGTATCAAGTAGGAAAAAAACCTTGGTTCTAAAATCATAATTTAAAGATCGGAATATTGTTTTCGATCTTTTTTTAATTATTTAATATCGTAATATTGCAATAATACAATTATTTTGTATATTTGTCATCTAAATCAAGATAATGGGAGCGTCAAAAGTAGATATTTATTCAAATGAAATAAACGAAATTGCAGTTGTAGCAAAGGTGTTTTCTCACCCTGCAAGAGTAGCGATTTTACAATATATAAGTAAACAAGAGGCATGTATTTGTAATGATATAGTTGAAGAAATTGGATTAGCTCAAGCTACAATATCACAACACTTAAAAGTCATTAATGACGCAGGATTACTAAGAGGTACTTTTGAAGGAAAAAGCCTTTGTTATTGCTTAAATATTGACCGATTTCAACAATTGCAAGAGCTATTTAATACATTTTTTAATAAAACAAAATTAAATTGTTGCTAACCTTATAATGACAATTAATAATATAACTCACAAGAAAATTAAAGTATATGAAAACTAAAGAATTATTTGAAGTTTTAAATGCACACCAAGACAAATCACTGTTGTTCGAATTTATGCCTAACGAGTTTGTAAAAGCAAATTATCATATTACCGAAGTAAAGCACTTAAAAATTGATTCTGTTGACTGTGGCTCAGGAATAGATGCTTGGAATGAAACTATTATTCAATTATGGGAAAGCCCTCTGGAAATTGGTAAACGCGATTTCATGAGCGTTTATAAGGCCTTAGGAATTTTAAACAAAGTAGGTAAAATGAAACCTTATGATATGGAAGCTGAGGTTAAATTTGAGTACAGTAATAAAACATTTCATACAGCGCAACTGTTTGTTAACGATTTCGAAATACGAGATAATAACTTAATTTTTAAGTTAGCCGTTGAGAAAACTGACTGTAAAGCGAAGACAGTTTGTGGTGTTGTAGATAAAGTTAAAGAAGTATTTGTGTCTGACGAGCTTTGTTGCACACCAGACGGAAATTGTTGCTAGTAATGGATATTTCTATTCGAGCATTTAAAAAGCAAGATTGGAATTCGGTTTCAAGAATTTATGCTGAAGGTATTGCTACTGGAATTGCAACTTTTGAAACCGAAGTTCCTACTTTTGATGTTTGGGATGAAAAATTCATAAAAAAAACTCGTTTAATTGCTGAAGCTAATAATGATGTTTTGGGTTTTGCGGTACTATCTCAAGTTTCTAAGCGTAAAGTTTATAGTGGCGTTGCTGAGGTAACGCTGTATGTAGCAGAAAAGGAACGAGGTAAAGGAATTGGAAAACTATTGTTAAATGCTTTGATAGAAGAAAGTGAAAAAGAAAACTTTTGGACTTTACAGGCTGGAATTTTCTCATCTAATAAAGCAAGTATAGAATTACATGAAAAATGTGGATTTAGAGTCGTGGGTATTAGAGAAAAAATTGGCAAACGTGATGGAAAATGGCATGATAACCACTTTTTAGAAAGGCGAAGTAAGTTAAATAATTAAAAAATTCCTTCCCTTTTAAGGGAAGGTGTCACGAAGTGACGGAAGGGTTAAAAACCACCTCGTCTTTCGATTTATAAAATCGAAACCCACTCCTCCTTATAAAGGAGTAGAATTAAATTGAAGAAAAAATATTTTGATGAAAAACATCCTAGTATTATGTACAGGAAACTCCTGTAGAAGCCAAATGGCACATGGCTATTTGAATCATTTTTTAGATAATAGAAAAGTAAAAGTATATAGCGCAGGCATTGAAACACATGGAATAAACCCTGGAGCTGCAGCAATAATGAAAGAAGATGGTATAGATATATCTAATCACACTTCAAATAATGTTGATGAATACAAAGATATTGATTTTGATTTCATCATTACTGTTTGCGATCATGCCAATGAAAACTGTCCTTATATCCCAAGCAAAAATGCTGTGAGGCTACATCATAATTTTTTCGATCCTTCAAAAGTTATAGGAACCGAAAATGAAAAGCATACTGCTTTTTTAAAAGCTAGAAATGAGATAAAAGATTATTTTAAAAAGTTTGTAGATCAAAATTTACTCTGATGCCTCTGAGTTATTAGAAAACTTACTCTCTAACTCTGCTTGAAACTCTTCCATAACGGGTCTTACAGTGCTTTCTGGCAAGTCGGCAATTTTAATATACATTAAACCGTCAACGGCATTATTAAACAAAGGATCGACATTAAACGCCACCAATTTAGCATTTTGCTTAATATATTTTTTTAGAAGCACAGGTAAACGTAATGCACCAGGTTCAACTTCATCAATAATTTTATCGAATTTGTTTAAATCAGCTTCGGTGGCATCAAATACAAAGTCTTTATCTGCATCTTTTAGTTTTACTTTAAACTCTTTTTTAGGATGTACATATTGCGCTACATAAGGATCGTAGTAATGTGACTTCATAAATTCAATCATTAATGATTTAGAGAAGTTTGAAAACTGATTACTAATACTTACACCACCAATTAAAAATTTATGTTCAGGATAACGAAGCGTTGTATGTACAATACCTTTCCAAAGTAAAAATAAAGGCATTGGTTTTTGCTGATACTCTTTAATAATAAAAGCACGTCCCATTTCTATAGATTGACTCATCATTTTATAAAGCTCTGGTTCAAACCTAAATAAATCTTGAAGGTAGAATCCATCGATACCATAAGCCTCAAAAATCTTTGAGCCTAACCCCATTCTATAAGCTCCAGCAATTACTTTTTTGTCATCGTCCCAAAGGAACATATGGTGATAGTATGTGTCAAATGTATCTAAGTCAATAGCTTCATTTGTGCCTTCTCCAACCTCTCTGAAAGTAATTTCTCTTAAACGACCAATTTCACGTAGAATACTGGGTATTTGTTTGGCATGACATAAGTATACCTCGTAGTTTTTACTTTTTAAAAGCCTACAGTCACTTCCGTTTAGAGCCTCTACTTCAGCAACCATACTTTCTCTGCTTACAGGAGTGACGATATTTTTAGGAGCTTTTGGAACTTTTAAACTAGATTGAAAATTGTCAAGTATTTTGGGCTTGTCAAAGACATTAGATAGCATATAGGTTTTTCGTCTAATAAACTCTGAAAAATCTTTTAGCGATTCATGTTCTTTTTGATCGTTTACTGAAATAGGTTTTCCAACTCTAACCTTTATGGTTCGATGTTTTTGAGTTAGTAATTCTGATGGCAGTTTAGCTGTACGCAATGTGTCGCTAATTTTGGATAAACGATAAAATAGGCGACTATTTTTTGCATGAAAATATATAGGCACTACAGGAACTTCTGCTTTTTTTACTAGCTTCATTGCAGCTTCTTCCCAAGGTTTGTCAACCACTAATTTTCCGTCTTTATAAGTTGAAACTTCGCCAGCTGGAAAAACACCTAATGGATGTCCTTGTTTTAAATGCAATAATGAATTTTTAAAACCAGCAATACTAGATTTTAGATCTTTTCTATCCTCAAAAGGATTTACAGGCATTATATAAGGTTTTAATGGCTCAATGCGATGTAATAAAAAGTTTCCTATAATTTTAAAATCACTTCGTTGTTCCAACATTAGTTTAAGCAACAAAATACCGTCAATACCACCTAAAGGATGATTTGAAACTGTGATATAGGAACCATCTTTTGGAAGACGTTTTAAATCTTCGTCAGGTATTTCAAATTTTATTTGAAAATCATCTAAAAGCGCATTTAAAAAGGGAAGATTGTTAAGGTGTTTGTTTCTATTATAAATTTTATTAATAGTAGAAATATTAAGGACTTTCATTATAATCCATCCAAAAAAAGTTCCAATAAATCCATACTTATCAGCATGAATGGCTTTTGCTACTTCTTTTGCAGTTACTAGTCCCATTTAGTTGTATTTATGAAAGAATTACAAACCTAATCATTTTTTTCATATCAATAAAGACTATTTCTGGTCTTACTTTGTTACAACTTGAACGGTTTCTTGATAGATTTGTTTCAATAAAACTGTTTTATCTTCTTCTAATGCTTTAATAACTTGATTGTTATAGTGTCTAATAGTATAAAGTGATACATTGTTAAAGTAATCTACCTTATATTTTGCTTTAAGATGCAATAATAATTCTTCAAGATTATTATAGTTATTATCTACACAAACTGAAAAACTGATGGCTGAATTTTGTATAACATCCACTTTCATTTTATATAAGTGCAATAATTGAAAAATGTGACTGATATTTTCTTCTACAATAAATGAGAAATCCAATGAGGACAGAGAAAGTAATACTTGGTTCTTCTTAACTATAAAGCAAGGAATTTTAGGATCAATATCAATACCTTTACTTACTGAAGTCCCATTTTCTTGAGGGTTTTTAAATGATTTTACAAATAATGGAATTTCCTTTCTTTGTAATGGTTGTAGTGTTTTTGGATGAATGACAGAAGCACCAAAAAAAGCTAATTCAATGGCTTCTCTATACGATATTTGGTTAATTAGTTGTGCATTTTCAAAATATCTAGGATCTGCATTTAAAACTCCAGGAACGTCTTTCCAAATAGTGACACTTTCAGCATTTAAACAATAGGCAAAAATGGCTGCTGTGTAATCACTTCCTTCTCTTCCTAAAGTGGTATAAAAATTGTTCTTATCGCTTGCAATAAACCCTTGAGAGATATTTAAAATTGATGTATTTATTTTTTTTGAAATATTTTTTTGAGTAGCATCCCAATCTACCGTTGCGCTTCGGTAATAGTTATCTGTTTTAATAAAATCTCTAGCGTCTAATAAGTTATTTTTTATACCTATTTCTTCAAGAAAACTGCTAATTATAGCTGTAGAAGCTAGCTCTCCATATCCTACAACTTGGTCATATACAAAATTGTAATCGGGTGATTTATTCCGATTAAAGAAAATATTTAATTCTTCAAAGAGATTTGCTACAGTTTTAAAAACAGGGTGGTTTTCGTTCTCAAAAAGATTTAATAAAATAGCATTATGATACTTTTTAATTTCTTGGATAGAGCTTTGCAGCTCTTTTACGTTATTTAAATAATTGTCTATAACAACTTCTAACGCATTGGTAGTCTTGCCCATTGCCGAAACAATTACAAGGGTATCATTATAGCCAACGGTTTGCAATACTTTAACTAAGTTTTTTACACCTTCGGCATCTTTAACCGATGCTCCACCAAATTTAAATATGCGCATTAGCTTAAGTTTGAAATGTAATTTTTTATTCCGTTTTCATCTAAATGCACCACATCCCAATCACGTAAAATTTTAGCTCCTTTAGCCTCATATAATTTAATGGCTCCTTCATTCCAATTTATAACTTCCCAATTAATACGCTTTACACCTAGTTCATGCCCATACATAACAACTTTGTCAAGAAGCGCAGTACCAATACCGTGACCTCTCATTTTTTGGCTTACAACCAAGTCTTCAAGATGAATTATTTTTCCTTTCCAAGTAGAAAATCGATTATAAACAATGGCAGTTCCATGTACTTGGTTATCTACTACAGCAACAAAGCATTTAAAAGCGGGGTTGTCTCCAAAACCATCTTTTTGTAAATCATCAATAGTTACTTCTACTGCATCAGCCTCTTTTTCAAATTCTGCCAATTCTTTAATAAGCCCTAAAACACTAGGCATATCACTTTTAGCAGCATCTCTAATTGTAAATTTCATTATAATTATCTAGGAAATTAATAAGGCCAAAGATAGTTTAAAGTTGATAATATTGTTTATTTATTATATAACGAAACCAGATAATTTTGTTAAAAAGTACGATATTTGCACAAAATTAAAGCACAACTTTATATGTCTCAAAGAAATCAAACTTTAGGAGAGTTTATTATTGAAAATCAAACATCTTTTAAATATACTTCAGGTGAATTATCTCGCTTGATAAATTCAATTAGGTTGGCGGCTAAAGTTGTGAATTATGAAGTAAATAAAGCTGGATTAGTAGATATTCTAGGTGCTGCAGGCGAAGAAAACATTCAAGGTGAAAACCAGCAAAAATTAGATGTCTATGCCAATGAAAAATTTATCCAAACACTTACTAACAGAAATATAGTTTGTGGGATTGCTAGTGAAGAAGAAGACGACTTCATCACCATTAATAGTCAGGATGAGAATAATCAAAACAAATATGTAGTGTTAATGGATCCACTGGATGGATCTTCTAATATAGATGTAAATGTGTCGGTTGGTACCATTTTCTCTATTTATAGACGTGTTACTCCTGTTGGTACTCCAGTAACTTTAGAAGATTTTCTTCAAAAAGGAAGTGATCAAGTTGCAGCAGGATATGTTATTTATGGAACGTCAACCATGTTAGTATACACAACTGGAGATGGTGTTAATGGATTTACATTGAACCCTGCTATTGGAACATTTTATTTATCTCACCCAAATATGGAGTTTCCATTAGATGGACAAATCTATTCGGTAAATGAAGGTAATTATATTCGTTTCCCACAAGGTATAAAAGATTACATTAAGTATTGTCAATTAGAAGAGGGTAATCGTCCTTATACATCTAGGTATATAGGTTCTTTAGTGTCCGATTTTCATAGAAATATGATAAAAGGAGGTGTGTATATGTATCCTGAAAGTTCAAGATACCCTAGTGGAAAATTACGTTTGTTATACGAAGCAAACCCAATGGCATTTATTGCAGAACAAGCTAATGGTAAAGCTAGTGACGGTTTTACTAGAATTATGGATTTAAAGCCAACAGAGTTACATCAAAGAATTCCTTTTGTTTGTGGGAGTAAAAATATGGTTGAAAAAGTTGAGGAATTCATGAAGAACGCTAACTAAAAGCTTAAATTTAAGATATAAAAAAAGCGAACTTTTTCAGTTCGCTTTTTTTATATGGCTTTTATAATTATTGATTCATTGTTTTCATTTCCTCAGTAAATGTATCAAGATCAACATTTTCATGCACTAATTTAAGGGCTTTGTCTGTAATGTATTTTGCATTTTCTGCTCTAAATCCTAACCCAATAGCAAACTTTTTAAGCATTTTCACCTGATCCTTACCTTCAATATGATCTGCCCAAACCATTCTTGCCAAATCATATAAACGCTCTAAACGTCTATCGTAAGACAATGGTGGATTAATAGGGTGCGTTTTATAATCTTTTAAAATTTGTTTATAATCGAGTTCCGAAATATTTAAATTTCGTGCTAAGCGATCTAAAAAGGCTTTTTCAGCATCATTAATAATATCATCGCTCATAGCAATCCTTACAATAGCAGCAAAATGATCTTCATTTCGTTTTCTAAAACCGCTATCAAATAAATCTGAAATTGACATAATTTGTAATTTTTTGTGCTGCAAATATAATATTATTAATACGTTTTTGTTCTAATAAAAGGTAAAATTCTAATTAACATTTATTATATATTTGTGCCAAAATTTTCTTAGTGAGTAAAACAACAATCTCGCAAACTTTTTTACAGTCTTTGCAACAGCAAAAACTGCAAATTGCTATTGCCAAAAATGAATCTAAAGTACATTTAAAAGGGCTTTTAGGCTCAGCACTTTCTTTTGTAATTACTAATGCTTTTAAGGAAGCAAACAAGCCATTTTTATTGATTTTTAACGATAAGGAGGAAGCAGCTTATTACCTAAATGACCTTGAGCAATTGCTTAATGATAAAGATGTTTTATTCTACCCAGGAAGCTATAGAAGACCGTATCAAATTGAAGAAACCGATAATGCTAATGTGTTACTTAGGGCTGAAGTTTTAAACAGAATAAATTCTAGAAAAAAGCCAGCAATTATAGTTACGTACCCTGATGCTCTTTTTGAAAAAGTTGTAACTAGAAAGGAGTTAGAGAGAAACACGTTAAAAATCTCGAAAGATGATAATTTATCTATCGATTTTGTAAATGAAGTGTTGTTCGAATATAAATTTAAGCGTGTGGATTTTGTTACTGAACCTGGAGAGTTTTCTGTTAGAGGAGGGATTGTAGATGTGTTTTCCTTTTCTCATGATGAACCATATCGCATTGAGTTTTTTGGGGATGAAGTAGATAGTATTAGAACGTTTGATGTAGAAACGCAATTGTCTACAGAACAGGTTAATAAAATAAATATCATCCCTAATGTTGCAAATAAATTTTTAGAAGAAAGTAGACAGAGTTTTCTTAAATATATTGCTCAAAAAACTGTGGTTTATGCCAAAAATATAGATTTGATGTTCGCAAGGATTGACGACTTCTATAGCAAAGCAGTTGAAGCGTTTAATAATTTGTCTTCTGATATTAAACATGCCGAACCCGAAGCTCTTTTTTGTGATTCAGCATTATTAAAAAAGCAACTGTTAGACTTTAGTTTAGTTGAGTTTGGAACGACTTCGTTTTTCACCAATACAGCTGAACAAATAATTGAATTCAACATTTCCCCTCAACCTTCATTTAACAAACAGTTTAATGTATTAATAGAAAACCTTAATACCAATTACACTAAAGGTTATACGAATTATATTAGTTGTATTTCTGAACAACAAGCAAAGCGTTTTCACGATATTTTTGACGATGTTGAGCAAGATGTACATTACAAAACTTTTGTGCTGTCCTTGCATCAAGGATTTATAGACCATAACAGCAAAATTGTTTGCTATACAGATCATCAAATATTTGAACGCTATCATAAGTTTCATCTTAAAAATGGGTATGCTAAAAAACAAGCTATTACCTTAAAGGAACTCACCAATTTAGATGTTGGCGATTATGTAACACATATAGACCATGGTATTGGCCGTTTTGGAGGCTTACAAAAAATTGATGTTGAAGGAAAAAAACAAGAAGCCATTAAATTAGTTTATGGCGAACGCGATGTATTGTATTTAAGTATACATTCATTACATAAAATCACGAAGTTTAATGGAAAGGATGGCAAACCTCCAAAGATTTATAAATTAGGTAGTAAAGCTTGGAAAACACTTAAACAAAAAACAAAATCTCGTGTTAAGGAAATAGCTTTCAATCTTATTAAATTATATGCAAAACGTAGACTGGAAAAAGGATATCAGTATTTGCCAGATAGTTATATGCAACACGAATTGGAAGCATCTTTTGTATATGAAGACACACCAGATCAAATAACTGCAACTGCTGATATTAAAGCAGACATGGAAAGCGAGCAACCTATGGATCGTTTGGTGTGTGGTGATGTTGGTTTTGGAAAAACAGAAGTAGCTATTAGAGCAGCGTTTAAAGCTGTTGATAATGGAAAACAAGTGGCTATTTTAGTGCCGACAACAATTTTAGCGTATCAACACTATAGAACTTTAACAGAACGCTTAAAAGATTTTCCTGTAACTGTAGATTATCTAAACCGATTTAGAACAGCAAAACAAAAACGGGAAACTTTAGAAAACCTTGAAAATGGAAGAGTCGATATTGTAATTGGCACACATCAATTAGTCAATAAAAATGTCAAATTTAAAGACCTAGGTTTACTCATTGTTGATGAGGAACAAAAATTTGGAGTCGCTGTTAAAGAAAAACTCAAAACTATTAAAGAGAATGTGGATGTGTTGACACTTACAGCTACACCAATACCACGAACGCTTCAATTTAGTTTAATGGCTGCTCGCGATTTATCAGTCATTACAACACCTCCACCAAATCGTTATCCAATAGAAAGTCATGTAATTCGCTTCAGCGAAGAAACTATTCGTGATGCTGTGAGTTATGAAATTCAACGTGGTGGACAAATATTTTTTATTCATAATCGCATAGAAAATATTAAAGAAGTTGCTGGTATGATTCAGCGTTTGGTTCCTGATGCTAAAATTGGTATTGGTCATGGACAAATGGAAGGTAAGAAATTAGAACAGCTTATGTTAGCTTTTATGAATGGTGAATTTGATGTATTAGTAAGTACAACTATTGTTGAAAGTGGTCTGGATGTACCAAATGCAAATACCATATTTATTAATAATGCCAATAATTTTGGGCTAAGTGATTTACATCAAATGCGAGGTCGTGTTGGTAGAAGTAATAAAAAAGCGTTTTGCTATTTCATTACACCAGAATATTCGGCAATGACTGATGATGCACGAAAGCGTATTACCGCTTTAGAGCAGCATACAGAGCTTGGAAGTGGTTTTAATATTGCTATGAAAGATTTAGAAATTCGAGGAGCTGGAGATTTACTTGGTGGTGAGCAAAGTGGTTTTATTAATGAAATTGGATTTGATACGTATCAAAAAATATTAAATGAAGCCATTGAAGAGCTCAAAGAAAATGAGTTTAAAGATTTATATAAAGATGAAGAGAAAGAAAAAACGTATGTAAAGGACATAACAATCGACACAGATTTTGAGTTATTATTTCCTGATGATTATATAAACAATATTGCCGAACGTTTAAGTCTATATACCGAGTTAAACGAGCTGAAAACAGAAGAAGAATTGGAAAGTTTTGAGATAAGATTAGTTGATCGTTTTGGCGAGTTACCAGTTCAAGTTGCGGATTTATTAAACAGTGTTCGTGTAAAATGGATGGCAACCAAGTTAGGCTTTGAAAAAATAATAATGAAACAAAACAAATGCATTGGATATTTTATAAAAGATCAGCAAAGTAGTTTTTACCAAAGCGCTAACTTTACAAAAGTGTTGCAATACATTCAAAATCATCCTACTGCTTGTAAAATGAAAGAAAAACAAACACGCCAAGGTTTACGTTTATTGCTTACTTTTGAAAACATAAAATCGGTAGATAATGCTTTAAAAGTATTACAACCAATTTTGGCTTGATTGTTGAAACAATTATAAATAAAAATCCGTGACCATAAAACTTAATAAGGGTCTTATTAATAAATAACTACAATGTTGAAAAAACTAATTTTCATTCTCTCAATTTTTCCAACTTTTTTAATGGCGCAGCATACCATAAAAGGGACATTTTCTCCAGCTAAAGATTATCCTTTCGCGGTATTATACAAAGTAACGCCAACAACTACTCTATATGTGGCAAATACACAAATGGACGAGAAGGGAAATTTTCAATTTGATCTTGACTCTACAGTTAACAAAGGCATCTATAGGTTGGTATATGCTTTACCACAAGAAGAGTTTAATTTCGATATAATTTATAATGCTAACGAAGATGTTTCGTTAACCTTTAATACTGAGACAGGTGTCGATTTTAAAGCATCTGTAGAAAATACTTTAATGAGTTCATACACAAATAGTATGTCACTTATTAGTCAAAGCATAGGGAATTTTTATAATCAACAAAGCCAAGACAGTTTAGCTTTAATGGCAATTTTTAAAACCCAAAAGGAAACACAAATAGAATATGAAAAAGCTGCTGAAAACTCTATAGCTAGTAATTTTATAAAAGCTAATAGGCCATATATTCCTGAATCTTACGAGGATATTTCAACCTATATAGAAAATCTAAAAAAACACTTTTTTAATGACGTGAATTTTAACAATGAAGTACTGCAGAGTTCTAATTTTTTAATAGAGCGTGTGCTTAATTATGTGTTTGGAATGGCTTCTAATAAGGAAGATGAAATAGATGATTATAAACGCAACATAGATGAAGTTTATGAGGCAATGAAAGATGCCAAACCAGAAATTAAAAGCACTTTATTAGAAGTTGTTTGGCAACAAATGGTTGACACTAATTTTGAGGAAGTTGCAAATTATATTTCTGATAGGTATTTAATAAAGCTAGCAGAATCTTTAAAAGACACTGAATTAGTAAATGGACTCAAGCTTTTTAAAAGTGTATCTATAGGTAACAAAGCACCAGAATTTGATGTGTTCGTAGAAAAAAATGGAGAACGAACACCAATTTCAATGTACTCTTTAGATGTAGCCAAAAAGTATATTGTTGTTTTTTGGAGTAGCTCATGTTCACATTGTTTAGAAGAAATCCCACAATTACAAGCGCATCTTCAAAGCCTAAATAATCCTGATTATAAAGTAATTGCTATTGGTTTAGAAGACGATACTTACCAATGGGAGAAAGAAATTGTTAAATATCCAGAGTTTATACACGTTCTAGGTTTAGGAAAATGGGAAAATAAAATTGGTAATAGTTATAATGTGGGTGCAACGCCAACATATTTTATTTTAGATAGCGATAAAAAAATATTAGCGAAGCCTTATGATATAGCCGCTTTGAAAGAGTTTATTAGTAAGTAGTCGCTATTCATTAAAAATGAACCAAGAAATAATTAATTTACTAAACGATTTAAAAGAAAATCCATCAACCGAAAAAGTTGATCATATAATTCTTTTAGAAAAAGTTTATTCTAAATATTCCAACGGAATAAAAGAACTCGAACCGATTGCTCATTTCTATCTGAACGGATTTGACGATTTACCTGCGTTAAAAGAAAAGCATTTGTGGAATGAATCAAAATTTTATGAAATAAGAAAAGACTTTGTTAATACTCATAGCGAACTGATTCAACTAATCGATTCAACAATAAGTGACATGAAATGCAATGAATCTGATTATCATCAATTAACAAAAGTAGAATTCTTAGAGCAATTAAGATCTGGGAAAACAATATTTGAAGAAATTGACTTGGAAAATATGGACTTGAGAAATGAGAATCTTTCAGGAATAACTTTTCAAAATTGTTTTATTTCTGCCGATTTCAGAAATTCTAACTTAAGAGGTGCGAAGTTCATAAAAAGTAACATTAAAACTTCAGATTTTCGGAATGCGGATTTGACCAACGGATTAATGGAAAATGTGTCTTTCGAATCCACAAAATTTAAAGGAGCTAAAACAAATAGTTTTATTTTTAATGATAATTATTGTCATTCAGTTGAAGGAATCGGACAAACCGAATTTAATGATTGGGTAATAGAAATGGAATAAAAGCCGAAACATCTATAACACTTATTATTTATTGTCAGTGTAAGTTTTACCAAAATTCGTGAGGGCTTTCTATTCGGTTTGTATATGTAAAATTAGGTAAACGGAACGGGCAAAAATTATATATGAACACATTAAAAATGATAAAAAGCATTCTCTAAATGTTCAATATTGTATGATTTTCCTTGTTTTACAATAGCAATAATATCAAAGCGAATTTCTACATCTAAATCATTAACAGTAACATACTCATCAACAGCTTTTACTAGGCGTTGTATTTGTTTTGGTTTTACAAAATCTTGCGGATTACCAAATTCTAAAGAGGAACGTGTTTTAACTTCAATAATGGCAAGGGTGTCTTTTTGTTTGGCAATAATATCAACTTCGGCTTTTTCAAATCGGTAATTGCGTTCTATGATTTCATATTTATTCTTAAGTAGATAATCTACAGCCAATTGCTCGCCTTTTTTACCAAGTTCGTTGTGTTGTGCCATAAATAAAGTATTCAGTAGTAGTCTTTAGTTTGCAGTTAATTAAAATGAATATAATAAATTAAGTTTACTTTTTAAGGACTTCCAATTTATAACCAACTCCATGAGTGTTGGTTATTTTTATAGAATCATCATCTTGTAGTTTCTTGCGAAGCTTAGAGATATAAGTATCTAAACTTCTACCAACAACCACACCATTATCTTCCCAAACGCGTTTTTCTAATTCATCACGTTTTACAGTTTGGTTAGGATTAGCCACCAAAATTTCCAATAGCTCACATTCTTTTTTAGAAAGGTTTATTTCTTTGGCCTTTTTAACCAATTTATTTTGATTAGGATAAAAGTGATAGCTGCCTATTTCAGCATAGTTCTCATTGTTTGTTAAAGTAGATGCACTATGTTTCCTTTTGTAAAACACAATAGTAAAAACCAATAAAGCTCCAAGAATAAGAATATATAAATACTCTAAGCTTGTAACTTCTTGTGCTTTTGTAAACCTAACACTAATTACATAACAGGCTTTTGGTAGTTGTCTTCCACTACAAGGTACAATGTCATTTTCAACATCTTGTTTAATTTCATAGCTGTAGGCAACCTCTTCATTTTCGCAGTGTTTTACTTCTGTTAGATAATGTTTTGGCAAACCTGCTTTTTCAAAACTATTTTTAATGGTGTTAACTAAAGTATCTGGATGTATGGAAATCGTTTCTTCAAAAGACAGTTGAAATTTTAAATTCTCTAAAGCAATTATAGGCTTTACCAAAGATGTAGAATCTTGATTAAATAACAATAATCTGTGACCAACATCACGTAAAGATACTTTGGCAACTTCGGCTAACTCTTTATCACTATTTCTGGAACTGGATAATACACAAATTAAAAAAGCAACTAAGGCTAAACTTCTAAAAAAATATTTGGCGCTGTAATTCATAATTAATTGTAAAAAAAAGACAATTTCACGACTTTTTGCAGTTGTTGACACATCTTTTACACTTTTTTGACATTTTTCTTCAGCTTTCAAAATAGTTTTACCAAAAAAAACAAATCATCATGAAACGTACAGTTATCACATTTATCATTATTGCATGCTCAAATTTAATTAGCGCTCAAACCGAAGTGCCAATCAACACTTCTAAAAGCACCATAAATTGGAAAGGAACTATGCTTTTTAACTTTGGGGAACATTTTGGAACAGCTAAATTTAAGAAAGGTAAAATAACAAAAGTAAAGAACAAGATTTCAGGCGGAACATTTATAGTTGATATGAATACCATGTTAAATACAGATGGAGATTATAATGAAGACTTAGTGAACCATTTAAAAAACGAAGATTTTTTTGATGTAAAAAAACACCCAACCTCAAGCTTAGCCATAAGCAAGGTAACATATAATGACAATGGAAGTTTAAGAATTGATGCAGATCTGACAATAATTGGAATTACTAAACCAATATTTTTTGATGCCAAACTCATAAACGACAACAAAATGATAACCAAATTTAAAATTGATCGTACGGATTGGAACATTAGATATGGCTCTAAAGACAAAGTCAGTGTAAAAGACTACGCCATTTCTGATGCTATTGAATTTGAAGTAGAATTGTATTTTTAATACCCAAAATGAAAAAAATAATCACAATATCACTATTTCTTTTTTCTTTAGTTGGATTTAGTCAAGAAAAACAAGATCTCGCAGTCTTTGAAACTGATAGTACTTGGATAAAAGAAATCATCGAATTCCCTATTGGGTTTGCTCAAGAAATTAAATACGAAGGATTTGAAGATTTACGTTTCCCTCAAGGTTGGTCTAAAGAGGATAGCCCAAATTTTTGGTCTTATGTTTGGGCTTGGAGTATTATTGACACAGAAGAAGTAACGACGAACGATTTAGAAAAAAACATACAGTATTATTTTGATGGCTTATTAGGTCTTGATTTTTATAAAATAGACGACAAACCTTTGCGGAAAACAAATGCAGTATTTATTAAAAAAAATAAATCGCAATTTGTTGGTAAAGTAAAAACACATGATACTCGTTACACCAAAAAGCCTATGACACTAAATGTAACTGTAGAAACTTCTTTTTGTGAACAAGAAAATAAAACAATCATCCATTTTAGGTTTTCACCAAAACCGTTTGATAACCCAGTTTGGGATACATTGGCTGAAGTAAAGCTTAAAAAAGACTTTTGTGAAAACTAAATTAGTCTTCAAAAACAACCGTAGACTGTTCACTGCCAACTTTCAACTTAACCGTTCTTCCCAAAATTAATGCACGATTATCATCTTCGTGACCAGCTGGAAAATCAAACAATACAGGAAAATCGTATTCGGCAACTACATCTAAAATTAATTGTTCTACAGTCGTTCCCCAAGGCGTTGTGTTTTTTCGCATGTTACTCATGTCTCCAACAATGAGTCCTTTTAGGTTATTAAAATAACCTGCTCGTTTTAAGCTTTGCAACATTCGGTCGATATGATATTTGTACTCACCAATTTCTTCAATAAATAAAATTTTACCTGAGGTATCAATACTTGTCTTTGAGCCTAGCATAGTATGTAGTAAGGTTAAGTTTCCACCAACTAATGGACCACTAGTATTTCCAATTTTATTATACTTTGAACCTTCAACGGTATAGTTTAAAGGTTGGCCAAACAAAGCACATTTAAACGTTTCTATAGTATGCTCTATCTCTGTTAAATCATCTTTTAAACTCGTACACATCATTGCATGAATGCTCTCACTGCCTTCAATATTTAACTGGTTATGAATGGCAGTAATATCAGAATACCCAATAATCCATTTAGGGTTTTCTTTAAACCTAGTATAATCTAATTTGTCAATCATTCTCACAGTGCCATAACCACCACGCGCACACCAAATGGCTTTTATATTTGGATTATCTAATGCTTTTTGAAAATCGCTTGCTCGCTCATCATCTGTTCCAGCAAAATGATTCGCTTTTTTAAAAACATGATCACCAACAATAACATTAAGTCCCCAGCTTTTAAGTAACTCTTTAGCTTGGTTTATTTCTTTTTCACGGTTTTTTAAAATCCCTGAAGGAGCAACTATGGCAACTGAATCACCAGCTTTTAAATGTTGCGGTTGTATAAAAGGTTTGGACATTGTTGTATTTGAATAAGATGAATTGGATGACTGAGCTAAAACCATACTTTGACCAAATAAAGTCAGTATTAATAAAGTGTATATAATGCGTTTAAAAATCATATTAATGGCTTTTTGTAAATATAACGAAGTTCTAATTAATTTGGTTTCTAAATAGGATTCAAATTGTGTATTTTTGTGCCTTTAAAATACCTCGTCATTACGAGTATAATGAAGTAATCTGTCTGTTTGGTGTTGTAATTAATGAGATTGCTTCATTGTTTTACTTCTTGCAATGACGTAATAATTTAATTTTAAGATTGATGAATCATCCAAAAAGATATACTATAACTGCGGCTTTACCTTATACCAATGGCCCTATTCATATTGGTCATTTGGCAGGTGTTTACGTTCCTGCAGATATTTATGCACGCTATCAGAGACTTCAAGGTCAGGATGTAGCATTTATTTGCGGTAGTGACGAACATGGAGTGCCTATTACTATTAAGGCTAAAAAAGAAGGCGTAACACCTCAAGATATAGTTGATAAATATCATGCTATTATCAAGCAGTCATTTTTAGATTTTGGAATTTCTTTTGATAATTATTCAAGAACTACAGCTAAGATACATCACGAGACTGCGTCTGAATTTTTCAAGACGTTGTATGATAAAGGTGAATTTATTGAAGAAGTTACAGAGCAATTGTATGATGCCGAAGCAAATCAGTTTTTAGCAGATCGTTTTGTGGTTGGAACCTGTCCAAAATGCGGGAATGAAGAAAGTTATGGCGACCAATGTGAAAGTTGCGGAACAAGTCACAATGCAACTGATTTAATTAATCCAAAATCTGCAATAACAGGAAAAACGCCAATACTAAAGGAAACCAAGCATTGGTTTTTACCTTTAGACAAACATGAAGCTTTTTTAAAGGAATGGATTCTAGTTGGTCATAAAAAAGATTGGAAATCTAATGTGTATGGACAAGTAAAATCTTGGATTGATGATGGTCTACGTCCACGCGCTGTAACTCGTGATTTAGATTGGGGAATTCCTGTTCCAGTTGAAGGAGGAGAAGGCAAGGTTTTATATGTATGGTTTGATGCACCAATAGGCTATATTTCGGCAACTAAAGAATGGGCTGAACGAGAAGGAAAAGATTGGGAGCCTTATTGGAAAGATGAAAACACTAAGTTACTGCACTTCATTGGTAAGGATAATATTGTGTTTCATTGCATCATATTTCCAGCAATGTTAAAGGCAGAAGGGAGTTATGTTTTACCAGATAATGTACCAGCAAATGAATTTTTAAATCTTGAAGGCAATAAACTGTCAACGTCTAAAAATTGGGCAGTTTGGTTGCATGAATATTTACAAGATTTCCCAGATAAACAAGATGTGTTGCGTTATGCTTTAACTGCAAATGCACCAGAAAATAAGGATAATGATTTTACTTGGAAAGATTTTCAAGCACGTAACAATAATGAGTTAGTTGCTATTTTTGGAAATTTTGTTAATAGAGTAGTAGTGCTTACTAATAAGTATTATAGAGGTGTTGTACCAAAACCTAATGAGTTTTCAACAGTTGATGAAGAAACTTTAGCAACACTAAAAGCATTTCCAAATGTTATTGCTAGTTCTATTGAACGTTATCGTTTTAGAGAAGCAAGTCAAGAACTCATAAATTTAGCTAGACTTGGTAATAAATATTTAGCAGACGAAGAACCTTGGAAAGTCATAAAAGAAGATGAAGCTCGCGTGCAAACTGTTATGTATATAGCGTTGCAAATAGCTTCTGCATTAGCTATATTGAGCGAACCATTTTTGCCATTCACTTCAAATAAATTAAATAAAATACTTAATACTTCAGAATTAGAATCGAATTGGACTTGGAACGGTATTTCCGAAGGTCGAGAATTACTTCCTGTAAATCATACTATAGGAAAAGCAGAATTATTATTCGCTAAAGTTGAAGATAAAGATGTACAATTTCAATTAGATAAATTAGAAGCAAGTAAAAAAGCCAACGAAGCTGCTGGTAAAAAAGTAGAACCACAAAAAGAAGAAATTACTTGGGAAGATTTTTCAAAATTAGACATTCGTGTTGGTACTATTTTGGAAGCCGAAAAAATGCCAAAAACTAAAAAATTATTAGTTTTAAAAGTCGATACTGGAATTGATACAAGAACTATCGTATCTGGAATTGCTGAAAGTTTTTCACCTGAAGAAGTTGTAGGTAAAAAAGTAACGGTATTGGTAAATCTTGCTCCTAGAGCTTTACGTGGTGTTGAAAGTCAAGGCATGATTTTAATGACCGAAGACGAAACTGGTAATTTGGTGTTTGTTAATCCTGATGATACCAATGATGTTTCAAATGGATTGAAGATAAGTTAAAAGGTAAAGTAGTTATTTATTCTAAACGAATTGTCTTTTTTGGATCGTAATATGGAGCATCCATACTGGCTAAAAGAGCAGTTTTAGTTATTGTCCAATACTTATGAGGTATGTTTTTTGGAATCGAAATAAAATCTCCTTTTTCCAGATAGTATATTTTTTCTCCAACTAGCACTTTTACTTTTCCTTCTATAACGATAAGGCTATGATCAGCATCTGGATGAATATGTTTTGTTAATTCACCCTTCATTTCTACTAAATTAATTCTAATAGTATTATCTTTTTTTAGGTTCCAAACTCTTGAAGTTTTGTTTTCATCTTTAACTTTTTGATCTACTAAATCTTTTGAATGTATAATAACCGCTTCAGACTCTTGAGAAAAAACATTTATATTGATGAAGAATACAAATGATAAAACTATTAATGATTTTCTTTTTTTCATTGTAATTTATTTTACTGACTAATATAGGTATATTATAGGATAATCAAGATTGCATTTATTTTTTATTGTCCAATTTCAAGTATGTTAATAACATTTTTAATAACTCATTTTAAGAGTTATTGAGTATGCGTTTTTGTTCTATATTTTTATAGAAGATAAAATAGTCTTTTATTATTTATGTATTATCACGATTTTCAAGTTGTTCTTCAAGAAGTCCCAGGCGAGGTAAGTCTTTGTTTTTCAATTTCTGGTTGCCAATTGTGTTGTAAAGGCTGTCATTCTCCTTTTTTGTGGAAAGAAGGCAGTGGTAGTTTATTAAACAAAAGCACATACTTATCCTTATTAAATAAATATAAAAACTTGGCTTCTTGTGTGCTATTTATGGGAGGTGAATGGCATGAAAAAGAATTAGTAGAGTACTTAAAAATAGCCAATAAAAATCACTATAAGACTTGTCTTTATACTGGAGAGGAGCAGATTTCTGAGTCTATCCTTAACGAGCTAAATTGGATTAAAACAGGAAAATGGGAGGCTTTAAAAGGAGGCTTAGATAAGCCTACAACAAATCAAAAATTTATAAACGTAAAAACAAATACAATACAAAACCATTTATTTCTTAAAAACCAAAACTATGATTAGACTAACCGAAACACAGGTAAACAACAAGATTAATTTTATTGACCAATACATTAATTCATCAAATGCAGCAGATGGTTCTAAAGTTGATGCTAATGCAAATGTAACTTCCAAGAATATTGCCACCATGGAAGCCGAACTTAATAAGGACATAAATATTCAAGTTAATCGTGCTTTAGTAAAGCGTAAAATAGAAGTGCTTTTTGGGAAAGAGTTAGCGAATGAATATGAACGTCAAATAGAAACACATGAAATATATGTGCATGACGAAACATCATTAAAGCCCTATTGCGTATCGATTAGTATGTATCCTTTTTTATTTGACGGACTCACCAAACTTGGAGGAGAAAGTAGAGCGCCTCAGCACCTAGAAAGTTTTTGTGGTGAGTTTGTAAACTTGGTTTTTGCTGTAAGCTCTCAATTTGCTGGAGCATTAGCAACTGTTGAATTTTTAATGTATTTCGATCATTTTGCAGCAAAAGATTATGGTAAAGATTATTTAAAAACAAATAAAAAAACAATTGAAAACCATTTACAACATGTGGTTTACGCTATCAACCAACCAGCAGCTGCAAGAGGATATCAATCTGTATTTTGGAATATCTCTTTATATGATGAAGCCTATTTTAATAGTATGTTTGGAGATTTTGTGTTTCCAGATATGGCAAAGCCAGAATGGGAAAGGGTTAAACGCTTGCAAGCATTCTTCATGAAGTGGTTTAATGAAGAACGCAATAAAGCAATATTAACCTTTCCTGTGGTTACTGCAGCCATGTTGGTGAATGATGGCAAACCTGTAGATACTGAATTCACAGATATGTGTGCCCAAGAGCTAAGTGAAGGAAACTCTTTTTTTATCTATCAATCTGAAAATGCAGATAGTTTAGCTTCTTGTTGTAGACTACGAAACGAAATTAGTGATAACACCTTTAGTTATTCATTAGGAGCAGGAGGTGTTGCCACAGGTTCTATAAATGTCATTACGCTAAACATGAATAGATTGATTCAGAAAGGAGCAGATATTGTTTCTGAAGTTCAAAAAATTCATAAATATCAAGTAGCCTATAGAATTTTAATAAATGAATATAAGGAAGCTGGATTGCTTCCAGTTTATAAAGCTGGTTTTATATCATTAGAAAAACAATTTTTAACCATAGGAATAAATGGTATGGTAGAAGCTGCAGAAAGTCAAGGAGTGAAAGTTGGAAATAATGACGAATACAAAGCATTTGTAAATACTCATTTAAAAGCCATTTATGATGAAAACAAACGAGCTAAAAAGCAATACGGTTATATGTTTAACACAGAGTTTGTTCCTGCTGAAAATTTAGGTGTGAAGAATGCTAAATGGGATCGAGAAGATGGATTATTTGTACCACGAGATTGTTATAATTCTTATTTCTATAAAGTTGAAGACACCAATACCAATACTTTAGATAAAATAGTTTTGCATGGTGAGGAAATCATTAAATATCTTGATGGAGGCTCAGCATTACATTTAAATCTTGAAGAAGCTCCAAATAAGGAGGGATTTGTAAAACTAATTCATGCGACAGCTAAAGCTGGTTGCAATTACTTTTGCTTTAATATTAAAATAACAATTTGTAATGACTGCGAACATATAGATAAGCAAACGTCTTACTCTTGTAGTAAGTGTTACTCTAAAAACGTAGATCATGGCACTAGAGTTATTGGTTATTTAAAACGTGTATCAAGTTTTAGTTCAGGTCGTCAAAAAGAGCATAATTTAAGATATTATCACATAAATCAACTAGAAAATAAATTTGCTAAAAATAGAACTAAACTTATGGTAAAACATTATCAAAATAAAAACAAACTTGTTGAAATGAAGTTTAATAAACTACTCAAATAATAATGTTTGAATAGTTTTAGAGAATAGGTGATAAATATCATATGTTAAAAAAAAGGGTCGCTATACATTTGGAAACCTTAAATAGATGTAAAATGGAATATTTAAGGTCTTATTAAGCTAAATGGAAATAACTAAAATCAATTATAAAAGCATATACTACCCTCCAGGAGGAATTTTGATGTGGATTATCATTTTTTTAGAGCTTTTTACCTTTGGTATTGCTTTAATTGCAATGGTTTATAGCAGCAAGCAAACATCTGAATTATTTCATGAATCAAGGCTATATTTAAACACAACAATTGGTGCTATAAATACAGTATTTTTAATTGTAAGTGGGTTTTTTATGGCAGTTTCTGTATACCATTTAAAGCACCAAAATCTCTATAAAGCAAAGTTATTTTTAAAATTTACGATGCTTGGGGGCTTTTTGTTTTTAGGGTTTAAAGGGGTTGAATATTATGATAAAATAGAAGCAGGATTTAACATTGGCTATAATTCATTTTTCACATATTACTGGATGCTTACCTTATTTCATGTAGTTCATGTAATTGTAGGTTTAGTTATTCTAGGGTCTGTTTATCTAGGCTTAAGTAAAGTTAATTCAACAACAAAGCTTGAAGATGTTGAGGCTAGTGCTGCTTTTTGGCATATGTGTGATTTAATATGGTTACTATTATTTCCTATAATTTATTTATTGTTTTAAGATGAAGAAACTACTAGTAACACTAACTATTTT
This sequence comes from Pontimicrobium sp. SW4, assembly GCF_039954625.1. NCBI lineage: Bacteria > Pseudomonadati > Bacteroidota > Flavobacteriia > Flavobacteriales > Flavobacteriaceae > Pontimicrobium > Pontimicrobium maritimum. Next base: position 332,633 of record NZ_CP157199.1, read on the forward strand.
AATTGCATTGACCATTATTACTGCAATAATTTCTAGTGCTACTGTTAGTTATGTAGTAATTGTGATACTATTATTGGCTGTATTAAAATTTATAGGTGTGTCTTTTTACTTTATGGATTTAAGACATGCTAATGTATTTTGGAAAGGAAGTATATTAATTTTTTTAGCGCTGTTTTTAGCAACAATATTAATAATAATATAAAACATATATAGATTATGCAAAAGACGCATTCATTTCACATTCCAGTTATGGGAATTGGATTTACAATAGACACCCCATTAAAAGTTGCAAAATATGGTATGGATTCGGTGATTTCTCTAGTTGATGATATTTTACTAGAAAAATTGAGAAAAATGTATAGTGATAAATTTAAAATCCCTTATAAAGAAATTACAGATAAAATAGATGACTTTAGAGCTAAAAGAATTACGTCATACTTAAACTTAATAAATACTCTAGCTGAACAAAAATTTGAAGCCTTAAAAAATGTTACTACTGAGAAAACAGATGAAATAAAAGCGTATGTCAATATGCTGCCAAATACTTCGATAATTAAAAAAGAGTTTAAAAAAATTACTACTAAAGGCTATGATTTTTCTGAAATTAAAAGTTGGGCAACCAAAACTCTAACGATGGGAAGTATTGACGTGAATATTATGACCAAAGTAGATAAGGATAACTATAATAAAAACGAAAAGTTACCAATTGAGTATAATGATGCTCATGCTGCGCTTAGAGGGTATGCCAATAGCGATTTGAAATCTTCAGTAATACTTTCGGCAGGCATGAATCCTAGATTGTATGCTTATATGAATCAGTTTGATGATTTTTATCCTAATAAAAGTGGAGATATTAAAAAGAAAATTATTTTAAAAGTTAGCGATTATAGATCAGCTTTAATTCAAGGAAAGTTTCTAGCTAAAAAAGGCTTGTGGGTATCGGAATATAGAATCGAGTCGGGTCTTAATTGTGGAGGACATGCCTTTGCTACTGATGGATATCTTTTAGGACCTGTATTAGCCGAGTTTAAAGAAAAAAGAGAAGAGTTAAGAGCGTCTATTCAAGGGCTATTAAATTTGGAACTTATAAGTCAAGAACGTATAGTGCCTAAAAAAGCACTATCATTGAAAATTACTGCTCAAGGAGGGGTAGGAACCGAAGAAGAACATGACTTTTTAATGAAATATTATAAGCTAGATTCTGTGGGCTGGGGAAGTCCCTTTTTATTGGTACCAGAAGCTACAACAGTAGATAATAAAACGCTTGAAAAATTAGTTACAGCAAAAGAAGAAGATTTATACTTAAGTGATATTTCTCCTTTAGGTGTGCCATTTAATAATCTTAGGGATAATACTAAAGATGTAGAAAAGGAGGTTTTTATTACTAAAGGACGACCAGGAAGTTCGTGCCCTAAAAAGTTTGTTGCATTGAATAAGGAATTTACCGAAAAAGGAATATGTACAGCTTCAAGGCAATATCAGTACTTAAAATTAAAGGAGCTTGATAAAGAGAATGTAACTTCTATAGAATATCAAAGTAAGTATCACAAGATTATTGAAAAAACATGTACCTGTGTTGGTTTAGGAACATCGGCACTTTTGGCTTACGATTTAGATACTAGAGTAGAAGGAGAGGGTGTTTCTATTTGTCCGGGGCCTAATATGGCTTACTATTCTAAGATTATGAGTTTAAAGGATATTACAGACCATATTTATGGAAGGTCAAATGTGATAAGCAGAACAGATAGACCTAATGTATTTATAAAGGAATTACAGATCTATATCGATTTTCTTAAAAACAAGATAGAAGAGTCAAAAACGACTATGAATAGGAAACAAGAAAAATACCTAACGACTTTTACAAATAATCTAAAAGAAGGTATATTATATTATTATAATTTATTTAATGATTTAAAACACACTTTCAATAAGGAGAAAACAGTAATTTTTAATGAGTTAAAAATAGGTGAGCATGAATTAAATTTGATTAGTGTTAAGATAGAAGGTTTAAAAAAAAAGAACCTTCAAACATTTTAGACTTTGAAAATTAAAACAAGTCTTTTAAAGAAATAATAACCTTATCGGAGTTTTTAATTTCAGTTGCAAACTGATAAATAGTCTTATCTTTAAAGTCCTTCATAATTCTTTTTTTAAAAGGCGATACAGTAAAATGAACAGGACATGGATTTTCATCACTACACTCTGCTAGACCTAAAAAACAATGGTCAAAACGCTCTGGGTTATCTATACAAACAATAATATCCCAAACATTTTTTTTAGCATTTATTTTGTTTAAGTAAAACCCTCCTTTTGGTCCCTTTGTAGAAGATACAATATCACTTTTATTGAGCTTTTGTAATAATTTTGCTAGAAAGGGTTTAGGTATTTCTAAAGTATCTGCAATATGTTTTACACCTAGCTTTTTTGTTTCATTAGAAAACATAGCTAAATATAATGTAGCTCTAATAGCAATTTTGGTGGCGTTAGTAAGCATTTTAATTATAAAATTATTAGTCAAATATAGTACTTATACTTGTAACGTATAGTTTAGAAAAGAAACTTGTATTAGAGCATTTCTTTTCTAGTTAATCATAAGGTTTAAAGGGTTTTTAAAAATTTAACATTTTGTTTTATTTTTATTTAGTAGGTTAGTAGCGATGAAATTAGGTCGTTTAAAAAATTATATAGCCTATACTTTTATTGTCATATTTCTTTCTTTGAAAGTGGCAAGCTTACATGTCATTGTCCATAATGATGATGGAGCTATTGAACATTGCGAAGTTTGTCAGTTAGTTACTGCTAGTAATTTAACACCTACAATCAGTGATAGTTTTAAAAGTGACACATTTTGCGACTTAGATTTTAATGTTGCAAAAATTGTTATAGATTATAATTTCATTTATAGTTCTACACCAAGTACTACTAACTTATTTTCTAGGCCACCTCCGGTTCTAATATAATTTTCAACTCTAATGTATTTTTTTAAGATAGAAAGAATCCCTTTTTTACTTAATTAAGCATATATGGCTAGTTTTAATAGCAGTACAATCTTTATATGTGGCTAATTTATATAATGCTATATTAAAAAGATAGGTGTATAAAAAGCTATAGTCCTATACAATAATCCTTTTAGAGGGTGAAAATTATTCTTCAAAATCATCTTTTAATCACAAATTGAAAAGTCAGTTGTTTGCAATCATTTATACCTTTTAAGAAGCAGGTGATAAAAAATATGATTGATGCAAAATGCATGACAATTAAAGAATCATGTCAATATTCTTTTTGATGTAAACAATTTGTCCTTAAGTATTTTAAACAAAACACATGGAAACAAAAAGCCATGATATAAATATTAAAAAGTAGTTATGACATATAGTAATTCAATCAAATCTTTTAAAAAATTAACAGTAACAATTCTTCTTTTCTTTTTGTTTTGGATGCCTACAATGGCTCAGCAAGTAATTATTGGTCAAGAAAATGATAATTTTCCACCTCCAGAAACTCCCAATGAAATTGTAGCCACTAAAGCAAAAGGAGTTATTACCATTGATGGAAAGTTGAATGAAACAGATTGGAAGAATGCGCCTATTATATCCAGTTTCTTTAAAATAGAACCTGTACAATCTAATAACTATAGGTATAAAACAGAAGTAAAACTCCTATATGACGATAAAAACCTTTATGTTGGTGCTTTTTGTAAAGACTCATTAGGGCTTAAAGGAATTCGAGTTCAAGATTTAAGGCGTGATTTTGCTTTTGGAGAGAACGATATTTTTGCTATTCAAATTGATGCGCAAAACACTAAGCAGTATGCGGTTTCTTTTCAGACAACACCATATGGTAACCAGCGAGACCTACAAAGTTTTAACGATAGTTATACCGATAATGATTGGAATGCTCTTTGGTCAGTTAGGACTCAGCGTACCTCAGAAGGATATTATGCCGAATTTGCTATTCCCTTTAAATCTTTAAGGTACGATGAACCAAAAGAAGGAGAGCCAGTAAGTTGGGGGATTACGTTTTCTCGATTAGCACGTAGAGATTATGAACTAACAGTTTTTCCTAAAATTCCACAAGCTTTTTCGCAATATAGAATGACCTATGCTGCTAAACTTACTGGGTTAGAAGTGCCTCCCCCTTCGGCAAATTTGCGTATTGAACCTTATACTTTATATCAATTTGATGAAACCAAAAGCGGTACTAATGTGGTCGATTCTCATAATGATGTGAAAGTTGGTGGCGATGTAAAATGGGTAGTTTCTCCTAATACAGTAGTCGATTTAACTGTTAATACTGATTTTGCTCAAGCTGATGTGGATAGAGCTGTAAATAATTTAGAACGCTTTAATATCTTTTTTCCAGAACGCAGACAATTTTTTCTTGAAAACTCTGGGATTTGGGCCGGAGCTTCAGACAATGATATAATTCCTTTTTTTAGTAGGCAAATAGGTCTAGACGGAGGCTTTAATGCTGAACCAGCTCCTATAGATGTTGGAGCGCGTTTTACTAATAGAGATGAAAATAAAACTTTGGCAGGTTTATATGTTCATCAAGGAGACACGGATGTATCGGCTGCTGCAAATTTTGGAGTACTCCGTTATCTTCAAAATTATGGTAAAGAGAATAATGTAGGTGTTATGTTAACGCATCGATTAAACGAAAACAATAGTGCACTATCATTGGATAAAAACAACAATACCACTTTTACTATAGACGGATTAATTCGTCCTAAAGCAGAATGGACACTTTCTTATTTAATGTCTACATCCAAAGATGAGGCATCTAATAAATGGGGTTATTCAGGTACTGTTTTTGCAGGGTATAGTACCAATAAAATGTATTGGGGTTGGAAATCTAATTTTGTAAGTAATAATTATAACCCAGCTATGGGTTTTGTTTATCAAAACAATGTTATACAACACAATCCAGGAGGTTACTTTATATTGCGTCCCAAGTCTATGCCATGGATACGTCGTTGGGACCCAGGTGTTTTTGTAAAATATTATCATGACTTCAATAACCCCAAAAATTTCCAACAAGCTAGCTTGTACTTATTTCCTATTTATATTTTCTTTAAAGACAATAGCTTTGTAGAATATGCTGTAACTCCTACATGGCAGAATATTAACTTTGATTTTGCTCCTTTAGGACTTTCCATTGCAAAAGATCAGTACTATTACACAAGACAATTTGTTCGCTATAATTCTGATAGGTCTAAAAAAATGTCTTTATCTGGTAAATTTGAGTGGGGTAAGTTTTATAATGGAAAAAGGAAATCTCTATCGGTAGGGACTCGCTATGCTCCGATTCCTCATTTCTCTCTTTCTTTAGATTACGTATACAACGATTTAAAAAATATAGGGATAGAAGAAAAAAAGTTAGAAACCAATTTATATACAGGTAGTTTAAGATTAGCACTAAACCCTAGAGTGCAATTGTCAACGTTTTACCAACACAATTCTTTTACAAATCAAGGTAGGTGGAACGCCCGATTTAGTTGGGAATATAAGCCCAATTCTTTCATCTATATGGTTTATAACGATACACAAGATAATAGTTTAGACCCAGTGCAGAATAATAGACAGTTTATAGGGAAACTTACTTTTTTAAAACAGTTTTAGAATGTTGATAAATAAGGGTTTTTTATTTTTCTTGGATTATTTGTGATTTTTATTTCTATGGAAAATTCCAATAAATAGATTTGTTGTTTATTGGAATTTTCCCATAACATTCTAGAATTATTATTCTTTATATTTGGCATTATTATAACAGCTACTTTAATGGCTATTCGTCCTATTATTAAATGTATGTATCTAAAATATTAAGTAATGAAAAATAGAACTGTATTATTCCTTTTCCTTCTTGTTTTACTTCCAAAGAATACTTTTGGTCAAAAAAAGATCACTTGGAAAAATATGTTAGATGTATATGCTAATGAGTTTCGTCTCACCGAAAAAAATCCTACATCTACAATTAATGAAAAGGCAATGACGATGGGAGATATTGAAAATAAAAGAATAACGATTGTTGGATATTTTTTGGATTTAGATCCAGATGGGGAATGGTTTGTTCTTTCAAAAAACCCTTTTGCAACCTGTTTCTTTTGTGGTAAGGCTGGTCCAGAAACTGTGTTGGAATTATTAGGATTTAAAAATGAAAAAAAGAAATTTAAATCAGATGACACGGTAGAGGTAACAGGAGTATTCAATCCTATTTATGATTTAGAAGGTAAATTAAACTTTGTTTTAGAAAACGTAAGTATAAAACATACAAATAAATAAAAAGCTGCCTAAATTAGGACAGCTTTTTATTCTTTATCACAGATGATATTTTGTTATTTGCCACCTAACATTAATAATTCATTACAAACTACCTCTGTAATGTATCGTTTATTTCCATCTTTGTCATCATAACTTCTTGAGGTTAATTTACCTTCTATAGCAACTTCTTTTCCTTTGGTAACATATTTCTCGATGATTTGAGCTGTTTTTCCCCAGGCAACAACGTTGTGCCACTGCGTATCTGTAATTTTTTCACCAGTTGCATTTTTGTAGCTTTCGTTGGTTGCGATTGCGAATTTTGCTAATGTTTTTCCTGAGTCTAGATTGATAATTTCTGGGTCGTTCCCAAGGTTTCCAATCAACTGTACTTTGTTTCTTAATGAGTTCATAATTTTAAATTTTTTGTGTTAAACAGTTAATACTATCGAGTTCTTATGTTTCGACACTGCAAAGATGCGACGCTATCAAAGTATTAGTCGGTTATTACGCATTTAAACTCGTTTGTAAATGTTTGTAGTCGTTTGTAAACGAATAATTTTTATTATATTAGCCTTATGGAATATAGTATTGATAAGGCTTTAGAGATTTTAGAACGCACACCAAAGATTTTAAAATCATATTTAGAGAATTTATCCGATGAATGGATTTTTTGTAATGAAGGTGATGAAACTTGGAGTGCATTCGATATCGTTGGACATTTAATTCATGGTGAAAAAACCGATTGGATACCTCGTTTAAAAATTGTTTTAAATGATTCCGAAAACAAAACCTTTGAACCTTACGATAGGTTTGCGCAGTTTGAAGAATCGAAAGGAAAATCTGCAAGACAATTGCTAGAGGAATTTTCAAATCTTAGACAACAAAATATAAAGTTCTTAAAGTCTATAAATATATCTGAAGCAGATTTCAATGAAAAAGCATTTCATCCATCACTTGGTGAAGTAACACTTAAAAACTTATTAGCTACTTGGGTGACACACGACCTTGGTCATATTGCACAAATCTCAAGAGTAATGGCTAAGCAATATAAAGATGAGGTCGGACCTTGGATAGAATATATTTCGATTTTAAATAAATAGTATGCTTAAATTAATAGGAATACCTTACGATGCTAATTCTTCTTATTTAAGAGGTCCAGCTTTAGCTCCAAAATACATTAGGTTAATGGATCAAGAAGGTTCAGCAAATAAATTTTGTGAATTTGGTAACGAAATAATTGAAGGTAAAAATTATACAGACTGTGGTGATATAGAATTTACTGAAATTGATGCCGCTTTTGCTTATAAAAAAATAAAGAAGACTATAAGCAAACAATTAGAGGATGGAAGTAAAGTCATTAGTTTAGGCGGCGATCATTCTATCTCCTTTCCTGTGATTGAAGCATTTTCAGAAAAATATTCAAAACTTAATGTGCTCCATTTTGATGCACATGCCGATTTGTATGATAATTTTGAGAACAACCCCTATTCGCATGCGTCACCATTTGCAAGACTCATGGAAAAAGGCGTGTTAAATTCGCTAACCCAAGTGGGTATTAGAACATTTAATACGCATCAAAAAGAACAAGCTGAACGTTTTGATGTTAAGGTTATTGAAATGAAAGATTTTAATATGGAGTTTATTAATTCGTTAGAAACACCTTTGTATATTTCATTAGATATTGATGTACTAGATCCAGCATATGCTCCTGGAATTTCCCATCATGAACCTGGAGGAATGACTACAAGACAATTAATAGATTGTATACAGCGAATAAAGACACCTATTGTTGGAGCAGATATTGTGGAGTTAAACCCAAAAAGAGATGTTAACAATATGACTGCCATGGTAGCTTATAAATTATTTAAGGAATTAGCTTCTAAAATGCTCGATTAAATTTTTAAATTATGAAAAGAGAATGTCCAGAATGTGGTGACAAGATTGTTGGTCGTGTAGACAAGAAGTTCTGTAGTGATGCTTGCAGAAACTCTTACAACAACAGAGTTAATAAGGATAGCAAGAACTTAATACGTAATACAAACAATAGGTTACGTAAAAATTACAGAATTCTTGAAGATCTTAATCCTGATCAAAAAACGAGAACTTCACGGGCTAAACTGATAGAAAAGGGATTTGATTTCAATTATTTTACAAGTATTTACACAACCAAAGCAGGAGCTATTTATTACTTTGTGTATGACCAAGGTTATTTACCTTTGGAGAATGACTATTATGCTTTGGTAAAACGTGATTCTTAGATTTTGTAACATTACTTAAGATTTTTGCACTAATATATTACACTAAAAACCCATCAATATGCTATTGCTTTCTTCAAATGAAATGATGATAATCATCCCACTAATAATTGTACTTGTTGGTACAATTATATTTCTGTCTTATTATTTTTCTAGAAAGCAAGTTGTTTTAAGGAACTTATCTAAAATTCCTTTGAAACCTGCTACAGGTTTAAAAACTAGCGAACTCACAAAAGTAAGTGGTAAAGCATTACATGTTAAAGAACCTTTAATAGCACCATTAAGCGGAAGAAAATGTGTGTTTTATACTATTAAAATTGAAAAACGAGTAAGTACAGGAAAAAGTTCACATTGGAAAACTGTGATTGATGAAGAAAAAACGCAAGAATTCTTTATAGATAGTAACGGAGACTTTGTTATAGTGAGACCTTCGCAATCACCAAAAAATTATTTAAGTTATCTAGTAAAAGATAAAAGAACATCTTCTGGAGCTTTTAACGACCCAACACCTGAGTTTGAATCGCTTTTAAAAAGCTATAATATTGACCCTCTTAATTTTTTAGGGTTTAATAAATCACTTCGTTACAAGGAAGGCGTTATTGAAATTGGCGAGCAAATTACGGTTGCTGGTATTGCTAAATGGAAAACATTAAACGAACCAATACCTGACTACCATTATTCCAAAATTGCTGAACTTGTAAGCGAAGGAAAAGAAAAATTAATAATTACTGATATTCCACAGAAGAATGAAAAAAGAAGTAGATTTTAAATTATTTCCAATTGTGCCCTTTAAGTTTAAGAGCTGCTTTTAAAATATCTTTCTGACTAATTTGACCAATTAACCTTCCATTTTCAACAATAGGAAAGCGTCGTCTTTTAGAATCTAAAAATTTACTTGCTGCGTCAAAAATATTCATATTACCATCAATGGTTTCAACATTAATTGCCATATGCTTTTCAACCGAACTGTTACTTAAAGGCATATTATAATATCTACTTTCGCTAATCTGTTTAATACAATCACCTTCTGATATAATACCAATTAACTCATTGTTGTTATTCACAACTGGACCACCAGAAATTCTATTTTTTATAAGCGAATCAATAACCTCTTCAACAGATTGCTCTGGTTTAAATGTAATTAGATTCGTAGTCATGTAATCTTTAACTTTTATAGGAGATATTTCAACTTCTTGTTGCATCCTCCGCGAGCCTTGAAAGCTTTTAATTCCCATAATATTTGTATTTAGTGTTGTCTTATAAGTTACTAATTTTTTGCGACTTACTCTAAATGGATTTTTACTACATTTATAAAAACTAAGTAATCTTCCTAATATGATAAAAAAAGCAATAGCATTATTGTTATTAATTGTTGCTGTATACTGGAGCTATTCAGCAATGATACCTTCAAAAATATCTGATTTAAATACTGATAAGGATGAGTTTTCAACCGAACGAGCGTTAATTCATCTAAAAGAAATTACCAAAGCACCACATTATGTTGGAAGTGACGAACATGAAAACGTAAGAAACTATATAGTTAGTGAGTTAGAAGCACTTGGACTAGATGTGGAAATTCAGGAAAGTTTTTCTATGAGAGAATGGGGAAACTTATCTAAGCCTAAAAACATTATTGCGAAAATAAAAGGAAGTGATAATACGAAAGCATTATTGTTATTATCTCATTACGATAGTGCACCACAAGCATCACTAGGAGCTAGTGATGCAGGTTCGGGAGTGGTTACAATTCTAGAAAGTTTAAGGGCATATTTAAATAGTGGAAAACAACCAAAAAACGATATTATAATTGTTATTACTGATGCTGAAGAGCTAGGACTTAATGGTGCAGATATTTTTGTAAATAAGCATCGATGGGCAAAAGATGTTGGTTTAGTGCTGAATTTTGAAGCTAGAGGAAGTGGAGGGCCAGCTGTAATGTGGCCAGAAACCAATGGAGGAAATGCGAAACTTGTAGATGAGTTTGTTCAAGCAAATCCATCGTATCCTGTTGCTTATTCGTTAATTTATAGTATTTATAAGCTATTACCAAATGATACTGATGCCACGCGATTTCGAGAAGACGGCGATATTGAAAGCTTTAATTTTGCATTTATAGATGACCATTACGATTACCACACAGCTAACGATTCTTTTGAGCGATTAGATAGAAATACACTTGAGCATCAAGGTTCTTATTTAATGCCATTGTTAAGTCATTTTTCGAATGCAGATTTAAGCAATCTAAAAAGTACAGAAGACAAAATCTATTTTAATGTGCCATTATTTAAAACTGTAGCTTACGACTATGCATTAATATGGCCAATGTTTTTTGTGGCATTAATAATATTTGTTGTTCTTCTATTATTCGGGTTTAAGAATGGTAAACTAGCTATAGCTGATGTTTTTAAAGGTTTCATACCTCTAATCGGTTCAATTATTAGCTGTTTAGTTGTTGGATTTATTCTCTGGGAGATTATTAAATTTTTGAATCCTCAATATTATGAAATGTTGCATAAGTTTACCTATAACGGTTACACATACATTGCAACGTTTAGTTTAATAGCGATTGGTATTTGTGCGAGTGTTTATAACAAATATTATAAAGAAGACAATACTGCTAGTTTATTAGTAGCACCAATTTTTATATGGCTAATAATATGTGCTCTAGTAGGGCAGTACTTAAAAGGTGCTAGCTTTTTTATAATTCCAGTGTATTTTGCATTAATTAGCTTGTTTGTTCTTATAAAACAGAAAAAACCAAGTTTATTATTAATGGCTATTTTGTGTTTTCCGTTGTTGTTTATTTTTAGTCCGTTTATAAAGCTTTTTCCAGTAGCATTAGGGTTTTTTATGAAGATTGGAGCTGTTTCAATTACAGTTAAACTAGTGTCCATGTTGCTTATTGCTTTAATTTTTGGACTAATGATATCGGTATTCGGATTCTTTAAGCATAAAAAGCGTTTAGCTTATGTGCTATTTTTTATTGCATTTTGTTTTTTAATTTCCGCACAGTTTAAATCTGGTTTTAATGAAGAACGACCTAAACCAAACAGTTTAGTATATGTTTTAAATGCAGATACTAATGCGGCTAATTGGGCGACGTATGATAAGAAACTCGATGCATGGACAAAGAATTTTATAGATAATGAGGCTGATTCTAGTAGAGAGGATAATACATTTAGTAGTAAGTATAACTCAGGATTTACCTATATAAAAAATACTGACGTTAAGTCAATACCACAGTCTAAAATCACTATTTACAAGGATACTATAATTGATGATTTGCGATATATTAATATGTCTATTGTCCAGCAAAGACAAATCAATAGGTTTGATTTATATGCAAACAAAGAGGTGATGTTTAAAGATTTTGAAGTAAATGGTGTTGAAGTACCTAAAGGAAAACCAGAAGGGTTAGCTTTCGAAAATAGAAGAAGTACTAGGTTACTTAGCTATTATGTGTCTGATAACGATTCTTTAAATTTGAATTTTACAGTTCCTAAAGATCAAAAAACACAATTTAAAATTTATGAATCCTCTTTTGATTTATTGTCAAATGAACTGTTTAGCGTCCCTGAAAGAACTAAAGGAATGATACCAAAACCTTTCATTTTGAACGATGCAATTATAGTTACAAAAACTATTGATATTAACTAAAATTTAGTCTTTGGCATTACTATTGTTCCACTTAATTGTTTAGTTTTGAACCCTTAAATAATTACACATGAAAAAAGTTATAGGAATTTTATTATTAGTTGTAGCATTTCAAGCTAGTGCACAAACTAATTCTGAGTTATTAAAGCATTATGAAGCTTATTATGCGCAAATGAAAAAGCAAGGAGATATGCAAGGTGTTATTAACGCATTAACTCACCTAAATGTATTATCACCTAATCAGGCAAGACTAGATACTTTAGCGGTATTGTATATGAATGGCGGCAAGCATATGCAAGCTCTAAATACCATTGGTATTGATGCAAATGCAAGCGATTCTAATATGGCTGTAGAAGTTAAAGCAGTTAGCCTTCAATCTTTAAATGAACCACAAAAAGCTTTAGTACATTTTGAGGAATTGTTCAAAAGAACACCAAATATTATGATTGCTTATGAGATGGCTGATATTAAAATTCAATTAAATAACATAGCTGGGGCTACTGTAAATATTGAATATGGTATTTCTAATTCTAAGGATGATGAAATGCGTACGTATTATGATTCACAAACACCTTATCAAGTACCAGCAAAAGCAGCTTTTGTGTATTTAAAGGGTTTAGCAAAATATAAATTAAACCAGAGTGATTTAGATGGAGCCATAGCTTTATTAGATGAAGCTATTGCTTTAGCTCCTAATTTTAATTTGGCATTATTAAGTAAAAAAGCTTTAGAAGCAAGAAAAAACCCTCCGTCAACTCCAGCTAAAAAAGATAATTAAAAGCAGCACATGTATAAATAAAAAAGCAGCTCGAAAGAGCTGCTTTTTTATTTATATAGCTTTGGTATTTTACCAAATACGTACTCTTTTTTCTGGAGCTAACCACATTTTATCACCTTCTTTAATATCGAAAGCTTCATAAAAAGCATCTATATTTTTTAAAGGTTGTATAGCTCTATTTATTCCTGGAGAGTGTGGATCTGTTTTAATTTGTGTTCTTAAAGCATCTTCTCTAATTAAAGTTCTCCAAACAGTAGCCCAAGACATAAAGAAACGCTGTTCTGCAGTAAATCCGTCAATATCGTCTGGTCGACCTTCTCTTTCAAAACTAAGTTGTAAACCATCATAAGCTCCAAGTAAACCACCTAAATCTCCAATGTTTTCACCTAAGGTAAATTTACCATTAATGTAAACACTATCTAAAACTTCAATAGAACTATATTGCTCTGCTAATGCATCTCCTCTTTTTGTAAATTCTTCTAAATCTTTAGATGTCCACCAATTTTTTAAGTTTCCGTCACCATCAAATCTAGATCCTGAATCATCAAAAGCATGAGATATTTCGTGCCCAATTACTGCACCAATACCACCATAATTAACTGCGTCATCTGCTGTATAGTTATAGAAAGGAGGTTGTAAAATAGCTGCTGGAAAAACAATTTCGTTGTTAATTGGATTGAAATAAGCATTTACCATTTGTGGTGGCATTCCCCATTCACTTTTATCAATAGGCTCATCAATTTCAGATAAATTTTTATCCATTCCCCATTTTCCAACTGCCATCATATTTTCTGCAAAAGTGTTGCCTTCTTTTACCATTAATTCCGAATAATCTTCCCATTCATCTGGATAAGCTATTTTAACTGTAAACTTATCTAGCTTTTCAATAGCTTTAGTTTTGGTACTATCACTCATCCAATCTAGCTTTTGGATTCTGTTTTGAAAAGCTTTTATCACATCAGCAATCATTTTTTCAGCTTTTTCTTTTGCTTCTGGCGGAAACTTAGCTTCAACATATAATTGTCCAATAGCTTCTCCAACAGTTCCAGTTACTGTTTGTAGTGCTCTTTCTTCAGCTGGTCGCATGGCTTTAGCGCCACTTAAGGTTTTTGCATAAAAGTTCCAATTTTCTTTTTCCATATCTGTCGTTAAATACCCAGAATTAGATCTAAGCGTACTCCATGTCATTAACGTTTTTATGTCTTCAATAGATGTTGAGGTTAAGAATTCATTAAGATATTTCATGTATTTTGGCTCCTGAACGTTTACCCTTGTTATGGTTTTAGTTATTCCCATATCTGTAATAAACTTATTCCAATCTATTACAGGTGTTAGTTCTTGTAGTTCTTCAACAGACATAGGATTAGTGATATTACGAGCATCTCTTCTAGCTACTTTATCTAATCTTGGCTCTGCTAATTTTGTTTCTAATGCTAGAATTTTTTCAGCAGCAGCTTTTGAAGTTGCTTCGTCATAATTTATAAACTGAAGCATTTTTGATACAAAATCAACATATTGAGTTCTTATTTTCTTAGAATTATCGTCGTTCTCTAAATAATAATCTCTCTGTAAACCAAGTCCTCCAGAAACTACCCATGCCATATTCATGGTGCTATTATTCATATCTGGACCTGCACCCATTCCTGTAAATGGTGCATCAACACCAAGTGTTGTAGCAAATACAGTTTGCATATCACTAAGATTATTGATACCATTAATTGCATCAAGTAGTGGTTGGAGTGGTTTAATCCCTGCTTCATCTCTTGCAACTGTGTCGAGTTTTGTTTCAAAGATTAATAACGCTTTCTTTTGGTCTGTTCCTTCAGCATATTTACCAAGTTCTTTAGATGTTTTAATAATCTCTAATACATCTTCGTCAGTTGATTTGCTTAACACTCCAAACCCTCCCCAGCGTGTTCTGTCGTCAGGAATTACGTTAGTTTTCATCCAATTACCGTTAACGTAATTGTAAAAATCGTCTTTTGGATTTACGTCACGATCCATGTTTTCTAGAATAATACCTGGAATTTTTTCTGCTTCAGCAGTGTCCTTGCTTGTGTCTTCTTTACAAGCCACAACCGCTAAAAAGGCAAAAAGACCTAATAGCGATACGCTTTTTGAATTGATTTTCATTTTGTATAGTATTTATTTAGTGTACAATTTACTTATTATTTAGAAGTCTAAAAACTTTTTTTGTTACAGGTTAATAAGGATTTTACCTAAAACAGAATAAATATTAACGTTTTTGTAGATTTAAATTAGAAAAAAAAACAGTCTAAGGCTTAATAATGTTTTGAGATTTTTTTTCAAGTACTTTATTTACTTGATAAACAACATTGTTGTGCGCTAAAAGAAGATTTTCAATGTCCTTAATAACAGCTTCTTTTGTTGAGCTTTGTAGGTTTATAGTTTCATCAAATTTATACATGGCAGTTTCTAAAACCGAAAGGCGTACAATAATTGATGAACTATTTAAATTTTCTGGAATTTGATTTTTTAAATCAGTAATAAATCCTTGAAGTATAGTTTTGTCGTCTTTGAAAAAAGATAAAATCCCATTTTTTAAGTTTTCAATTTGAATCTCTAAGTCTTTAAATTTCGACCAATTTGTAACTTCTTTTTTTGCAAGATCACTAAGGACGTATTCTGTAAACTTAATATTCTTTATGTCTTGAGCTGTGATTTTGGTAAACTCAGTAGTTGTTTCTTGTTCTGTTTCTAATGAGGAGTCTTCAGTATTTTTACATTGGATGTTAAAAAGCAGTATTCCTAGCAAAGCGAAACGAAAAAAAACCAGATGTAATTTAGACATAAAAATAAAACTTATAATCATACAAATATATTGCTAAAGCGGCATTGTAAAAAGTTTTATATGTTATTTTCATACAATGCTTAAAATCTTATTATTTTTGAAAACGAATAAAGTTAAAGAATGGTATCGAAAATTTTAATTATTGGAGCATGTGGTCAAATAGGTTCTGAATTGACTAATAAATTAAGAGCAGAATTAGGTCCCGAAAATGTAATTGCAAGTGATATAAGAGAAAGTAACTTGGAGCTTGTTAAATCAGGACCATTTGAAATTATTGATGCTAAAAGCTTGAAACAAATTAAAGACTGTATTAAAAAGTACAATATTGATACTGTTTATTTAATGGCTGCTCTATTAAGTGCTACAGGTGAAAAATTTCCTCAAAAAGCATGGGATTTAAATATGTCGTCTTTATTGAATGTACTTAATTTAGCAAAAGATAAGGTTATAAGCAAAGTGTTTTGGCCATCTAGTATTGCTGTGTTTGGACCTTCCACACCAAAAACAAATACACCGCAACGAACCATTATGGAGCCTACAACTGTATATGGTATTACTAAGCAAGTTGGCGAGCGTTGGTGTGAGTATTATTTTAATAATTACGGAGTGGATGTAAGAAGTATTAGATACCCTGGAATTATTAGTTGGAAGACCCTTCCAGGAGGTGGTACAACCGATTATGCCATTGATATTTTTCATAAAGCTATAAATGTTGGACATTATGATTGTTTTTTAACTGAAGATACAGAATTGCCAATGATGTATATGGATGATGCTGTAAAGGCTACTTTAGATATTATGAGTGCTAACACTAATGATGTAAAAATTAGGTCATCATACAATTTGTCTGCTATTAGTTTTACACCAAAGCAATTAGCTTTGAAAATTGTTAAGCAATTACCTGAATTTACTATAAGCTATAAACCAGACTTTAGACAGAAAATAGCAAATTCATGGCCAAATTCTATTGATGATAGTTCTGCAAGAGAAGATTGGAATTGGAATCATTCGTATGACTTAGAAGCAATTACTAATGAAATGTTACTTCAATTAGGTGAAAAAGCAATCTCTTAGTTTTTTTTAAGAGGCAGCAATTCCGCTGGTCTAAACTCGGTTAAACCTTTTTCTTTTATTGTTTTTTCTACATCACTAATTTTTGTTGGTACAAAAGCGCTTAAATTTTCAACACCAGTTTCTGTGACTACTGCTACATCTTCTATACGAATATATAAACGTTCCTCTGGAATCCAAATCATTGGATCTATTGTGAAAACCATTCCTGGTTGTAATTTTACATTCCCTCTAACTCTTCCAACGTCATGAACTGCCATACCAACAGGATGTTGAAAGTGGCCTCTAAACTTTATACCATTTTCTACAGCTTTTAAATGAGCAGATTTTACAAATGTTTTTCCAACTAGGTATTGTTTCATATCTGCTGCAGCTTTATCCATAACTTCATTGGCTGTTGTTCCAGGTTTTATGTATCTAAATAATGCTTTACTGTAAGCAAGAATGTACTCATATAATACTGTTTGTTCTTTATTGAACTTTCCATTTACTGGCCAAATTCGTGTCACATCACTCGTGTAGTTATGATAATCTGGAGCATAATCCATAAGTACTAAGTCACCATCATTTAACACATCAGTTTTTCTAAAATAGTGCCCCATAAATGCATTGGTGCCACCTCCAATTATTGCAGGATAACCATCACCTTGCGAACCATGTTGATAAAAAACATATTTAGCAGCTGCATCTAATTGATACTCATACACACCAGGTTTGGTTGATCGCATTGCTTCCACTATCGCAAGACCAGCAATTTCTGTAGCTTTTCTTATAACTTCAATTTCTTCTTTGCTTTTTATTAAACGCATGGAATCTAAAAGAGGGGATAAATCTTTAATTTCAAATTCTGGAAATCGTTCATTTATTAGCTTAATAAAACGCGCTTCTCTCGTCGTTTGTGAATCCCAAGGATCGGCTGCTGCACGAGCATGACCATGCAATATTTCGTCACGACTATCATTTCCAGTTTCTATTGGACTAAAAGGAGTATATAATATTGGGGTACTTCCTTTTATAAGTCCAGTGCCAACGAGATCATTTCCAAGAAATTCTAACGGACGTACACGATTTACACCTGTTAATTCTATTATTAAATTCGCATCTTCTGCTGATAAAATTTTACCTTGACTTCTTTCTCTACTTTCTTCTCTGTGAGGTAAATAAAGAGTGGTGCTTTTATTTTTTCCATTTAATAATAAATAAGCATGTCCTTCTTCTAGTCCACTTAAATAATAAAAGGTATTTGATTGCCTAAAAACTTTAAAACCTGCTACACTAGGCGCACTTTGTATGAGTGCAATAGCATTGTTCCCTATTTCATCAAATATTTTACCTCTTCGAGTTTCAAATTCTTCAATCGAGAAATCTGTTTGATAATAGTGCTTTTCTTGAGCGATTAAAATAGATTGACCTAAAAATAAAAGTATGAATGCTAGAGATTGTGTCTTTTTGGAATTCATGATGAATATTATTTTAGTTGATTAAAGAGTTGATGCTATTGTTATCTAGATAGGTAACAATTTAAGAATATTTTTACCAAGCTTAACACAGATATTACCCTAATATGAAATCCAGAAAGAAATTTAATGTATAAAAAAGTAAAGAAGTTTAAACAAAAAAACCTCGAAAATTTATTGTTTTCAAGGTTTTTAAGTGGAGTCAACGGGACAAAAGTCGAACTATTTTGATGAGGATTTGAATAGAATTAATAATTGATTAAGTATCAATGTGCAATATAATTAGTTAGTCTATTGTACATAATACTACATTATAGCTATCAAATAGATAAACGACTCTTATTACTAAACAATACATTTGCAATATAATGTATCGCGTTATGTAACTTGAGCTTTGGTTAAAAGTGAATTTTTTTACTAAAGGTTCTTAAAAAAATTACCCTATAAGTTTCCTTTAAGATGTTAATGGAACACTTTTTTTACGAAAGGATGAGGAGTGAAGGAAAATGTGTGTGGAATACTCTTTCACTTAAGACAAAGGAGCATCTACAAAATATTTATATTTGCTAAAAAAGAGTTTTATGCAAATTTTCTTATTTTTTCAAGCACTATTAACATTATTTATTGCTGGGGGTATATTTTTTAAAGAAAATAGCTATAAAAATAAAACGCTCTCTTTATACTTTTTACTTCTGTCATTTGAAATATTATATTTTTTATATGGTACGAGCGAAATAGGTAAATTATATCCAGAATTTTATGGTCGTCTTTTTTATTTTTCAATAGGTGTTTTATATGGTCCACTATTATATTTTCATTTTAAATCTATAATTGGGCAAAAGCAACAATTTATTTTAAAAGACCTTTGGCATTTATTACCATTACTTGTTCTTAATGTATTTATGTTTGATGTCATTACTCTCTCTAATGAAGAGCGAATAGCCTATATTGAAAATATCGATAATTTTAACAACTGTATAATCTATCTAAATTATTTTAGAGATTTACACCAAATTATTTACGCTTTTTTGTTATTTAGAATCGTTTGGTTATTTAAAGATCGTATAAATGTTAATGAGAAATTTCATTTAGGAGGCATATCAATTATGTATATAATTACAACGGTTCTTATTACCTCATTAACATTTTTCGCAAATTCTTTCAGAGATTTTTCCTTGTATTATATTATTTCTATCAGTTTTGTCTGTGTTTTAGGATATGTTTTGTTTAAAGACCCAAACTTTTTCAAAGCAATTAAAGAGAAGTATAAAGGGGCAAGACTTAACATTGAAGAGATGAAAACTATTCAATCAAAAATTAAAAATGAGCTTATCAGAGAAAAAATATTTTTAAATAATAATCTGACGCTTGACGAACTCTCTTTAAAACTAAAAGTAAAGCCACATCATATTTCTCAGACCTTATCTGAATTGGTAAAAGAAAATTTCAATGACTACATTAACAAGCATAGAGTTGAGCACTCTAAAAGTCTATTAATTAATCCTTCTCATTCAAATTACAAAATTGAGGCTATCGCTTTTGATAGTGGTTTTAATAATAAAGTTACTTTTTATAAGGCTTTTTCAAAGTTTGCAGATACTACGCCATCAAAATTCCGAAAGGCAAGAAGTAAAAAGTAAATAATAATTTTTATTAACGTTTTACTAATTACTTCTGACGATTTATTAAGCAAAAAAGCGAAGTTTTGCTGTATAAATTATTAAACATGAAATTAATAAATAGCATTATTATTTGTCTAGTATTTATAATTCAAGTTAATGGGCAAACTACAGAAGAGGGTTTAAATCAATTTGATTCAGAAGGAAAAACAAGACTTATAAAAGCCGTTTCGAATAAAGAATTTGATAAAGTAAAAACACTTTTACAGAAAGGAGCTGACGTAAATCTTGCCGAAAAAGATGGCCTCAAAGGCACAGCTTTAATGTATGCTGTTTCTACTGGAGATAAACTATTGTGTCAACTGCTGCTTGAGCATGACGCAAATATCAACCAATTGGATGTGAATAAAGATCATGCTTTAAATTGGGCAACATTTTATGGCTATGTTGATATTATGAGCTTACTTATTAAAGAAGGCACTAATCTCAGTCTTAAAAGTAAGCATGGGACAGCTGTAGATGTAGCTTTAAGATTATGGCATCACGATTCAGTTGCCAATATATTTAGGTCAACTTCATTGGCACAATTGATAA
Organism: Pontimicrobium sp. SW4; assembly: GCF_039954625.1. NCBI lineage: Bacteria > Pseudomonadati > Bacteroidota > Flavobacteriia > Flavobacteriales > Flavobacteriaceae > Pontimicrobium > Pontimicrobium maritimum. The sequence goes on from NZ_CP157199.1 coordinate 353,133, forward strand.
CAAAAGATGAAAATAAATTTTTAAAAGCAATAAAATCAGAAAACTATAATGTCTTTAAAAAACTATTAGAAAAAGGTGTTTCCCCCAACTTAAAAGATGGAATTGGAATCCCAATTATGCAACTAGCATCACAGAAAGGTGATAAAAAGATGATTGAATTTTTGGTTGGTTACGGTGCAGATGTAAACATTCTTAACAGAGTTGGGCAAACACCTCTTACTTGGGCATCTCGTTTTAAACATTTAGAAGTTGTTAAATATTTATTAGAGTCAGGAGCAGATTCTAATAAAACTGACCATAAGTATCAACTTACATCATTGATTGGGGCAGCTATTGGCGGAGATGTTTCTATTGGTAAATTGCTTATTAATAGCAAAGCTCAAATAAATCATAAAGATGTTATAAACAATGCTTCTCCGTTGCATTGGGCTATTTTTTACGGCAATACAGATTTTGCCGAATTTCTAATTAATAATGGAGCTAATTATCATGAAAAAGCATTGGAAGAAAATATGTACTCTGCCTATGATATGGTTAAGAATTACAAAAATGAAAAGCTTATAAGGCTAATAGAGGAAAAAGATTTACAAAAAGAAAAAGCAAAGCTTTTAGGTTCATGGAAAGTAAAAGAAATTCATTATCAATATTCAGACACGACATACATAATGAAAACAAAAGATTATGGACGCTTTATCTTTTCTAAAAACAGCTATGCGTTAATGTACAACCCTAGAATGCAAAAACGTGTCCCTTTTAAAAATTTATCTAAACCAGATCAGGATGAAATAAACAATGCTTTTGGTAGCATTGTATTTAACACAGGAAGTTACTCCATTAATAACCATGTAATCGAAACTCAAGCAGATATAGCTAAAGTACCTGGTTTTGAGGGAGGGAAACAGTTCTATAAGTTGCATTTTAATTTAGAGGAAGAATTGGAGCTTATTATGTTTGATGAAACCTATCCAAATGGAAATAAGCCAGAATGGTTTGAGAAATTAAAAGTAAAATTCATATTAATAAAAGAGTAAAATTGAATTATGAAAAAAGCGCAATACTTATCTATTATGATTTTATTAATCATATTTTCATGTCAACAAAAAGAAAATCAAAAGCAAAAAGGGATTTTTAACATAGAAGCAATAAAACCAATAATCCAAAAGAATGGAGAGGTTTGGGGAAAGGCCTTAAGAAATAAAGATATATCCCTAATTTCTAACCTCTATGATCCTAAAGCACATTATTTACCAAATAAAGATGTAGCTCTGCATGGCAGAGAAGCTATTACAGAATATTGGAAAGCTTCAATGGATTTTCTAACTGATTTACAGTTGAGTATGGAATCGCTAGAGGGAACAAAAGAATTGTTATACGAAACAGGAAAAGGTATTGTTATGGTGCTCAATGAGAACGGAGTTATAGACACACTGAGTTTCAAATATGTAAATGTTTGGAAATTAAATAGTTCTGGAAAGTACAAAGTTGTTATTGACACTTTTAATGATAGTATAAAACAATAGAATGCAACTAATCTAATTTAATCTTTTTATGAAAAAATCAACTTTACTTTATATTCTATTACTCTTCATTAGTGTATCTAGTGTTACTCAAAATGCATTTAAAACTAAATCACTTAAAACAATTGATCAAGTAAGTTTTATGAAAGGAAATTGGAAAGGAGATGGCTGGATGATGATTAAAAAAGAACGTAAAAAATTTACTCAAAATGAAACAATCAGTTCGAGAATAGATAACAAAATTTTGATTATTGATGGAATAGGGTATGGTATTAACAAGGGGCAAGAGACGAAAAAAGTTATTCATAATGCTTTTGGAGTAATTTCTTATAATGAAGAAAAAGAATGATGACTATGCTTTCTTTTTCCTCAGCTGGTGACAAAATGGAAAATGAACTAAAATTAATTGGAGATAAAAAACTGGAATGGTCATTTAAAGATAAGAACGGAGGAGCAATACGTTTTAGAGAAGATTTTTCAGAAGATGGAGTATGGTTGGAACAAGGAGACTATTCTTTTGGTGGAATAAAATGGTTTCCCTTCTTTCAAATGAAGTTGAAAAAGCAAAAAGAATAAAGAACCAAACGATTATAGTTAAATAAAATATTTCTTGAAAACTCGAACTAATAGTTAGCAGAGATAACCGATTAAACAAAGCAAACAAAAACATGAAGCACATAACCTTAATTTTAATAATAATAGCATTTACTTCAATGGGATGCTTAAACAAGAGCAATCAAAGTGAACAAATTTCGAAAAAGGATGTCGATCAGATGATCTCCAATTGGAAGCAGGCATTTATAAATAAGGACTATCAGCTTCTTGAATCTATTCTTGATAAAAGTTTTATTTATTCAGGGAGTAATGATGGTTCACTAACTAATAAAGAACAGATGGTAGAAAATCTTAAGAATGATAACTCAAATATGTTACCACCAGAATACTACGATATTGTCATTAAGTATTTTGATGATATAGCCATCGTTAGAGCAAAAGAAACATTAAAGTTTATTGGTGAAAAAGGTGATACAGCAAAAATAAAACTCAGTTTTACAGATATTTATAAAAAGAAGGACGGAAAAGTTCTTACGCTCTCAACACATAGTTCTCCAATAACGGATTAATAATTAAAACTTTAATACGATACAAATGAAATCTATTTTATTAATAAGCTTTGTGCTATTTTTTTGTACAAACCTCTTCGCACAAGAATCAGAATTCACAAAAATTGAAACAACTTTAGATTATTATTTAGATGGAGGTACTAATAATGATTTTGAAACTTTAAAGAAAGCCTTTCATTCAACAGCTACAATGAAGTTTGTAGGGGAAGAATATAAAGAAGTGAATGCAATTGATTTTTTCAAAAAAGGCATTAAGCCAGGTCCAAAACAAGAAAGAAAAACAAGAATAACTTCTATAAATATAACAGGAAATGCTGCTACTGCTCAATTAGAAATTGAATACCAAACTTTTACATTTATTGACTATATGAGTTTATTGAAAATTGATGGTCAGTGGAAAATAGTGAGCAAGATCTTTTACAAAAGGATGAGAAATGAAGGTGAATAGTTTCCTTTTATTACTTGCTATAATTGGAGTGAGTTGTAGAAACAATATTGATCTTAAAAAAGATCAGCAAAAGTATATTCAAAAGCAAAGTTTAGAAGGCACGGTTTGGCAAATGGATTATTCAATGGAAATAAAGAAAGATACTACATTTCACCACGTACCTAAACATTGGGTTAGAATAAAAACATTCACAAAAAACAGGTTCACATTTACTGGCTATGATTTTAATAAAAATGAAATCGCAGGAATGGGAGGAGGAACATTTACTCTAAAAGATTCTGTGTATGTTGAAAAGATTGAGTTCCATCATCAATCAGATTTTAATGGAACGGAATTTAAAGGAACCCTCTATTTTGATAGTCTATACCTTTATCAATTTGGAAAAGTAGGAGAACTGACTTTAAAGGAAAGATGGCATAGAATAGATTAAGAATATTTACTCATTAATTCTACATGAAAGGTATAATAGCTGATAAATACTTGCTTCCAATACGCGAACAGATTATAGATTTGATTCTACCAAATGCAGATGTTTTGGATTTTGGTTGTGGAAATGGTGATTTGCTTTTTAAACTATCGCATAAGATAAAAGAAGGAATAGGGTTTGATAATTCAAAGGCGTTGATTTCTTATGCAATGAAGAAAAAAGCATTAAATGGAATAAGTAATATTGATTTCAAACTAATAGATTTATGCAAAGATTCTTTTCCAAACAGATTGGTTAATTATTCAATAGCTAGTCTTTTTTTGCATGTCCTTTCTAAGAATGATGCTTATTTTCTACTAAAACAAATGATTAATATATCGGAGGTAACTATTGTATGCGGACTGAGTAAACCTGAAAATTTGAGACAGAGTTTTCTTTTATATATGGATCAGAAGTTTTCTGGTCATTATTCAAAATTTAAAGTATACAAAGAAAACAATTATATGGAAGGACTCTTAGAATCATTAAGTCATATATGCTATGAATCGTATTCAACTTTCGATCCCGTTATTAAAATTTATAAAATAACAAAACTTAATAAAATACAACTGTCATAAAACAATGTATAAAAAGTAGTTATACTATGAATTATAAAAAAAATATCATGGAACAAAACAAAACATTTCTTAGAGCAACAGCAATTTGTTCTTTTCTTGGAGCTTTGACAACAATCCTATTAATTTTTCTTCCAAACCCGGAAACTTTTAGTTTTGAGACAAGAACATTACTTTATAATAATAATCTTTATTTAAGTAAATTATGGATTCTTTACATTCATCCACAAGTAAATATTTTAGCCATCTTCGGTATAGCATATCTAATACTCAAAAAGTATCCATTACAAATAATTTTTGGCACGTTCTTTCTGTTAATTTGGGCATATTCGGAAATGTCTCAACAATCACTACTAATTGATACATTAAACCAAATCTGGAGACCAGGTTATATTGAAGCAAATGATGGTGTTACAAGGAGTATATTTAAAACCCTAATCAATGCTGCGAATGGTATTTCTGATAGTAAGTATTTCTTAGTCATTTATGGGTTTGGTATAGGTACTCTACTATATGGATTAGCATTTATTCATGAAAAAGGTTTAGGGAAGTGGATTGGGATTTCCTTTATCTTTATTGGAATCCTTAGTTTATCTTCATTTCTGCGCTATTACTTGGGGCTAGATACTCTAACTGGAATTGTGAATTGGTGTTATGAATGGATTTATTCTTATCTGCAACCTCTAGTAAGAATAGCATTGGGTGTTTGGATTTTAAAGAGTATAAAATAATTTTAGATAAGCGGAACAGCATCTAACTTATGTTTTTTCTGTGAGACGTATAAAAAAACTTTGATAAATAAATTATTATGAAAAACAATTATCTTTTTATAGTAGTGCTAATAGCGTTTACTAGCTGTAAAAAAAATGTAGATAAAAAAGATCAAGTAAATATCAAGAATTTCAATATTGAAGCTTTAAAATATAAGTATGTAAATGTTTGGAGGTTTAATAAAGATGGAGATATAGGATTGTAGTTGATGTTTTTAATAATTTAAAAAATGAATAATATATTTAAAAGCTTAGAAAGAGTAGTAGTAGGCAAAAATTATTTAGGAGTTTTATTTATTCGGCTTGCTTTTGGTTTTCACTTATTATACTATTCATGTAGTGATGTGATAAATTTATCTGCTGGAGATAATGCTGAGTGGCTAGGTTCATTAGGCGTTCCTTTTCCTTTTTTTGCATCTTGGCTATATATTCTAGCGCAATTTTTTGGTGGGGTTTTATTAATTATAGGTTTTAAGACAAGATTGATTTCTATTCCTTTAATTGTAACATTCTTAGTAGCATTCTTTTTGGTACATGCTGCTGACCCTTATAAAGATTCGTTTCAGGCTATACAAATGTTAGCTATTTCTTTTTTCTTTTTGTTCAACGGTTCTGGAAAATTATCATTGGATGATTACTTAAAAAGCAAAATAAATGGAAAAGAAGTATAAAAGATATGAATAAAATACGATTAATAATATCCTTCCTGGCATTATCTATTATAATGGGATGCAATCAAAAAGAAGCTCAAAATAAATCAGCACAATTATCTTCTCTAGCTTCAAAAGAAGTAATGATTCTTGGTGTATATCATTTCAATAATCCAGGAATGGATACCTATAATATGGAAGTTGATGATTATTCTACAAAAAAAAGACAGGCTGAGATCCAAGAAGTTGTTAATCTGTTAGCAAAAAATAGGCCAAATAAAATATTTGTAGAATTCTTACCAAGCCAACAAGCCAAACTAGATAGTTTGTTTACTCTATATGCAGATAATCGTTTATCATTAAAAGATATTAATGGTGGGCAGAATGAGGTATATCAATTAGGATTTCGGTTAGCAAAACAATTGGGTATTAAAGAAATTTTAGCAGTAGACCATCATGGAGTATATTTAGGGTCATATGTGGATTTCATTGCAGACACGCTTTTAATAAAATCATATCAAGATTATAGTGTAGATTACAAACAACAAATAGAAAAACGACAAAAAAGCTTTACTAAAAATACGGTAAAAGAAAATTTCATTTATCTAAATGATTGGCAGCAAATTTTAAATAATCACAACTATTACAACAACGTAGCGATTACCGTAAAAGACACTTCAAGTGTTATGTTTAGTTATAAAGAAATGGAAAAGGAAATTGATGGACTACCTTATCAAATGCGTTCTTTTGATTTCAATAACATCGGTGTAGAACTTGTAACTGAATGGTATAAGCGGAATCTATTCATATACCGTAACATCCTTGAGAAAACGGAAGAAGGTGATAGAGTTTTAATAATTTTCGGTAGCGGACACGTAAGGTATTTAAAACAATTCTTTGACGACAATCCTGAGTTTAATATTACAGATACGAATAGCTTTTTGAACAATGAAAAATAGCTAAGGGCAACAGAATATAAATAACATATATATTATGGCACAAAATAAAAACATTAAACCCTTTTTGAAAGCAACCGTACAATTAAATATATTAGCTGCTTTTGGTGTAGCACATTTATCATTAGATGATTACTTAAAAAGCAAAATAAATGGAAAAGAAGTATAAAAGTATACATATCTTTTTCATCATTATATTGGCATTAGTTCCAATAGGTTTCAAAAGATATTTTATAAAACTATTTAATGAAGAAAGCATAAACAACATTCTTCATATTCATACTTTGGTAATGGGTATATGGTGTTTGTTATTAATCATTCAACCAATTTTAATAAGAAAAAGAAAAAATAAAGCACATAAGTTAATAGGCAAACTATCGTATTTATTTTTTCCTTTAGTTGTTTATACAATTTGTATGATTATTGTTTATTCATTTGAAAGAATGAAGACTCATTTATCTCTTGATGAAAATCTAAGTCAGCTATTTTTACCTATATCTCAACTATTCCTGTTTGTCTTATTTTACATATTGGCTATGCTGAATGTAAAAAAACTAAAAATTCATATGCGCTATATAATAGTATCTTCTGTTGCTCTTTTTGGACCAACCATTGGACGAATAGATTTTGGGCTTGATAGCTTTAATGCTGACTTATGGTTTATGGATTTATGCCTTGTAGCATTTCTTATATATGATACCTATTATAAGAAAGACTATAAACCTTATTTAGTAGGATGTATTTTATTTTTTTTAATGCATATTGGAAGCATTTGGTTTTCAGATACTTATTTGTGGAGGGAAGGGGCTAAAATTATTTTGATGTAATTTAAATAAAAAGAACTTAATGACATGGATAAAAAAGTACTAGTTTCGGTTATATTAGGAACATTATTATTGTTTTTATGGAATGTCATTTCTTGGATGGCATTGCCTTTTCATACAAAAACATTAAAAACGATACCTGAGAGTGTAATTTAAACAAATGTTTTGAAAAACGAAATACCCGAAAGTGGTGTTTATCATTATCCTGGGTTACCCAAAAATCAATCTCAAATAGAAATTGATAAAATTAAAAATAAACTAAAACAAGATCCAAGAATAACTTTAATGGTTTATGTAAAAGAACCTACTCAGCTATTTAATAGTAAAACATTTGTATTTAGCTTATTAATCAATTTAGTAACCGTAATTTTTTCCATATTTATTATTTCAAGAATGACTATTAAGAATCGGAAAAACATTTTTAGTGTAACTTTATTTTTAGGGCTTTTAACTGTAATTATGAGTGATATTAGTTTAATGAATTGGTTTATGTTTCCTGCCAGTTATACATTAGTAAATGCATTCGATAAAATAGTTTCGTTTGGATTATTAGGCCTTCTATTTACTTTTTACACATTTAAAAATAGAAATCATGCTTGATGACAAAAAAAATAATAACATTGCATCCACAAGACAAGAGGGGAGTACGAAAGCATCAGAAACTATTATCTGGAAATGAACAGCAAGCAGCAATAAAAAGAAAGAAGCTAAATTCTGAAATTGACCAAACCACAAAACGTTTAGAAAAGCTTCAAGACTTATTTGTTGATGACAAAATAGATGTAAACGCTTATACTGATACCTATGATAGATATAATTTGAAACGAGAAGGATTAAAAAAAGAGGTTAAAAGTTTGCAAACGGGAAATAGCCAATACAGAATTTGGCTAATCAAAGGAATCCATTTACTTAAAAACATGAAAGAGCACTATAACAAATCGACAGTTAAACAGAAACAAAAACTATTAAGTTCGATATTTCCTGAAAATTTATTTTTTGAAGGGAATGAATGTCGAACTGCAAGAATCAATGATGTATTACGCTTTATTTTGCAGATAAACAGCGAGTTATATAATAAAAAAAGAGGACAATTTTCAACTAAATTGAAATTGTCCTCTCGAGTGGTACCTCCAGGAATCGAACCAGGGACACACGGATTTTCAGTCCGTTGCTCTACCAACTGAGCTAAGGTACCTCGCTAAATGCGGATGCAAATATATATCCTATTTTATTATTCCGCAAAATAAAAAGATATAAAAAATGGTTTTGTAAATTTACACCTTTTATTTTTCAGATGAATTTAATTATTGATGTAGGTAATACTAGTGTGAAACTTGCTGTTTTTCAAGATAGTGTAATAGTCCATAAAGAGACTATTGACTTAGATGATATTGAAATTAAAATAGAAAGACTCTTAAAAAAGTATGAGCTTTTAGATAAATCCATTATATCTTCAGTAGGTAATTTAAGTCAACAACAGCTTACAAACATTACCAAACAACTTAAAACGATTGTTTTAAGCTCGGATACCAAAATTCCATTTAAAAATAAATATAAAACACCAAGCACATTAGGCGTCGATAGAATAGCGTTAGTAAGCGCATCTGTGCTAAAATATCCTAAAAAAAATGTATTAATTATTGATGCTGGAACCTGTATTACCTACGATTTTATTAATAAAAAAAATGAATATTTTGGGGGAGCCATATCACCTGGTATTTCAACTCGTTACAATTCACTAAATAATTTAACAGCCAACTTACCGTTATTGAAAAGAAAAGCACCAAAAAAATTAATTGGTAATTCTTCAAAAGAATCTATTCATTCGGGGGTTATTAATGGAATTTTAATGGAAATTGATGGAATTGTTAAAAAATACCATAGAAAATATAAAGATTTAACAGTTATTTTAACAGGAGGAGACTCAGATTTCTTGTCAAAGCGATTAAAAAGTAGCATATTTGCGAACTCAAATTTTCTATTAGAAGGTTTGAATTTCATATTAGAATTTAACTTAAACGAATGATAAAACAACTTTGTTTAATATTTATAGCGTTTTTAGCATTAAATATTCATGCTCAAGAAGGAACTACCTCGCCATATTCATTTTATGGCTTAGGAAGTTTGAAATTTAAAGGTACAACCGAAAACGTGAGTATGGGAGGTTTAAGTATTTTTACAGATAGTATTCATGTTAATTTGCGCAATCCAGCATCGTATGCGGGAAGGTTATTTACAGAAAGCGGTGAAGGGCATTATGTGAAGTTTGCAGTTGGAGGTAGTAGCTCAAATACAACATTAAAAACTAATTCTGCATCTGATAAAGATGACGCAATAACTTTCGATTATCTAGCTTTATCAATTCCTATGGGTAGACTAGGTATGGGTTTTGGTTTAATGCCTTACACGTCGGTTGGATATAAATTGCAGTCCATTAGAGACGAAGATATTTTGGATTATAGATATAGTGGCGAAGGAGGTGTAAATAAAGCATTTTTGGGGATAGGATATTTAATAACTAAAGATTTAAGATTTGGTGCAGATGCAAACTATAATTTTGGAAATATTAGAAATAATGTCTTAAATTTTAGATATGATGATGAAGGAAATCCTCTGCAATACCATAGTCGAGAAGTGAATAGGTCAGACTTAAGTGGATTGAATTTTAACTTCGGACTTACATATACACCAATGATTTCTGAGAAGTTACAGCTAACATCTTCAATTACGTTTTCTCCCAAAGCTGATTTAACCTCTACAAATCAAAGAACATTTGCAAGTGTAGTAATTAATTCGACTGGTCAAGAATTTGTTGTTAATGAAATAGAAATGGATCTTGAAGCTCAAGGATTAGACAAAACAGTATTGTCATTGCCAACTAAAACAGCTATCGGAGCTGGTATTGGACAACCTAGAAAATGGTTTTTAGGAGCTGAGTATACAATGTTAAAAACCAGTGAGTTCTCGAATGAAATTTTCAGTTTTGACAATGCTACTTACGTAGATGCTTCAACAATTTCGGTTGGAGGATTTTTAGTGCCACAATACAATTCCTTTAGTTATTGGAAAAGAACGGTTTATAGAGCGGGAATTAGATTTGAAAACACAGGATTAAAAATAGCAAATGAATCAATAAGCGAGTTTGGCATGTCTTTTGGTGTAGGATTACCAGTTGGAGATGTGTTTTCAAATGTAAATATTGGAATTGAAGTTGGACAACGCGGAACAATTAACCAAAATTTAGTAAAAGAAAATTTTGTAAATTTCCAGCTTAGCCTATCATTAAATGATTTATGGTTTGAAAAAAGAAAATTTAACTAATTAATAACTAGAATTATGAAGACGAAAATTACACTATTAATAGCAATGCTTTTTCTTGGGTTTAGTGCAATTAATGCTCAGGGTCAGGAAGAAGACATGAATACATTGTCAATTTTTAGTGAATATGCTAAAGCTAAAAATTATGATGCTGCTTATGGTCCTTGGATGGAATTAAGAAAAAGAAACCCTAAGTTTAACAGAGCAATTTTCACTTATGGAGAACGTATCCTTGATCACAAAATAGAAAAATCATCAGGTGCCGAAAAAGTAGGTTTTATTAAAGACCTAGTAAAAATGTGGGATGAGAGACGTGAACATTTTGCTAGTAAAACTCCAGAAGGAGAATTTTTGGCAAAAGCATGTCAATTACAATATGATTACAAGGATGAGTTGCAAATGACTGATAGTCAATTGTACGATTGTTTTGATAAAGCTTTTAAAACAGACGCTGAAACATTTAAAAACCCAAAATCATTATATACATATTTTAAACTAATGGTAAATTTGTATGATGATGGAAAAAAACCTGCTGAAGAGTTGTTTACAAAATATGATGAGGTTTCAGAGAAAATTGAAGCAGAGGTAAAGCACTATACAAATTTATTAAATAAATATGTGCCTGCAGAAGATACCGATGAAGAGCCAGTATTAAGTAAAAAGGACGCCAGTAGAGTTAAATCTTATACTAGTTTTTTAAGAGCTTACGATCAAATTTCGTCTGGAATGGATAGAGATTTAGGTGATCGTGCAAATTGTGAAAACTTAATTCCTTTATATACTAGAAACTACGAAGAGAACAAAAATGATGGTTTATGGTTACAAAGAGCAATGAATAGATTGTTTAATAAAGAATGTACAGACGATCCGTTATTTGTTAAAATAGTAGAACAAAAGAACAACTTAGAGCCTAATGCATCTACTGCATATTATTTAGGAATTTTAAAAGATAAAGAAGGAGATAGTGCTGCAGCATTAACTTTTTACAATCAAGCTGTAGAATTAGAAACAGATAATATTGATAAAGCTAAAATACTTTATAGAATTGCTTCTGGATTTAAGAAAAAGGGTAGTTATGGACAAGCAAGAACATATTACCAGAAAGTACTTGGTGCGAACCCTTCTTATGGAAGAGCACATTTAGCAATAGCACAAATGTACGCTGCTAGTGCTAATAACTGTGGAGATACAAACTTTAATAAAAGAGCTGTATATTGGTTAGCTGCTCAGGAAGCTAGAAAAGCAGGTAGAGTAGATCCTAATTTAGCTTCAGCAGCTTCTCAAAATGTTGCAAACTATGTGGCAAAAGCGCCTACAAAAAGCGAAATATTTGCAGAAGCTAATGCTGGAACAACAATTAAAATTGGATGTTGGATTGGTAGAAGCGTAACAGTGCCAAAGCTTTAATGAATTCAATAGTAAAATATATTATAAGAATTATGGTCACAGTTTTTACTGTGACCATAATTTTTTCATGCAAAGATAATTTTAAAGAAGTCCAAAACATTGGGCTTTTAAGTAATAAACCAATTACCGAAGCAGAAAACATTAACACAAAGTATACTGATTCGGGAAGATTAAAATCACACTTAGTGAGCCCTAAAATGTTAGATTTTTCTAATAGAAAATTTTCCTTCGTCGAGTTTCCCGAAGGTATCAATTTTACTATTTATGACGAAAAGGGCAATAAAAATAATGTGATAGCAGATTTTGCTATGATTTATAACGATACCGATTTAATAGATCTACAAGGAAACGTCATAGTGACAACACATGCAAACGACACTCTTTTCACTGAACAATTATTTTATGATCAAAAACGAGAATGGATGTTTACGAACAAGCCTGTAAAATTTCGTCGTAAAGATAATATTGATTTAGGGACGGGTTTCGATGCGAATAAAGATTTTACAATTGCCAACGTTTTAGAGTATTCAGGAACAATTTATTTAGACGAATAATTCTTACCTTTGCGTAGTTATAAATTACAACAATCACTAACTCATTTTAGTAATGAAGGTATTACAGCTTTTTCAATATGCGTATTTAATTTTTGCAGTATTGTTTTTATTCGACGCTATTAGCAACTGGAATGTTGAGGGAAAAAGCCCTTACTTGTCATTAGCACTTGCAGCTTTAGCAATATTTATGTTCTTTTTTAGGAAGAAATTCCGAAAGCGTTTCGAGGATAGAGGAAAGCTTTAAAAGATGAGTTCCGAAACCTTAATTATAATTATCTCGCTTATATTTTCGGCATTTTTTTCAGGAATGGAAATAGCCTATGTATCTTCTAACAAGATTCATATTGAAATTGAAAAAAAACAAAGTGGCTTGTTAGCCAAAATCCTTACAAGACTTACTGCAAAACCCTCAAAATTTATTGCCACTATGCTTATTGGAAACAATATAGCACTAGTCATTTATGGGTTTTATATGGGTGATGTATTGATGGGTTGGTTTCAAAGCATGACGCTAGATAATACTTTTCTTAATGCCCTAATTACAGATTTTAGCTTATTAACTCAAACTATTATTTCCACTTTAGTAATACTCATTACTGCAGAGTTTTTACCAAAAGTATTCTTTCAAATTTATTCCAATTTGTTGCTTAAACTATTTTCGATTCCAGCATATGTGTTTTTTGTCTTGTTCTCATTGGTTTCCAATTTTGTTATTTGGATTTCCGACGTGGTATTAAAAACTTTTTTTAAAACCGATGGAGATCAAGTGCAGTTGGCATTTACTAAAGTTGAATTGGGACATTATATTAGTGAACAAATGGAATCGGTTGACGATGACGACGATGTAGATAGCGAAATTCAAATTTTTCAAAATGCTTTAGAGTTTTCCGAAGTAAAAACTAGAGAAGTTATGATACCGCGTACAGAGTTGGTTGCTGTAGAGATTCATGATAAAATAAAAACATTAAGTGAGCTTTTCACATCTACGGGATATTCTAAAATTTTGGTGTATAAAGATACAATAGACGATATTTTAGGATATGTCCATTCTTTCGATCTTTTTAAAAACCCAAAGACCATAAAATCCATCATTATGCCTGTCGAGTTTGTTCCAGAAACGATGCTGATAAAAGATGTTTTAAACGTGCTTATTAAAAAACGTAAGAGTGTTTCGGTAGTGCTAGACGAATATGGAGGAACGTCAGGCATTATGACTATTGAGGATATTGTAGAAGAATTGTTTGGCGAAATTGAAGACGAACATGATACTACTGAATTATTAGAAGAAAAAATAAGCGATACTGAATTTAATTTTTCAGCAAGATTAGATGTAGATTATATAAATGAAACCTATAAATTAGATTTGCCCGAAAATGAAAATTATGAGACGTTAGGAGGTTTAATTGTTAATAGCACCGAAGAAATTCCAGAACAAAACGAAAAAGTGACTATAGATAACTATTTATTTACAATTTTAGAAGTCTCTAATACTAAAATCGAAATTGTTTCTCTTCGTATTCTAAATGACGATTAAAATCTTACAACAGTACAATTAATACGTTGTTCTGCTTTTATTATTAAGTAGAAAATGGTATTTTCGCGCACGATATTTTATCGAAATTAATTAAAGATCATTACTTACTTATTTATTAGATGTATTGATCCATTTGTTAAACCCCAAAAAAGGTTACTTAAAATTTATATTATATATGGCAATTTTAAATAAAATTAGACAACGTTCGTTATTCTTAATCTTAGTAATCGCTATGGCACTTTTCTCTTTTGTCTTAGCAGATTTATTTAAAAATACAGATGGCTTTAATAGTAAGTCTCAAAACGTCATCGCTACCATAGATGGTAAAGATATTGACCGTGCCGATTTTCAACTTAAAGTTGAAAATGCTCAACGCCAATTTGGAGGATCGCTTACAGCTACTCAAGCAATGAATAGAGTTTGGGATCAAGAAGTGAACGATGCAGTAATGAATGCGCAATACGATGCTTTAGGACTAACAGTAGAGCGTGACCAAATGAGAGACTTGTTAAGATTAGGATTGGCCAGTTTTGAAGAGTTTAAAAATGAAGATGGCATTTATGATGAAAATAAATTAAACGAATTCATTGCAAACTTAAAAGCCATTTCTCCAGAAACAGCAATCTTAGGTGGTTCACCAATCAATTATGAAGCTTGGACAAATTATGAAAATAATATGGCAGTTACTGGGAAGCAACAAACATATTTTAATATGGTTAAAGCTGGTCTTTTAGGAACACTTGCTGAAGGAGAATTAGATTATAAGTTAGAAAATAATAAGGTGGATTTTAGATATGTTAGAATCCCTTACACATCAATTGCTGATAGTACAATAACAGTAACTAAGTCTGATATCACAAACTATATCAACAAAAATAAAAGCCAATACGAAGTAGATGAATCGAGAGACATTCGTTTTGTGCAATTTAAAGAAGAAGCATCTTTAGAAGACGAAACTAACATTCAAAATGATTTAAAAAGCTTGTTAGAAGATAAAGAGGAATATGTTGAAGCTTCAAAAAGCACTGAAACAGTTATTGGTTTTAAAAATACAACTGATGATGAAGGTTTTTTAGCAGCAAATTCAGCAGTTAAATTATTTGATGATTATATGTTTAAAGCAAATCTGCCTGTTGAACATGCCGATAGCATATGGAATTTAAACAAAGGAGAGCTTTATGGCCCTTATAAGAACAATAACATGTTCATGATAAGCAAGGTGATAGATGTTAAGCAAATAGCGGACTCAGTTAAAGTAAGACACATATTAATTCCGTTTGCTGGTGCTGTACAAGCTGCTCCAGATGTTGTGAAAACTGAAGCTGAAGCAAAAGTAACAGCCGATAGTATTTTAGCTGTTATAAAATCTAATCGTTCTAAATTTCAAGATCTGTTAACACTATCATCAGATTTAGTAAGCAATCAAAACGATGGAGAAATAGAGTTTGCTTATACTGCTGGAATGGCACCAGAATTTAAAGCCTTTTCATTTGATAATAAAGTAAGAGATATAGACGTAGTAAGAACTGATTTTGGGTACCATATTATTGAAATATTAAGCCAAGGAGAAAAACAAAAAGCTATAAAAGTTGGCAACTTAGCAAGAGCAATTGAAGCATCAGATGAAACTGTTGATAGAGTATTTAACGAGACGTCTAAATTTGAAATTGCAGTGGCAGATAGAGATTTTACGGAAGTTGCAAGCGAAAGTGATTACACTGTAATGCCTGTAAGCGCTGTTAAAGCGTTAGACGAAGCTATTCCAGGTTTGGGTAGTCAAAGAAATATTGTAAGATGGGCTTACGAAGATGGTGTTAAAGTTGGTGACGTTAAAAGATTTAATATACCAGGAGGTTATGCAATTGTGCAGTTAACTGCTATAAATGCTAAAGGATTAATGAGTACAGAGAAAGCTTCAGTTACAGCATTACCAGCGATAAGAAAAGAAAAGAAAGCCGAACTTATTAAAGCACAAATTTCTGGAGCAACTTTAGAAGATATTGCTACTAATCAAAGTCAAACTGTGCAAATAGCATTAGCAGTTACTATGAAAGCCCCAACAGTATCTGGTGCAGGAAGTGAGCCTAAAATAGTTGGGACAGCTTTTGGATTAACTGAGGGTGCTATATCTAAACCAATTGGAGGTAATACAGGTGTGTTTGTTGTTCAACTAACAAAACTAACTCCTGCTGCTGAATTGCCAAACTACCAAGCTGCAGCTAATAGAATTGGTACAGCAAAAGCTACTACAGTAGATGTAGCATTATTAAATGCTCTAAAAGAAGCAGCTAAAATTGAAGATAATAGAGCTACTTTTTATTAATAAAGTAGTTATTAAATACTAAAAAAAAGCTTCACATTGTGAAGCTTTTTTAATTTAATATCATGTCTTTAAAAGGAATAATTGTAGGATAACCTTTTTCTTTAAAATAAGAGCTTGGATTATCTAAAGTGCTCACTAAAATAAAATCACCTCCCCAAGCTCCTAGACTTTTTATAGAGCCTTTAAAATCATTAAAAAGTAAATCTTTAATAGTTTTCTGTTTAATTATAGAACTTATTATAATTTCATGCGAATCTATAAGGAGATTAAAGTTTTCTAAAGAAGTACAATTAATTATTTTTTGGGTAATAGTATTTATATCATTTATTTCTGCCGAAATGGATTGTTTGTTTTTATTGTATTCTATAATTCCTTCACGACTATTTTTCTTTTTATTTAAATGAACAAAATATAAGTGGTCTTTAAACTTTGGATTAAACTCTACTTTATTAATCTCTCTATGAGAATTTGTTAATTGATAAGTAATAGCTTGGTTATGCTGCGCACAAGCAATATCATAACCACTACCTCCAAAGGTTAGCTCTAAAAGCTTGTAGGCATCAATTTTCGCCCAATTAGCTATATTGTTTATGAGTGTTGAAGAACTTCCTAGTCCCCAGTTTGTTGGAAAACCTAGCTTGGTAGTGACGCAAAATCCAGCTTTAGAGTCTAAAAAACTGGAGTTTAGTACTTTTGCAGCATGTAATATTTCAATAAGTTTTTTCGAAATTTCATTACGAGTATTAAAAACACCTAAAGCAATCTCTTCTATTGGCAATACTTCTTCAAACCAAATTTGGTTTTTATTGTCAATACTTTTCCAAATAATGTTATTTTCAATAATATTAGTAATGTTTAAGGATTGGCCATGCTTTGTTGGAAGTGCTAAGGCTAATGCACCATCTAAAACGGTGTATTCACCTGTTATTAATAACTTTCCGTTGCTATAGAAGTTATTCATTAGCGTCTTAAGTTTTCTATAGCTTCCACAACGGCACTATGAGTTACGATATTAGTTTTAAAATATTCAATAAGTGCCGTCTTTTCATTGTCATTTGCATTAAACTGATTTAATATATTCATTAAATGCATTTTCATATGCCCTTCTTGTATTCCTGTGGTTGTTAATGATTTAAGTGCAGCAAAATTTTGCGCTAAACCAGCTACAGCAACAATTATCATAAGTTCTTTTGCAGAAGGTTTATTTAGCATTTCTAGAGATAACTTTACTAAAGGGTGTAATCCTGTTAAGCCACCAACAGTTCCAAGAGCTAATGGAATTTCTATCCAAAATTTAAAAATGCCATTTTTCACGCTAGCATGAGTTAAACTAGAGTAAGAACCGTTTCTAGATGCATATGCATGCACACCAGCTTCAACAGCTCTAAAATCGTTTCCAGTAGCTAATACAACAGCATCTATACCATTCATAATACCTTTGTTATGAGTAACTGCTCTATATGGCTCAACTTCAGCAATTCGAACTGCTTGTAAAAATTTGTTTGTGAAATCTTCTGAAGAAATATTTGGATCTTCATTCAACTCTTCAATTTTACAACTTACTTCAGCTCTAACTAGACATTCTGGGACATAATTAGAGAGAATACTCATCACTATATCAATGTGTGAATCTTTTATATCATTAAAATAGGCTGCCTCAGTTTTAAAGGTATTAGCAAAACTTTCTAGGCAAGAATTAATGAAATTGGCGCCCATAGCATCCAAGGTCTCAAAAGTAGCGTGTAATTGATAGTAATTTGGGATGTCTTGAGTTTTATCTACTAATTCAATATTCAAAATGCCACCACCACGCTTTTCCATGTTTTTTGTAATAGGTTTTGCATTGGATATTAATTGAGGCTTTATGTAGCTGAAATAAGCTTTTAATATATCATAATTGCCATTATACATAAAATGGACTTGACCAATTTTTTTTGTTGATAGAACTTCAGCTTTAAAACCACCACGATCTAACCAAAACTTTGCAGCTTTACTCGCAGCAGCAACTACCGAACTTTCTTCGATAGCCATTGGAATAGTATACAGGGTGTTATTTATAAGAAAATTAGGAGCAACACCCAAAGGTAAATAGTAGTTTGTTATCGTATTTTCAATAAACTCGTCATGTAATTGTTGCAACTTGTCATTGGTATTCCAATACTGCTTTATTATGGTTTTAGCTTCTACTTTGTTAGAGAAGTAAGAGTTTACAATCCAATCAATTTTTTTAGATTTTGACAGTTTAGAAAAACCAGAAATAGACTTACTCATTTAATCAATAATTATATTTGTAAAGATACTATTCTTACCTAAAATATGATTATTTCACCGAAGCATTCATTTATTTAACTGCGATTATTGCGAGTTTTTGCTTATTTTTTATTAAACTTGGCATACTAATAAACTAACTAAACTAATTATTTAATTATGGCAGATACAGTAGAAAACAATAATCAGTCTGATTTATTTGGGCATCCAAGAGGCTTATTTTATTTATTCTTTGCAGAATTATGGGAGCGTTTTAGTTTCTATGGAATGAGAGCTTTATTAACGCTTTACATGATTGAAGTGATATTTGAAGCATTAATGGAAAGAGATTTTGCTACGGCAGTAGTATATTCTTCGTACGGATCTTTAGTATATGCTTCAACAGTAATTGGTGGAAGAATTTCTGACAAAATACTAGGGATGCGAAGCTCTATATTTTTAGGAGGTATTTTGATGGCTTTAGGTCATTTTGTCCTTGCGATAGAAAATAATGTAGCTTTCTTTTTAGCCCTATCTTTTATTATTGTTGGTAATGGTTTTTTTAAGCCTAATATATCCACGTTTGTAGGCTCACTATATCCAGATGGTGATACCAGAAAGGACTCAGGGTTTACTATTTTTTATATGGGAATTAATATTGGAGGCTTTGTGGCACCTTTACTATGTGCTTGGTTAGCAAAGGCTTATGGGTATCATTATGGTTTTGGATTGGCAGGCATAGGGATGTTAACAGGACTTATTTTCTTTTGGAGTGGTATTAAAAAGAATGTTTTTGGAGATAAGGGAATGCCTCCAAACCCAGAAGTT
The DNA here is from genome assembly GCF_039954625.1 of Pontimicrobium sp. SW4. NCBI lineage: Bacteria > Pseudomonadati > Bacteroidota > Flavobacteriia > Flavobacteriales > Flavobacteriaceae > Pontimicrobium > Pontimicrobium maritimum. Next base: position 372,674 of record NZ_CP157199.1, read on the forward strand.
TATAAAAAGAAAATTTTAGGAATTCCTCAAAAAACGTTCGTTCCAATTGTTGCTTTCCTAAGTGCACCAATAATAGCATATTTACTATCTTCTTATAAGTCTATAGCAAACGGAGAATCTTTTTTAGGAGATGAAACTGTGGTTGGATTATTATTCAAAATTATTTTGGTTGCTGTTGTTGCTTATATGGCGAATATAATGATTAAAGCGACTTTAGATGAGCGAAAAAAATTATTTATGGCAGTTTTAATTACGTTTTTTATGACACTTTTTTGGGGTTTTCATGAATTATCAGGAAGTGTAATTACCTTATTTGCTTCTAGAAATGTTGATTTATCCTTAATAAACGCTGGTCAAACAAATGCACTGAACTCAATGTTCATTATTATATTGGCCATCCCAATTTCACTATTATGGGGTTACTTATCTAAAAGAGGGTTAAACCCAAGAACGCCCTATAAGTTTGGTTTGGGATTAGTGCTAGCTGGTGTCAGTTTTTATGTGTTGGCGTTAAGTGGAGGAAGTGCTAATGAAAATGGTATGGTACCAATGTGGTATCTATTAGCAATGTATTTTATTATATCTGTTGGTGAGTTATTTATGTCACCTGTTGGGTTATCTAAAATTACTGATTTATCACCAAAACGAATTGTAGCCTTTATGATGGGTATATGGTTTTTGTCTTCCGCTTTTGCATTTCAAATAGTTGGGTTTATCGGAAAAAAATTGGCTATTGAAAGTACAGATGCCAATATTGGAGGTTTTGATACGTTGAGTGTTTATACCGATGGATTTAGCTTAATTGCGCAATATTCTATTGGTGCAGGTCTTATTGTTCTTGTATTTGGACCATTAATGAAAAAGCTAATGGGTAACGTTCATTAATCGAAAAAACAGTTAAAATAAACGTAAAATGCTCCTTTTTAGGAGCATTTTTTGTAAGTTAGGCACATATTTTGCAACAAATCGAATTATGAAAAAGATAGTAATAACCTTCGTGCTAGTCTTTGCTGTAAACCTAATATCAGCACAAGATATAAATTGGGTAACCATTGAAGAAGCTGTTGAGCTTCAAAAGAAAACACCTAAAAAAATCATGATAGACATGTACACCGTTTGGTGTGGACCATGTAAATTGATGGATCGAATTACATTTAAAAATAAAGATGTAGTTGCTTATGTAAATGAGCATTATTATGCTGTAAAATTTAATGCAGAAGGAAACGATGAGCTTGTATTTAATGGTAGAGTATTCTCTAACCCTAATTACGAACCAGCTAGGGCAAAATCTAGAAATTCAGCACATCAATTAACACGATATTTTCAAGTTTCAGCTTACCCAACAGTTGTTTTTTTAGATGAAGATTTAAAAATGCTAGTACCATTAAGAGGTGTTAAAAAACCTCAAGAACTTGAATTATACTTAAAGATGTTTAAAAAGGACGAGCATAAAAACATTAAATCGCAAGACGCTTTTACTGAGTATTACAAAGCATTCAAGCCTGAGTTTACAGAGAAGTAATTTTAATAATCATATATAAAAGCTCCTTTTTCACTTGTCCTATGGAAACGGATTTTTTTTGCTTCACAAGTAACTTTCCAACGTTCTTGATAGCTTTTGTAATTACTTCCATCACTTATTATTAATTCAGGCTGTAACCATTCTATTAATCGTTCTAAGTTAATTTTAGGAGAGTATTGAAGCAATACTATAGTAGGCTTAAATTTTGAAGTTTTATAAACACCTAAACTATCTATTACTAATAGTTTATGATTGTTAAAAATATAGATGTTTTTAATGGAATCAATAGTAGTAGTTTTTATATGGGCACCAACTTTGTAGTTGGTAATAGTTTTTTCATTCTGTAAAATACTATCATTGATGCTTGTATAAAGATGCAATTCTTGGTTTGCTTTATGACCGATAATACTGTGTCTTGATTTGTGGAATACTACAAAGGAATTTTCAACATTTTTCTTTTTGTCAAACATTAAAACACCTTGACTAACAATAATGATGGCAAGTAAAGAAATAATACTTCTTAACGTTTTAGTTTTCAAATAAAATATGATGCCAATAATGATTGTATAACTAATTAGTACATGTATAAAGTCAAAAGAAATATTTTTAAACAAAAAAGATTCTTGATTTGCTACCCAATCAACAAGCATATTCATTTTTGAAATAATAGTTCCATAAGCATTTGTAAGAAAAGATGGGAGCAGATTTAGTAATGATAGTCCAACGACAATAATTCCTAAACCTAAAATTATTCCTAGGAATGGAATAATAGCAAGATTTGAAATAAAGAATAATCCTGGAAACTGATGAAAATAATATAGACTTATTGGTATAATGCCAAATTGAGCAGCAAGTGTTACAGTAAAAATATTCCAGAATATTTTTACCAACTTAAGTTTAGGTTGCCATAGTTTATCTAACATTGGTTGTATGGCAACAATTGCAAAAACTGCCAGATAGCTTAGTTGAAAACCTACATCAAATAAAAAGGTTGGTTTCCATAGTAAAAGGATAAACATGGATATAGTCAATGTATTGTATACATTGGTTGGTCTTTTTAAATTTATGGCTATTGCTACCACAGTAAACATACTTACGGCTCTAACAACCGAAGCAGATAATCCAGCAACTATTGCAAAACTCCATAAAACTATAATTAGCAATGAGGTTTTAATAAGTAAACCATGTTTCAAGTATTCTATAGGTTTAAACAAAACATTTAATAGAATAAGAATAATCCCAACATGCAAACCAGAAACCGCCAGTATATGTATGGCTCCAGCTTGTGTATAATTATCATATATCTCTTTAGATATGTCTTGTCTTTGCCCTAATAGTAATGCATTAATTATAGCAAGTTCTTCAGGTTTAAAACTATAGCTTTGAAGTTTACTATTTATGATTTCTCTTAGTAAGCTAGCAAAACCGAATAGTGTGTGTTTGTTTTTACTTATAGTATAAATTTCAGTATTTGAAACAAAAAGTTGATGATAAATATGTTGTTTCTTTAAATAAGCTTTATAATCAAATTGATAAGGATTTAGAGGAGGAATCAATTCCTTAAACTGTGTTTTAGTTATTAAAATGTCATCAACTTTTAGAGGGGATGTTGTTGAATCTTTAGCAACATTTAGTAGCGAACGACCAGAGATTTTTGTACTATCAAGACTCAAGATGTCAATAATATACTTGTCGTAAAAACTTCCTGATTTTAAAACCTCTCTTATTCTAAGGCTTATTAGTAGAGTTGAATCTGTTTGCTTTTTATTAAGCTTAGTATAGTGATTATTAAAATTAGACTCAGTATGTGTATTAATACTTAAACAGCCAATACAAATGGTTGTCAAATAAATAACATATGCAGCCCAAGAATGTTTCTTTCGAGTATTTTTAAAGATGAATAAATCAACAATTAACATTAATAAAAAAGCAACGCTTAAACTTATAATATACACTGTGTTTACATCAAAAAAATATCCAATAAGAATACCTATGATTAAGCATATAGCCAGTTTAATTATCGTAAAATTAAGCAGTTGCATACATGTAAGATAATAAAAATCTTACAAAACACGTCTTGCTTGTACAAAGGCAAAATACCAATAACGTTCTTTTAATTTTGAATTAATAACACCTTTACTTGTAGAAGCATGGATGAATTCTACATCATCATTATTTACATTGGTTACAATACCAACATGATTCACTTTTCTGCTGTTTTTTTTGGTTGCAAAAAACAGTAAATCACCTTTTTTCACTTCTTTTAAATCAATCCAATCACCTGATTTAGCTAAATCATGAGTTGTTCTTGGCAGCAATATAGATTCACTTTTATATGAAGTTTGAATGAGCCCAGAACAATCCATTCCTCTTTTTGTAGTACCTCCGTACTTATATTTAACACCTTCAAATTGTTGAGCATAATACACAATATTTTCTGCTTTTAAACTTTCAGAACTTGCGTTATAGGTTTTCTTACTTTTTTTTAACCGATGTGTTTTTGCAATGGGTTCGCTCTTGTTTTTAGTCGTAAGTTTTGAAGATTTACAAGACGTAAAACCAATAAGAAGTAATAAAATAAAGGGCAAAAATCGCATAAAAACTATATGTAGTCATTGCTAATTTAAAGAATTAAAAATTAATTGTGCAACTTTCTCACTAGCGCCTTTGCCACCGAGCTTTTTTTCAAGTTCGTAATAGCTTATAAAAAACTTGGAGCGTTCATAATCATCTAGAATTTTTTGCAGCTCCTTATTTATACGATTTGTATTGCATTCATTTTGAATCAGTTCGGTAACAACTTCCTTGTCCATAATTAAATTCACTAGTGAAATATATTTAATATGCTTTACTAAACGTTTACCTATTTGATATGATAACCATGAACCTTTATAGCACACTACTTGAGGAACTTTAAATAAGGCTGTTTCTAAGGTAGCAGTGCCAGATGTTACCAAAGCAGCCTTGGATACACTTAGCAAATCATACGTTTTATTACTTACAAAATGGACATTGGCTTTTTTAATAAATTGTTGGTAGAAACTATAATCTTGACTAGGTGCACCAGCGATAACAAATTGGTAATTTTTAAAATTTTCAACCACACTCAGCATTATAGAAAGCATTTTTGTTATCTCTTGTTTTCTGCTTCCTGGTAATAAGGCAATAATTGGTTTGTTACTTAGTTCATGTTCTGCTCTAAATTCATATAAATCAACTTGTGTTCTATTGGCTATTGCATCAATTAATGGATGACCAACAAACTCTACTGGATAATTATGTTTGTCTTCATAAAACGATTTTTCAAAAGGAAGAATAACATACATTTTATCAACATCCCTTTTAATAGCATTGATTCTATTTTCTTTCCATGCCCAAATTTGTGGTGAAATATAATAATGCGTTTTAAATCCTTTGACTTTCGCCCATTTTGCTATACGTAAATTAAATCCAGGGTAGTCTATAAATATAATTGCATCTGGATTATAGGTTTCAATATCTTGCTTACAGAATTTAAGGTTTTTGGTAATGGTTCTAAGGTTCATAATAACCTCGATAAAACCCATAAAGGCCAATTCTTTATAATGCTTAATTAAAGTACCACCAACATTTTGCATAAGATCGCCTCCCCAAAACCTGAACTCAGCGTTCACATCTTGGTGTTGGAGTGCTTTCATGAGATTAGATCCATGTAAGTCACCCGAAGCTTCTCCTGAAATAATGTAGTACTTCATGTATTTATAATTTAATTACAAACGTAAAAACAGCAATTAAAACAGTGGCTAAAAGCACACCTTTAGCACGATGGTCTTGTTTCTTTTTTATAAAAACAAAAAAAGCTCCAAGGTTTACAATAGCACCGAGACTCACTAATTTGCCTAAAAACCCTTCAGTATTTGCAGCTTTAATAACCGTAAAAGGATCGTCTCCTTTTCCTAAAAACATTGCTGCAAAATATAAGCCAATAGCGTTAGCAACTAGTCCAACTAGTATGCCAATAATAATATTTTTATTCTTCATTAAAAGACCATGAGTTTAATTGTTGTATAAAATGGTGAGCAGTCATGTCAAATTGTACAGGAACTACCGAAATATAACCCTGTTTTAAAGCCCACTCATCGGTATCTTCACCTTTATCTAAATTCACAAATTCTCCAGTTAACCAATAATAATCTTTCCCTTGCGGATTTTGACGTTTATCAAATTTCTCCACCCAATTAGCATTTGCTTGCCTACAAACTTTAATGCCTTTAATAGCTTTTTTTGATAGATTAGGAATATTTACATTTAAAACCACCCCTTTTGGTAAACCATTATTTAAAACATTAAGTGTGATTGCCTTTATAAAACCTTCACTGGGTGCAAAATTAGCGTCATAATTATAATCTAATAATGAGAATCCAATAGCTGGAATACCTTCTATTCCAGCTTCAATGGCAGCACTCATAGTGCCTGAGTAAATAACATTTATTGATGAATTGGAGCCATGATTGATTCCGGAAACACATAAATCAGGTACTCTGTCTAAAATTTCATGTCTTGCCAATTTAATACAATCGGCTGGAGTGCCTGAAGTACTATATTCTACTTGAGGGCCATCATCAATATGTTCTTTTCTGCAATGTAAAGTAGCATCAACAGTAATTGCATGACCCATCCCACTTTGTGGACTATCTGGCGCCACAACAACAACGTCACCAATAGTATTCATAACTTTAATTAAAGTTCTAATACCTGGAGCCGTAATACCATCATCATTTGTAACAAGAATAAGTGGTTTTTTATGCATACTTTAACTGGAAAATTGTGAACTACAAAAGTAAATAAATTCGCTCGGAAATTCTTATTTTATACTGTTTAACAAAAAATTGTGTGTCATAACACAATATTGGCATAATTTTTTCTTTAATTTATATAAAATTTCACCCAAAAAGAAAGAAAGAATGAAAAGGAATTATAATATTTTACTACTTACATTACTCTTAGCCTTTGCATCATGTAGTTTTACTACAAAAACTATAGATGATGATACCGATAAAGATAAAGCTCTTATGGAATTAATTACCATGGTATTGGAACAAGGACATTTTCAACCTAAAGACATAAATGACAACTTTTCAGAGGCAATTTTTGATGAATATATAGATCAAATAGATCCATATAAGCGTTATTTTTATGAGTCAGATATTAAGGAATTTGAAAAATATAAAACTGAGTTGGACGATCAAATATTGGCTTATGATGTAGCATTTTTTGATTTAACTTATGAACGTTTATTAAAGCGTATGGCAGAATCTCAAGAGGTATATAAAGAAGTATTAAAAACCCCTTTTGATTATAATAAAAATGAAGTTTTTGAAGCAAATTATGAAAACTTAGCTTATGTGTCATCAAAAAAAGAAATGAAAGAACGTTGGAGGCACCAATTAAAGTTTTCTACTATTGCTAATTACCATGATATTGTTTTAGAGCAAGAAGCAGATATAAAAAGAAAACAAGAAGTAGGTGCTTTAGATGAAGAAGGAATTAAAACTTTAACTGATGTTGAATTAGAAAAGTTTTTTAATGATGATAGTGAAAATAAATTTGTCGTTAGATCTGATACTGAGTTAGAAATAGAAGCACGAGAAACAACATTACGTTTACTTGATGAACTTTATGTTTTTATTAATGAAAGAGAGCGTAATGACTGGTTTACAGTGTACATCAATACTATTGCACGAGAATTTGACCCACATACATATTACCTAGCTCCTCAAGAAAGAGAAGAGTTTGATGTACGAATGACTGGAAAATATGAAGGTATTGGAGCAAGGTTAATACAAAAAGGTGAATATATTACCATAACCGAACTTATATCGGGAGGTTCAGCTTGGAGACAAAACAAGTTGGAAGTTGGTGATGCCATATTAAAAGTAAGACAAGAAGATGAAGAAGAAGGCGTTAATGTTGTTGGGATGAGATCTGGTGATGCAGTTAAATATATAAAAGGTCCAAAAGGGACTAATGTTATTTTAACTCTTAAAAAAGTAGATGGAACTATTGAAGATTTGTCTATTCCAAGAGATGTTATAGAGCTTGAAGAAACGTATGCAAAGTCGTCGACTGTTAAAAAGGATAATAAAACCTTTGGAGTGATTAATTTACCGGGTTTTTATGATAATTTCGATGATAAAAACGCACGAAATTCTGCAAGTGATATTAAGAAAGAGGTAGAGCGTTTAAAGTCCGAAGGAATGGAAGGTCTTGTAATAGATTTAAGAAATAATGGAGGAGGTTCTTTAAGGGCAGTTATAGATATGGTTGGTCTTTTTATTAAAGAAGGTCCAGTAGTGCAAGTACGTACAACTGGTGAACCAGCTGAGGTTTTAAAAGATAGAGATCGTTCTATAACCTGGGATGGTCCATTAGTAATTTTAGTGAATGAAAACTCGGCATCTGCATCAGAGATTATGGCTGCTGCATTACAAGACTATAAGCGAGCTATTGTTATTGGAAGTAAGCAAACCTTTGGTAAGGGTTCGGTACAACGAGTTGTAGATTTAAATAGATTTGTTAGAAACAATACCAACGGTGATATGGGAGCTATTAAGCTTACAATCCAAAAATATTATCGTATAAATGGAGGCTCTGTTCAGTTGAAAGGTGTTGAAAGTGATGTGGTTGTTCCAGATCGTTATAGCTATATTAATATTGGCGAAAAGGATCAAGACAATCCATTACCATGGGATAAAATTGAAGCAGCACCTTATGAAGCTTGGGGAAATTATTTCGATTACGATGATACCATAAAAAGAAGTAAAGAACGAATGGAACAAAGTGAGCAACTTAAGCTAATTGACGAAAATGCTAAATGGATTAAGAAAATTAGAGATAATAATAACTTTTCTTTAAACTATCAAGACTATAAATCACAATTGGACGCTAATGAAAATGAAGCGAAACGTTTTAATAAATTAGCAGAATACAAAACAGATTTAACGTTCAACTCATTGCCTTATGAATTGGCTTTAATAGCGCAAGATTCTACGTTAGAAATGAAGAGAGACCGTTGGCATGAAAGTTTAAGTAGAGATGTATATATTGAGGAGGCTCTTAACGTTCTTAATGATTTAAAAATGTCTTACCAAGTAAAAACAAAATTAGCGACGACAGTAAAAAATTAATTTAATGAGTAAAACCAGTAGCTCATTAACCAGTTTAGCGCTCCAGAAGTTTAAAAAGAACTTTTGGGGCGTTTTTAGTTTTTGGTTTATTGTTTTGGTAGGCTTAATTTCAGTTTTTGCTTATGTAATTGCGCCAGATAATTCTCAAAATGCTAACCAGATGCATTTATCAATTCATTCAAAAAAACCAGGTTTTAAAGTGACTATGTTATCTTTACCTTCAGAGAATAAAACAGAACAGTCTTTTGTTAAGAAACTTTTTTTTGGTGAAATAAATCAAATTGAAGAGATTCCTATTTCCAGTTATAACATGGAAAATGACATCTTAAGTTACACCGAATATGCTTCCGATGGTTTAGTAGGACAAATAAAAACCTTACCACTAACTATATTTCTTAATAGAGAAGTTCAAGATTATATTGAGGAGAAAACATTTCTTTTTGGAACAGATAAATATGGGCGTGATTACTTAAGTCGCATTCTTGTAGGAGCTCGTATTTCTTTCTTTATAGGTTTTGTAGCAGTATTTATATCATTGGTTATTGGAATATTATTAGGTAGCCTTGCAGGCTATTTTGGAGGAAAAGTAGATACTATTATTATGTGGCTTATAAATGTTACGTGGTCTATTCCAACCTTACTTTTGGTTATTGCCATTACATTGGCACTTGGTAAAGGTTTTTGGCAAGTATTTATTGCGGTAGGCTTAACAATGTGGGTTGAGGTAGCAAGAGTCGTAAGAGGACAAATTATTGGAGTAAAAGAGATGCAGTATGTAACAGCCGCAAGAGCTTTAGGATATAACGATTTTAGAATTATTACTAAGCATATTCTTCCAAATATCATGGCACCAGTTATTGTAATATCTGCGGCTAATTTTGCTGCAGCTATTTTAATTGAAAGTGGTTTAAGCTTCTTAGGTATAGGAGCACAACCACCAATGGCTAGTTGGGGAGCTATGATAAAAGACCATTATAATTATATCATTCTTGGAAAACCTTATTTAGCTTTAATTCCAGGATTGTGTATTATGAGTTTGGTTATGGCGTTTATGCTTATTGGGAATACTCTGCGTGATGCTCTGGACGTTAAAAGTTAAAGCCTCTAAAAAGAAATTTAGAGGCTTTATTATGAATTTAATATTTGATTATTCTATAATGAGTTTTTTCTGAACAATTCCTTTAGTTGTATTAAATCTAATGAAATAGATTCCTGAAGTTAATTTTTCTATTTTAAAACTATTGTTTCTAGGCTTCATTATTGTTTTTATGTTACCAATAATATTATAAACTTCAATGGTTGAAACTTCTTTATAATCAATTCCAATAAATCGTAATTCAGTATCTTGTTTTGATGGATTTGGAAAAATAGTAATACTTCTATTTGTGCCTGATAGTTTTTGTTCAATTGTTCCATTATTTGGACTTAGTTGAAAACAACCAAACAAAAGTTGTTGATTTATTTCTACCTCACAATTTTGCTGGGTATTTTCAATAACTAATTTAAGCATAGGGTAATCTTCAACAAACAAATCTATTGATTGGCCACTACCAACATAATAGGTAGGGAAACCTAATCTAGTTAGGTACCATTTATAAACGTAAAAACTATCTTCACAGTTTGTCCCAGAGTTAGCTACAAATCTGTATGTGCAAAAATTCAAAAATTCATAGGTAAAACTTGGGTTAATATCGCAAGGATCACATTCAATTGGGCATTCAGTTTGCAAATTATTCATAGCAGATCCTGTAGTATATGGAGTGCTACAATTTATTTCATAACAACATACATCACCATCACTATTTGATAATTTAAGGACTGTAGTTGAATCTCCTGTGAAATTTATCGTTTGACCAAACAAAGATTGATAAGGTACAAAATTTGAACTACCAGGTAGTTTTAATGAATATTCATATTCGCAGTCGGCAATATTGGGAGGGAGTTGCTCAAAAAAAGTAGGTAAACTATTTATTGTAATACTATTGCAATTAAGCTCTAAGTACTTTTCTCCAGGAGATGGTGGCCAAAATGTTGGAGATGAAGATTCAAATAATATTTTCTGCGCATAGTAGTTTGAAGTTTTATTACACTCACTACATTCAGTTGATACAGAACAATCTCCTATTAGGTGACTTAAATTATCAGTTGGACGACCAAGAAACATTTTCATCCTATTAATTTGACCAGAAGTAAAACCAAAAGCTGTAGAATTCATACAATTAATAAGATTTGAAGCAGTGCCAGGAGTTGGATTAAGCATAAAATTATCTGCTGTAAAGCTGCCTTGACCGTATGCTTCTGGTGCAGTTGGGTCTTGCGGCACCATACAATTAGCACCAATTAAAAGGGTTTCGGCAAGTAAAATAGGAGTGTCATCTACATAATCACCTCCATTACATCTAGTTGATGGCGTTTCAGGTACTTCAGTATAACCATCGTTGTTTTCACAGCTTCCATTGGTGGTTCCATGTTGCAAATGAAATAGTCCTAGAGCATGCCCAACGTTATGCGCTAAATTATATTTTAACCCGTTATTGCTTGCAAATGTAGGATTGGAAATTAATACAAAAGGAGATTTGGCTACTCCATCTGTGGCACCATCTGCACCAATGTGTTTATTAAAAAAAAACAAGCTCAAACCTGAACTTTCAGTATAAGCATTAAAAATGGACATATTTTGGTTAGCACTATAACACCCTGGATTTGGTAAAGAATAACTAGTAATGTTTTCATTGTTATTATGTATTGTAACAGAATTATCCCATTGAAATGTAATTCCAGAGTTACTAAAAGCCTCATTTAATAAGTTTACAGCATTATTAAGAATGGCATTATTAATAGTTTGAGGAAAGTTTGAATCAACAACACTATGCATGTTAAGTTTAATGCAATAGTCATCAGAAGTATAATAATTACATGCTGATGCATGTAAGCCTTCAGAAGAAACACCCTGACTATAAAGTGTTACTGCTTTTAAAAGTACTAAGAGTACTATAAAAAAGTTAATTTTTTTCATAAAATAGAAATTAGATTTAACCTACTCTTACGCTTTTCGGCTACCGCGATCTTACTTTGTTTAAGGTGTATTAAAATAGTTGTGTCTAGCAACAATAATTAATAAAAGACTGTTTGAAGTTATTCCTAAAAATGTTTTTTTGCTAGAGAAAGTAGTTGAGCGTTAACAATTAAATGTTAAGTGTTAAGAATATCGTGTTAAGCGTAAACTAGATTTATGAAATAGAATTAATAAGATCTGATAAATGTGATTTGTTACGTACAGACACCTGTATTTTATCATTGTTTTCTAAAACAATAGATTCTTTTTTGTAAATGGATTTTATCCAATTTATATTGATAATTACTGAACGATGGGCTTTAAAAAAACCTTTTTCTATTAAAAGAAATTCATAATATTTAAGCGGATTTGAAGCTAAATGAGTATCTCCATTTTTCATATAAAACTGTGTGTAGTTGCCTTCGGCTTCACATTTAATAAGTTCCTCAATTTTAATAGATATATGCTCTGATCCGATATGTATTAAAAGGCGTGTGTTTTTTTGATCCAAGAATTTAGAAAAATGTTCAAATTTACTTTGCGTATAAAGACGCTCCTTTAAATTTAAATAATGTTGGACTGCAGCTACGAGCTTAACATTATCTATAGGCTTAGTTATAAAACTAAACGCATAATGATCTATCGCTTTTTGTATATAATTATCAAAAGCTGTTACGAAAATGACTTCAAAATCGTGATAGTTTAGCTGGTTGAATATTGCAAATGAAGATCCATCCGTCAATTCAATATCCATAAAAATGAGTTCAGGTTTTAATCTATTTATAAGTTCGACACTTTTTTTGATACTTGGAGAGACACCAATAATATCAATCGTAGAAAAGTGATTTCGAAGTATGTTTATCAAATATTCCTGAGCACGAATATCATCTTCTATAATAATTGTTATAATTTTAGAGGTATTCTGCATTTTTAAAATTTTTTATAACCATGAAAGTAATACTTTTTTTAATTCCTTTTTTTCTAATTTTTAATAGAAGTCACGCTCAAAATGATGCATTAATTAAATTTGATACTGGTAAAGAATATACGCAAGTCTATGTAGATTCGCTTATTAATGTGCTTCGGAATAGTGCTGGAAAAAGGATAGAACTTGAGGATTTTAAAAAAATACTTGAGTCAGGTGAAGATTTTTATGGTTGGTCCTATTATTATTTTGGAGAAGGAGTTACAAAATGGAGAGCAAATGATAATGATGAAGCATTAATTTCTATTGATAAAGGAATTAATTTTTATAATGAAGTTGAAAGTAAAAGGAAAGAAGCAAATATTCAAGACTTAATGATGCTTTACTACTATAAAGGAGATATTTTGATGGAAAACAAAGAATATAATCTTGCAATAATAAATCATCAAAAAGCTTTAGATATTAATAAGACTCATCCATATAAGTATGCTGGAGTTTTTAAACAAGGGATTGCTGCAAGTCATTATAAATTAGGAAATGATAGTCTTGCACTTAAATATTATTTAGAAACTACTCATGATAAGATCTTTATGCAAGTGCCAAGAGCATCAGTTATAATCAATACAAGAATTGGTCATCTTTATGAATTTTTTGGAGATTATGATAAAGCAGAAGATTATTATGATATAGCATTGCATGTTTCTGATTCTACAAAGTATAATATAAGTCTAGCTTCAATAAATGGAAGTATTGCGAGCTTAAATTTGATAAGAGAACAGCCAATTTTAGCTTTACAGTATTATAAAAGAGCGATTGATGCTTTTGAGCAATATGGAACAGGAGATGATGCAGGAGAAAATGATATATTTTTTTATAAAGCATATGTGAAAATGCTCGAAAATTCTATGGATGAGGGTATTCGGGATATGAATAATTTATTAGATAGTTTGAATGTTATTGAAACGAAAACCAGAAATGATAAAAAACTATTGCTTTTAACAGTAAAAGCGCTAGGATATGCATATAAGGAAACACAAGATTATAATCAATATCAGAGTTTGATAGATAAAACATTTTTGTTTTTAAATGCATTCCAAAAAGACAGGTCAAAAGAAAATATCCAAAGTCTAGAAACAAAATATCAAGCAAAAGAGAAAGACGAATCTATTCAGCAGTTAAAGAAAAATGAAGAGCAACAAAAAACAATAATAAAGCAACAAAAAACAATTGCATATGGATTAAGTGGATTAATTTTGCTTTTATTTGGTTTTGGCTATCTTTTTTGGAGACAACGAAAGTTAAAAAACCAATATGAAAAAGAAAACCTAGAACAACGGTTATTACGTTCGCAAATGAATCCTCATTTTATCGGTAATGCTATGAATACAATAAGTGCATTGGTTGATAAGAAATCTGAAGATGCTATACCATATATTAATAAGCTATCTAATTTATTTAGACTGGTACTTACTAATTCAAGAGAAGAATTTGTTAATATTAAAGATGAAATTGCAACCCTCAATAGTTATTTAGAGCTACAGTCAAACTTTTCAAACTTTTTTAAATTTTCAATAAAAAATACTATTGATAAAGAAGATTATATTATACCGCCAATGTTGATACAGCCCTTTGTAGAAAATGCTATTTTACATGGTTTAAAAAAAAATAGTAATAAAAGTAAAATTGAAATTAAAATTACTAAGAATGATAAAGGTTTGTTGCTTTGTGAAGTAGATGATAATGGAGTTGGTTATTCAAAAACCTCTTTAATAGATAAAAAAGGTATACACAAATCTATTTCTGGTGATATAATAAAAGAACGTCTTGAAATTTTAAGAAAAAAGTTTAAAGTTAATTGTAGATATTCAATTAGTAGTAACAATAATGGGACTCATGTGGAAATCTATTTGCCATATTTGATAGATACGTAAATAAAAGCGCCCTCTTTTTGGGCGCTTTTTTATCATTCATCGTTCTGTACCTGGAGGATATTTCTCCATGATTTTGGCAACAAATTCTTTTATGCGTTCTTCTTTATTTTTCATATTCTGTTTAATATAACCTGTTCCCATTCCTTGCCAAACTAATTCTTTTTTATCTGCATCTATTAAATCCACAAACAACGTACCTTCAGTAGACCTAGAAATTGTACTTCCTCGGTAATTGTTCCAGTACCAAGGGCTCCAACCCCAACCATAACCATAATGTCCCCAACCGTTGTTGTAAACATTTATTTTTTCTCTAGACTTTGTGAAAATACTAACTAACAAATTTGGATTCTCAGATTTTGTAAACCCTTTGGCTAATAACTCAGCTTCAACAGCGCGAAGAATTCTTCGTTTATCTAAATCACTAATTTCAGCTTTATCAATACCATCTTTAAAAAACGCAAATGTCTTGTACGTATTGAAATTAGCATTTCGGTCATAATCGCTAGCAACTCTTACAGAGACGCAAGAAGAAGTAGCTAAAAAGAGCAATGTAACTGGTAATAAATAAAATAACTTTTTCATAACAATTTTATTAATGGTTAAAATGTGTTCAGTAAATCGTCATCAACATTATTTGGAAGTGTTACTTTTAAATTAGGCTCTATTTCCATAGCTCGCTTTATTGCAAAAACAGCTTCTTCGTTTCTTGCCCAACTTCGTCTGGATATCCCATTGTTTACATCCCAGAATAACATTGATTTTAAGCGCCTTTCAGCATCCTTAGTACCATCAAGAACCATACCAAATCCGCCATTTATAACTTCTCCCCAACCAACTCCACCTCCATTGTGTATGCTTACCCAAGTAGCGCCTCTAAAACTATCACCAATTACATTGTGAATAGCCATATCTGCTGTAAATTGAGAACCATCGTATATATTTGAGGTTTCTCTATATGGCGAATCGGTTCCAGATACATCATGATGGTCACGTCCTAAGACAACATATCCAATGTCTCCTTTTGCAATAGCATGATTAAAAGCTGTAGCAATTTTCATGCGTCCTTCGGCATCTGCATATAATATTCTGGCTTGAGAGCCTACAACTAGTTTGTTTTCCTGAGCTCCTTTAATCCATTGTATATTGTCTGCCATTTGCTGTTGAATTTCTTTAGGAGAATGTTTCTTCATTTCTTCTAAAATCTCACAAGCAATAGTATCTGTTTTTTCTAAATCTTCAGGTTTTCCTGAGGTGCAAACCCAACGAAATGGTCCAAATCCATAATCGAAGCACATTGGCCCCATAATATCTTGTACATAGCTCGGATATTTAAAATCTATACCGTTTTCAGCCATAACATCAGCACCAGCTCTTGAAGCTTCCAAAAGAAAGGCGTTTCCATAATCAAAGAAATACGTGCCTTTGGCTGTATGCTTATTAATTGCTGTTGCATGACGACGTAAAGATTCTTTGACTTTTCTTTTAAATGTATCAGGATTATTGGCCATCATATCATTGGCTTCTTCAAACGATAAGCCAACAGGGTAATAACCTCCAGCCCAAGGATTATGAAGTGAAGTTTGGTCGCTTCCTAAATCGATATGTATGTTTGCATCATCAAATTTTTCCCAAACATTAACAATGTTTCCTAAATAAGCTATCGAAATGGTTTCTTTATTTTCTTTTGCTTTATTTACACGAGTAACTAATTCATCTAAATCTGTTATTTTTTCATCAATCCAACCTTGGTCTAATCGTACTTGAGTGATTTTTGGATTTACTTCAGCACAAACAGTGATGCATCCTGCAATATTTCCAGCTTTTGGTTGCGCTCCAGACATTCCTCCTAAACCAGAAGTGACAAATAAATTGCCTTTAGGTTCTTTTTTAATTTTCCTAAAACCATTTAAAACAGTTATCGTTGTACCATGAACAATACCTTGTGGACCTATATACATATAGCTTCCAGCTGTCATTTGTCCATATTGTGTAACTCCTAAGGCGTTGAATTTTTCCCAGTCATCTTGCTTAGAATAATTTGGAATCATCATACCATTTGTAACGACCACTCTAGGTGCTTCTTTATGCGAAGGAAACAATCCCATTGGATGGCCAGAATATATCACGAGCGTTTGCTCATCATTCATTTCGGCAAGATATTTCATGGTTAATCTGTATTGCGCCCAATTGGAGAATACAGCGCCATTACCGCCATAAGTAATAAGCTCATGAGGGTGTTGTGCTACTGCATAATCCAAATTGTTTTGAATCATGAGCATAATAGCAGCAGCTTGTTTAGATTTTGCAGGATACTCATCTATAGGTCTCGCATACATCTTATAATCTGGACGCAAACGATACATATAAATACGACCATAAGTTTCTAACTCATTTTTAAATTCTGGAATTAGTATTGCATGATGTTTTTTATCAAAATAACGAAGCGCGTTTCTAATTGCTAATTTTTTTTCATCTACCGAAAGAATATCTTTTCGTTTTGGTGCATGATTAATTGCACTCTCGTATGGTTTTGGTTGAGGTAATATGTTTGGTATTCCTTCTAATATTTGTTCTTGAAATGTCATATATGTTAGTGTGTTTTATTGATAGAATATTTTAAATTTAAATAGACTATCAATACTAAGGATAACGAATATCAATACGATGATGTGTATTTGAAACTTTTATTTTATATGTCATTAAATAAGTATCCAAACTACAATTTTTTTGTGGTATTAGTTTTGTTATCAAAACCATAAGGACAATGTCTACAACCGCTTTCGCAACAATATCCTCTTTTTAAAAGGTATTGCTCGGTAAAGCAACGATAACCTTCAGGAGTTAAATAGTAATCTCCTTCTTCAATTGGGACAAACTCCTTCATAAGTCACAAAGATAATGTAAATTTGATTGATTTTTTATTGTAACATATATGATTTTAATCTCTAAATTCTTAGTTCCAAAAGGATACACTGGACTCACAATTTATCCTTTTGTGTTTTTAAAATACCGAAGATTAAAGACAGATGTGATTTTAATTAATCATGAGCGTATCCATTTACGGCAACAATTAGAATTATTAGTAGTGCCTTTTTATCTTATGTATTTAGTTGAATTTTTGATTAGATTAATACAATATAGAGACTGGAAAACTGCTTATAGGAATATTTCTTTTGAGAGAGAATGCTACTTAAACGAAACAAATTTAGGCTATTTAAAAAATAGAAAACCTTGGACTTTTTTAAAGTATATTAGTGCCAATGAATTTTAAATTTCAGGATAGTATTAATCAAAAGATTGAATTACCAGAAGAACTTAATATTGAGCTCTATATTAAGAGAGAAGATAAAATTCACCCATTTATTTCTGGGAATAAATATCGAAAACTAAAATACAATCTACAAGAGGCTCAAAAGTTTGGGTGTGACTCTTTGCTTACTTTTGGAGGTGCTTACTCAAATCATATTGTAGCAGTTGCAGCAGCTGGAAAAGAATTTGGTTTTAAGACTATAGGAGTGATAAGAGGTGAGGAGTTGTTTAATAAAATTAATGAAAATCCAACATTGCGGTTTGCTAAATCTCAAGGTATGCAACTCAAGTTTGTTTCTAGAAGTGCTTATCGTGATAAAGAAAGTAATAGTTTTTTAAAGACTCTAAAAGAGGAGTTTGGTATTTTTTATTTAGTACCCGAAGGAGGTACAAACCAACTAGCAGTTAAGGGTTGTGAGGAAATATTAGTAGCTGAAGATGAGAAATTTGATTATATCTGTTCCGCAGTTGGCACAGGAGGAACAATTTCAGGGCTTATAAATACATCTAAATCATATCAAGAAGTTTTAGGATTTCCAGCCTTAAAAGGTGATTTTTTGTCAACCAATATTAGTAAATTTGTAACCAACAATAATTGGCAATTAATTACCGATTTTCATTTTGGAGGTTATGCTAAAGTGAATAGGGAATTGATTGAGTTTATAAATCAGTTTAAACAAGAATATAACATTCCATTAGATCCTGTTTATACTGGAAAGCTCATGTTTGGCGTTATTAAAATGATTGAGGCTAATTATTTTGAAAAACATTCTAAAATATTAGTAATTCATACTGGCGGTTTACAAGGCATTAAAGGCATGAATAAAAGATTAAAAGAAAAAGAATTACCATTAATTAATGAATAGAATAGTATTAATATTCGCTCTAAGTATTCTTATAGTTAGCTGCGGATCTAGAAAAAAATCGGCTAGAACCGTAGATACTAGAATTAATAAGACAGATACAAGACCTACTTCAACAAAAGAAGTTGTTACTGAGTCAGAAACTGAAGAAATAAAGAAGTCTCCAGTAATTAAATCTACTAACGATTACATTGCTTTTTATAAAGATATTGCTGTTTCCGAAATGAAACAATATGGTATTCCAGCAAGTATTACATTGGCCCAAGGTATTCTAGAATCAGGTTCTGGAAGAGGGCGTTTAGCTGTTAAAGCAAACAATCATTTTGGAATAAAATGTCATGATTGGAAAGGAGCAAAAATCTATCATGATGATGATGAAGCTCAAGAATGTTTTAGAAAGTATAAAAATGCTGACAAATCTTTTAGAGATCATTCGGAGTTTTTAGCCAAACGTGAACGATATGCTAAATTATTTAAGTTAGATAAAGACGACTATAAGGGTTGGGCAAGAGAATTGAGACGCGCAGGTTATGCAACCGATAGAAAGTATCCAGAAAAACTCATTAGCCTTATAGAGCGTTATGAGTTATATAAATTTGATGATAAACCTTCAAAACCGCATCGAAAAAAGGAGCAAGAGTATATAGTTGCTACCTATACTGTGGTGAAAGGAGACACATTGTATTCAATATCAAAAAAACACAATATAACAGTTAAAGAACTTAAAACACTTAATGGTTTGTCAGGAACAGACTTGAGTGTTGGTCAAGTTTTAAATATACAATCCAAAGAAAAAAATTAATGATTTATAAGCGTAGTAGTGCGTTGTTTGCAGAAGCAGAAAAAGTAATTCCAGGAGGTGTAAATTCACCAGTAAGAGCATTTAAAGCTGTTGGAGGAACTCCAATTTTTGTAAAAGAAGCTAAAGGAGCTTATTTATATGATGAAGATGGTAATCGATTAATTGATTATATAAACTCTTGGGGACCAATGTTATTGGGTCATGCTTTTGAGCCAGTTGTAAAAGCAGTAGTAGATAAGGCTAAAAAAGGAACGTCTTTTGGAATGCCTACAGAAATCGAAACTAAAATAGCAGAACTTGCTGTGTCAATGGTTCCAAATATTGACAAAATACGATTCGTAAATTCTGGTACCGAAGCTTGTATGAGTGCTATTAGATTAGCTAGAGGTTATACAGGTAAAGATAAAATTATCAAGTTTGCTGGTTGTTATCATGGACATAGTGACTCTTTTTTAATTCAGGCTGGTAGTGGTGCAGTAACATTTGGAACGCCAAATAGTCCAGGAGTTACAGAAGGTACAGCTAAAGACACTTTGTTAGCAAGGTATAATGATATTGAAAATGTTGAGAAACTTATAGAGGCTAATAAAGATAATATTTCCTGTATTATTTTAGAGCCAGTTGCAGGAAATATGGGTTGTATTCCGCCAAAAGATGGTTTTTTACAATCGCTTAGAAGTTTATGTGATGCTCATAATGTTTTATTGATTTTTGATGAGGTAATGACAGGATTCCGTTTAGCAAAAGGAGGTGCCCAAGAATTATTTGGAATAGCTGCGGATATTGTTTGTTTTGGAAAAGTAATTGGAGGTGGTTTACCAGTAGGAGCATTTGCTGCGCGTAACGAAATAATGAATTATTTAGCGCCATTAGGTCCTGTTTATCAAGCTGGAACTTTAAGTGGCAATCCACTTGCTATGGCTGCAGGTTTAGCGATGTTGACTACAATTAATTCTGATAAGGAATTGTTTAATCGTTTGGAGGAAAAAACAGCATATCTTCATAATGGAATTGCCAAAGTATTATCAAATGCTAATATTGAGCATACGATTAATAGAGTTGGATCGATGATTTCGGTTCATTTTTCTTCGGAAGAGGTTACAGACTTTGATACATCTACTTTAGGAAATAATGATAGATTTAAGTGCTTTTTTCATGGACTTTTAAATGAAGGTGTTTATATAGCACCAAGTGCTTTTGAAACGTGGTTTATTACAGATGCTTTAAGCTATCAGGATTTAGATGATACAATAGAAGCGGTAGAAAAAGTAGCAAGAAATTTATAATAAAAAAAAGCATTGCTTTAAGCAATGCTTTTTCTAACTAACCAATCAAATAAACTAAGATTTTCTTAATCTTTGTTTTTGCTTTCCACGTTGTTTATGTTGTTTACGTTGTGCGGTTTTTTTATGCTTAACACTTTTTTCTAATTTTTCAAATTGCTCTTTAGAAAGTATAGATTTCATTTGTTTTTTCTGAGCTATTTGCTTGTCTAATCGTTCATTCATCATGCTGTAGCGATTCTCTTTTGATGGTTTTTCACCATTTTCTCTCATTTTTTTTAACGCTTCCATTTTTGATTGACGCTCTTTAGCGTTAGCTAAATTAATCTTATAGACTTCTTTTTGTTGCGCTTCGGTTAAATCTAAATATAAAGTCATTTTTTTTGTTTGAAGCGTTGCAACTTCTTCTGGACTTAAGTCTTTTAGAGTTTGTGGACGTTCTTTTCTATCTTCTTTTCGATGTTCTCTTTGTCTTTCTTGTGCTATGCCTTGTAAGCTTACAAGTGCTATAGCAATTACAATTAATCTTTTCATTTGCTTTTATTATTGATGTTATACTGTTAAGACCTAAATAGTATTTAAAGGTTTAATAGAGGTTTTATTTTTAACTATGTATTAACAGAATGAGATAATGATATGATGTTTAAAGTTGTTGGATAAAGCTTTTTATTATCAATTTTGCTTTTTAGCCATGAGTAAAAACTCATTACAAAAATATCTTCTTGTTCTGGTTTTATCCATTCAAAAGAAGATTTTATCTTCTCTTTAAATGCATACCCAGAAATAATTTCGGGGTTTTTATAATAAGATTCAACAAGTAAAAGATAAGTTATTGCTCGATCTTGTTTAATACTCTTTAAGTATTTGAAATGTGATCTTTTAAAACTTGCAATCCTAGATTCTACTAATTCGATATTGTTAAGTTCAATATGGAGTAGTATTTCTATTAAGTTCTTTTTTATAACCCATTCTATTCCTGCTTTTTTTGTATACCATAAATCTGTGTGGTAAAGTTTAGAAAGAATCCCATGAGCTTTTTTGAAATCATCAACTTGAAAGTAAAATGTTATTAAACTAAGATTGATATTTAATAGTGATTCAATATCTGAATGATTCTCATTTACGATTGATTCAAGTGTCTTAATAGCAAGTTTTTGTTTATTAGAATAGTTTAAATTTAAGGCCAATAATAAGTTGTATTTTAACTTAAAATTATTGTAATGTTTACCTTTTTTTTCCTGCATTAATAAATGCATTTGCTGTAAAAAATCTATTGACTTACTAAATTTCTTATTTCTAAACAAGGTGTTAGCTATTATATAAACAACATGTATGTGGTAATATAATTGCTTGTGTTTGTGTTTGTGAAGTAGTATAGGTCTATATGTGTTTAATAAAAAAGGTTCAATGTTTAAATAATCATTAGTTACAAAAGCAGAAATACTAAATATACTCATTAATTGATATAAAGACTTAAATGATAAAGACTCATTAATATCAATATTATGCTCTTTAAGGGTATTATTTAAAATACTTTGAAAATCGATTACTTCTCCTTGGAAACTAATTTCATTAAGAATTTGCCTGATTTTTGCGTAAACAATGTTTAATTGATTCTCTAAATGATGATTTTTTTCGTTTTCTTGAAATTTTGAAATTAGATCATCAATGTTTAGCTCTTTATAAGAATAACTATATTGAATTTGGGTATGATAAATTTCACTTAGTAAGGCGAATAAATAATGCTCACTTGCCAGATTTTCTGCTTTATTTAAAATGTTATAGGCAACTCTGTATTGTCCTTGTTGTAAAAATGTTCTCGATGCCAAAATATATTTAATTATTTGCATATCTATCGAGTTCTCTTCTTCTAAATTTGTATTAGCAACATAATCTATTAGAGATCTATACAGTCTTTTTCTTAAAGCATGATATGCATTAAGCTTGTTGATATTGTAAAGTTTGAAACAGATTTCTTTTGAGGAGAATTCATTTTTGACTAAAAGTTTAAATAACTGAATATTTTTAGAATCATTACGCTTATTCTTTTTTTCTAAATAAGTAATGAAACGTTGTTGTTCTTCAGTTGTTAAATCTAAAACTATATCATTTATATTGTTCATTATATCGTCAGTATATAATTTAAAAATACATTAAATAAAAGTATAAAATAGTATTTAGTATAGAATATATCGTCAGTTATATGATAATTTTAATTTTTAAAACTATTTCTTGTTTTGCATTTTTGACCTGTAATCATAAAACAAAAAAACATGGATTATCAAACAACGGTTTCGGTTGACGAAACATTAGAAACAAAAGAAAAGAAAGTGAAAGTATTTGACCAAAAGCCTACGGCTGCTTTTATTGGTGCTTCTTGGACAGCATTATTAGTTGCTGTAACCTCATACTGCATAGGTTTATGGAATGCAGATATGCAGCTTAATGAAAAGGGGTATTATTTTACCATACTACTTTTCGGATTATTTTCAGTTGTCTCTTTGCAAAAAGCAGTCAGAGATAAGTTAGAAGGAATACCAGTAACAGAAATTTATTATAGTTTAAGTTGGTTTTCAACGGCTGCTGCAGTTGTTCTGTTGGTTATTGGTTTATGGAATGCAGATTTATTATTAAGTGAAAAAGGCTTTTATGGGATATCCTTTTTGCTAAGTATTTTTTCAGCCATTGCTGTGCAAAAAAATACTAGAGATATATATTATATTGATCGTGAAAAAGACGATAATAAGGAGTGATTTTTAGTTTAAAACTCAAGATATTGGACAAGCGAAATTTTGTTTGGTGATGAGTTGGCGTTAACTAAAAAGCCTCTAAGTATTTTACTTAGAGGCTTTTATTCTTTTTTTTTTGGAAATGTAATTATTTAGGATCTAAAATAGCATCGATACGCTCTACAATATCTTGTAAATGGTATCTTGTTAAGGTATTTCCTCTATTAACTCCATTTTGAGCCATTCGTTTAATTCTGTTTAACTCACCACGAACAACTGGAAGAATATCTGATTGCTTTACAGTTACTGTGCCTCTAAAACCAGTTACATCTTTAGATTCCATAAGTGTTGCCAATCTTTCAACATGTGCACGCTGTAGATTTCTTCTGTAAGTATCAATATTTCTTCCTGTTCTTACCTCAGACCAAATTCCATTTCGTAAATCAGTCATCATAGATGTTAAGCTGTAAGCCTCGGAACCATTAAGCGTTTCATTGTCAATCATACGCATCATTCTAGTAAGGTTTAAAACATTATTCAAAGTTCTTGCTTGAATACCTCTAATACGTTCAGTAACACCATTAAACTCAGTTTTTTTAATGATAGCTTCATCTATTAACCAAGTAGGTGTTTTAAATAATTCTTCATTTAAAAATTCTAAACAGTTTTCTTGGTGCTCTTTGTCAACATTAACAAATACATCTCCAGGTTGATCGGCAGTTTTTGTGTATTTATACACACCACCAATATTAGTAGTTACGTGACCCATGTAGCGATTATATTGTGATACAACATGTCCATACATTTCAGATAAATCGCCAAATGTTTCCCCATCTTTTGTAGTCCATTCAATTAAGTTAGGAACAATGCGCTTTAAGTTAGCTATTCCGTAAGCACTAGCTTTAATAGCATCGTCACCTAAATCTTCAGTTTGAGCTGAAGGATCGATTCCGTTTTGTTGTCCAAAACGATACATTGGATCGTCTGCATGGTCTAAAATCCATTTATCTAAAATTTCTTTTTCATCATATGCAGTTTTCGCATCTAAAATTGGACGATATCCCCATTTAATTGCGTGTTTGTCATATACACCAATATTTGGCATCAATGCAACACCTTCATCTCCTGGTTGTGCTACATAATTAAAACGTGCATAATCCATAATAGATGGTGCAGTGCCATATTTTTGAGTAAAAGCAGCGTCACGTAAATCATCAACTTTATAAGCGCTACTACTACCCATGTTATGTGGCAATCCTAAAGTATGTCCTACTTCGTGAGACGATACAAATTTGATTAGTTCACCCATAACTTCGTCTTTAAATCCTACCATTTGGGCTTCTGGATTAATAGCTGCAGTTTGAACAAAGAACCACCCTTGTAATAGACTCATTACATTATGATACCAGTTAATGTCAGATTCTAAAATTTCTCCAGAACGAGGATCACTTACATGAGGTCCATTTGCATTTGGAATTGGAGATGCTAAATAGCGAACCACAGAGTAACGCACATCTTCAGGAGACCATTCTGGATCTTCTTCTGCAGTTGGTGGGTCTTTAGCAATAATAGCATTTTTAAACCCAGCTGCTTCAAAAGCTATTTGCCAATCGTTAATACCTTGTTTTATGTATTTACGCCATTTCACTGGAGTAGCTCTGTCTATATAATAAACGATTTGTTTTTTAGGTTCAACTAACTCTCCTCGCTTAAATTTTGCGATATCTTCTTCCTTTACTTCAAGTCTCCAACGATCAAGATATCTTACCATTTTACTTTTTTGATCTTCAAGACCATAATCTACTTGACCGCGAGCAAACCAGCCAACACGCTCATCATAATGACGACGCTTCATAGGTTCTTTTGGTAATAATACCATTGAGTTACTCATTTCTACAGATACTGTTCCAGTAGAGCTATTTGAAGGAGCCGCATTAGCAATGTAAGTTTTTACGTGTCTAGCCTCAATATTAAGAGGGTAACTTTTTACACTTTCAATAAACGATTTTTTTGTGTCTAACCTACTAATTTTATAACTGGTTCTTAAATAACCAGGAAGTCCTAGTGCTTTTACGTCCGAACTGTATAACTCAGTTACATCTATAACTGTAGCAGTTTTGTCATTATTGAATGCTTGTATTGGAAATGTGTATAAAACAGGCTCAAAATTTGAGTTTACCACAGCTTCATGAACTGGTAAATCCTCATCTGCAACAATGTTATGTGATACTACTCGAACAATTATTTGTTTGTCTTTTTTCTGCCAACGTAATACTTGTGTATTGGCTTTTTGACCCCCAAAGTTTCTGTTGTTAGAAGTGTTTTTTGCAATTCTCGTCACAACTAACATTTCTCTTCCTAGAAGTGAATCAGGAATTTCATAAAGGTATTTATCATCAATTTTATGGACTTTAAAAAGACCTTCGTCAGTTTTGGCATCTTTAGTTACTACCTTATTATAAGGTTGAATATCGCCTTTCTTTGGTTTTGGCGCTGCTTTTTTTGCTGCTGCTGCTTTTTTTGCAGCTTCAGCTTCGGCTGCTTTTTTTGATGTGTTACATGAAGATATAATTAGCGTTAAGGCTAATAGTAACACTTTAATAGAATGTTTCAAATTAACTAGTTTTTTGGTTTAGTACGTGAAAATAGGAAATACTAAACAAACGGCTCTTTTTTGTTAAAAAAAATTAATATTTATTTAACTTAAATGAGTGAGTGTTAAAAACGAGCTTTATAAAAGTTAATTATTCTAAAGAATCTAAATACTCTTGTATTAAATTATAACCTTCAGAATGAATCATGGTTGTGCCTATAAGTGGCATGCTAGTTCCAGGAAAATAATAACTCATTCTAGCAGAAATGCTAAATCGTCTTTGAAATATATTAGTGTCATTAAAGTCAGTTTCAAAAGCTAAATCTAAAGTCGATTGAAATTCACAAAACCCACCTGGTGTGTGGCAATGAGCACAGTTTATATCAAAATATGCACGTGAGCGTTCTTCTAAACTGTAGTTTACATCATCTTCCCAATTAGGTAAAACTTCTATTTCACCTAGAGAAGGAGCGTCTGTTAAGTAACCTTTATCAATAAAACTTTGCAATTGATTAACACCATCAATATCAAAATTCATGGTGCGTAATTTTGGACCTATTGGCGTAACATCATTACTATTACTATGGCATTTTGTACAGTCATTTGCCCCAGGTACAACATAGTTTATCTCAACGTCTTCACCTTCTTCATTGACAAAGTCTACTTTTACTTGATGCTCATTAGTATCTAAATAAGCTTCAGTTTGTTCTTCGTTCCAAACGTAGTTCCCAATTGTCCATTCGGTTTCTTCTTTAATTAGCACACGAGTTTCTATAATTTGCTGTGCCGAGTTTAGGTCGGTTTCGTCTAAATTGTAATAAAATGTTTTTGCAATCAAAGTTCCTGTTGGGAATATTGGAAACCCATCATCTTCATACTGTAAAGTTGCACCTTCTGGTAGTCCAATAATTCTTAGTTTATGAGCATAATCGGTAAACAATTGAGTGTTTAATTCATACTTAAACATATTGGAGTTTATGGTTAGGGTATTTAAATCTCCTACAAATAAATTTAATTGAGAGAGGTTTGGTAAAAATTGAGCAACAATAGGATCATCTTGTAATACAACATAATCATCAGAATCATTTAAACATGACGTAAAAAGAGATGATACCACTAAAGCAATTATAAGGCGTTTCATTAATTTGGGTTTTAATAATTGTTGCTGAAAGTAGTAAAAAAGTCTCAAAGCATTTTAAAAAAACCGATATGTTGTCATTATTTTCTATGAATTCACTCTGCTAAGAAGAAAGCTATTTTTATTCTTGAATAAGAAATACGTCAATAATGAGATAGATTGAAATTTCATATATTGTATAGAAATTATTAAAAATGCCTTATTGGTTGCAAATTATTTTGATTGTTGCTGTTACTTATATTGTAATTAGTATTGCCTTATATTATTTGCAAGATTATATGTTGTTTAAACCAGAAAAACTGAGTGAAGATTTTAAGTTTGCTTACGAAAATCAAGACACAAAAGAATACTATTTAGAAACCAGAGATGGAGCAAAAATTAATGGTTTATTGTTTAAGAGTAAAAATCAACCTAAAGGTATTGTATTATATCTAAAAGGAAATTCAAAAAGTATTAAGGGTTGGGGCAAATTTGCTGTAGACTTTACAAGACATGACTATAGTGTGTTTATGGTCGATTATAGAGGCTTTGGAAAAAGTACAGGACGACGTTCGCAAAAAGCTATTAAGCGAGATTTACAAGAAGTGTATAATAAATTAAAGGAGCGAACTCCAGAGGAGCATATTATTTTATATGGTCGCTCACTAGGTTCAGGTTTTGCGGCAAAGTTAGCATCCATTAATAATCCTAGACTTTTAATTTTGGATGCACCTTATTATAGTTTAACTAAGGTTACTGGACGCTATATGCCTTTTATGCCTTTATCATTGTTAATGAAATATCCATTGCCAACCTACAAATGGTTAAAATATGTACAATGTCCAATACATATCATTCATGGCACACATGATAAGTTAATACCTTACAAGTCTAGTGTTAAGTTATCTCAGGTTAATGCTAAGCGAACTAAATTGCATACTGTGATAGGCGGAGGACATAAAAACTTAAATAATTATGAGTCTTACCATAAAATGATTGAAGAAATTATAAATTCAAAACCTGTAGAAATCGATTTTTCAACAACAAGTATTAATGTTATACACACGTCCAAAAAATCTAAAACGAAAGCTTAAAAAACTCGCTTTAACTCTGCTAGGGCTTTATATTATTGTTGGAGCAATACTTTATATATTGCAAGAGAAGTTTTTGTTTTTACCAGAAACGCTAACTCAAGATTATATCTACGAATTGACTTATGAATATGATGAGTATTTTCTAGATACACCAAATGAAGGTGTTATAAATACGTTACACATAAAGGCAAACAACCCAAAAGGAGCAATATTGTATTTTCATGGTAATGCAGGAAATTTAAAACGCTGGGGAAAGATTGTTGAGTATTTTGTGACTATGGGATATGATATATATGTCATGGATTATAGAACTTATGGAAAAAGTAAAGGAGTGTTGAGTGAGCAAGCACTATATGATGATGCGCAAGTATGCTATAATCATTTAAAACAGTTTTGGGCAGAAGACAACATTATTGTTTATGGTCGATCTTTAGGAGGAGCTATGGCAACAAAAATGGCATCCTTAAATAACCCTAAAAAAGTAATTTTAGAAGCCCCTTTTTATAGTATAGCCGATGTTGCTAAAAAACGATTTCCAATTTTTCCTGCAAATAGCTTACTTAAATATAAGTTGCCAAATAACGAACATATTAAAAATGTAAAATGTTCAATTTCTATTATCCATGGAACTGATGACTATGTTGTACCATTCTCAAGCGGAAAAAAATTGTATGAGGTTTCACCTAAAGGCAAAACAACTTTAACAGTTATAGAAAATGGTGGTCATAATAATTTAAATGAGTTTGATAAATACCACCAACTTATCAATGAAATTCTGAAATAGCTGTCTTAAAAAATTAACATTTCAAGTCACGAATCTTAAAAAATCACTAAAAAGAGTTTAAATGTGTTAAACATTTCTAAACACTCGTAACATTTAGGTTTTTGTAGCGTCAATAGAGGTATAAAACAAAACAAAAAACCAAAAATATTATGAACCGATTAATTTTATTACTTGTAGCATTTATAGCGTTTAATGCTAATGCAATCTCTGGAGAGATTCCTATTGATACTAAAAAAAATTATAAAACGTTAAAAGAAATAAACCTTGAAATTGCACTTTTTGAAAGCGATATTAATCTAAGCCTTTTTGAAGTCTATGAAATAGAAGAAGAAGTGCATTTCGATTTTGATCCAAAACAATATTTACCTGAAGATTTTAACCCATTAGAAGGGAAAAACGATATTGACTGGTCAAGCATTGAATTAGTAGAAGTAGAGGAAGAAGTGGAACTAGAGTTCGATACTAGTAAATATCTACCTAGTGGCTTTAATCCATATAAAGGTATAAACTGTGAAAAAGAAGATGTAGTAGTGTGTCTTTATTAATTTTTGCCAAAGAGTATTAATAAGGACCTTGAAGCCAGTAATGTTAATTACTGGCTTTTTTTTTAATATTTATATAATATGTTGTAATTATGCTTATTAAGTTATTAAAATTTAAATCCAACCGCAATGATTACAAAAAAAAAGCACATTATTTTAATGTTAGTTTTGATGCAGTTTTCACTAATGTCTGCACAAATTAATGATGGAACTTCAAAAAAGAGAGCCATTAGGCAACAAGTTCCATTAACCAATTCTATAACAAAAGCATTTAACGAAGGTACTCGAAATTTTACAGGTAAACCAGGTAACAACTACTGGCAGCTAGAGACCGATTACAATATTAATGTAAGCTTAAATCCAAGAACACAAGTGCTTTCTGGTTCAGAAACTATTTTAGTACATAATAATAGTAATACAGAGTTAACACAAATTGTATTAAGGCTTGATCATAATATTTTTAGAGCAGATGTACCTAGAGGTTCATCAGTTCCAGCAGAAACTACTGAAGGAATGGTAATAACCAAGCTTAAGGTAAATGGAAATGAAGTAGATTTATATGCTAGACCACAACCAAGACGAAGAGGAGAAAAAGTAATACCTCGATTATCAGTATCTGGCTTACAGCAAACAGTAGCAACAATTACTTTAGAAAAGCCAATACAGTCTAAAAGTAAGGCAGAAGTATATATTGAATGGAACACAAAATTACCAGGAGGAGAAAATGGAAGAGGTCATAGGATGACTCAACGTTGGCAAGATAGATTGTTTCAACCAACACAATGGTTCCCGCGTTTGGCTAAGTTTGATGATTTAAGAGGCTGGCAAAGAGATGTCTATTTAGGGCCTGCCGAATTTTTCAATAATTTTGGAACTTTTAATGTAAAGATAGATGTTCCAGCTGGCTGGATAGTTAGTGGAACAGGAATCTTGCAAAATCCAGAAGAAGTTTTAACATCTACTGCAAGAGAGCGTTTGTCTAAAGTATTAAATTCCAATGATGAAATTACTATAGTTGGAGAAGAGGAGAGAGGTGCTGGAAAAGCTACTGCAGAGGGCGAAAGCTTAATTTGGCATTTTAAAGCTGATAAGGTAAACGATTTTGCGTGGGCTACATCAAATGATTTTATTTGGAAAGCGAGTAGAGCTACAATTCCAACAAAGGGACCAATACCAATACATATGGTGTATTTGCCAGAACGTGCTAATCGATTTGTTGAAGCGATAGAACGTACACGCCATGCATTAGAATTTTATTCAGATTTGTGGGCACCTTATCCATTTCCTCAATTGACAATTCAAGATGGTCCAAGTGCTGGAATGGAATATCCAATGGTTATTAATTCAAATCAAGGAGCAGCAGATCATGAAACGGCTCATCAATGGTGGCCTATGATGTTAGGGACAAATGAAGCTAGATATGGATGGATGGATGAAGGATTTAATTCGTATATGAATATTTTGTCTGGAGCGCATAGACGAGGCGAACTTGCTAATTTGGATGGTTTAGGACAAAGTTATGGATTTCAAAGTGGAAATGAAGATGAAGCAACTATGATGTGGAGCGCTAATTATGCTGGTAATGGTTATGGCTACCAAACCTATAGAAAAGCACCTTTAATGCTGTCTATGCTTGGTGGTATTGTTGGAGATGAAGCTGTTCAAAAAGCAATGAGTAATTATACTAAAGCTTGGGCTTTTAAGCATCCTTCTCCATGGGATTATATATACTTTATGAATAATGAATTAGGACAGGATTTAGGATGGTTTTGGTACTATTGGTTATGGACTACAGAGTCTGTAAATGCCTCTATACAAGATGTAAAAACTAATGGAAATGAAACTGTGGTAACAATACACCAAGCTGGAGAAATGCCATCACCAGTAGTACTTAAAGTTGAGTTTGCAGACGGAGAGCTGCCAATTAATGCAATATCTAATGCTAAAATGGTAGACGAGAACACAGCTATTGTTACATGGCCTGTAGATGTTTGGTTTAATAGAGATAGAGTTTTTGAAGCGAAAATGAATTTTGGATCTCGAAAAATCAAGAAAATAACTTTTGATCCAAACAGAAGATTTCCTGATAAGGATTCTAAGGATAATGTTTGGCCAAGAGAGTAAATTATAACTAATTAGCTAACCAATATGAAAAATCCAACCAACCTTAAAAAGGTTATGGTACTATTATTATGCACTATAGCCTTTACTCAAGTATTTGCGCAAAATATTGATAAAGCGTATGCAGATTTAATAAAAAAACACACTACTGATGAGCGTTTTTTACCAAGATCAATGCAAACTTTTCCAGCATCATCAATACTACCTTCACCATTAGAACATTTCGGGACTATTATAGGTGCTCCAGGTGTGATGCATCATACAAAAGATATTTATAATTATTATAAAATTTTAGCCTCTAAATCCGATAGGATGGAAATGGTAACTATTACTAATTCGGAAGAAGGAAGACCAATTCACTTGCTTATTATTTCAAGTCCTGAAAACTTAAAAAACCTTGAAACTTATAAGCAAAACCTAAATAAGTTAGCTGACCCTAGAACAATAAAGGAGAATGAAGTAGAAAGTTTAGTTTTAAAAACTAAACCTATGTATTACCTTAATGGAGGGCTTCATTCTACTGAAATGGGATCACCAGAAATGCTAATGGAATTGGTCTTTAGGTTACTTGCTGAAGAAAGTAGTGAAATGGATAATATTAGAGACAATGTTATTACCTTAATTAATCCTGTATCTGAACCTGACGGAAGAGATAAACAAGTAGATTGGTATTATCGCTATACAAAATCTAAAAAAGAGTTTGATGATGGTATGCGTGGTTCTTCACCATATTGGGGTAAATATGTGTTTCATGACAATAACAGAGATGGTCTACAAGTTTCACAAGCACTAACAAAAGCAATTTTTGATGTGTTTTATGAGTATCATCCAGTTGGAATGTTAGACCTGCACGAATCGGTAGCGTTATTATATATTTCAACAGGAACAGGCCCTTATAATACCTACATAGATCCAATTACTATTGGTGAATGGCAGGTAATGGGAAATCATGATTTAACACAAGTAACGGCAGAAGGGCTGCCAGGTGTTTTTACTTGGGCATTTTACAATGGTTGGTGGCCAGGATATGGTATTTGGGTTGCTAACAACCACAATGCCACGGGACGTTTTTACGAAACTTTTGGAAATGGAGGAGGAAATACTTTTATGAGAGATCTTTCTAATACAAGATATGCTGGCGATCCTGTGCATTCAAGACAATGGTATCGTCCTGTACCACCAACTGAGAAAGTGTTATGGTCTTCAAGAAATAATATTAATTATATGCAGTCTGGTGTTGTGGCTTCATTAAGTTATGCTGCTAATAACGGAAATCAGTTGCTTAAAAATTTCTACCAAAAAGGTGTAAATAATATTAATAAATGGAAACATGGAGGGAAATATGCTTATGTAATCAGCAAAGACCAGCGTGATCCTAATATGACTGCCTATTTGGTAAACCAGTTAAGAGTGCAAGGGATTGATGTACATCTTAGAAATAAGGGAGATAACAAAGGAGAATATGTAGTGCTTCTTAATCAACCATATAGTGGCTTCGCAGATGCGCTACTATCAAAGCAAAATTATCCAAAAACCGCAAAGCATAATCCTTATGATGATATTGCTTGGACTTATGGGTTAATGTATGGTGTAGATGTGAAGACTGTTGCTAAGGCTGATGGTTTTTCAACTAGCAATTTAGAATTGCTTACAGAGGATGTTTCTGTTAAAGGTTCAGATTCTGGAAGTGGATCTAACTTAATTATTAATTATAAAGCTCAAAACGAGGTGCTACCATTACTTTATAAAGTAGCATCATCTAGTAAAGAGGCGAAAATAAATATTACTACTAAGCCAATAACGGTAAAGAAGAAACCTTTAGGAAGCGGAAGTATTATAATTTCGGGAGCAGATAAGAATACGGTAAATCTTATAAAAGATATGGGGTTAGATGTTGTAAAGGCTTCATCAGTTTCTAATGAATCAACAAAAACAATAAAATTACCGCGTATAGCTATTTATCATACGTGGTATAATACTCAAGCTGAAGGTTGGGCTAGATTTACTTTCGAAAATAGAAGTATTCCATATACCTCAATAGATAAGGACGATTTAAAGAATGGGAATTTAAATAATCGTTTCGATGTTGTTTTAATTCCACATACCTCAGGAAATGTTGAAACTATGATTCATGGTATTGATACAAAATGGGGACCAATGCCTTATACAAAAACAGACGAATTTCCACACCATGGTTATCCAGATGCTACAGATGATATGACTGGAGGTCCAGGTTTTGATGGGATGGATAATCTAAAAAAATTCGTAGAGAATGGAGGCACATTAATAACACTTGCTAATGCAACTAGAATGGCAGCAGAAACTGGTATTACTAGAGAATTAACGCCTTTAAGCACAGGCAATTTATACCATCCAGGGTCTTTAGTAACTACTAAAGTTAGAAATAAAGGACATCACATTATGAATGGTTATCCAGAAATCACACATGTTTTTAGAGGTAATTTACAAATGTATCAAGTAGGGAAATATCAAAGAGACCATATGGTAATGCAATATGGAACTAGTCAATTAAAAGATGAAAAAGTATATGAAGGAGAAATTATGGGAATGGTAGACTATAAGCCAGATTCAATAGCTGTTGCAAAATCAAAAGAAAAGTCAAAACATAAATATGTGCTTTCGGGAATGGTTAAAAATGAAGATAAAATTGTAGGTCAAGGAGCCATTTTTGATATACCTGTTGGAAAAGGGCACGTAGTTGCATTTACGTTTAATCCACTACATAGATATTTAAATCATCATGATGCACCAATGCTTTGGAATGCTATTATTAATTGGGATGTTAAGCCAAAAGAATAAACCTTATTATATTAAAAAAGCCAACACATTGTGTTGGCTTTTTTTATTTTTAATTCTCACTAAAAGTTACAATTGGTGGTAACCATGTTTTTTCATCTCCAAGAATACCACGAGTTTCGCTAATAACTTCTAGCCACTCCGGTTTAACTTTAATGAGCATATAATCATCTGGGTAATTTGGGTAGAAACTTTTCCATTTCACCTTCCAATGTTTTTCTTTTTCAGCGTTATCATTAACTATGCTCGCAATACCATGTATCATAACATAACCTGTATCATCACTATCTAAATAGTATAAAGTTACTTTAGGGTTTTCTCTAATCTGATTAACTTTTCTGGAGTTGCTATTCGTCCCAAACCAAACAGTTAATTCTTCTTCGGGAGGAAATGGATCCATAGTTCTTACTCTAGGTCTTCCTTTATCATCTAAAGTAACAAGAGCACAAGTTTTGGCAGATTGCATAATTTCTTTTGCAACACTAATTAACGTTGCGTCATTGTTTGGAGAATTTTCTTTTTGCTGAGCACATCCATAAATTGAAAAGAATATAGCAAAGACAATCGTTATTTTTTTATTCATTTATTTTGTTGAAATTATACTGTCCATTCCATAAGAAGCTAATATTTCCAGAATCGTCGGTTTTAACCTCAATACGATCACCTTTATCAAGGTCAATAAATTTCGTTTCTTCTTGAGGAGTAAATAAGTTTTCATCATTATTATTTGGGTCTATTACATGTATTTTACCATCTCGTATGGTAACATCAATATTATAATCTCCTATATCTGGTACTTGAAAATCTAACTGATACTTTCCTGCAAATTTTTCAAGTTCATCTTGAGGTATTTTAATTACTGCAACTTCTCTAGTATTATGTGTTCCCCAATTATAGTATTTAGAAATAGAACGAAGTACTTCGCCAATAAGTCTACCGCCATTATCAGCACTCGTCATTACAATAACACCATTCCCACTTTTAGCAAAAGCCATCATATCGTTTGTAAATCCTGCATTTTTACCTCCATGTCCAAAAATTAATGAATCGTTATCCCAACGAAGTGATGGACCTAAACCCCAATCATTCATATCCTTTGTCAACATTTTAGTCACCATATCTTTTGAAAGAACTCCATCAGAATCGTTTACATATATGTTATGAATCTCAATGAGGTATTTCGCTAGATCCGAAGGTGTTGTCCATAATCCAGCAGCAGCTTGTTCAGGATAATTATGCCAAAGCCCTTCAATAATTTCCCCATCACCATAATATGCAGCACTTACGTTACTATTCATGCTTTCTTCTAATGGCTGACTATAAGTACTATTAGTCATATCCATTTGCGGTAATATATTTTTAGACATATAATCTTCTAAAGATAATCCACTAACATCTTCAACTATTTTTTCCATAATTGTATAACCACCACCAGAGTATCTCCAAAGACTCCCTGGAATAGTATCTAATAGTATTGCTGCTGTATTTCCTTTTCCATTTAGTACGGTATTAATACTTGGGAATGAATCTTTTTGGGTATAACCAGGGAAACCATGAACAGTCATTCCAGCAGTATGAGTTAACAAACGCCTAAGCGTTACTTTTTCAGTTTCAGTAAATTTAGAGTCTGGGATTTTCCAACTTTTAAGATACGTGCTTACATCTTCATCCAAATCTAGCTTGCCTTCATCTACAAGTTTTAAAGCTGCCAGGGCGGCAACAGGTTTACTAATAGAGCCAGCTTGAAATAACGTATTTATATCCACTTTTTTATTAGTATTCGTGTTTGCAATACCATATCCTTTAGCCCATTGTAGTTTGCCATCAATAATAACAGCAATACTAGCTCCTGGAACATTATGAACTTTCATGCGTTCTTCTATATTAAAAGTTGCAGGAGCTTCACCTTCTACTTGTATACTTTTTAATAAACCATTTTCTATAGCAACTATATGGTCTTCACTATTTTCTTGTTGTTCTTTTTTACAAGAACCAAGTAAAACTAATAGAGTAAATAATGAAGAAATTTTGCGTAACATAATTATTGTTTTAGTGATTGATGTTTAAAAATACAAAAAAAGGAATCATTTACATGACTCCTTTTTTAGATTAAAAATGCTGTTTATTTGTAATTAAAAATTCTCTCGATAGGAAATTTTACTTACTATTTTCCAACCATCTTTTGTTTTTAGCATATTCATATAATCTGTATATTGATAAGTTTCATATTTAGTAGAAAGTTTCACATTAGCAGCTAACCCTGTAACATCTATATAAAAAATCTTATCTTCAAAAGTTCTAGTTTTTGTATTTGTGAAATAAGTAAAAAACTTTTGAATAGGAGTCACATTATACTCATTATCCTTAATGTATTTTAGTGTTGCATCAGGATGAAAAGCCTTTTTTAATAAATCAGGATTGTCACTTCTCGAACCTTCAAAATAATTATTTATGGTTAGTCTTATGGCGCTTTCATCATTCATTTCTTGAGCGACTATTGTATTAACAGAAAGTAGTATTAGGAGAAGAGATAAGGTTTTCATTGTGATTCAATTTTTTATGATTAATAAACTTAAAGTAAATGTATTTTATGTCTATGTATTATTAAAAATATGGAAGCTAATGTTTTGTTAAAGTACTTAATGGGATTAGGACTGTAGTATATCTGATTAGAATTGATAAAAAGGGCTTACTTAATTTCGATTACGTTTTAAGATCGCTAAGATTTATACTTTTTTTTAGCTCTATAATTAAATATTATGATGCCTATCTAATCTTTTTTTTGAATTGTATTTGTACTTAAAGTTTCTCTATATGTGTGAGTTAAGTGTTAAAGTTTGTTAATTAACTATTATGTAATGCATAGTACTGTAACAAATTTAATTTATTGTCGTCTATTAGGTATCAATCAAGTTTAAAAACAGAAATAATGAAAACAACTGAACCAAAAAAAAACCACATAAAAAGTTTTAATAAATACCTATTAACTTTTTTACTTAGTGTATTATTTATATTAAATATATCTGCTAAGATTAATATAGAAGGTGACACAATAAATGATAATTTGAGCACTGAAAAGCACAAATTAGAAAAAGAGCTTTTTACTAATACAGAAGATTCAAATACAGAAGATCTAGAAATCTATGAGATTGAAATTATTGAATTAGAAGAGGAAGTAGAATTGGGCTTTGATACTTCAATGTATCTACCAAAGAACTTCAATGCTTTAAAAGGAAAAAACGATTTAGATTGGAATGCAATCGAACTTGTTGAGTTAGAAGAAGATGTTGAATTAGGCTTTGATACTGCAAAGTATTTACCAGAGAACTTCAATGCTTTAAAAGGGAAAAACGATTTAGATTGGAATACTATCGAATTAATAGAAATAGAAGAAGAAATAGAAATTAATTTTGATACTAAGGACTATTTACCTTGCGGTTTCGATCCTTATAAAGGCATGATAAAAAACACTGTTGACGTTGTAGTTAACTAGTAAAATCTATTTGAAAAAGAATCCTTAAAACCAGTAATTATATAATTACTGGTTTTTTGTTTTTAAAATATATTGAAGTTTCTTAACTAATGGAATATTAGTAATGCAAAAACAAGTTTATGTTAGCCATTATTATTCTATCACTTCGACAATTAAAGCATCATCAGTTTTAGTTACTTTGGTAAGACCATGTTTAGCCAACCCTTTAATTCCTTTATCCCAACCTTTATTACTTAAACCAGATTGTATTTTAAGATCGCTGAGGTTCATGCTTTTTTGAGTTTTTAAAATCTCGAAAATTGCTTTTTCGTTATCACTCATTTCAATAGCTTTCTTCTCTGGTTTCATTTGAGGGAAGAACAATACTTCTTGTATCGATGGATTATTAGTCATAAACATGGTCAATCTATCTATTCCAATCCCAATACCAGATGTTGGAGGCATTCCGTATTCTAAAGCACGTAAAAAGTCGTGATCTATAAACATTGCTTCGTCATCTCCTTTTTCAGATAATTTTAATTGGTCTTCAAAACGTTCGCGTTGTTCGATTGGATCGTTTAACTCAGAATAGGCATTCGCCAATTCTTTTCCATTTACCATCAATTCAAAGCGCTCGGTTAACCCTTCTTTTGAACGATGTTTTTTGGTTAGCGGACTCATTTCGGTTGGATAATCAATAATAAATGTTGGTTGTATGTAGTGTGGTTCACAGGTTTCACCAAAAATTTCATCAATCATTTTACCTATTCCAAAAGTTTCATCTGTTTCAATTTCTAATGCTTTACAAGCTTCACGGATTTCATCTTCCGATTTTTGGTATAAATCAAACCCAGTATGTTCTTTAATTGCGTCTAAAATTCCAATACGCTTGTAAGGTGCTTTATAATCAATAGTTTTTCCATCAAACTCAACTTGAGTAGTACCATGTAATTTTATGGCAATCTTTTCAAGTAATTCTTCAGTGGTATCCATCATCCAGTTGTAATCTTTGTATGCGGCATACATTTCCATAACTGTAAATTCTGGATTGTGTGTTCTATCCATACCTTCATTTCTGAAGTCTTTTGCAAACTCATACACACCATCAAAACCACCAACAATCAATCGTTTTAAATACAATTCGTTTGCAATTCGTAAATACAAAGGAATATTTAATGCATTATGATGCGTCGTAAACGGTCTTGCTGCAGCACCTCCAGGAATTGGTTGTAAAATTGGTGTTTCTACTTCCAGAAATCCCATATCGTTATAAAACTCACGAATGGTATTTGTTATTTGTGTACGTTTTACAAATGTATCTTTTACTTTTGGATTTACAACCAAATCGGCATAACGCTGTCTGTAACGCATTTCTGGGTCGTTAAACTCATCAAACGTATTTCCTTCAGCATCAGTTTTTGGTAAAGGCAATGGTTTTAAAGATTTGCTTAAAACAATAAAGTTTTTTACCATGACTGTTTTTTCACCAACTTGCGTCGTAAATAATTCGCCTTCTATACCAATAAAATCACCTATATCTAGTAATTTTTTGTAAACGTCATTATACAATGTTTTGTCTTCTCCAGGACAAATCTCGTCGCGATTAAAATATACTTGTATGCGACCTTCGCTATCTTGAAGCTCAGCAAACGATGCTTTCCCTTGTATACGTCTAGACATTAATCTGCCAGCAATAACAACCTGTTTACCTTCAGCAAAATCTTGTTTTATCTGTTTAGACGTATGGTCTACAGGATACAAATTTGCTGGATAAGGATCGATACCTAAAGCTCTTAAATTTTTAAGCTTTTCGCGTCGTACTAATTCTTGTTCTGATAATTGCGACATGGTTGTTATTTGTGTGATAAAATTTAAAACGCACAAAGATAATTACTATTTATTAAAACTTAACACTAAGCATATATAATTGTAACAAATGCACGTTATTAACGTCAGATAGGTAATCATCAATCATTAAAAAAATCAATCTTATGAGTATTTGGAGAGTCTTACTTTCTATTTTTTGCCCACCTTTAGCTGTCTTAGATAAAGGTTGTGGTTCTATTTTCATTGTCTTTTTATTGTGGCTTTGTGGCTGGGTTCCAGGTGTTATTGCTGCCTTGGTTATTTTAAATAATCCAGAGAGGTAATTTGCAGCAGATAATTTTTAGTATTCTCGATACATTTTTCTTCCATTATATTTCAGAAAAACACTCGAACTGACATAAAGGTTAATTTTAAAAAGTCGTAATTTTGCCCTCTATGAATAAGAAAATTAAGCTTCAGGATTTAGGTGCTAAAGACTACAAGGAAACTTGGGATTACCAAGAGGCCTTGTTTAAAGGAATAGTTGATACTAAAATAAAGAATAGAAGGGAAGATGCTAATCTAGACACTGACAATTATTTTTTATTTGTAGAACATCCGCACGTATATACTTTAGGTAAAAGTGGAGATATGAGTAACTTGCTAGTTGATGAAACTCAACTTGCTGAAAAAGGAGCTACTTTTTATAAAGTGAATCGTGGCGGCGATATTACTTATCATGGTCCTGGACAAATAGTTGGATACCCTATTTTAGATTTAGAAAACTTCTTTACAGATATTCATAAGTACCTACGCTTGCTAGAAGAAATGATTATTCTAACACTTGCTGAATATGATTTAAAGGCAGAGCGTAGTCCTGGAGAAACAGGAGTTTGGTTGGATGTAGGTACCCCTTTTGCACGTAAGATATGTGCTATGGGCGTTCGTGCAAGTCGCTGGGTAACGATGCATGGTTTTGCACTTAACGTAAATGCTAATTTAGGCTATTTTGATTTGATGATTCCTTGTGGAATTCGTGGTAAAGCTGTAACATCGCTTAATGTAGAGCTTGGTAAAAAACATGTAGACGAAGCCGAGGTAAAGGCAAAATTACTTAAGCATTTTAAAGTGCTTTTTGAGGTAGAATTTATTAAAGAATAAACACTCGTTTGTTTTAAATAAAGTTTACAGAAATTTTAAGTTTTATTTTTTTAAACTTAATAATTTGCAAAATGGGTATGAGCAATTTTTGTAGCCCCATTTTCATCTTTAATAAGAACAAAAGTTACAGGACCCTTAGAAATACTGTCTTTAGGTAGAGATCTATCTCCAAAATACCAAATTCCTCCAACCATAGCACTTCCATTATATATTCTGGTTTCTAAGTCTTCCAGCCATAATGCTTTTTCAGGTTTTTTGCCTCCTTCGGTAAAGCCAAAGCCTATATGATGAGGTTTAAGCTCTTTATACCCTTTCATTAACCCTTCCTTTTCAGAAGAAAAGTAAGTTAGCTCATCGGATTCTAAGAAAATTTCATCAAGCATATTTACATCATATGTCTCCCATAACTTTAGCCATTTGTCAATTATTGGACTAACTTCATTTTCTGTCAATTTTACTTCTTGAACAGGAAGTTCATTTTTAGTGGTAGTGTTGCATGCGATAAACAATAATAAAACTAAGACAAGTGTTGTAATATTTTTAGCTTTCATAAATTAAAATAATTTTGGTTAATGGGTTGATCAATATTTAATGAAACTTTTCTAAAATTAGTTCTTTTTTTATACAAATAAAAACAAAATATAACTTGTAGAAGTTTAATTATAAATAGATTAGGAGCTAAAGAGTTTTGTAGTGACTTATGTAAAAACATTCTTTGATTATGAAATAGGTTGTTGTTTGACTTTACGTTCTAAATCATTTAGTATATTTGGTAAAGCAGTAATCTCATTAAAATTTGGTAAAGTAAAGTTGACGAAACTGAGTTAAAAAAGCATAAACCCTTCCTATATTGAAAAACACAATACTTTACCTGCTAAACATGTTTCTATTATTTATAGTTGGGTATAATATTTTACCAGATTTTTCACTTAATAAAAACGACTTCGAAGTTGTTACTGGGTTGGTCTCTTCTGTTAAGAAAGAAACCT
Organism: Pontimicrobium sp. SW4; assembly: GCF_039954625.1. Classification (NCBI taxonomy): domain Bacteria; kingdom Pseudomonadati; phylum Bacteroidota; class Flavobacteriia; order Flavobacteriales; family Flavobacteriaceae; genus Pontimicrobium; species Pontimicrobium maritimum. The sequence goes on from NZ_CP157199.1 coordinate 414,755, forward strand.
ATGAAGAGCGAAGACCTAAAGACTATCTCTTTAAGAATATTATTAGAGAGCGATTAATAATTACTATTGCAGATCGCAAATACCATGAATATTATATTTCTGATATATATAAGGATTATTGGAATGAGCTTTTAAAGTCTAATTTATACGGTAAAGAAATTGTACTCTATTTAGGAGAAGATAAGCAAGAAGAAGACCCTTTTAGAATTGAAGTTGATGGCAAAGTTATTTTTGATATAGATGTTAGATTTAAAAGGAATTTAATGATTATTGGGTTTACGTTACTATTGTCTATATATAATCTATCCCGCTATTTTAAAGTTGGAACCAACTCTTTACAAATTATAAAAAAACGATTTGTTGGAATTAGACATTATTTTTTGGAATAAATCTTAAACTGAGAGTTGTTTTTGAAGGTTTGTTTAACGGTTTAGAGTTATGATTTGTGCTACAATAAAACCGAAGATTTTTGGGTGTAGTATATCGTTTGTTGGATGTTTGTGGGTTTAAATTTAGCATAAATTACACCTATTGTTGGCAAAAGTTTTTATAGTATCTACTTAAACAATCTATTGTGAATTGTTGTAATTGCGAATTTTCAATATTTAAGAATTTTGTTTTAGTTATTCCATCGTGAACTAATCTAGATCTTAAGTCATATGCTTTACTAAAAAAGACAACTGGATTGAAACCATTATATTCAATACTTGAATTTAAAAACAATTCTTGAACTGTTGCTTTTCCGCTTTTATTTATTGACTTTTTCTTTGCAAACTCTATTGAATTTAAAATTGAATCTTTTTCAGTCTTGTTCAAAGATAAGTTCTTGATTTCTTTTTCTGCATTGTCTAAAATATGTATTGCTCGTTCATCTATCTCTTTCTGAATAATTATACATTCAATGGCTGACATTAATAGAATAAATCTAGCAGAATTGTTAACTCTGGATAGGTAAGATATTGAATTGTAGAGTTCTATAGCTCTTAAGAGTTTTTCATCAACTAAACTATATTCTTTAATTTTAGTATTAATCGAATTTTCAAAAAATGATGAATTAATTCCAACTGTCAGTGCTCCACTAGCACTAATAAATTTGGTTTCGCAATCGACAAGCTTTATTCCAACGAAATTACTTTCTCTTTTTATTCCAATTTTGTTAAGGGTTTCTTTAAAAGTATTTGAAATTCCTCCAGAAGCAAGGTTTGGATTTATTAAGATTCCACTTTGAACATCAATACTTGATAAATAAAGAGAATTCTTAATATTCTCGATTGTAGAATCTTGAATTTTAGTATTTAATGGCTTAGACTTTAAAGTATATAATTTATAAATTCCATTTTCAGTTATGTTTACATTAAAATCCACATCTTGTTCTGGCAGTTTTAATGAAATTACTTTTTCTCCACAAAATTCAAGTGGTTTATTTATTGGTAAAATAAATTTTATTTGAATACATTTCATGATTTTGCCAATGTGATGATATACCACGTTTTAATACTTCGACAAACTCAGTAACAATTTTATATCAGCTATTACTAAAGCTAGTTCAGTACTAGTAAACGAAGCTAGATATTTTTTCTACTGACTGTAAATGTCAGCATCGCAATAACATATTTAATTAACCTTCTTCATTAAAATACACTTTGTAAAAGTGCATTTTTTTCTCATCGTCGTAGCCACGTTCTAGATATTCGGCTGAGGCATCTGGAGCATCCACATCTAATTTTATTTGGATGTTCGTATCTAGTTTTATTTCAGTTTTTATCTTCTGTTTTTGTTTTTTTAGCACGACTTCCGACACATCAAACTGATTTCTAATGAGTACATTATAATCACTTTCGTAGGTTTTTTTATAATCTTCAAACAGTTGTATTTGGTCTTCTTCTTCAAAAACGTCCTCTTTAAAAGTTTCAATATTTATAACTTCATTTTCTTTAAAGAAATCAACTGTTTTTGCTAAAAAATAACTCTGCTCTTGCATGCCGAATTGTGGTTGCATCACTTCTTTGGAGAACTCTCTACACATTTCAATATAATTTTTTGTGTGTTGGTTAGAGTCATCAGGGTACTTAATATTTAAGAAGCTTTTAATCCAATATTGCGTATCGTAATTGTTATGGTCTACACTCAATACAATATTGCCTTCACCGTCAGTTGCATTTAAAATTAAACAACCTTTATCTACTTTTTTTGTTTGAATCCCTTTTTGTACATATAAATCGTAGCTATTATTTTCTAAATGTGTTTGAAAAAAGTGTGATTTGTTTTCAACTTTAAAAATGCCAATGGCATCTGTGAGATAGTCTTCATATTGAATATCATGGAACATACAAACAATAACATCTCCAGTTTTTATTTGAGCAGAGTTTGATTGCTCGAACAAATGCATAACAATGTGTTTTGAAATATCCACAAAATCAGTATCATCATTTAATAACTGAGTTGCATAACTGTTAATTTCATTAAGATTGATGTTGGAGTGATGATTAAACCTATAGCTTTCAACAACGCTACTAAAAGGACGTAGCAAGTAAGGGAGTATTAAATCGTAGCTAGCTTCATCAAAATCTATAGGTTGCTCCGAAAAAGCATTTTTGGTGTCATTAAATTTGTTACCAACTTTATGTAATATACATTTAGAAATGGAAGCTTTTGTACGTTTTATCATGAATTTTTTGGTGATTATTTATCTAATTGCAATACTACTAAATTGCAAGAGATTTCCATAAAAAAATGCCAAGGTATTTCTACCCTGGCACCTCATAATAGACTCGGCTTTCGATTTGGTTATCGTTAATGTTTTACAAATTCTACACGTCTATTCTGTGCTTTCCCATCGGCAGTATTGTTATCACCAACAGGTTCACTTTCTCCTTTACCTTCACTTGTAAGTCGGTTACTAGAAATTTTATAAATATTTATGAGTGCATTTCTTACTGCTTCGGCTCGATCTTTAGATAGTTTTAAGTTAACTTCATCACCACCATCTGCATCAGTATGTCCAATAATATTTAATTTTATACTTGCGTCTTGCATTAATACTTGCGAAATTTGACGTATGATACCGAGTGACTGTGGTTGAATATTGGCAGAACCAGAATCGAATAGAATACCATTAGTAGATATCTTACCTTCAGATAACAATTTCCTCCGTAAATCAACTCCTCCTTCAGCAACTTTTAAATTGCGGATAAATACGCGTTCTTCTCCGTCTGCAAAGTTATTAATATGGAATTTGATATGATTAAGCACATTTAATTCCTGAATAAAGCGAGGAATATCAATATATTTAACTTGGTTTATCCAAAGTCTGTATCGGTTTTTAGTAACAGAAATAGCTATATGCGGTTGGTTTAAAACTTCATCTCTTATATCTGCTCTAATATCTGTATTTATATCGCCTCCGGTTCTGTTAAAATAATTATTTGCACGAAGAGAAAAAGCACCATATTGCCCAAGTGGAATGTATACTTCGGCATAATGTTCGGTACCATTATCAAATTTATTATTATCACTTAATATTATATGAAACCTAGCTGTAGAAGAAGTTTGTTTTCCTAATCCTTTCGATAGAAGATCAAATTCTATTGTGTAATCTTCAGGAAGTTCATTAACATTAGGAATAAAATACACTCCATAACCAGACTTTAATTCAAACCAATTTTCGTTAGAATTAACTCTAACGACTTCACCAGAAGCATTGGTATTCCATTTACTTGGAAAATCACCTACAAAATCTTGAGAGAAATCATCAAAGAACAGTTGTTTATCTCCAGGAACAAAATCATATTTACTATAGATTTCTAGTTTGTCTGAAATGTTTTCAGGTTCAGCTTCTTCTTGTTCCTCCGCTGATTCATTACTTGATGAGTTCGAATTTGAGTCTTCACTTGATTCAGTTTCTTCTTCAGAATCGGTTTCTTGTTCTTCACGTTCACGTTGTCCAAGAAGTAATTCTTTAGCAGTTTTAACACTATAATTTAATGCTTTTTTTGCTCTATTAACCTGTAGTGTAGCTTTAGCTTGTTTAAGTACACTAATGCCTTTTATATCTGAAACAATGTCTGGAGCTGTTTCTAAAATGACATCTAATTCAGAGAGTGCGTCTTCTAACACATCAATATCGTCATCTTCTAAAGGGGTTCCTGCTGTAGCATAACCATCATACATATAAACTTTATCATATAGATCGAAAGACTCTTGAACAAATCTATCAATACTCGTAACTCCCACATGACTTTTTGGTCGTTTAATTTCTTTAGTTTGAGCATCAATAGTTGACAAAAAAAACAGTAAAAAAAGCAAAGATGCTGTAATTTTTGACAACGAAATAAATGCAATTAATCTCATGAATAATAATGTTTATTATTAACATATTCTCGATTAATGTATGGAAGACTTGGGTAAATAATTAGCCTATAAACAACTAATTATAGCTATTGATAAGAGAGTAATTCAAAAGTAGAATTAAATGATTAACTATCAAAAGAATATATTAATTTTTTTGATAAACTATTATCGAATTATTTTCGCCTTTGGTAACGATCTCTAAATTACTATCGCCATCTATATTTGCAAGATCAATTAAAGAAGTTCCATATACTGGAAAATTTACAATTGGGTTTGATTGACTGTCAAACAAGTAAACTTTTTGAGCTTGTAAATCGGTAAGTGTGACGTAAATTTTATCGTTGATGTAAAATATGATTGGAGCTGTATAATTGCCAAAATCTAATTCTTGTGTGCGTTGCCTAATGGTTAATTTATTCTCATCAACCGAAGCTAATGTTTTACTTGTAGTTGTAATATAATGATTGTTACTTAGGTTTAGCGATTGCTTACTAACATTGCCTTTTAAGTTCACTTGTACTAAATCGCCATTTGACGTTGTCGTAGTAAACACATTGTTATAGTTGTAAATAGCATTACCAGAAAAATTGATGTTCTCGTTAACTGCTACTCTAGATTGACCACGACGGTTCAATATTTTTAAACTATTTCCAACTGCAAAAACAATATAATCTCTATTATTTATTCTAAAGTGTTTTGGTTGGGTTATAATATCGTTGGAGTTGTTTTTGTACTCAAACCCATTAACACGTTTTCCATTTTTATCATACATAATAAGAATGTTATTTTGAACTACAACAAAACGATAATTCTTGTTATTGTCATAATCAAAAACACTTAGAGGTTGAGTAATTACATTATTAAATTTTAATGGAAAGGGACTGACATCTTTTCCATTCCTATCCAAAATATAAACACGATTTGAAGTGGCAAATACTAGTTGCAAGCGTCCATTTTTATAAAGATCTACTTGCTCTATTTTACCAAGAATAGTACCTTGTAATTGTTTTTTCCAAAGCACTTTTCCTTTATTAGAAATTAAATATAAGTTGTTGTTTATGTCTTGTACAACAATATCTTTTTGTTTAGTACGATGGTTAATTACAAACTGCGGATTGGTTAAAATATCGGAATCAAGCGATACATTAAATTCTTCAGATATTGTATGTTGTTGTCTTCTAGATTTATTCTTTTTTATAGCACTATTAATATGAACAAAACCATCATCTTGCACTATTTGAAAGCCTGAAAATTTATGATTGCTTAAGTTGAGGCTCTTCGCTGTTTCATTAAAAGTACTATCTATAATTGATTCTAATTTTTCTGAATTTACAATTATTAAAAGTGAAGCTTCATCACTTAAAGATAGTTTTAAGTTTGAATAATTTGCATCTTTACTATAGGTGCTACCATTTTGAAAGCTTGTAATAATGCTTTTAAGCAAGTCTTCATCATTAGAAAATACAAAATAGTCATCAATGTTAATATATTTTGAAGCGTCCTTAAATGAAGCAATAGGTGTAAAGATGTTTTCAAAATAGCTTGGACTATTAAAAGAAAAAATGTCAATATTTCTAAAGCTTCCTATAGTGTTTTCTTTACTGTTTAAAATGTCATTCGTACTAAAAGCATCTATAGATTTAAGAACTAAAACGCTTTTGTCTTCAAAATAGATTAGCCCAGCTTCGGTTAAAGTTTCTAAAACCTCAAAATGTTGTGTACTGTCTATAGTTTGCTGTTTGTAGCTTGCTAAGTTTTTATGAAGTGTTTGAAAGTCGTTATAAGTAAAACTTAAAAAACCATCACTATTTGAGGGTGTAATGTTTTGAATGGTGTTTTCTTGCGGAATTGTATTTTTAAAGAGGTCAGTAAATTTCTTTACAGAGTCATTATTAATACTCATACCATTAAGGACCACTTGGTCTGGAGTAATTTCAGCATCAAAAGCTATGCTGTTTGAAAAACTATCATTTGAAGTGCTAAAAACACCCTTTCCGAAGCTGTTTACGCTCTTGTTGTCAAGCAATATAGAGAAAGATTTGTTCTCACTTAAAGCGTTGCTAAAAGTATTGAAGTTTGTGTTTTCTTGAACATTTAAATTAGAAACAAGTCTATTCGAATTTGAGGCTACAAAAATGCTATCTATTATGGTGTTATATAATTTAAGTGAATCACCTTTTTGTAACAAACTATCATGATATTTAGTGATAAATGTATAGTATAAAGAGTCTCCAGAATTATTAAAACATACCAATAATTCATTATTTGTATTGAAATTTTCAAGAACTTCTAAAGAAGAGTTGAGGATTTTGTGAAATTCAGTCGATGAAATCTCTTTTAAAAAAGCACTGTTTTTAAGGTCACTTTTAAATGTTTCTAGTGTGTTTATTTTTAGTACAACTGAAGTAGAATCTGGAATAAGCTGAGTAATGTTGGTCTTGTTTCCTTTAGAATTATTGCAGCTAAAGTATATTGAGAGAATAATAAGAGAAACAAAAAACTTTTTCATCAGGACTAATTAATGCAATTTTATGCAAAGGTATAACTTAAAATTCAAAAGTTAATTGTTCTGGTAAGAGCTTGAAAGATTTTCGATGGTATTTTGTAATACCATATTTTTTAATGGCTTCGCGATGCTCAATAGTTGGATAACCTTTGTTTTGTTTCCAGTTGTACATTGGGAATTCTTCATGAATTTTTAGCATGTAAGCATCACGATACGTTTTTGCTAAAACTGAAGCAGCAGCAATGTTTAAATATTTACCATCACCTTTAATAATGGTTTTATATGGAATATTTTTAAAGGGCTTAAATCGGTTACCATCTACAGCAATAAATTCGGTTGTGGTTGATAGTTTTTTAATAGATTTATGCATCGCCAAAATAGATGCATTTAATATATTTATGTTATCTATTTCCTTTTCAAAAACATGAGCAACTCCAAAATTAATAGCGGAGGTTTCAATAATTGATTTTAATAGATCTCTTTTTTTATGCGATAGTTGCTTGGAATCGTTTAATATCGAATTCTCAAAATCTAAGGGTAATATAACTGCAGCAGCAGTAACTGGGCCAGCAAGACAACCACGACCAGCCTCGTCTGTGCCACATTCAAATTCAAATTTTGAATATTTTAGTTCAAGCATTTTAATAAATCAGTGTTAAAACCGTTAGGGTTTTTAGTAATTTTCTTTCTTGCATAAAAAAAGTGATTACATTTGATAATTGCTATTTTTGCACGAAGTTTTTACATTACAAAACTTGTATTTACAAGATTATAAAATATTTATGAATCGTATTGTTTTATTATTATTTTCTTTTTTTATGGTTGGAGTTTTAACTGCTCAGGTTAAACCACCAATAAAACAAGCTGAGGGAGCAGGTAGATTTAGTATTCAAGAAAATGATTCGTTAAGTAGAGATAATTCAAAAAGGATTCGTAAAAATGAAAATGCGACAATAGATCTTTATAAAATTATTTCTAAAGAACATGATACTACTTTTGTAGATACAACATTAACTATATATAAGGAGTATAAATTCAACTACTTACGAAGAGATAATTTTACTGTATTACCTTTTTCAAATATTGGACAAACCTATAATACTTTAAGTTACGATTTCGAAAACAATTCTTTAATACCAGTTTTTGGAGCTCGTGCAAGGCATTTTAATTTTATAGAAGTCGAGGATGTTAACTATTATTATGTGCCAACGCCTTTAACAGAATTAATGTTTAAAACAGCTTTCGAACAAGGGCAATTATTAGATGCTTTCTTTACTGTAAATACAACACCACAATTTAACTTTTCAATAGCTTATAAGGGACTTAGGTCATTAGGAAAGTATCAGCACGTTTTAACAAGTACTGGGAATTTTAGATTTACCACAAATTATAAAACTAAAAACGGCAGATATAATGTTAGAGCACATTCAGTAATACAAGATTTAATGAATGAAGAAAATGGAGGGATTTTAGATAAAGACCTCAAGGAGTTTGAGTCAGGAAATCCTAGATTTATAGATCGTTCTGTTTTTGATCCAGCTTTCGAAGATGCTGAAAGTGTTTTAAAAGGAAAAAGATTTCACTTAGATCATTATTATAATCTTATTCAGCAAAAAGACTCATCAAGCCAAAATACATTAAGCCTTGGAAATCTAGTGTCTTATGAAAGTAAGTATTATCAATATGAACAAACATCTCCTTACACCGATTATTTTGGCGATTCTTTCCCAAGCTCCAATTTAAATGACAAAACCACCTTAGAGAATGTATATGTTGAAGCGAACACAAGATATAGAAGCAATACGCTAGGAGAGTTAAAGTTCAATTTAGGATACAGTCAATATAATTATGGTTATAACACTTTAGTGTCTATAAATGGTAATGATATTACTAATCGTTTAAAAGGGAATGTGGTTTCCGTTGGAGGAGGCTATAAAAATACCATTAGAAAACTTCAAATTCAAGGAGATTTTGGATTGAATCTTTCAGGAGACTTTGATGGGAATTTTTTAAATGGAAGAGCAGGGTATAGTATTAATGAGGATTCTAAAGTTAGTGCTACAATTAATATAAGTTCCAAAGCACCCAATTATAACTATCTATTATATCAAAGTGACTATATAAATTATAATTGGCAAAACTCGTTTGATAATATACAAACTAAACAATTAGGGTTTGATATAAGTTCAAGCAAACTAATTAATCTTAACTTAGATTATACAACAATTAATAATTATACCTATTTTAATAAAACTGATACTGAACCATCACTTTTAAAACCAAACCAATATAGTGGTACAGTTAATTATTTTAGAGCAAGATTAGAAAAAGAGCTGAAGTTTGGAAAATTTGCCCTTAATAATACATTGCTTTACCAAACAGTTGTAGATGGAGCAGACGTTTTAAATGTTCCAGATATTATTACTAGGAATACTTTTTATTATACTAATCATTTTTTCGAAAAAGCATTATTCCTTCAAACTGGAATAACCTTCAATTACTTCTCCAAATATAATATGAATGGATACGATCCTGTTCTAGCTGAGTTTTATATTCAAAATGAAAAACAACTAGGAGGATATCCCAGATTAGACTTCTTTATAAACGCTAAAGTAAAACAAACACGTATCTTTTTTAAGTTAGAACACTTCAATGCTCCGTTTACAGGTTACAATTATTATTCCACACCTAATGCTATTCACCGAGATTTAGGGATACGATTTGGTTTGGTATGGAATTTTTTCATGTGATAATATATTGGTTTATAGTGTTTAGGGTTTTTGAGTAATAAAAAGTTAAAAAATAGTTTAAAAAACATTTGGTAGGATTGTATAAGGTTGTATGTTTGCAGCCGCAAAAAACGGTAATTTTTTTTGTGGTGTTCATATAAGTAAAGTTGATTTGGATTAAGTTAGAAAAAATAATTTAAAAAAAAATCAAAAAGCATTGTAGGAATAAAAAAAGGGTTTTATATTTGCACCCGCTTAAGGAGGAAAGACTTTAAGTAAAGAAGAAAAAAGTTCATTAAACATATTGATTGACAGCGTAAGGATTTTATTGGAAACGATAAAATTCATTACAGAGAATAAACCATTTTGAGTACAAATTAATATCCTTTGGTTGTTAATAATATAGTCGATAAGACTTAAAATTTAACGATGAAGAGTTTGATCCTGGCTCAGGATGAACGCTAGCGGCAGGCCTAACACATGCAAGTCGAGGGGTAACAGGGATTGCTTGCAATCCGCTGACGACCGGCGCACGGGTGCGTAACGCGTATAGAATCTACCTTTTACAGTGGGATAGCCTTTAGAAATGAAGATTAATACCTCATAGTATTATTGATTGGCATCGATTGATAATTAAAGTTTCGGCGGTAAAAGATGACTATGCGTCCTATTAGCTAGATGGTGTGGTAACGGCACACCATGGCAACGATAGGTAGGGGCCCTGAGAGGGGGATCCCCCACACTGGTACTGAGACACGGACCAGACTCCTACGGGAGGCAGCAGTGAGGAATATTGGGCAATGGAGGCAACTCTGACCCAGCCATGCCGCGTGCAGGAAGACTGCCCTATGGGTTGTAAACTGCTTTTATACAGGAAGAAACATCTCTACGTGTAGAGACTTGACGGTACTGTAAGAATAAGGATCGGCTAACTCCGTGCCAGCAGCCGCGGTAATACGGAGGATCCAAGCGTTATCCGGAATCATTGGGTTTAAAGGGTCCGTAGGTGGATAATTAAGTCAGAGGTGAAATCCTGCAGCTCAACTGTAGAATTGCCTTTGATACTGGTTATCTTGAGTTATTATGAAGTAGTTAGAATATGTAGTGTAGCGGTGAAATGCATAGATATTACATAGAATACCAATTGCGAAGGCAGATTACTAATAATCAACTGACACTGATGGACGAAAGCGTGGGGAGCGAACAGGATTAGATACCCTGGTAGTCCACGCCGTAAACGATGGTCACTAGCTGTTTGGACTTCGGTCTGAGTGGCTAAGCGAAAGTGATAAGTGACCCACCTGGGGAGTACGTTCGCAAGAATGAAACTCAAAGGAATTGACGGGGGCCCGCACAAGCGGTGGAGCATGTGGTTTAATTCGATGATACGCGAGGAACCTTACCAGGGCTTAAATGTAAGTTGCATTAGTTAGAGATAGCTATTTCTTCGGACTACTTACAAGGTGCTGCATGGTTGTCGTCAGCTCGTGCCGTGAGGTGTCAGGTTAAGTCCTATAACGAGCGCAACCCCTGTTGTTAGTTGCCAGCGATTCAAGTCGGGAACTCTAACAAGACTGCCAGTGCAAACTGTGAGGAAGGTGGGGATGACGTCAAATCATCACGGCCCTTACGTCCTGGGCTACACACGTGCTACAATGGTAGGTACAGAGAGCAGCCACTGCGCGAGCAGGAGCGAATCTATAAAACCTATCACAGTTCGGATCGGAGTCTGCAACTCGACTCCGTGAAGCTGGAATCGCTAGTAATCGGATATCAGCCATGATCCGGTGAATACGTTCCCGGGCCTTGTACACACCGCCCGTCAAGCCATGGAAGTTGGAAGTGCCTGAAGTCCGTCACCGCAAGGAGCGGCCTAGGGTAAAGTCGATAACTAGGGCTAAGTCGTAACAAGGTAGCCGTACCGGAAGGTGCGGCTGGAACACCTCCTTTCTAGAGAAAGACGACTAGAGGTAATAAGTAAGGAAAGAGATTGTTTATTCTCAACGCTGTTAATTATATTATAACTTAGAAAAAAAGTAGAGTCTCATAGCTCAGCTGGTTAGAGCGCTACACTGATAATGTAGAGGTCGGCAGTTCGAGTCTGCCTGAGACTACTAATTTTTTTTTTTGAAGTTTAAATAAAGGAAATTCTAGAAGTTTGAGTAGTAGTTATGTACTAACTACTAACTACTATATACTAACTACTAGTATATGGGGGATTAGCTCAGCTGGCTAGAGCGCCTGCCTTGCACGCAGGAGGTCATCGGTTCGACTCCGATATTCTCCACAAAATCTAGATGGTTAGATAGTTAGACCATTAGACATTTGTCTAAAAATCTAACGTTCTAAAAATCTAAGATGAAAGTTCATTGACATATTGAAAAAGATACATGAAATAACGAATTAAATTCATTTAATTCAGTAATTTATATTAGAATAATTGAGTTTACGAGCTTTTAATTATTCTAAGAACATTTAGTTTATGAGGTGTAAAGGATTAATAATTTATTATTATGAATTGAAAATCATGAATTAGATAGTAACTCATTAAAAAAGCAAAAAGTACAATAAGCTAAATAAGAGCGTATGGGGAATGCCTAGGCTCTCAGAGGCGATGAAGGACGTGATAAGCTGCGAAAAGCTGCGGGGATTGGCACATACGAATTGATCCGCAGATATCCGAATGGGGCAACCCAGCATGTTGAAGACATGTTATCCGTAAGGAGGCGAACCCGGAGAACTGAAACATCTAAGTACCCGGAGGAGAAGAAAACAAAAGTGATTCCGCTAGTAGTGGCGAGCGAACGCGGAATAGCCCAAACCAGTGTTGTTACGGCAATACTGGGGTTGTAGGACTGCGATATTGGTTGTGTAATGAATTAGAATCCTTTGGAAAGAGGAACCAGAGAGGGTGATAGTCCCGTATAAGTAAAGATCATTAACCATAGCAGTATCCTGAGTAGTGCGGGACACGTGTAATCCTGTATGAATTTGGCGGGACCATCCGCTAAGGCTAAATACTCCTGAGAGACCGATAGTGAACTAGTACCGTGAGGGAAAGGTGAAAAGAACCCTGAATAAGGGAGTGAAATAGAACCTGAAACCATACGCTTACAAGCGGTCGGAGCCCATTAGGGTGACGGCGTGCCTTTTGCATAATGAGCCTACGAGTTACCGTTTCTAGCAAGGTTAAGCACTTCAGGTGCGGATCCGTAGCGAAAGCGAGTCTGAATAGGGCGAACTAGTTAGTGGCGGTAGACGCGAAACCGTGTGATCTACCCATGGGCAGGGTGAAGCTGTGGTAACACATAGTGGAGGCCCGAACCCGTTGACGTTGAAAAGTCTTGGGATGACCTGTGGGTAGGGGTGAAAGGCCAATCAAACTCGGAAATAGCTCGTACTCCCCGAAATGCATTTAGGTGCAGCGTATTATTAGTTTTATAGAGGTAGAGCTACTGATTGGATGCGGGGGCTTCACCGCCTACCAATTCCTGACAAACTCCGAATGCTATAAAATGATGTAATGCAGTGAGGGCATGGGTGCTAAGGTCCATGTCCGAAAGGGAAAGAACCCAGACCATCAGCTAAGGTCCCAAAATGTATGTTAAGTTGAATAAACGAGGTTGAACTGCTTAGACAGCTAGGATGTTGGCTTGGAAGCAGCCATTCATTTAAAGAGTGCGTAACAGCTCACTAGTCGAGCGGTTCGGCATGGATAATAATCGGGCATAAACATACTACCGAAGCTATGGATTTGTATTAATACAAGTGGTAGGGGAGCATTGTAGTGTCGTCGAAGGTGAAGCGTGAGCTTTGCTGGAGAAGCTACAAAAGAAAATGTAGGCATAAGTAACGATAATGCGGGCGAGAAACCCGCACTCCGAAAGACTAAGGTTTCCTCAGCTATGCTAATCAGCTGAGGGTTAGTCGGGACCTAACGCGAACCCGAAAGGGGTAGTGGATGGACAACAGGTTAATATTCCTGTACCTGCTCACGTTAAAAGTGACGGAGGCGAATAGTTAGTGCGCACTGACGGAATAGTGCGTTGAAGGGAGTGGTAACACCCCGATAGTACACTGAGACTACGGTCAAGGTGATAATCTAGCGAATCGACTTCCAAGAAAAGCGAGTGAAGCAGCCCGTACCCTAAACCGACACAGGTAGTTGGGATGAGAATTCTAAGGAGCTCGAGAGATTCATGGCTAAGGAACTAGGCAAAATCGACCCGTAACTTCGGGAGAAGGGTCGCCCATCTTCGGATGGGCCGCAGTGAAGAGGTCCAGGCGACTGTTTATCAAAAACACAGGGCTATGCTAAATCGAAAGATGATGTATATGGCCTGACACCTGCCCGGTGCTGGAAGGTTAAGTGGAGGGCTTAGAGGTTTACCTCGAAGGTCTAAAATGAAGCCCCAGTAAACGGCGGCCGTAACTATAACGGTCCTAAGGTAGCGAAATTCCTTGTCGGGTAAGTTCCGACCTGCACGAATGGTGCAACGATCTGGACACTGTCTCAGCCATGAGCTCGGTGAAATTGTAGTATCGGTGAAGATGCCGATTACCCGCAGTGGGACGAAAAGACCCCGTGAACCTTTACTATAGCTTAGTATTGGCTTTGGATAAGTAATGTGTAGGATAGGTGGGAGACTTTGAAGCGGCATCGCCAGGTGTTGTGGAGTCATTGTTGAAATACCACCCTTTGCTTATCTAGAGTCTAACTTTCACTGAAAGGACAGTGCTTGGTGGGTAGTTTGACTGGGGTGGTCGCCTCCAAAAGAGTAACGGAGGCTTCTAAAGGTTCCCTCAGCACGCTTGGTAACCGTGCGTAGAGTGCAATGGCATAAGGGAGCTTGACTGAGAGACATACAGGTCGATCAGGTACGAAAGTAGAGCATAGTGATCCGGTGGTTCCGCATGGAAGGGCCATCGCTCAAAGGATAAAAGGTACTCCGGGGATAACAGGCTGATCTCCCCCAAGAGCTCACATCGACGGGGGGGTTTGGCACCTCGATGTCGGCTCGTCACATCCTGGGGCTGGAGAAGGTCCCAAGGGTTGGGCTGTTCGCCCATTAAAGTGGCACGCGAGCTGGGTTCAGAACGTCGTGAGACAGTTCGGTCTCTATCTACTGTGGGCGTTAGAAATTTGAGTGAATCTGACTCTAGTACGAGAGGACCGAGTTGGACAAACCTCTGGTGTACCAGTTGTTCCGCCAGGAGCATTGCTGGGTAGCTACGTTTGGAAGGGATAAGCGCTGAAAGCATATAAGCGCGAAACCCATCACAAGATGAGATTTCTTTAAAGGGTCGTGGGAGATGACCACGTTGATAGGCTATAGGTGTAAAGGCAGTAATGTCATAGCCGAGTAGTACTAATAACCCATAGGCTTATTGTACGCCTGTTTTTTTATAGAGTATAAATACAATATTCATGTAATTTTTTCAATATGTTAACTTATTGGTTCCGCAAAGCGGAACAGTATTTAGGGATTAGTCCTTAGTAATTTGAGAAAACTAATTACTTTTTACTAACAACTAATTACTTAAAACTTAAGGTGGTTATAGCAATGGGGCTCACCTCTTACCATTCCGAACAGAGAAGTTAAGCCCATTAGCGCCGATGGTACTACATTCGTGGAAGAGTAGGTCGCCGCCTTTTTTAATCCTCATTATCTTTTTGATAATGAGGATTTTTTTTTGACTATTTTTCGCCAAATATTTCTGAATATATTCTTCTTTATTTATATTCATTTACTATATATTGCTTTAGTAAATGGAAAATAAGGAATTAGACTTAGCTTGGGATTTTGTTGATAATACAAATAGAAATATTTTTTTAACTGGCAAAGCAGGTACTGGAAAAACTACATTTTTGCATAGATTAAAAATGCAATCTCATAAGCGCATGGTAATTGTTGCACCTACTGGTGTTGCTGCTATTAATGCAAAAGGTGTGACCATTCATTCATTCTTTCAATTACCTTTTGGACCGATTTTACCAGATGATGAATTAGGTTCTTCTTCTAATTTTAATAGGAAATTCAGTAAAACTAAAATCAATATTATTAAGTCTCTAGATCTTTTAATTATAGATGAGATTAGTATGGTTAGAGTTGATTTATTAGATGGAATTGATAAGACTTTAAGACGTTATAAAAATAGAAACCTAGTGTTTGGTGGTGTACAATTATTAATGATAGGCGATTTGCAACAATTATCTCCAGTAATTAAAGAGAATGAATGGCAATTATTGAAACCTTTTTATAAAAATGCTTTTTTCTTTAGTAGTCAAGCTTATCAGAATTGTAACCCGCTAACGATAGAACTAAGGCATATATATCGTCAAGAAAATCCTTTATTTATAAATATTTTAAACGAAATACGAAATAATAACTTAAGTATTAACTCTGCTAGCGAATTGAATAAACGATATATTCCTGATTTTCAACCAAGCAAAGAAGAAGGATATATCTCATTAACAACACATAATAATAAAGCACGACAAGCTAATAAGCAAGAACTAGAAAAATTAGAAGGAAAAGAGCAAGTATATAAAGCAATAGTTGAAGGTAATTTTCCAGAACATTCCTATCCAAATAAAGAGGAATTAAAATTAAAAGTAGGTGCTCAGGTCATGTTTATTAAAAATGATAGTTCTCCCGAAAAACGCTATTTCAATGGTAAGATCGGTAAAGTTATTTTATTAGAGAAAGATGAAGTGGTTGTAAATTGTCCAGAGGACGACTTCAATATTATAACCAAATTAGAAACTTGGGAGAATATAAAATATACAGTAAATTCTGAAACGAAAGCAATTACTGAAGATAAAATTGGAAGTTATTCTCAAATCCCATTGCGTTTAGCTTGGTCAATTACTATTCATAAAAGCCAAGGATTAACGTTTGAAAAAGCTATTATTGATGCTCAAGGAGCATTTGCTCATGGGCAAACTTATGTGGCACTTAGTAGATGCAAATCCTTGGAAGGCTTGGTTTTAAAAAGTAAGATTGAGTCCAATCAAATTATAAGTGATCAACATGTTATTGACTTCAGTAAAAATGTCGAGGATAATCAACCTAATGAAGAGGTTTTACAACAGTCTAAGCGAGAATTTCAACTGAATTTAATTTCTGAAGTTTTCGATTTTTATAAATTTCTGTATCCAGTTGGCCGAATTTTAGATATTTATTATAAAAATAGAGGGAGTATTGAAGGCTCAATAGAAATATCATTAAATAGAATTAAGGAGAGTACAACAAATTTACTTAAGATTAGTAATAGTTTTAAATACCAACTAAAAACGTTAGTTGGTAATATAGAAATTCCTGAAGCTAACATGATTCTTCAAGAACGTTTTATTAAAGCTATTACTTATTTTAATGAACAGACTAAGTCAACCATAGAAATAATATTGAAGGACATTAGTTTTTCAACGGACAACAAAACAATTCAAAAAGATATAGAGAAGCAATTAGATACTTTAGAGGAATTATTGGAGACTAAACTATCATATTTTAAAGGTTTAAAAGAAGGCTTCAAAACGGATGATTTTTTAACTTTAAGAGCAAAATCTGTTTTCTTAGGAAAAGAGAAACTAAAAAAACAACGTAAAACTGTTGTAGATGGTACAACAAATATTGAACTCTTTGAATTGCTCAGAGAGCTAAGAAATCAAATTGCAAAGCGTGAAGATTTAGTGCATTTTCAAGTTTTTACTCAAAAATCATTGTATGCTATGTGCGAAACCTTGCCAACAACCAAAGAAGAATTAAAGCAGATTCATGGTATGGGTAAAACACGAATTGAAAAGTATGGATCAGAAATTTTAAATGTTATTCACTCGTATTGCGATGAAAACGATATTGAGGTTTCTCAAAGTCCTTTTGTATTTGAAACTACAAAACCAAAAAAGAAAAAGGGAGATACCAAAAAAATGTCTTTAGATTTGTTTATAAAAGGAAAATCTGTTGAGGAAATTGCTAATGAGCGAGATCTAAGTCCTACAACAATTACTGGTCATTTGGCAAATTATATTTCTACAGGACAGGTGAAAATTACAGATTTAATTTCTGAAATAAATTATAAAGAATTGAAAGAGCTAATTCCTAAGACTAAATTCGAAAACCTTTCAGACCTTAAGCATCAGTTAGATGATAAATATTCTTACGGAGAGATTCGTCTAGTTTTAGAGAACTTAAAAACATAAAAAAAGCTTCAAAATCAAATTTGAAGCTTTTAGAGATATTATATCTATTGAAAGTTTACCCTCTTATAACGCCTCTTGAAATCACAATCTTTTGTATCTCAGACGTACCTTCATAAATCTGGGTAATTTTGGCATCACGCATTAAACGTTCTACATGGTATTCTTTAACAAAACCGTTTCCACCATGAATTTGAACAGCTTCAACAGTATGTGTCATGGCTACTTGCGAA
Source organism: Pontimicrobium sp. SW4 (assembly GCF_039954625.1). Lineage (NCBI taxonomy): Bacteria > Pseudomonadati > Bacteroidota > Flavobacteriia > Flavobacteriales > Flavobacteriaceae > Pontimicrobium > Pontimicrobium maritimum. Next base: position 432,773 of record NZ_CP157199.1, read on the forward strand.
GCGTAAAGCTTAGCCATTGCACTAGACATGTCGTAATTATTGCCTTGGTCTTTGTCCCAAGCTGCTTTCATTACAAGCATACGTGCTGCTTCAATTTCTGTGTGCATATCTGCTAGCTTAAATGCGATTGCTTGATGATTACAAATTTCGGTACCAAAAGCTTTACGCTCTTTAGAATATTTAAGAGCCAATTCATAAGCTCCAGAAGCTATACCTAGTGCTTGAGAAGCAATACCAATTCTACCACCAGAGAGGGTTTTCATAGCAAATTTAAAACCAAAACCATCTTCTCCAATTCTATTTTCTTTTGGCACTTTTACATCGTTAAATTGCAGTGTATGTGTGTCACTTCCACGAATGCCTAATTTATCTTCTTTTGGTCCAATATCAAATCCTTCCATACCTTTTTCAACAATAAAAGCATTGATGCCTTTGTGACCTTTTTCTTTATCTGTTTGTGCAATTACTAAATAAACATCACTTCTTCCTCCATTAGTAATCCAGTTTTTTGTTCCGTTTAATAAATAGTGGTCACCTTTATCAATTGCTGTTGTTTTTTGCGAAGTTGCATCACTACCAGCTTCTGGTTCACTTAAACAAAAAGCACCAACAAATTCACCAGTAGCTAATTTGGTAAGGTATTTTTGCTTTTGTTCTTCATTACCATATGCTTCTAGTCCATAACAAACTAACGAGTTATTTACCGAAACAATTACTGAGGCAGATGCATCAACTTTTGATAATTCTTCCATAATCAATACGTAAGAAATAGCATCCATACCACTTCCTCCATATTTAGGATCCACCATAATTCCTAAAAAACCCAGCTCACCCATTTTCTTAACTAATTCATCTGGAAAGACTTGTTTGTTATCGCGTTCTATAACTCCTGGAAGTAATTCTGTTTGCGCAAAATCTCTTGCAGCATCACGAACCATTATATGTTCTTCGGTTAGGCTAAAATTCATTATTATGTATTATTGCTTAATTGATAAAAAATGTATGCAAAGATATAGTTTTATTACATTTTTTTCAATTTGAATACATATTTTTACAATATATGATAAAATCGAAATACAATATTATTGGTGTTATGTCGGGAACTTCTCTTGATGGTTTGGATGTAGCATATATCGAATTTTGTTATAATGCATCTTGGTCTTTTAAAATAATTAAAGCTGAAACTATTGATTATCCTAAAGAATGGAAAAGCATACTTAAAAACCTTGTTTCAAATTCGTTGGAAGAATTGCAGGAGATTGATAAAAAATACACTTCGTATTTAGCTTTTACCATAAACGATTTTATTAGGCAAAACAGTATTAGGAATTTAGACGCAATTTGTTCTCATGGTCATACCGCATTGCATCAACCTGAAAATGGATTGACTTACCAAATAGGGAATCAAGAGGGAATTTGTAAATTAATTGGAAAGACAGTAGTCTGCGATTTCCGAATTCAAGATGTTAAACTTGGAGGACAAGGAGCTCCTTTAGTGCCTATTGGTGATCAATTATTATTTCATGACTATGATTTTTGCGTCAATTTAGGAGGCTTTGCAAATATTTCTTATCAAGTAGGTGGTAGTAGGATTGCCTATGATATTTGCCCAGTGAATATTGTACTTAATTATTATGTTAAAAAACTAGGGTTAAGATATGACGACAAAGGTAGTTTGGCTTCAAAAGGACAATTAAACCGTGAACTTTTAGATCAACTAAACAAACTAGAATACTACAAAGAAAAAGCTCCAAAATCTTTGGGATTAGAATGGGTTATTTCTAAAGTCTTTCCTTTAATTGATTCATTTGGATTAGAGATTAAAGATATACTAAGAACATTTATAGAGCACACAGCAATTCAAATAAATAATGAGTTAAATCAAAAGACAAATGCTAGTGTACTATTTACTGGAGGAGGTGTTTATAATTCATTTTTAATGAAGCGGATATCTCACTTTAGCTTTAATAAAATTACAAAACCATCAGACGAAATAATAGAATATAAGGAAGCACTGATTTTTGGTCTATTGGGAGTTCTTAAATTACGTGGAGAAAATAACTGTTTGAGTAGTGTTACTGGTGCTAAACATAATCATAGTTCAGGTAATATTTTTATACCATAAATTTTTGCTAAATTAATACATAAGAATATTAGTTTTTTATATTTGTTATTCAGTAATAATTAAAACATTTTAAAGATGAATCAGCTTTAGCTACGCAGAGAGAAACATAGGAGAAAAATTAAAATAAGTTAAAGAATCATCAACATAAAAAATGAAAGAATTATTAAACAAATACGAAAATAAAGCACCAGAAATAGTATTTAATTGGAAAGATCCAGAAACTGAAGCAGAAGGGTGGACAGTAATAAACTCATTACGAGGAGGTGCCGCAGGTGGAGGAACTAGAATGCGTAAAGGACTTGATATGAATGAGGTTTTGTCGTTGGCAAAAACCATGGAAATTAAGTTCACCGTTTCTGGACCAGCTATTGGAGGCGCAAAATCTGGAATAAATTTTGACCCTAAAGATCCTCGAAAAAAAGGAGTTTTAGAGCGTTGGTATAAAGCCGTTTCTCCATTATTGAAAAGTTACTATGGAACAGGAGGTGACTTAAATGTTGATGAAATTCATGAAGTTATTCCAATTACTGAAGAATCAGGTGTATGGCATCCACAAGAGGGGGTTTTTAATGGATATTTTAAACCAACGGAAGCAGATAAAATTAATCGAATAGGTCAATTAAGACATGGTGTTATAAAGGTTATTGAAAACCCAGATTATTCTCCTGATGTTTCAAGAAAATTGACAGTTGCAGATATGATTACTGGTTTTGGTGTCGCTATTGCAGTAAAACACTATTACGAAATTTATGGAGGATCTATAGTTGGAAAGCGAGCAGTTGTACAAGGCTTTGGAAATGTAGGTGCAGCAGCAGCCTTCTATTTAGCGCAAATGAAAGCAAAGGTGGTGGGAATTATTGATATTACTGGAGGTATTATAAATGAAAACGGATTTAGTTTTGAAGAAATCACTAACTTGTTTCTTGAAAAAACAGGAAACACACTTGAAAGCGATAATTTAATTCCGTTTGAAGAAGTTAGCAGTAAAATATGGTCACTCGAAACAGAAATATTTGCACCTTGTGCCGCATCACGATTAATAACAAAAGAGCAAATAGATTCTATGATAGAAAGTGGATTAGAAGTTATTTCGTGTGGAGCTAATGTGCCATTTGCTGATAAAGAGATTTTCTTTGGATCAATAATGGAATTTACTGATAGTAAGGTAAGTCTTATTCCAGATTTTATTTCTAATTGCGGAATGGCTAGAGTTTTTGCGTATTTTATGGAACGACGAGTAGAGATGACAGATGATGCTATTTTTGAGGATACGTCAAGTATTATAAAAACTGCTATTCAGAATATATACAATCACAATCATCATAAAACAGAATTAAGTAAAACCGCTTTCACTTTAGCATTAAGTGAGCTTGTGTAATTAAAAACTAGCAACAATATGGAATCAGCAATTATCATTGTATTTATAGTAGGTTATTTAGCAATAACATTAGAGCACAATATAAAAATAGACAAACTCATTCCAGCCTTAGTCATGATGGCTATTAGTTGGGCACTTATTTCTTTAGGGATAGATGCTTTTCCACAGTGGTTTGATTCTGCAAATCACGGACTAGTTGAAGGCTATGCGTCTCTAGATCATGAGAATAGGATGCATTTGATGGAAGAAACCTTATTACATCATTTAGGTAAAACTTCTGAAATTTTAGTTTTTCTATTAGGAGCAATGACCATTGTTGAAATCATTGATTACTTTGATGGCTTTTCTACCATAAAAAGCTTTATTAAAACAAAGAAGAAATCAAAAATCCTATGGATATTTGCAGGTTTGGCATTTATTCTTTCTGCAATTATTGATAACCTAACTGCTACAATTGTACTTATTTCAATTTTGCAAAAAATAGTAAAAGATAGAAGCGTACGTATTTGGTATGCAGGCTTAATTATTATAGCGGCAAATGCAGGTGGAGCATGGTCTCCAATTGGAGATGTAACCACTACAATGCTTTGGATAGGAAATAAAGTTAGTACAGGTCATTTAATAGGGTATTTATTATTGCCATCATTCGTTTGTATGTTTGTACCAACACTAATTGCGTCATTTTTACCAGCTTTTAAAGGGCATCTGGAAATTGAGGAAAGTGATGAAGATAAACCTAAGAGCAAGTTTAGTTCAACAATGTTATTTTTAGGTTTAGCTGCAATTGTTTCTGTACCAATTTTTAAAGTAGTGACGCACTTACCACCTTATGTTGGTATGATGTTAGCTTTAGGTGTTGTGGCTATTTTTGCAGAAATATATAGTAACTCTAAGTTTAGTTTAACTGTTATAGATAATGAAGAAAGCGAAGATTATGCACATCATAGTCCTGTGCATCATTCATTGTCTAAAATTGAATTACCAAGTATTTTATTTTTCTTAGGAATATTAATGGCTGTTGCAGCATTGGAATCATTGGGAATTTTATTTGGCTTCGCAAACACATTACAAGAAACAACACCTATGTTGGGAACAGAATTACATAGTGAAGGAGTTTCAGATTTAGTCGTATTATTATTAGGGGTTGGTTCGGCAGTTATTGATAATGTGCCATTGGTAGCAGCTAGTTTAGGTATGTTCTCTGAGCCAATGGATAACGAATTATGGCACTTTATTGCTTATTCGGCAGGAACAGGTGGTAGTATGTTAATAATAGGTTCTGCTGCTGGTGTTGTAGCTATGGGAATGGAGAAAATTGATTTTTTCTGGTATTTAAAGAAGATAGCTTGGTTAGCACTACTCGGATTCTTAGCTGGAGCTGCAGTTTTCTTTTTTACAAGAACACTGTTTTAAAATACTTTATTTAAAAATCAATCGTTATTATTCAAAATCTAACAATATAATATATGTTATATACAGCAATTTTAAAAACTGTTCAAGAAGGAGCAGAACTAATTACTGATGGCGAATCTACCGAAAAGACCCTGTCTATTATAGAGCTTATTAAAAGCGGTGGAACTGCGGGACAAATTATAATTCTTTTGTTATTTGTATTGCTGCTTGTTGCAAGCTATATTTATTTTGAACGCTTGTTTGCAATTAAATCGGCTTCAAAAGTAGATACAAATTTTATGAATCAAATTAAAGATCATGTATCTAATGGTAAAATTGATTCAGCTCAAGTGTTATGTGCACAAGTAAATTCACCAGTATCCCGATTAATTAGTAAAGGAATTTCTAGAATTGGGAAACCTTTAGAAGATATTAATACGGCTATAGAAAATGCTGGGCGTTTAGAAGTTTACGGACTAGAAAAAAATGTAAGTGTACTTGCAACTATTTCTGGAGCAGCACCAATGATTGGGTTTCTTGGTACAGTTGTTGGAATGATATTAGCAATATTCGAACTTGCAAATGCAGGAGGAACCATTCAAATGGATGTTCTAGCTAGTGGTTTGTATACAGCGATGACGACTACAGTAGCTGGTTTGATTGTTGGAATTGTGAGTTACATATGTTATAATCATTTAGTAGCTAGGACGAATAAGGTCATACATCAAATGGAAGCTAATTCGGTTGAATTTTTAGACCTTCTAAACGAACCTATTTAGTATATGGATATAAGAGGAAGAAATAAAGTAACACCAGAATTCAATATGTCATCAATGACAGATATTGTTTTCTTGTTATTGATATTTTTTATGCTAGCGTCTACTTTGGTTACCACAAGTGCGATTGATATTTTATTACCAAAAGCAAGTGGAAAAACGCAAAATAAAAAGTCAGTATCTGTTAGTATAAAAAAAGACTTGACCTATTATATAGACCAAAAACGTGTAGGTGAAAGTGTATTAGAAAATCAATTAATAGCTGCTTTATCTAATGAAGAATCTCCAACTATTGTTTTAAGAGCTGAAAAATCGGTACCAGTAGACAATGTTGTAAAGGTCATGGATATTGCAAATCGTAACAAGTTTAAAGTGATATTAGCGGTAAAACCGAACAATTAAGATTGAAGTTGAATGAAATTGTATTTTAAAACTAAACATGAAAAAGATTCAGCAAGAATTACGACGCTTATTGCGGTAATTTTGGTGCTGGTTATTTTTATTGTTGGCCCAACATATTTAGATCCACCAGAGGAATATGGCGTAGCTGTAAACTTTGGAACTACCGATTTTGGTAGTGGTCGCATTCAACCCAAAGAACCTATAAAATCTGAGCAAGTAGCCAAAAAACCACCTCAAAAAGTTGAAGAGTCAAAACCAGTTCCTTCTGAACCAAAAGAAGTTAAGGAAGAGGTAATGACGAGTGAGGATGCTGAAGCTATCGCTATTAAAAAGCAAAAAGCTGAAGAAGCTAGAAAGAAAGCTGAAGTAGATGCAAAAGCAAAAAAAGAAGCTGAACGTATTGAAAAGGAACGTAAAGAACAAGAAGCTAAAAAGAAGCGATTAGACGACCTTATTGGAGGTATTGGAAAATCGGATGGCACAGATTCTGGTAGTGAAGGTGACGATAATAGAGCAGGAGATAAAGGACAATTAAATGGTGACCCATATGCACCAAGTTACTTTGGTGAACCTGGAGCTGGCGGAGGAGGAAGTGGTTATGGATTACGAGGTAGAGGAAGACCATCTAAATCTAAAGTACTTCCTGAATGTAATGAAGAAGGTAAAGTTGTTGTCGAAATTCATGTAAATAGACAAGGAAACGTAGTTAATGCTATTCCTGGTAAAAGAGGAACTACAGGAGTAAGTTGTCTATACGATGCTGCTAAAAAAACAGCTTTGACTTATAAATGGCCTGCCGATTCCAAGGCACCTGTAAAACAAGTTGGTTTTGTAGTTATTAACTTTAGTGTTACACAATAACATGAACTATAGTGATACTGTAAATTGGATGTTTAGCCAATTACCAATGTATCAAAATAAAGGTAAGGTTGCTTTTAAAAAAGACCTTACAAATACGCTGGCTTTATCTAAACACCTAAATCATCCCGAAAAGAAGTTTAAATCCATTCATGTAGCAGGAACCAACGGTAAAGGTTCAACTAGCCATATGATTGCTTCGGTGTTGCAAGAAGCTGGTTATAAAGTTGGTTTGTACACCTCTCCACATTTAAAAGATTTTAGGGAGCGTATAAAAGTAAATGGCAATGTTGTTAGTAAACAGTTTGTTATTCAATTTATAAAGCGTAATAAAACGTTTTTAGAAAACCATAGTTTGTCTTTTTTTGAAATGACGGTTGGAATGGCTTTCGATTATTTTGCAAAACAAAAAGTGGATATCGCTATTATTGAAGTTGGATTAGGAGGACGATTAGATTCTACCAATATTATTACTCCAGAAGTATCAGTAATTACGAATATTGGACTCGATCACACACAATTTTTGGGAGATACATTAGAGTTAATAGCATATGAAAAAGCAGGGGTTATTAAACCAAATATTCCTGTTGTTATAGGTGAAATGCAAAAAGAGACTACGCCTATTTTTAGGAGAATAGCCAAAGAAAATAATGCTCCTATTTATTTTGCAGACCAAACTATAAACAAAACATACGAATCTGATTTAAAAGGAAGCTATCAAGCAAAAAATATAAAAACAGTTACTCAGGTTTTAACTGTTTTACAACCATTAGGAATTCATATGTCTGAAAAGCAAATTATTAAGGGTTTCAATAACGTTGTAAATAACACTGGTTTATTAGGTCGTTGGCAAACATTGCAATATGGTCCTAAGATTATTTGTGATACGGCTCATAACAGGGAAGGACTTACGTATGTAATGCAGCAACTAGCAAAAGAAGAATTTAACAAACTACATTTGGTAATAGGGATGGTAAACGATAAAGATGTAGACTCTATTATAGAGTTGTTTCCAAAAGAGGCGACTTATTATTTTTGTAAGCCAAATATTCCAAGAGGTTTAGATGCAACTATTTTAAAGCAACATTTTAGTGTGAAAAGTTACAAAGGAGAAGCATATCAATCGGTAGATGAAGCACTTGAGTTTGCAAAAAAACAGGCAAAAAATGAGGACCTTATTTATGTTGGAGGAAGTACATTTGTTGTTGCCGAAATTATTTAGAAAATTATTTAAAAATGTTTGTTAGATTAAAAAACTGACTTATATTTGCAGTCCTATATTTAGGGCGCGTAGCTCAGTTGGTTCAGAGCACTTGGTTTACACCCAAGGGGTCAGGGGTTCGAATCCCTTCGCGCCCACAGAAACAAAAAACGCAACATGAAAATGTTGCGTTTTTTTATAAATTAATTTACCTAATTATTTAATAATTTGACTTCATCATATATTTTTGAAGTTAGTTTAATTTTTTTCAAAAGTTTTAGGAATTTTATTAACCTCGGTTTCTCGATCAAATGTCCAAGAAATAATCCACCACCTATTTTGGTCATAATATAGTTGTACACTGTTTATTCCTCTTCTTTCAACGGGACCATTCTTTTTAAGCCTTGTTTCGTATGTGCTCCAGACATGGGCAATATTACCAAAAATTCTAACTTCTCTATTGATTTCGTTTTCATAAAAAGCAGTGGTAGCGACCATTTGATCTGTTTCGCCATGAAAATCGTTTAAAGTCATTGTTACATATTCATACTTTCCATCTTTTTTTAAAGGAAAAGAATATATGGCATTTGGACTATGCAAGGAATGATCTCTTTCCCATTGCCTAATTTCTCCTGCTTCACCTGATACAGCTTCATAAGTAGCCTTCATAATTCCATTAATGGTGGATACATCTTCTTTTAAAGGGTAAGAGATTTTGGCTGTGTTCTTTTGTTGGGCATTTGTACTTGATAAAGTAACTGTTGTTAATACTATTGCCATAATAATTACTTTTTTCATTGTTCTAGTTTTAATAATGAACAGTAAAAGTAGATTTATGATAAACTGGTTGAAACTTTTTTATATAGTTAGAATAAACTATTATTTAGTATGTCTTTGTTTCTATTTAAGTTGATTAAAGCATCAATTTATTTAAGGCATTTTTTAAACATTCTCTATAGCTTTTTGCAACAGAAATTTTTAATCCTTTTAGTGAAACTTGATTACCTTCAAAAAGGTCAACATTGGTTAAGTTAATAATATATGAGTTGTGAACTCGCATAAATTCGTTAGGTAGACTTTCAATTAAATCTTTTAAAGTTTTATAGTAAATATATTTCTTTGTATTGATGGTGTAAATTTTCACATAGTTTCCAAGACCTTTAATTATAGTGATATCACTATAAAAAAGTTTAACTAATTTTTTATCTGTTTTTATAAAGGTGAATGTTCGTTTCTCCATTGTAGTGATTATGTAGCTCGTCAAAGTATTTCTAAAACACGCTCCAAAGCCATGCCTCTTGACCCTTTAATTAGTATGGTGGCATTTTTAAGTTTAGAAACATTTAACTCACTTTTTAAATCATCAAAAGTTTTGTAAAGTACAACTTTTGAAGACTTAAACTTTGTGTCATAAAAATTATTGCCAACTAAAAACACCTTGTTAATATTTAAATTGTTGGCATAATTAGCGATATGCTCGTGCTCCATTCTTGTTTCTTTACCAAGCTCAAACATATCACCAAGTATAGCTATTTTATACTTAGCATTTAATTGGTTAAAATTATCAAGTGCAGCTTTCATACTTGTTGGGTTTGCATTATAAGCGTCAAGTATTATTTTATTGGAGCCTTTTTGAATTATTTGCGAGCGATTGTTTTCTGGGATATAACTTTCAATGGCTTTTTTAATATGGATGGTTGTTACACCAAAGTAGTTTCCAATAGCTATTGCTGCAGAAATATTATTAAAATTATAACTGCCAATTAGTTGACTTTCGATTGTTTCATTGTTATATTTTACAATCACAAAAGGATTAGCTTCTACTAATTCAATATTGCAATTAGATGTATTATTACCAAAACTATATGAGTTCTTGTAATCATTTAATTGCTTTAACTGCGTTTCATCATTATCATTTATAAAAATAAGTCTCTCATTAGCTTTTAAATGATTATACAATTCACTCTTACCTTTAATAACACCTTCAATACTCCCAAAACCTTCTAAATGTGCTTTCCCAAAATTGGTAATGTATCCATAATCTGGTTGAGTGATTGCGCATAAAAATTCAATTTCTTTTTGATGATTTGCTCCCATCTCAACAATACCTATTTGGGTAGCACTGTCCATTGAAAGCAACGTTAATGGTACTCCAATGTGATTATTTAAATTACCAACGGTAGCTGTGGTTTTATATTTTTTTGACAGAACAGAATTAATAAGTTCTTTAGTAGTGGTTTTACCATTACTGCCAGTAAGTGCTACTATTTTTAATCCTAAAAAGTGACGATGATAGTTTGCTAATTCTTGAAGCGTTTTAAGTACATTCTCTACTAGAATATAATTCTGATTTAAAGCAACTTCTTTTTCATCTACAATCGCGTATTTAGCACCTTTCTCTATGGCGCTTTTTGCAAAAGCATTTCCATTAAAATTCTCGCCTTTAAGTGCGAAAAACAGACAATTTTTAGTAATTTTTCTAGTATCAGTACATACCGTTGTGTGCTTTAAAAAAAGCTTATGTAGTGCTTCAATCTTCATAGATTAAATGTAATAAAAAAAGTCCCAACGGAAACCGTTAGGACTTTAATTTTATAACTTAAAAAGTTTAATTTTTCTTTTTGTTCTTTTGTTTCGATTTCGATCCAATTCTAGACATTGCGCATCTAAATCCAATATAGTCTGTAGCCATATCTTGTGGGAAGTAACGTCTTTGCGCAGGATCTAACCAGTAAGCTCTATCTCTCCATGATCCACCTTTGTAAACTCGAACTTCATCACTAATTAAAGACGTTCTGTTATTGCCTTTGTCGTATTCTCTTATCAAGTTTCCAGCTGAATCTATTTCAACATTATGTCTTGGAGCGTTATACATTTTTTTAGTGGTTGAAACTTCTTCACCTTCTTCGCTATCATTGAAGCTTTCAAAGTAACGAGACGAACGTTTGTCACCATCTCTAAAGTTACGGTTGTCGCTAGTGTCAAAGTTGTTTCTTAAGTATGTTTCATTTTCGTCAACAGCAACTTGTGCAATTTCTCCTGGTAAGTTTCTAGCAATGACTTTACCATTACTTAAAGTATCATAAACAATATCGTTTGCAGTTACTATTTTAACTGTTCCATCATCATTAATAGCATTTTTAGTATAAACGTTACCACGATAGTAGTTAAAATCATTAAACTCATCATCTACAATAGGTCTGTAAACATCGGCAACCCATTCGGCAACATTTCCTGCCATATCATATAAGCCATGATCGTTAGGCTCGTACGACTTTACTTGAGCAGTAATATCTGCACCATCATCAGACCATCCTGAAATTCCGCCATAATCACCTTTGCCTTGCTTAAAGTTAGCTAATTGGTCACCACGTACTTTACGACTTCCAGAACGAGTGTATTGTCCATCCCAAGGATATTTTTTACGTCCTCTATATACATTATAGCTTCTTAATTCGGTTAAACCTAAAGCTGCATATTCCCACTCAACTTCTGTTGGTAGTCTGTATTTTGGAGATAAAACCCCTGTGCCTCTGTTTGCGTATACGTTTATAGTATCACCAGCAGCATTTGTTTGAACTCTTTTTCTTCTACCTTCTGGCTTTGTTATACTATCGTTTCCTCCATAAGTTAATTTAGGAGCGTTAATATATGTATCGGTATTGAAATTTGCATCAGAAGTAGCAGTATTACGAGCGCCACGAACTAAGTATCCTGATTCCTCAAGGTACATTTCGTTAACTCTATCTGTTCTCCAATTTGCATATTCTACAGCTTGAATCCAGCTAACACCTACTACAGGATATTCGGCATATCCAGGATGACGCAAATATTCGTTGGTCATCATTTCATTATATCCTAGACGGTTTCTCCAAACTAATGTATCTGGAAGCGCACCATTATAAATAGCTTTAAAATTTGGGTCTTCTGGCGGATACACTCTTTTAATCCAATCTAAGTACTCCATGTACATCATATTGGTAACTTCGGTTTCATCCATATAGAATGATTGGACGTGTTGCTGATTAGGAGTATTGTTCCAATCATGCATCACATCGTCTTGAACTTTTCCCATAGTAAAAGTTCCTCCTTCAATAAATGCTAAACCTGGAGCAGTTGCTTGCTCTTTAAAGCTTGTGTTATATTGAAATCCTCCATCTTTGGAGTTAATTGCCCATCCAGTTCCTCTAGAAGTGTTCTTAGAATTAGATGATTTTTTACAACTAAACATTGATAGTGATAATGCTATAACTAGCATTATTCTTAGTGTTGCGGCGTTTTTCATATCCATACTTTTTAAGTAAGTCAGTTTAATATTTGGTGTTGCAATATAGTAATTAAAGATAATAACACAAGGTTTTTTCTAAAAAAATGTGCATTTCATCCTATTTTTTATACAGAATATCGGATTTTTAACCTTGTTTCTGCTCAATTTTGTTACTCTAAAACGCAGTTTATCATGATTTATTATTGTAACTTTGAACAAAATTAATATTGCTATACTATACCCAAATAACAAGCGTTAATTCTTTTATGAAGAAACTCCTTTTTTCAGTTGTTTTATTAACCACATTACTAAACTATTCTCAACAAAAACAATTTACTATTGATTGGAATGGTACGAGAATACTGTCTACTTCGTCATCAAGAGTAGAAGTCCCTTCTTTTAATGACTCTAACTTTACTTTTGATCATGTTAGTGGTTTAAAATACATTCATCAATGGGAAACAAGTGATTTTGTAGATGAAAACTCCTTGAAAATTTCTAATATATCATATATAACTATTTCAAAAAGTGAATTAAAAGATGTAAGATTAGAAACAATTCCTAAAAAAATTAAATCAGAAATAAAAAATACTAATAGTAGAGGTAAGCGTGCAGTGTATTTTGAGATTTCACCAATTATCATAGATAATGGAGTTTATAAAAAAATTAAAAGTTTTACTATTTCCTATAAAAACAATCAAGCAAATAGAAATCGTTCATCGAGTAGATTAATTGTTAACTCTGTTTTAAGTCAAGGTGATTGGTATAAATTTTATATTGAAAAAACAGGTGTATTTAAATTGTCTAGAAACTTTTTAAGTGATTTAGGTATTAGTACTAATAATATTGACCCAAGATCTATTAGGGTATTTGGACAAGGAGGAAGTATGTTGCCAATGGAAAATTCGGTATTTTATCCTTTAGACTTAACAGAGAACCCTGTAAAAGTTGTTGGAGGCGAGGATGGTGTTTTTAATAATAATGACTATATATTATTTTACGGAGAAGGACCAACAGGATATAATAGTGAAAGTAATACTAATATTAATGCATATACCGATAAGGCATATTACTTTATAAATGTGAATTCTGGAAGTAATGCAAAGCAGGTACAGGATTATATTGAGCCTATAGGAGCCGTAAATACAACCATTGATACCTTTCATGATTATCAATTCCATGAATTAGACGAATATAATTTAGCAAAATTAGGAAGACGTTGGTTTGGAGATAGATTTGATTTTGACCCAGATAAAGTGTTTGACTTTCAAGTACCAAATATAGTGACCTCTGAACCTGTTACTCTAAAGGTATATGCAGCTGCAGTAGGAGAGGTGCAAACAAGTATGCGATTAAGAGTAAATGGTACTGATGTAGATAATTTTACTTTTCCTGCAATTAATGATCCAATTTTAGCAACGCAAGATTTTTTTGATGGAGATATTAATGTATCATCAGGAAATATCTCGGTAAACCTTACCTATAATAATAATGGAAACCCAACTTCTGAAGGATTTTTAGATTATATTTCTATTGAAGCTACTAGAAACTTGTCAGGTGTAAATGAGCAATTCAGGTTTAAAAACAATAATGTTCCATTGCTATCAGGAATTGGGCAGTACGATATATCTAACGCTTCAAATATCACTGAAGTTTGGGATATTACTGATAAGTATAATATTACTTCAATAGAAAATAATAACGCTTCGGCTACTTTGAGTTTTAAAGGGCAGCTAGGTGAAGAGAAGAAATATATTGCACTAGATGCTTCAGATTTTTATGCGCCAAAGAGTGAATCTAAATCCAGAGTTAGAAATCAAAACATTAAGGGGACTATTTTTGAAAATGCACAAGGTCAATTTGAAGATGTAGATTATATTATAATTGCGCGTGAAGATATGTTAAGTCAAGCAGAGCGCTTAGCGCAAATAAATAGAGATCAAAACAAATTAAATGTCAAGGTTTACACATTGCAAGATATATATAATGAGTTTAGTTCTGGAAATCAAGACGTATCTGGAATTAGAAATTTTGTAAAATATGTCTACGATAACGCAAGTGCACCTAACAATAGATTGAAGTATTTATGTTTGTTTGGTGATGCATCTTACGATTATAAAGATAGAGTGTCAAACAATACTAATGTTGTTCCATCGTGGTATTCTATAAATAGTTTTAGTTTGTCAAGTTCTTTTGTGTCTGATGATTTTTATGGTATGATGGATTTAAACGAAGGAAGTATGCATTCTTCTGATAAATTAGATATTGCTGTAGGAAGAATTTTAGCCGATACACCTCAAAGAGCGAGAGAGCTTGTTGATAAAGTAGAATCATATTATCAAGAAGAAGCTTATGGTAGCTGGAGAAATAATTTTATGGTTATCTCTGATGATGTAGATGAGTCATGGGAAGGTATTTTACAGCAAACGACCGACGATATTGCTGATGATGTTACTCAAAACAAGCCATTTATTAATGCTATAAAAGTACATTCAGATGCATTTGTACAAGAATCAACAGCAGGAGGCGAAAGGTATCCAGCTGTAAACAAAGCAATTTTTGATAATATTGAAGTTGGGGCTTTAGTAGTTAATTATTTTGGACATGGAGGTGAAGATGGTTTAGCAGGCGAACGAATTTTTGATAAAATAAATGTTCAAGAGCTTAAAAATATATGTAAGCTAAATTGTTTTGTAACTGTAACTTGTGAATATACAAAGTTTGATAATCCTTTAAGAGAGACAGCGGGAGAGTTTTTATATTGGAATAAAAAAGGTGGAGCTATTGGTTTAATTACAACCACGCGTCAAATTTTTGTTAGTGTTGGTGTATCTTTTAATGTTGTTTTAGAAGAGTATTTGTTTGCTTTTGGAACTAATGATTATCTTTCAATGGCTGAGGCATTACGCCAAACAAAAAATGATAATAGAATTTCTGGAGTTTCTCAAAGACGCTTAGTCTTTTTTATTGGCGATCCAGCAATGAAATTAGCGTTACCAAAACCAAGTGTAAGACTTACCGAAGTTAATGATGTACCTGTTACCGGAAACATGGATGTGTTACAAGCTCTTAGTCGTGCAAAAATTGAAGGCGAAGTAGTTGACGAATTAGGAAATGTTTTAACCAATTATAATGGAGTGGTAACAGCCACAATTTTTGATAAAGAAATTGATAGGCAAACTCTATCAAACGACGGAACCACAAACGGAGGTCAAAGAGTGGTTATGGATTATAAAACCCTTGGAGAAACCATTTTTAGAGGACAAGCTACCGTTACAAATGGTATTTTTGAGTTTGATTTTGTAGTCCCTAGAGATATTGGTGTTCCAGTTGGGAATGGTAAAATAAGCTTCTATGCTAAAAATGACAATCCATTACAAGATCAAGCAGGTGCTAATTTTGATATACAAATTGGAGGAATAAATAACAATGCACCAGAAGATAATGAAGGACCAATTATTAATCTCTTCATGAATGATGAAAGCTTTGTTTCTGGAGGAATTACTAATGAATCACCTACATTATTGGCTAAATTACAAGATGATAATGGTATTAACACCGCTAGCGGAATAGGACACGATATTATAGCAATATTAGACGGAGACGAAACAAATCCGTTTAAGTTAAATGATTATTATACAACAGATGTAGATGATTACCAAAATGGGATGGTAACCTATCCTTTCAGAGATTTAGAACCTGGATTACATACATTAACCCTTAAAGCATGGGATGTTTATAACAATTCATCGACGTCTGAGATACAATTTGTGGTATACGACGAAAATGAGTCACTCGTTATCGATAATCTGCTGAATTATCCAAATCCTTTTGTTAATTACACAGAATTTTGGTTCAATCACAATAGTTCTGAGGTTTTAGACGTTTCAGTACAAGTATTCACAGTTTCTGGAAAATTGGTTAGGACCTTAAATGGTCAAACTAGTGGAGGAATTAAATCTACAAGCTCGGTATCTAAGGATATTGTTTGGGATGGACGAGATGACTTTGGAGAAAAAATAGGAAAAGGCGTTTACGTATATAAATTAACAGTGCGTTCTAAGCAATTAAATAAACAGGTAGAAAAGTTTGAAAAACTTGTGATACTATAATAATAATTATATTTGCCAACATATTATGGCTGTTTAAACAGCAACTTAAATCAACATTTACTTATGAAAAACTACATTTTAGCCCTAATTACAATAGGTTTTTTCGTTCAAGGTAGTGCACAAACATTAACCGAAATTATTCCTTACTCACAAGATAGTAGGGTCATTACAACTGGAGTCCCATTTTTATTGATAGCAGCAGATGCAAGAGCAGCAGGTATGGGAGATATGGGAGTTGCAACTTCTACTGATGTGTATTCGCAACAATGGAATCCTTCAAAATATGCCTTTTCAACTGCAAAATCTGGAATTGGTATAAGCTATACACCTTATTTAAGTAAGCTAGTTAACGATATTTCTATTGGACAGGTTACTTATTTTAATAGACTTAATGAACGAAGTGCCTTTGCAGGAAGTTTTAAATATTTTAGTCTTGGTGAAATTGAACTAGTTGATGGTCCAAATGACACGCCAAGAATAGCAAAGCCAAATGAAATGACAATGGACTTATCCTATACATTACGTTTAGCAGATCAATTTGCCATGGGAGTCGCACTACGTTATTTGCGTTCGGACTTAAAAATTATTGGAGTCGATCAAAACCCAGCACCTGCAAGTACTATTGGTGTTGATATTTCTGGTTTCTATCAAGGAGAAGAACAAGCTTACAGTGACTTTAATGGTCGTTGGAGAGGTGGATTCGCAATTCAAAATTTAGGACCAAAGATAAAGTATGACGATGCAGGTAGAGAAAACTTTATTCCAACTAACTTAAGACTTGGTGGAGGGTTCGATTTTATATTTGATCAATACAATAAATTAGCAGTAACTGCAGAGTTTACAAAACTATTAGTGCCAACACCTCCAGTTTTAGGTAAAGAGGTTGAATTTGAAGACACTAATGATAATGGTACTTACGATGAAGGAACAGATACTTTAATTAGCGAAACAGATAATGTAATAGTTTCAGGTAAATCTACCGATGTTAGTTTTATTTCAGGAGTTTTTCAATCATTTGGAGATGCTCCAGGAGGATTTAGTGAAGAGCTTAAAGAGTTTACTTGGGCTTTAGGAGCCGAATATCAATATCAAGATTCTTTTGCATTAAGAGCAGGTTTTTTTAATGAAGCAGAAGAAAAAGGAGCTAGAAAATTCTTTGCACTTGGTGCAGGGTTTAAATACACAACTATTAATGTAGATATGTCTTATTTGTTCTCAGCGTCTAAAGTACAAAGTCCATTAGAAAATACATTACGTTTTTCTTTAACCTTTAACTTTGGAGATGGTGAGTATAACGAATATTAGAAAAGAACAACATATTTAAGATTTTTAAAAAACTATTGTATTTTACAATAGTTTTTTTGTCTAAAAAAGTCAGTAATGAAGGAAATAAAAATAGAATCTACGCTTTATGTTTATAATGCCTTAGAGGAATTACCTAAAGTTATTCAAAACTTAATGAATGAAGCAGTAGAAGCAAGAGAGAAAGCTTACGCACCTTATTCAAAATTTAGTGTGGGTGTAGCATTGCTTCTTGATAATGGAGAAGTAATAATAGGGAGTAATCAAGAAAACGCCTCGTATCCTTCAGGGCTTTGTGCAGAAAGAACTGCTATATATTATAAAGGAGCTAAGCATCCCAATGCCAAAATTCTAAAAATGGCAATTATAGCAGGCTCTCAAATTAATAAAACGTCAGAGCCTATCCCACCTTGTGGAGCTTGTAGACAAGCTATTGTAGAGTATGAAATAAATCAAGAATCTCCTATCGAAATCTATTTTATGGGAGAAATAGGTAAAGTTGTAAAATCTAACTCTATTAAAAATCTGTTACCATTAGTGTTTGATAAGTCTGTTCTATAACGTTTTCATTTAAAATTAACTCTTAACAGTTTTTTGGTTAATAACTAAAGTATTACTTTTGTAATTCGCTTAATTAAAACCAAAATTAGTCGATGCAAAAAATCACTAAAGAAACATATATAAAATGGTATGAAGACATGCTATTTTGGAGAAAATTCGAAGATAAATTAGCAGCAGTATATATTCAGCAAAAAGTTAGAGGTTTCCTTCACTTATATAATGGACAAGAAGCTGTTTTAGCTGGAGCTTTACATGCAATGGATTTGTCAAAAGATAAAATGATTACAGCTTATCGTAATCATGTGCAGCCAATTGGTATGGGAGTTGATCCAAAACGTGTTATGGCTGAATTGTATGGAAAAGCAACTGGAACTTCTCAAGGACTAGGTGGATCTATGCATATTTTTTCTAAAGAAAAAGGTTTTTACGGAGGACATGGTATAGTTGGAGGGCAAATTCCTTTAGGAGCTGGAATGGCTTTTGGTGACAAGTATCATGACAGAGGAGCTGTAACATTGTGTTACATGGGAGATGGTGCAGTACGTCAGGGATCATTACACGAAACCTTTAATATGGCAATGAACTGGAAATTACCAGTAGTATTTATTTGTGAAAATAATGGTTACGCCATGGGAACGTCAGTAGAACGAACCGCTAATCATACAGATATCTGGAAGTTAGGTTTAGGTTATGAAATGCCATGTGGACCAGTAGATGGAATGAATCCTGTTAAGGTAGCCGAAGCTATGCATGAAGCAATTGAAAGAGCACGTCGTGGAGATGGACCAACATTTTTAGAAATGAAAACGTATCGTTATCGTGGGCATTCCATGAGTGATGCACAACATTATAGAACGAAAGACGAAGTTGAAGAATACAAAAAAATAGATCCTATTACACAAGTAAAGGATATTATTTTAGAAAAGAAATATGCAACAGAAAACGATTTAAAAGCAATTGATAAGCGTGTTAAAGATTTAGTTAGCGAATGTGAGAAATTTGCAGACGAATCTCCTTATCCTGAAAAGAGTTTAATGTATGATGCTGTATATGAGCAAGAAGATTATCCATTTTTACAACATAAATTATAAGTCATGGCAGAAATTATTACAATGCCTCGTTTGAGTGACACTATGGAGGAAGGTACTGTTGCTTCTTGGCTTAAAAAAGTTGGTGATAGCGTAGCCGAAGGAGATATTTTAGCCGAAATTGAAACAGACAAGGCTACTATGGAATTCGAATCATTCCATGAAGGAACGTTGTTGCATATTGGTGTTAAAGAAGGTGAAACCACTAAGGTTGATGAACTTCTAGCTATAATTGGTGAAAAAGGAGAAGATGTTTCAGCCTTGTTAAATAATTATAGCTCTGAAGTAAAAGAAGAAGAAGAAGTGGAAGATAATAAAAATTCAAATGATGTGACGCAAACAGAATCTATAGATATACCTGAAGGTGTTACTGTGGTGACAATGCCTCGTTTGAGTGATACTATGGAAGAGGGTACCGTTGCTACATGGTTAAAAAATGTTGGTGATACTGTTGAAGAAGGTGATATCCTTGCTGAAATAGAAACTGATAAAGCGACGATGGAGTTTGAGTCGTTTCAATCTGGAACATTGTTACATGTAGGATTAAATGAAGGTGAATCTGCTAAAGTAGATTCATTACTAGCTATAATTGGCCCAAAAGGTACTGACGTTGCTAATATTGCTAAAAATTTTAAAACCGATATTCCTTCTGGAAATGTAGCTGACGCTCCAAAGAAAGAAGAGAAACAAATTGATACAGCAAAAACAGAAAAAAATGTCATTTCGAACGAAAGTGAGAAATCTCATAATCAATCTAGTGACATAATTTCTGGAAGATTATTTGTATCACCATTGGCTAAAAAAATGGCTGATGAAAAAGGAATTAATTTATCTCAAGTTAAAGGTTCTGGTGAAAACGGACGAATTATAAAACGTGATATTGAAAACTTCACACCATCAACATCATCACAAGCAACAGTAGGTAAATTCGTG
This sequence comes from Pontimicrobium sp. SW4, assembly GCF_039954625.1. NCBI lineage: Bacteria > Pseudomonadati > Bacteroidota > Flavobacteriia > Flavobacteriales > Flavobacteriaceae > Pontimicrobium > Pontimicrobium maritimum. The sequence goes on from NZ_CP157199.1 coordinate 453,168, forward strand.
CCATCTGGTCAGGAAGATTTTGATGAAGTAGCAAACTCAAACATGCGTAAGGCTATTGCTAAAAATTTAGCAAAATCTAAGTTTACAGCGCCACATTATTATTTAAATGTGGAATTTGATATGGATAACGCTATGGCGTTTCGTGCTCAATACAATACGTTGCCAGACACCAAAATATCGTTTAATGATATGGTAGTAAAAGCTTGTGCATTAGCATTAAAACAGCATCCACAAGTCAACTCTCAATGGTTTGATGATAAAATGCGAATGAACAATCATGTACATATTGGTGTAGCAGTTGCTGTTCCAGATGGTTTAGTTGTTCCTGTTGTTAAGTTTGCAAACGAACAATCGTTACCACAAATAAATGCTGCAGTAAAAGATTTTGCTGGAAGAGCAAGAAAGAAGAAACTTACGCTTGAAGAAATGGAAGGTAGCACCTTTACTATTTCTAATCTTGGAATGTTTGGAATAGATAGTTTTACATCTATTATCAATCAACCAAATTCGGCAATCCTTTCGGTTGGAGCTATTGTGGAAAAACCAGTGGTTAAAAATGGACAAATTGTAGTTGGAAATACCATGAAATTATCAATGGCATGTGACCACAGAACGGTTGATGGTGCTACAGGAGCTTTATTCTTACAAACATTAAAAGGATACATTGAGAATCCAGTAACGATGTTAGTATAGTTTGATAATGCATAAAAAATAACTAAAACCTGTTTCTACTGAGACAGGTTTTTTTATGAAGAGAACTTTTTCACTCGACAGTATTTATTATCTTTAACACATATTAATTATAGCGCTAAAACACATATATATGAAAAATATTATTCTATCACTTATTACAGTTATTTTATTCACGGCATGTCGAAATAAAACAATTAACCCTTCTGAAGTTGTTACTAAAGAAAATATACAAACAGCTATGGAATATTTAACATCCGATGAATTGGAAGGGCGTGCAACCGGAACACCTGGGATAGAAAAGGCAGCTGTTTATATTGAAGATTATTTTAAACAAAATAATATTGAGCCTTATTTTGAAACTTATCGCGATAACTTTCAGTTTAACCGAAAAGTAAAAGAAGGTGATACTATTGTTGAGCGATCTGTAAATGGATTTAATGTTGTTGGGTTAATAGAAGGGAACGACCCAGAATTGAAAAATGAATACATTATACTTGGTGGGCATTATGATCATATAGGAAGAGGCAGAGAGGTAGATGGAGATTCTATTGCAAATGGTGCCAATGATGATGCATCAGGAACTATTACAGCAATGGAAATGGGTAAATACTTTGCTAAATCAAAAAGCAATAAAAGAAGTATTCTTATTACGTTGTATGCTGCTGAGGAAATGGGACTTAAAGGCTCTGATCATTTAGCTAAAAAATTAAAAGACAAAGGAACCAATGTTTACAACATGGTTAATTTTGAAATGATTGGTGTGCCTAGAGCCGAAGATGAACCAATGGCATATATGTCGGGTTATAAACGTTCTAATTTTGCCGAAACTCTCAACAAATATGCTGGTGAAGAAGTAGTTGGGTTTTTTGATAAAGCCAGCGAAATGAACTTGTTTATGAGGTCAGATAATTATCCGTTTTTTAAAGCACTAAATATCCCAGCACATGCTATTTCAACGTTCGATTTTACAAATTATGAATATTATCACCATGTTGATGACGAAGCCGAAAAAATGGACTATGACCATATGACCAATTTCATTATTAAAATGATTCCAGCATTTGAAGGTATGATGAATGCTCCAACCAGAGAAGTTGTGCTAAAAAATGAGTAAAAACATCATCATTACTGGAACAAGTCGAGGTATTGGTTTTGAGTTGGTAAAACTATTTGCTGCTCAAGGTTATAATGTTTTGGCATTATCTAGAAACGAAAAACCAGTTAACGATTTAGGTTTAAAAAATGTCACCACTTGGTCTTTTGACCTTAGTAATGAGGTTTCTTATAAAAAAGTAAGCAGTTTCGTCAAGAAAAATTGGAAGCAAGTAGATGTTTTAATTAATAATGCAGGAGCTTTATTGAATAAACCGTTTGCTGAAACGACTTTTGATGATTTTGAATACATTTATAAAACCAATGTTTTTGGTGTTGCTGAATTAACTAGAGTTACCTTGCCATTTATGAAAGCTAATAGTCACGTAGTTACTATCAGTTCTATGGGAGGCGTACAAGGTAGTATGAAGTTTCCAGGTTTAGCTGCTTATAGTTCAAGTAAAGGTGCTGTGATTACTTTAACCGAATTGCTAGCTGAAGAATATAAAGAATCTGGAATATCTTTTAATGTACTGGCACTTGGAGCTGTACAAACCGAAATGTTAGAAGAAGCCTTTCCAGGATATCAAGCACCAACTACAGCATTAGAAATAGCAAATTATATTTATGATTTTGCTTTAAATGGTAATAAGTATTATAATGGAAAAATACTACAGGTTTCTAGTTCGACGCCTTAGTTATTTTTCTTCAATATAATCTGGATTTTGTATTGCTGAATTTGCATTCATAGATAGTTGCAACTCTTTTAAACGAGTGTTTAATTCTTTTACTTTTTCAGGAAACTCTTTAGATAAATTGTTGGTTTCAGATACATCATTAGACAAGTTATATAGCTCTAAAGTATTAGTTTCATAAAAAGAAATTAACTTCCAATCTCCTTTTCTTATGGCTGCTCCAGGAGTCCAAGCACTACCATGATAATGCGGGTAATGCCAAAACAACTCATCTCTTTTAAGAGGAGAACTGTTTTTTAATATAGGCGTTAAATCCCTTCCATCAATGGTTTGATTTTCATCTAAATTTATATCAGCAATCGACATAATGGTCGGATAAAAATCATGCCCAATTACAGGTTCATTATTAATGTTATTTGTTTTGTTGTAATTAGCAGGTTTTATAAGCAATGGTACACGAATACCGCCTTCATAAAGCCATCCTTTGCCACCTCTTAATGGAGTTACAGCTGTTGGTGCTATAAAATTGTATTCCTTTTTTAATGTAGATAGACCGCCATTATCAGAAGTAAAAATAATGGTCGTATTATCATAAAGGTTTTTATCTTTTAGTACTTTTATTAATCTGCCAACATTTTCATCAAGAGAGTATACCATTGAGGCATATGCAGGATTAAATTGAGTTAATGTAGTAAGCCCTCCTCTTTCTTCTTTTTGCTTAGGGGCTTCAATTCCTAATGCTTCAGCTTTCTTATTAAATTTTTCAATATGCTTTTTATTTGCTTGTATTGGTGTATGTACAGTATAGTAAGTAAGGAATAAAAAGAAAGGATCGTTTGATGTAGAGTCTAAAAATGTAATTGATTCGTTAGTTAGCCTGTCGGTTAAATATTCACCATCTGGGCCATCACTTAACTTAGGGTTTTTATAAGGAGAATAGTAGCCTCCTGGTGGTTGTCCCATATGTCCTCCAGCTATATTAACATCAAACCCTTGATCAGTTGGAAAATAACCTTCTGAACCCAAATGCCATTTTCCTGCAAAAAAAGTGTTGTAACCATTGTTTTTCAGGGTTTCCGCTAATGTTACTTCATTAAGTGGGAGTTCGTTTAAATCTTCTGGACCTAACAGTTTTTCTTTTTTTGCATTATTTCCAGGAATCCAATCGGTTATATTTACTCTAGCTGGATGTCTTCCAGTCATTATTGAAGCTCTAGATGGCGAACAAACTGATCCCGATGCATAAGCATTGGTAAATTGAATACTTTGAGTACTTAAAGAGTCAATATTTGGGCTTTCATAAAAGGTACTGCCAGAATATCCTAAATCTGTCCAACCTAAATCATCAACAAGAATAAAAACAAAATTTTGCTTCTTAGTTATACTTTTATCATTAGAACATGAAAAGTAAGTAGCGGTTAAGAGTATTATAATTAAATATTTTTTCATCATAATTAATTGTTAAGATTGTTCATCATTGTAATACCCTTGCCTTCTAATGTTGTATAGTGTTTCATTAAATTGGCAGTCATACAGCTATGCACTGGTAACACCAAGAGTGTGTCACCAACTTTGTATTTTGTAATATCACTTTCGGGTACTTTTACAATACCATGTTCTTGCGAAATGGCACGAACATAGGTATTGGCTATAAGCTCATTCCAACTATTACTTGTTTTTTTGGCTATGTTGCCATAAATAGTTCCAAAGCTCTCATCTTCCATTCGGTCTTTCGATAAATGGATACCTCCACCATAAATAACCACTTCACTTTGTTTTGGGTGGATAGCAACAATAGGACATTCTAAAGCCACAGCAATATCATTGACATTACAAGAGCCAATTTGTACTTGCATCATATCGTAAAATGCGTAATTTCCTGGACGGATTTCGTCTATGCCTTCAAAATTTTCAGAAACACTGCAACTGGGTGTATCTCCGTATGAGGCTATGATTTCTGGATAGTTTGTTATATACTGATTTTTTAAGGTGACCAATTTCTTTTTGGCTTCTTCATGCACTCTAATAATATCTGCTTTGCTTCTGCATTTATAGGTTTGTCCAGCATGACTTAAAAATCCAATAAAATTCAGTTTATCACTGTTCTTTGAAATTTCTAATAGTGTATCAATACTTTCGGTATCATAGTGCAATAATCCAGCTCTATTGTTGCCAATGTTTATTTTAATGTAAAAATTAACAGGATGTTGTAAATGGATTTTTAGAAACTCTAAACTTGTTTTAGACTCTATTAAAATATTTAAGGTAACTCTACTTGCTAAATCATTGATGGTGTCTATTTCTAAAATATTCACAGGAAAAGCTACGGTGATATCGTTCCACTCTTTAGAGAAATAACTAGCCATATCTAATGAGGACGCTGTAATTTTAGAAACGCCAGCATCTTTAAACCATCTACCAATTTCTAAGGATTGATGTGTTTTAAAATGTGGGCGTAGTTCAACATTAAATCGTTTGGCACGTTCAGCCATAAATACAATATTGGCTTTGCATTTTGTTTCATCGAGTAATAAAGTGGGTTTGCTAATCATGTGTTATTGGTTTTCTAGATAACGCTATAAGACCCAAAATTGGACCTATGCCTAGTATCATATATAGGAAACTTGAATTATATTTTAAATGTAAATAATTTAATAATTGTATGCTAATAATTGTAATGGCAAACCCAATACAGTTCACTATGGTTAAGGCAGTACCTTTATATTTTGGAATCGCATTTTGTGCTACCAAAGTTGAAAACAAAGGTGAGTCGGCGATGACTACCATTCCCCAAAAAACTAAAAAACTGAGTAGAATGAATTCTGAATTCGTTATAAGAATAAATGGTGATATCAAACAGCAAAGACATGATAATAATAAAGCAGTAAACGCTACTTTTTTAGTTTTAAAAACGGAAGATAAATAACCACCAATAACACAAGATAATCCTCCAACACCAATAATTATAAATGACCAGAGCGGAATGTTTAAAGTAGATTCAAGATTGTTTTCTTTATAAAGACTTAATATCACTGGAACAAATGCCCAAAATGCATACAGTTCCCATATGTGCCCAAAATACCCAAAAGCAGCTGACCTAAATTTTGAGTCTTTAAAGTTTTTTAACCATGCATTTATTTTTAATTTCTGACTTGCCTTTCTGTAAGGTCCGTTAGGAACAAATAACAACATAAGTAGACCTCCAAATAGTGCTAATATCGAAATAAAAACCATAATATATTGCCACGAAAATCCAAAAGAGTATCCTTTTAATAAATGCGGAAAAGCAGTCCCAACAACCAATGCGCCAACCAAAAATCCAAGCGATTTCCCTAAACCCTTATCATAATAATCTGCTGCTATTTTCATGCCAACAGGGTAAATACCAGCGAGGAAAAAACCAGTGAAATATTTAAGAATGAATAAAGAGAAAAAGGAGTTGTTTTCAAGAATGGTTCCTAAATTAAAAACAGCGGCAATTAAAGCACAAAAAAAGAAGACTTTTGATGGTGAAAATCTATCAGACACAGTTAATAAAGCAAAAACGAATGTGCCACTAATAAACCCAAACTGAACTGCTGAGGTAAGGTGTCCCAAAGCACTTTCGTTTAAATTAAACGTTGAAATCAAATCTGCCATAACACCATTTCCAGCAAACCATAATGAGGTGCAACAAAATTGTGAAAACACAATTATTGGAAGAATTATTTTTGATTTCATTAGTTATATATAAAGGTTTTAACGCTTACTAAAATATGTGTTTTATTATGCTGGAGCAATTTAAACTTTTATTTTTGTCATGATGCGAGACAAATTAAAAGATTACATTCCAAGTGCAGCTTTACCTAAAGTTCTTAGGTTGTTAGAACATGATCATTTGGTTGTAAAAGTGAAGAATGAACGTAAGACACGTCATGGCGATTATAAACGTTTGCTTAACGGTAAACACCAAATTACCATAAATTCAAATTTAAACAGATATCGATTTTTAATCACACTACTCCATGAAATTGCACATTTTGAAACATATAAAGAGTATGGAAGAGATATAAAACCTCATGGGAAAGAATGGAAATACGTTTTTCAACATATAATGTTACCTTTTTTAAATCCTGAAATTTTTCCAAACAGTTTATTACCGCTTTTAGCAAAGCATTTTAAAAATCCAAAAGCAAGTAGTGATACTGATGCTAATTTAGCGTTAGCTTTAAAACACTTTGATGAGCCTAACGGTAAAACATTTGTTTTTGAAGTGCCTTTTGGTAGCACTTTTAAGTTACATAATAAGAGAATATTTAAAAAAGGGAATAAACGTGTAAAACGTTTTGAATGTATTGAGGTTAATACAGGAAAGTTGTATCTTTTCAATCCGAATGCAGAAGTTGAATTATTAGATTAATAGATGAATAAAAATAATTATGCCATTTTAATGGCTGGAGGAGTAGGTTCGCGATTTTGGCCAGTAAGTACCCAAGAATTTCCTAAACAGTTTCACGATATGTTAGGAACTGGAGAAAGCTTAATTCAAAAAACCTTTAGTCGTTTATCAAACATCGTTCCTGAAGAAAACATCTTTATTCTTACCAACGAGCGTTACAACGATTTGGTATTTCAGCAATTACCTAAAGTGACTAAACGACAAGTAGTATTAGAACCTGCAATGCGGAATACAGCACCATGCATTTTATTTGCTGCATTAAAAATACAAAAGGAAAATCCTGATGCTGTTATGATAGTGGCACCGAGCGACCATTGGATTGAAGATGAAGCCGCTTTTACAGAAAATGTACAACAAGCATTTGATTTTTGTTCACAGAAAAACGCATTAATGACCTTAGGCATAAAACCAACCTTTCCTAATACTGGCTATGGTTATATAGAGTTTGATAAATCTTCAAATGAAGAAATAAAAAGTGTTAATCAATTTAGGGAGAAACCTGATTATGAAACTGCAAAGTCCTTTTTAGAACAAGGAAATTTCTTATGGAATGCAGGTATTTTTATGTGGAGTGTCAATAGTGTGGTGGAAGCTTTTCAAAATAACCAACCAGAATTATTTAGCTTATTTGAAAAAGGAATAGATGTGTATAACACCGATTTTGAAGATGATTTTGTAAGAGACAATTATGGGAAAGCCGAAAATATTTCGGTAGACTATGCAATCATGGAAAAAAGCAATAATGTATATGTATTACCAGCAGTTTTCGATTGGAATGATCTTGGTACTTGGGGAAGTTTGTATGACAAAATTGATGCAGGGAAAGGTAAAAATGCAGTTGTTAATTCAAAGGTGTTAAGTAAAGATGCCTCTGGGAATATGATTTATTCCGAAAAAGAAAAAATTGTAGTTATTGAAGATCTAAAGGATTTCATAATTGTTGATAAAGATGAAGTTTTGCTTATCTTTCCAAAAGAGAGAGAGCAAGATATTAAAACTTTGCGTAAAAGTGTAGGTGAAAAATTTGGAAATAAGTACGTGTAGGTATGGAAGAAAATAAGTTCAATTTTACTGAAGATGAGCAAGCTGCTCAAAATAAAGTTGTAGAAGAACAAAAAGAAGCCATTGTAAAAGATGCTAAAGGGTTAGTTAGTAGTTCTAAACAATTCTTATATGGAATTTTTAGTTTCAGGAATGATACCGATCGAGATGCAACTATTAATGCTATAAAGGCAGATATACCTTTAAAAGGAGCAACGTCTTGGATTTTAATATGTTCTATTATGGTGGCGTCAGTTGGTCTTAATGCTAACTCAACTGCTGTTGTAATTGGAGCGATGTTAATTTCACCATTAATGGGCCCTATTTTGGGAGTTGGAATGTCTATTGCTATTAATGATATTGATACACTTCGTAAATCACTTATAAATTTGGCAGTCATGATTGTGTTGAGTTTATTGACTGCATTTTTGTTTTTTTGGTTGTTTCCACTTAGTGAAGACACTTCTGAATTACTAGGTAGAACACGTCCAGATATTCGAGATGTATTAATTGCTTTTTTTGGTGGTTTAGCATTAATTATTGCACGAACTAAAAAAGGAACTATAGCTTCAGTAATTTTTGGTGTAGCTATTGCAACTGCTTTAATGCCACCATTATGTACTGCTGGTTATGGACTTGCAAAAGGAAATTGGAGCTACTTTGGTGGTGCCATGTATTTGTTTAGTATTAATACTGTATTTATTGCCTTAGCTACATTTTTGGTCTTGAAATTATTGCGTTTCCCAATGCTTCGATATGCTAATTCAGCAAAAAGAAGACGGATTGCTAAGTTTGCAGGTTTACTTGCGCTCATTGCAATGGTTCCTGCTGGATGGACATTTTATAATGTTTGGGGAGAAAGTAAATTGCAAAATGATTATAAACAATTCATTACTAATGAAGTGGAATCTAACGAATCACTCTGGTTACAGCGAGAAAAACTTGATTCAGATAATAAAAGAATTACACTATATTTTAATGGCGAAATTGCAGATGCAACAGAATCTGATTTGCGTAATGAATTAAATAAATATAGTAATATTAAAGATTTTGATCTTGTTATTAACGGTAACAAAAATGTTAGTGCAGAACGATTAATGGATTTATACGACAAAGCACTTATTACAATTGAAGAGCGTGATAGTTTGTTAATTTTGAGACAAAAAGAAATAGATAGTATTAAGATGCAATTTACTAAAAAAAGTAATATTCTTGATGCTAATGATTTTACATCTTTAGCTAAAGATGCCAAAATTCAATTTACAGATTTACAATATTTTGGATATGCAAAAATGTTAACATCGTCTGATTTTAGAAAAGCCGATACCATAGCTATTGCAAATGTTAAATGGAACACGTCGCTTACAGATAGTATAATGGGAGTAAAAGAAATTGAGTTGAGTAATTGGTTAAAACAAGAATTAAAATTGCAAAATGTGGTAATTAAAAGAAATTAGATTACTGTTTTTCTTCTAAATACATTTTACGTACTTTTTTAAATAGTTCTGATGAGTAAACAAAATCTGTAACAGCTTTGTTGTCGGTTTTAAAGATGGTTTCTCTAGAACCTTCCCATTCTTTATGACCGTGTTGTAGAAACACTATTTTCTCACCAATTTCCATAACAGAATTCATATCGTGAGAATTAATTACAGTAACTATTTGATACTCATCTGTAATCTCTTGAATAAGGTTGTCTATAACTATAGCTGTTTTTGGATCTAAGCCAGAGTTGGGTTCATCACAAAACAAGTATTTAGGATTGTTTACAATAGCTCTAGCAATAGCTACACGCTTTTGCATACCTCCCGAAGCTTCACTTGGCATTTTGTTATGAGCATCATCTAGATTTACCCGTTTTAAAACGACATCTGCGCGATCTTTCATTTCACTTTCACTCATTTTTGTAAACATGCGTAATGGAAACATAACATTTTCCTGTATAGTCATAGAATCAAATAAAGCACTGCCTTGAAAAACCATACCAATTTCTGCTCTCAAATCTCTTTTTTGATCTTCAGATAATTTAGAATAAATTTTTCCATCATACGATATAGTGCCTTCATCATAAAGGAATAAACCTAAAAGACACTTTATAAATACTGTTTTTCCAGAGCCACTTTGCCCAATAACCAAACTGGTTTCTCCTTTTTCGAAATACGCATCTATACCTTTTAAAATATGTGCATCACCAAACGATTTATGTAAGCCTTTTACTTCTATCATTATCCTAAGAGCATATCAGTTAGTATATAGTTTATTAAAATAATCACAACACTTGTCCAAACAAACGATGTAGTACTTGCCTTTCCAACCTCTAAAGCGCCACCTTTCATGTAATACCCATGAAATGAAGGGATTGTTGCTAGAATAAATGCAAACACAAAAGTTTTTAGAAATGAATAGGTCATATGGAATCCATCAAAGTCCATTTGAACACCAGTAATATAATCTTCTAAAGTTGTATATCCTCCGTAAACACATGCAGCCATACCACCTAAAATACCTAAAAACATACCAATAGCTATTGCAAATGGATATAACATCATGGCAATCGTTTTTGGAAAAACTAAATAGTTTAAAGAATTAATTCCCATTACTTCAAGAGCATCAATTTGCTCTGTAACTCTCATGGTTCCTATGCTTGAAGTAATAAATGAGCCAACTTTTCCAGCCATAATAATAGAAGTAAATGTTGGTGCAAACTCTAATATTACTGATTGTCTGGTAGCAAAACCTACCAAGTATTTTGGAATCAATGGATTGGTGATATTTAAAGCTGTTTGTATGGTAATAACACCTCCAACAAAAAACGATATAAATGCGACAATACCTAATGATCCAATAACAAGGTCGTCAATATCTTTTAAAATTAAACCTTTCATAACCGACCACTTTGTTGGTTTACGAAACATTTCCTTTATCATTAAAAAATAGAGACCAATATTACTTAGATATGTCATATTTAATTTTGTTACCGCTAAAGTAAAAAATACAATTATTATTTAACGTCTAAACAACATAAGAATTATTAAAAAACGTATTTTTGATTTATAAGATAAAAAATAATTATGATGAAGAATTTCTTGTTATTTATTATATGTGTCTCGTTTAGTTTTTCTTGTGTAGCACAAAAACAAACGGCTAATGTTAATAAGTCGACAACGGATAGTGTAAAAACTAAATTGGTTGTTGGTATTGTAGTAGATCAAATGCGTTATGAATATTTAACAAGATTTCAAGAAAAATTTGGAGAAGGTGGATTTATGAGAATGATTAACGAAGGATTTAACTGCAAGAATAATCATTATAACTATGTGCCAACTTATACAGGACCTGGTCATGCTTCTATTTACACTGGTACTACACCAAAATATCATGGTGTTATTGGAAACAACTGGTACGATAAAGAGGTTAAGAAAAGTGTGTATTGTGCAGGTGATGATTCAGTAGCTTCAGTTGGAACAGAAAGTGACGCAGGACAAATGTCGCCTCATAGAATGAAAACAACCACTTTTGCTGATGAAAACAGATTGTTTACGCAAATGAGAGGTAAAACTATAGGTATTTCTATTAAAGATAGAGGCGCAGTCTTACCTGCAGGACATACAGCTAATGGAGCATATTGGTTTCAAGGAAAACTAGAAGGGAAATTTATTACAAGTACTCATTATATGACTGAATTACCTAATTGGGTGAAAATATATAATGAAAGCAAAAGTGTTTCAAAGTATATGAAAGAATGGAATACCTTATATGATATTGAAAGTTATGTTGAAAGTGGAAGTGATTTAAATGAGTTTGAAGAAGGATTTAAAGGCAAAGAAACTGCTACATTTCCTTATGATTTAAAAATGCTAAGTGCTAAAAATGGAGGGTATGATATTCTTAAATCTACACCTTTTGGTAATAGTATTGTAGCTGATTTTGCGATTGCTGCAATTGATGGCGAGCAATTAGGACAAGATAACATAACTGATGTGCTTGCAGTAAGTTTTTCTAGTCCAGATTATGTTGGTCATAATTTTGGAGCAAACTCTAAAGAAGTTCAAGACACATATCTTCGATTAGATAAAGATTTGGAACGCTTATTTAATGCATTGGATACCAAAGTGGGGAAAGGAAATTACACAGTATTTTTAACGGCAGATCATGGTGCAGTTCATGTGCCTTCTTATTTGAAAAGCGTAAAAATACCAGCTGGGTATGTGAGTTCTAAGGAAACAAAAGTAAGGTTTGAAACTTTTTTAAAGAGCAAATATAATTCTGATAATTTGATTGAAAATGTAAGTAATATGCAGGTGTTTTTAAATAGAGAAAAAGTAAAAGAACTCAATTTAGATTTGCATGAAGTTCAAGATGCTATTGTAAATGAGATAATCAATTATAAAAACATTGATAAAGCATATACAGCTTATGCTATGTCTAATACATCATATGGTAGTGGTATTGAGAAGCTAATTCAAAACGGATTTAGTCAAAAACGCTCTGGTGACGTAATTTATGTTTACGATCCTGCAACAATTTCTTATATGCTTACTGGCTCTACTCATGGTAGTGGAATGAGTTATGATACTCATGTACCATTGTTATTCTATGGAAATGGAATTAAAAATGGTAATACTGTAGAGCGAACTAGAATAGTAGATATTGCACCAACAATATCCTCTTTATTAGGGATTAGCTTTCCAAATGGAAATATTGGATTGCCAATTCAATCTGTTCTAGAGCAAGACTAATTTTTGTTCTGGTTTAATTCTTTATTAATAGAATCAATGTATTCTAAAAGGGAATCTCTTCCAATTTTCTTAGAGGCTGAGGTAACAAAATAATTTGGCATCTCTTCCCATGTTTCTAGAAGAATGTTTTTATAGTCTTCAATATGCTTTTCAATAGCTTTTGGTTTTAGTTTATCTGCTTTAGTGAAAATAATTGAAAATGGAATTGTGTTTTCTCCTAACCACTGCATAAACTCTAAATCAATAGGTTGCGGAGTGTGTCTTATATCTACAAGAACAAAAGCAGATACTAGTTGTTCGCGTTTTTCAAAATACGCAGTAATAAATTTCTGAAATACTTTTTTGGTTGATTTTGAAACTCTAGCATAGCCGTATCCAGGTAAATCAACTAAATACCAATTGCTATTAATAATAAAATGATTAATTAATTGTGTTTTTCCTGGCCTTCCAGATGTTTTTGCTAAACTTTTTCTTTCAGTAAGCATGTTTATTAAAGAAGATTTACCAACATTACTTCTTCCAATAAAAGCATATTCTGGAATATTGTTATTTGGACATTTAGCAACATCTTGATTGCTAACAACAAATTCTGCGGATTTTATTTGCATGCGAGAAAATTTAAAATTCTCTTTTCTTTAACCAATCAAAAAGAAGTTTGTTAAAAGTGTTTGGATGTTCCATCATTGCTGCATGCCCACATTTATCAATCCAAAACAAATCAGAATCTGGTAGTAAATCATTAAATTCTACAGCAACTTCAGGTGGAGTTACATTATCGTTTTTACCCCAAATAATGCAGGTTGGTGTATGCATTTTTGGCAAATCTTTTGCCATGTTATGTCGTATAGCACTTTTAGCAATAGCTAGTGTTTTTATAAGTTTATTTCTATCATTTACTGTAGCGTAAACTTCGTCAACAATTTCTTTAGTTGCAACGGCAGGATCATAAAAAACATCTTGCGCCTTTTTCTTAATAACCTCATAGTCACTACGTTTAGTATAGCCGCCTCCCATTGCACTTTCGTACAATCCAGAGCTCCCAGTAATAACCAGAGCTTTTACTTTTTCGTGATAAAGTTTGGTGTGATATAAACCAATATGTCCACCTAAAGAGTTTCCTAGTAGTATTACTTCTTTATAACCTTTAAAATCAATAAAGTCTTTTAAATATTTTGCAAAACTCTTAACGTTGGTTTTGAGTAATGACATGGTATAAATTGGAAGTTCAGGAATTACAATTTTATAGCCATTTTGACTAAAAAAATCTGTAACGCCATCAAAATTACTTAAGCCACCCATTAATCCGTGTAAAATGATAATTGGAGTGCCTTCTCCTACTTCAATATAGCTATAATTGCCTTCCTTTTTTAAAGCGTGAGTCATGTTATAGTTGTGGTTTCTCTTAATGGCAAATCTACATAAATTTATTTTAAGATAGATAAAACCCAATAAACAATGTCCGTCTCTAAAAAGGCTTTGTGTTTGTTTATAAATGGACAATGTAGGCTAGATATTTTCTATGCTATAATCGTTTGATTTTCAGAAACTCCTTGATGCGATTTTTTAAGTTTTTAACTAATTTTTTAGTGTTTGATAGAAATTTATTAACAAAGTGTCATAAAGTGGTAAAAAGTGGAGAAATTTTTATTAGATTTGAAACTTATATATAAAAAGGAGAAAAAAGACTTGAATTCACTCATTGGAACATACGAATGTAAGATTGACTCTAAAGGGAGATTGATGTTGCCATCGGCTTTTAAGAAGCAGTTGTCTTCAGTGATGCAAAATGGTTTTGTCTTGAAACGTGCTGTTTTTCAATCTTGTATAGAGTTGTATCCAATGGATAAATGGGAGGTTTTAATGCAAAAGATTAATAAGTTGAATCGTTTTAAGAAGAAGAACAATGATTTCATTCGTCGTTTTACAGCAGGAGTGAAGTTTATTGAATTAGATGCTTCAGGAAGATTATTAGTGGCGAAAGATTTAATTGCCTTCGCAGGTATGTCAAAAGACATTGTGGTGACTTCGGTAGGAGATATATTGGAAATTTGGGATAAGGATAATTACGAAAAGGCTATTGATGATGCTGTTGTGGATTTTGCTGATCTAGCTGAAGATGTTATGGGACAAGATGAAGATGGAATATCATAACCCAGTTTTACTTAAAGAAACAGTTGACGGTTTAAATATTAAAGAAGATGGTGTTTATGTAGACGTCACTTTTGGAGGAGGAGGACATAGTCGTGAAATTTTAAAACGTTTAGGAGAAAAAGGTAAGTTAATAGCATTTGATCAAGATCAAGACGCTCTTTTAAATACAATAGTTGATAGCAGATTTACGCTTATAAATGAAAACTTCAGATATCTTAAGAGATTTCTGAGGTTTCATGGCGTAAAGAAGGTGGATGGAATTTTAGCCGATTTTGGTGTGTCTTCTCATCAATTTGATGAGGCGGATCGTGGTTTCTCAATTCGATTTGATGCAAAGTTAGATATGAGAATGAACCAACAAGATCAATTATCAGCATTTCATGTTATTAACGAATATGACGAAAGTGCATTAAGAAAAATGTTCTGGGAATATGGTGAGTTAAGACAATCGCCAGCATTGGCAAGGACAATTGTTGCTGAAAGAGAAGAAGGACACATCGAAACAACAGAGCAATTAAAAAGCGTATTAAAAAAGTATTTACCACCAAGAAAAGAAAACAAGATTCTAGCCCAAATCTATCAAGCTATAAGGATAGAAGTGAATCAAGAAATTGAAGCATTAAAGGAATTTTTAACACAAGTTCCAGAATTATTAAACCCAGAAGGGCGTTTAAGTTTTATATCCTATCATTCGCTTGAAGATAGGTTGGTAAAGCGATTTGTTAGAAGTGGTATGTTTGAAGGAGAGCCAGAGAAAGATGTATTTGGAAATTTTGAGGTGCCTTTAAAACGAATTGGAAAACTCATTATTCCTTCGCAAGAAGAAATAAAAGTAAATAATAGAGCAAGAAGTGCTAAACTAAGAATAGCAGAAAGAAATAATAACAACTAATCAATTCTTCCCTTGGGGAAGATGTCTCGTAGAGACAGATGGGAATGGTAAAAAAGAAATTTCATAATGTTTTAAAAGGCACCTTTTTGGTAAGCGATGATTCTTTTAAAAATTGGAGAATGATCATCTTTTTGTCATTCCTAGCAATTGTAATGATTGCAAGTTCACATAGTGCTGATAAAAAAGTACATGAAATAGCCCGACTTGGAGAAGAGGTTAAGGAGTACCGTTCGGCCTTTATAGATGGTCGTTCCACATTAATGAAGTTGAAAATGGAATCAAGAATTAGAGAAAAATTAGCAGCTAGAGAAGTGTTGCCTTCCATAGAGCCACCAAAAAAGATAAAAGTTAAATCACAAAATTAAAGTTCAACTTTGGCAGTAAGTGAGAAGAACATATTAAAACGATTATATTTTGTAGCAGGATGTATGTTTATCTTCGCTCTTCTAGTTGTGTTCAAGTTAATCAATATTCAATTTGTACAAGGGGAGCAGTATAGAGGTTTAGCTGAAAAAAGAGCTTTAAAAACAGTTGAGATACCAGCTAATAGAGGAAATGTGTATTCAGCTGATGGTAGTTTATTGGCAACTTCAGTTCCTAAATATGATATTCGTATTGATGCTATAACACCTTCAGCTAAAAACTTCAAGAAATATTTAAAACCTTTGTGTGATTCGTTAGCAAAGTTTCATGGAAAAACATCAGGGTATTACCAGAAAGCTATTGCAAAAGCTAGACAAGATAAGAATAGGTATTTTCTCTTGGCTCGAAATCTTGGATATTCAGATTATTTAAAATTTAGAAATTTTCCATTACTCAAATTAGGAGCTTTTAAAGGAGGATTGATTGTTGAGCAAACCACAAAACGGGAGCATCCAATGGGAGGGATAGCTGAACGTACTATTGGGTACGAAAAATGGGATGATCAGGGTAATGTAACGCGCCCAGGAATAGATGGTGCCTTTGGAGAGCAATATTTACGAGGCACAAATGGTAGAAGATTAAAACAGCAAATTGGTAAAGGCCAATGGAAACCTGTAAGTGATGCTAACGAGGTTGAGCCACAAGATGGGTATGATGTGTACACGACTATTGATGTAAATATTCAAGATATAGCTCATCATGCTTTATTAGAGCAGCTAGAAAAGTATAAAGCAGATCATGGTACAGTAGTGGTTATGGAAACGAAAACAGGTGAGATTAAAGCTATATCAAATTTAGGAAGGAGTAAAGAAGGAAATTATTACGAACGTTTGAATTATGCTGTTGGCGAATCACATGAACCAGGATCGACATTTAAGTTAATGGCGTTAGCTGTTGCTTTAGATGATAAGGTAATTGATACATCAACAGTAGTTGATACTGAGAATGGAATATTAACATTTTATGGGGAAAAGGTTAGAGATTCTAAAAACGGAGGTTATGGTAAGATTTCTGTAGCTAAAGCGTTTGAAGTGTCATCAAATACAGGAATTGTAAAGGCAATTCATAATAGCTATAAAGATAATCCTAAGAAATTTGTCGATGGATTATACGATATGAATCTTCAAAACACTCTAGATCTACCAATAATTGGTGAGGGTAAGCCTATAATTCCTGATCCTAGAATTAAAAATGATAGATGGAGTGGTATTGCCTTAGAATGGATGGCTTATGGATATGGAGTGTCTTTTACGCCTTTACAAACATTAGCATTTTATAACGCAATTGCTAATGATGGCGAAATGGTACGACCTAGATTTCTTAAAGAAGTAAAAGAGTACGGTAATACTATTGAAACGTTTGATAAAGAAGTTATCAATAAGCAAATATGCTCTAAAGAAACAGTTAATAAATTACAAAAGCTTTTGACTAATGTCGTTGAAAAGAAACATGGAACTGGTAATGGTTTGTATACTGAAAACTTTTCAATGGCTGGAAAAACTGGCACCTGCCAAAAGGATTATGTTGATAAGGATAAGCTGAATTACATCTCAACATTTGCAGGTTATTTTCCAGTTGAAAATCCTGAGTATTCATGCATAGTGGTAATTCATGAACCAGATAAAGAGGTAGGTTATTACGGAGCAGATGTGTCTGGACCTGTATTCAAAAAAATAGCTCAAAAAATATATACAGACACACCAATTATTGATGCTGTTGAAAATTTAGAAGAAAAACATGTTGCAGTAGACAAAAGTTATGAGGCATACTTCGATGTGGCTAAAACCTATAAAACAATCATGCCAAATTTAAAAGGAATGCCAGCAATGGATGCACTTGTACTACTTGAGAATATGGGAATGAAAGTGCGAATGCAGGGTACTGGAAAAGTAGTAAAACAATCTGTTACATCTGGAGTGAAATTAAAACCAAAGCAAACCATAATCTTAGAATTATCGTGATAGAATTAAAAAACATATTGTATAAAGTTACTCTCGATGCTGTTGTGGGTGACACAAGTGTGTCTATTAATGAGATTCAATTTGATTCTAGAAAAGTATCTAAAAATGATGCATTTGTAGCGATAAAAGGAACTTTGGTAGATGGTCACGATTTTATTGAACAAGTCATAGAGAAAGGAGTAAATACTATTATTTGCGAACAGATTCCTGATATTACTATAGAAGGTGTAACCTATGTTAAGGTAGATAATACATCTAAAGCATTGGCAATAATGGCGTCCAATTATTATGGAGTGCCTTCAGAAAATTTAAGATTAATTGGTGTTACTGGAACCAATGGTAAAACAACTATTGCGTCTTTATTGTATCAGCTTTTTAAGAAAGCTGGTTATAAGGTTGGATTGTTATCGACAGTTAAAGTTTTAGTTGACGAAAAAGAATATCATGCAACACATACCACTCCAGATTCATTAACTATAAATAAGTATTTAAGTGAAATGAATGATGAGGGTGTTGAATTTTGCTTCATGGAAGTAAGTTCTCATGGGATACATCAATCACGTACCGAAGGGCTTTGTTTTGAAGGCGGAATTTTCACAAATCTTACGCACGATCATTTAGATTATCATGAAACATTCGCGGAATATCGAGATGTGAAAAAATCATTCTTCGATAATCTTCCAAAATCTGCATTTTCATTAGTGAATGTTGATGATAAGAACGGTTCGGTAATGCTACAAAATACAGCTTCCAAAAAGTATACTTATGCTTTAAAAAGCTATGCTGATTATAGAGCGCAAATATTGGAGAACCAATTGAATGGCTTGTTTTTAAAAATTAACGATAATGAGATTTGGACTAAATTAATAGGGAACTTTAACGCTTATAATTTATTAGCCATTTATGGGACTGCAGATTTATTGGGTTTAGAGAGTGTTGAGGTATTACGTTTAATGAGTGAATTGGATAGTGTTAGTGGAAGATTTCAATATTTAATTTCTGATGAAAAAATCACTGCTATTGTAGATTATGCGCATACACCAGATGCTTTAAAAAATGTGCTAGAGACTATTAATAGTATTCGCACTAAAAACGAAAACCTTATTACTGTAGTTGGTTGTGGAGGAGACAGAGATAAGACCAAGCGCCCAAAAATGGCACATATAGCATCGGCTTTAAGTGATAAAGTCATTTTTACAAGCGATAACCCACGAACTGAAAATCCTGAAGAAATTATTAAAGACATGGAAGTTGGTGTTCAACCTCAAAACTTCAAAAAAACAATGTCGATAGTAGATAGAAATCAAGCCATTAAAACAGCTTGCCAACTAGCTAATACAAATGATATTATTCTAATAGCGGGTAAAGGACATGAGACGTATCAAGAAATAAATGGTGTAAGAACCAATTTTGATGATTATAAAATAGTAGAAGAACTTTTAAAACAATTGCAAAAATAGATGCTGTATTACTTATTTGAATATTTAGAAAAAGAATTTCAGTTTCCAGGAGCTTCCTTGTTTGGGTATTTGTCTTTTAGGGCAGCTATAGCAATTATTTTGTCATTGTTAATTTCTACTATTTATGGTAAGCGCATCATTAGATTTTTGCAAAAAAAGCAAGTTGGAGAAACTGTTAGGGATTTAGGTCTTGATGGACAAGCTGAAAAGGCTGGAACACCAACAATGGGAGGCATAATTATTATTTTCGCAACCCTTATCCCAGTACTGTTATTAGCAAAGCTGAACAATATTTATATCATCTTGTTATTAATTACCACAGTATGGATGGGGATTATTGGGTTTATTGATGATTATATTAAAAAATTCAAAAATAATAAAGAAGGGCTTAAAGGACGATTTAAAATACTAGGTCAAGTAGGCCTTGGAATTATCGTAGGGGCTACTTTATATTTTAATAATGATGTTACCATTAAGGAAAAATTACCTATTGCTCAACAACAAGAATTGCTTGCTGAAAACCCTAGTATATCTCAGGCAAAATTATTTGAAGATGAAATAAAATCAACTAAAACAACCATTCCTTTTGTAAAAGGAAATGAGTTTGATTACACTAGTTTAATAACTTGGATAAGTCCAAGCTTAAAACCATACGCTTGGATAATTTTTATTCTTGCGGCAATTTTTATAATAACAGCAGTATCAAATGGAGCAAATTTAACCGATGGTATTGATGGGCTTGCAGCAGGAACATCAGCAATTATAGTCTTAACATTAGGGATTTTTGCTTGGGTCTCAGGTAATATTATTTTCTCGGATTATCTCAACATTATGTACATACCTCGTGTTGAAGAAATTACCATTTACATTGCTGCGTTTGTTGGAGCACTTATAGGTTTTTTATGGTACAACACCTACCCAGCACAAGTGTTTATGGGTGATACAGGAAGCTTAACAATTGGCGGAATTATAGCTGTAATTGCTATTGCAGTTCGTAAAGAATGGCTTATTCCATTATTGTGTGGCATCTTTTTGGCTGAAAATTTATCGGTTGTAATGCAAGTAAGTTATTTCAAATACACAAAGAAAAAGTTTGGTGAAGGAAAGCGGATTTTTAAAATGTCGCCTTTGCATCATCATTATCAAAAATCAGGATATCATGAAAGCAAAATTGTAACACGATTTTGGATTGTTGGTATTCTGTTAGCTATCCTTTCAATAGTGACCTTGAAAATTCGCTAATGAAAAGGCTGGTAATATTAGGAGCAGGAGAAAGCGGTGTTGGAACAGCACTATTGGGAAAGGAAAAAGGATATGAAGTGTTTGTTTCTGATAAGGGGAAAATTAAAAAAAAATATAAAGAAGTTCTTATACATAATGAGATTGAATGGGAAGAGGAAAAGCATACAGAATCTAAGATTTTAAATGCTAATGTCGTAATGAAAAGCCCTGGAATTCCAGATAAGGTTGCTTTAGTTCAAAAGTTAATAGCTAGTAACATTTCAGTTATTTCTGAAATTGAATTCGCTTCGCAATTTACTAATGCTAATAGCATTGGAATTACTGGAAGTAATGGCAAAACAACTACGACTATGTGGATACATCATATCCTTAAACAAGGTGGTTTAAAAGTAGCTATGGCAGGGAATATAGGTGATAGTTTTGCAAAGCAAGTGTTAAATACAAGCCATGAGCATTTTGTACTTGAGCTTAGTAGTTTTCAACTGGATGGAATAAAAACATTTAAACCGCACATTGCTATTATTACAAACATTTCTCCAGACCATTTAGATAGATATGATTACAAGTTTGAAAACTATATCACTTCTAAGTTTAGAATAGCGATGAATCAAACAAAAGATGATTACTTGATTTATGATGCCGATGATGAAGAGATTACAAACTATTTAAAATCACATCCAGTTCAATCAACATTATTGCCATTTTCATTAATAAAGAAACTGGAACAAGGAGCTTATTTAGAAGATAACAATATAAAAATAACAATTGATAATAGCCAAACAATTATGCCAACAGCAAACTTAGCTTTAGAGGGAAAACACAATATTAAAAATGCAATGGCAGCCTCAACGGTTGCACATTTGTTGAAAATTAGAAGCCATACGTTACGTGAAAGTCTAGAGAATTTTCAAGGCGCAGAACATCGCTTAGAAAATGTATTGCGTATTAATAAAGTACAATACATAAACGATTCAAAAGCTACAAATGTTAATGCTACATATTTTGCTTTAGAGAGCATGGAAGCACCAACAGTTTGGATTGTTGGAGGTGTAGATAAAGGGAATGATTATAAGCAACTTTTTCCTTTTGTAAATGAAAAAGTAAAAGCCATCATTTGTTTGGGTGCTGATAATAAGAAACTTTATGAGGCATTTGGAAATATGGTTGAAGTAATTGTTGAAACTCAATTTATGAGTGAAGCTGTGAAAATTGCCTATAAAATAGCCGAAGCTGGAGATAATGTATTATTGTCACCAGCATGTGCAAGTTTCGATTTATTTGAGAATTATGAAGATAGAGGACGCCAATTTAAAAATGCTGTAAGAAAACTATAATGCAATTAGTATTTAACAATTTAAAAGGAGATCGGTTAATTTGGGCTATTGCAGCGTTGCTTGCAATATTCTCATTCCTTCCCGTTTATAGTGCTGCCAGTAATTTGGCATATATAAGCGGAGACGGTAACACCTTTAATTATTTTGTTAAACATTTTGTGCATTTATTCCTTGGTTTTGCAATTATGTATGGTGTTCACAAAGTGCCTTATAGGTATTTTCGTGGCTTATCTATGGTGATGATTCCTGTAGTACTTGTATTGTTAGCAGCTACAATGTTTCAACCAGAGACTTCAGAGAGTCTAACAAATGCAAAGCGTTGGATAAAAATGCCAATAGTTGGTTTTACGTTTCAGCCATCAACATTGGCTTCTGTGGTTTTAATGGTGTATGTAGCTCGTTATTTATCAAAAATCAAGGATAAAACAGTTACATTTAAAGAAACCATTTTACCACTTTGGTTTCCTGTATTTTTAGTGCTTATATTAATATTGCCTGCTAACTTTTCAACTACAGCCATTATTTTCACAATGATTATAGCTTTGGCTTTTATGGGAGGATATCCTATTAAATACTTGGCTCTAATCCTACTAACAGGAGTTGTTGCTTTTTCATTATTCATTTTAGCAGCTAAAGCATTTCCTGATGTGATGCCAAATCGTGTAGATACTTGGATGAGTCGAATTGAAAATTTTTCAAATGGAGAAGATACAGAAGCAGATTACCAAATAGAAAAGGCTAAAATGGCGATTGCCTCTGGAGGAGTTCAAGGTTTGGGGCCTGGAAAAAGCACTCAAAAGAATTTTTTACCTCAGTCATCATCCGATTTTATTTTTGCTATCATCATAGAAGAGTATGGTTTAATAGGAGGGTTGTTTTTAATGACATTATACTTGTTGTTACTATTTAGAATAGTAATAGCTTCACATAAGGCAGATACTATTTTTGGGAAGCTTTTAGTGATAGGAGTGGGAGTTCCAATAGTATTTCAAGCATTAATAAATATGGCAGTGGCTGTAGAGCTGTTTCCGGTAACTGGACAAACATTACCATTAATAAGTAGTGGAGGGACATCTATTTGGATTACCTGTTTAGCTATTGGAATAATTCTTAGCGTAAGTGCAAGAAGACAAGAAATAAAAGAACAGGAAGAACGAGAAGACAATCCGCTTGAAATTTTAAGTGAGACAATATAAATGAGTAACTATAAAATCATATTATCTGGAGGAGGTACAGGAGGACATATTTATCCTGCAATATCTATTGCAAACGAATTAAAACAGCGTCATCCAAATGCTGAGTTTTTATTTGTTGGTGCAAAAGATAAAATGGAAATGGAAAAAGTGCCACAAGCAGGATATAATATTGAAGGGTTATGGATTTCAGGTATTCAAAGAAAACTAACCTTAAAAAACATATCCTTTCCGTTTAAACTCATTAGTAGTTTGTTGAGATCTAGGAAAATAATAAAGCAATTTAAGCCAGACGTGGTAATTGGTACTGGAGGTTTTGCTAGTGGTCCATTGTTGCAAGTAGCAACTTCAAAAGGTATTCCTAGTCTTATACAAGAGCAGAATTCGTATCCTGGAATTACCAATAAAATATTATCAAAAAAGGCAAATATAGTATGTGTTGCTTATGACGGTTTAGAGCGTTTTTTTCCTAAAGATAAAATTGTAAAAACAGGAAACCCTGTAAGACAAGATTTACTCTGTATAGAGAACAAAGCAAATGAAGCGAAAGACTTTTTTGGGTTAAAGCATAATAAAGTCACACTACTTGTTTTGGGAGGGAGTTTAGGAGCTAGACGAATTAATGAACTGATAGTAAAGAAACTTGATTTTTTTCAAGAGCAAAATGCGCAAATCATTTGGCAATGTGGTAAACTATACTATCAAGATTATAAGATTAATGGAGATATTAAAGATGTACAAGTTCATGCGTTTTTAAATAGAATGGACATGGCTTATGCAGCTTCAGATATTATAATATCCAGAGCAGGAGCGAGCTCAGTATCTGAATTATGTATAGTAGGTAAACCTGTTATTTTTATTCCTTCACCAAATGTTGCCGAAGATCATCAAACAAAAAATGCTAATGCAATTGTTAATAAAGATGGTGCAATTTTGATTAAAGAAGCAGATTTAGATGTCGATTTCGAAAACAAGTTTTCACTGTTGAATAGTTCCAAAGAAAAACAAGAGTTATTAAGTAATAATATTAAAAAATTAGCATTGGCAAATGCAACTAAAGATATAGCAGACCAAGTAGAAAAACTTTTGAAAAGCAAATGAATTTAAATAGTATACATAATATCTATTTTATTGGCATTGGAGGTATTGGTATGAGTGCGCTTGCAAGATATTTTGTAGCTGAAGGAAAACAAGTTGCTGGTTACGATAAAACTAAAACAAATCTTACGGACGAGTTGGAAACCTTAGGGCTAGACATTCATTTTGAAGATAGTATTAGTAAAATACCTAACAACTTTTTAAACCCTGAGCAGACACTAGTAGTTTTTACGCCTGCGATACCAAAAAATCATAGTGAACTAAACTATTTTAAAAATAACAATTTTCAAGTTTTAAAACGTTCGGAAGTATTAGGTTTAATTACTGAAAACACATATTGTTTAGCAGTTGCTGGTACTCACGGAAAAACAACTACCTCAAGCATTTTAGGTCATTTGTTAGCAGAATGTGGTATAGAAATGACTGCATTTTTAGGAGGAATTACAGAAAATTACAATTCAAATCTCATATTAAAAGGCAGTAAAGTATCAGTGGTTGAAGCTGATGAGTTTGATCGTTCATTTTTAACATTATCACCAGATTTAGCGTGCATTACTTCTATGGATGCCGACCATTTAGATATCTATGGAAAGAAAGAGGTTTTAGAAGAATCGTTCAAAGACTTTGCAAGAAGGTTAAAGCCTAACGGAAAACTGTTTGTAAAAAAGGGACTTCCTATAAGTGGAATTACTTATGCAGTAGATGAACCAGCAGATTATTCTGCAACAAATATTAGAGTTAAAGAAGGGAGCTATGTGTTTGATGTAAAAACACCTAGTCAGCATATTAAAGATATTTTATTTAACCTACCAGGTAGACATAATTTGTCGAATGCATTAATAGCGCTTGCAATGGCTATAGAATTAGGTTGCGCTCCTTATAGCCTTGCCAGCGCATTAGCATCTTATAAAGGTGTAAAACGTAGATTTACTTATCAAATTAAAACAGAAGAATTGGTGTTTATAGATGATTATGCACATCATCCCGAAGAAATTAATGCAGTACATCAGGCTGTAAGAGAAATGTATCCAACTAAAGAAGTGTTAGTGGTTTTTCAACCACATCTGTTTAGTAGAACAAGAGATTTTATTGAGGAGTTTGCATCAAGTTTATCACAATTTGATAACGTTTTGTTGTTAGAGATTTATCCAGCTAGAGAACTGCCAATTGATGGTGTAAATTCAAGTTGGTTGTTGAGTAAAATTAAAAACCCAAATAAAGCTTTGATTAAAAAAGCAAATATTGTTTCAGAAATCAAAAATAGCAACGCACAAGTAATAATCACACTTGGAGCTGGAGATATAGGAGTCGAGGTTGATAATATTAAAGAACAATTGAGTATTGCGAGTTAATTGGAACTACATAAAAGGACTAAGTTTAATTGCTTTAGTGAGCTTTGTTTTTGTGTTTTCTTCTTTTAGAAATAATGTAAGAAAAATAACAGAAATTAAAGTGAATTTTTTAGGCGAAAATAATTTATTCATGACAGAAGCATCGGTTAATAAATTGTTAATACTAAATAATGAAAAGCTTCCAAACATGACTAAAGAAATTTTAGATTTGAATGATATAGAAAATGTCCTAAAATCTAATCCAATGATCAAAACCGCAGAAGTGCATCTTACTGTTAATGGCGTGGTTCGAGCTGATATTTTACAGCGAAAACCAATAGCTAGAGTAAGCACAAATGCGTCATATTATATAGATGATGAAGGTGCGTATATGCCTTTATCTGCGTTTCATACAGCGCGTGTGCCTTTAGTAACTGGTCATGTTAAGAAAAACAAATTAAGTAATGTGTACTTAATTGCTAATAAAATTTTTACTGACCAATTTTTAAAAACACATGTTATAGAGATTTATCAAAACGAAGACGAAACATTTGTTTTAAAAACAAGAGTTTTCGATTTTGAAATATGGTTAGGGAATTTGGATAATCTAGATAATAAAATAAGCAATTTAAAAGCATTTTATCAAAAAGCGAAAAAAGATGACATGCTAAGTAAGTATAGTAAAGTGAATTTACAGTTTGATAATCAAGTTGTATGCACTAAAAAATAAATTATGGAGAGTAATAATATTTCAGTTGGACTAGATATCGGAACCACAAAAATTGTGGCGATGATAGGACGTAAAAATGAATACGGAAAGGCAGAAATTCTTGGTATTGGAAAATCTAAGAGTCTGGGTGTTCATAGAGGTGTAGTGAATAATATTACGCAAACCATACAATCAATTCAACAAGCTGTTCAAGAAGCTGAAGCTGCTTCAGGTGTA
The DNA here is from genome assembly GCF_039954625.1 of Pontimicrobium sp. SW4. Lineage (NCBI taxonomy): Bacteria > Pseudomonadati > Bacteroidota > Flavobacteriia > Flavobacteriales > Flavobacteriaceae > Pontimicrobium > Pontimicrobium maritimum. Next base: position 479,897 of record NZ_CP157199.1, read on the forward strand.
AAAATTGAAGAAGTAACTGTCGGTATTGCTGGGCAACATATAAGAAGTCTTCAGCATAGCGATTATATAACAAGATCAAACTCCGAAGTAGTTATTGATGAGGATGATATAGATAGACTCATCAATCAAGTGCACAAATTGGTAATGTTACCTGGAGAAGAAATTATTCATGTATTACCACAAGAATATAAAGTTGATGGTCAAGCTGAGGTGAAGGAGCCTATTGGCATGTACGGAGGGAGACTTGAAGCTAATTTCCATGTAGTGGTTGGTCAAGTATCTTCCATTAGAAATATTGGGAGATGTGTTAAGAGTGCAGGATTAGAGCTTGAAGGGATTACTTTAGAGCCTCTAGCTTCTGCGAATGCAGTTTTAAGTGAAGATGAAAAAGATGCTGGTGTAGCGCTTATAGACATAGGTGGAGGAACAACCGATTTGGCCATTTTTAGAGATGGTATCATTCGTCATACTGCTGTAATTCCTTTCGGAGGAAATGTTATAACGGAAGATATTAAGGAAGGATGTTCAATTATTGAGAAACAAGCCGAATTACTTAAAATAAAATTTGGTTCTGCGTGGCCTGGAGAAAATAAAGATAACGAGATTGTGTCTATTCCAGGATTAAGAGGAAGAGAACCAAAAGAAATTACCTTAAAGAATCTATCAAAGATTATTCATGCTAGAGTCGTAGAAATAATTGAGCAAGTGTATGTTGAAATTAAAAACTACGGTCATGAAGAACAAAAAAAGAAATTAATAGCTGGAATTGTTTTAACAGGTGGAGGAAGCCAATTAAAACATTTAAAGCAACTAGTAGAGTACATTACAGGAATGGATACAAGAATAGGGTATCCTAATGAGCATTTAGCAGGCGATAGTGATGATGATGTAACGAGCCCATTATTTGCTACAGCTGTAGGACTAGTAATGGACGGATTAAAGCGCCAAGAAAAAAGAAGAATAGAAAGTGTTGTGCAAGCTACCCTTGAAGCAAACGAAACACTACAAGATAACGAAGAAGAACAAGCCATTGAACAACCTAGAAAAGAACGAAAATCTTTTCTAGATAAATTAACCGAACGCGTTAAAGATTTTTTAGATAACGCTGAGTAAACAAAATATACAGAACCAGTAAAACTAATTTTATGAGTAGCAACAAAGACATTGGTAATATTACATTCGATTTACCTAAAAATCAATCCAACGTCATTAAAGTAATTGGTGTTGGGGGTGGAGGTAGCAATGCTATCAATCACATGTTCCAACAAGGTATTAAAGGAGTGGATTTTGTAATCTGTAACACAGATGCGCAAGCACTTCACAATAGTGGTGTCCCAAATAAAATTCAATTAGGTGTAAGCCTTACCGAAGGGTTAGGCGCAGGAGCAAATCCAGAAATTGGTGAGCAAGCAGCTGTAGAAAGCCTTGAAGATATTAAGCGTATGTTAGATACCAATACCAAAATGGTATTTATCACTGCTGGAATGGGAGGAGGAACAGGTACTGGTGCTGCTCCAATCATTGCAAAAATGGCAAAAGAGTTAGACATTTTAACTGTTGGTATTGTAACGATGCCTTTTCAGTTTGAAGGAAAAATTCGTAATGCTCAAGCTCAAAAAGGAATTGAAACCCTTCGAAGTCATGTAGATTCTTTAGTTGTTATTAATAACAATAAATTAAGAGAAGTATATGGTAATTTAGGTTTTAAAGCTGGTTTCTCTAAAGCAGATGAAGTACTTTCAACAGCATCTAGAGGTATTGCTGAAGTAATCACACATCATTATACTCAAAATATTGATTTGCGTGATGCGAAAACAGTCTTAAGTAATAGTGGAACTGCTATTATGGGGTCTTCAAACGCTTCGGGTTCTAATCGTGCTCAAGAAGCAATAATGAAAGCTCTTGACTCTCCATTATTAAATGATAATAAAATTACAGGAGCCAAAAATGTATTGTTGCTTATCGTTTCTGGGTCACAGGAAATTACTATTGATGAAATAGGTGAAATTAATGATCATATTCAAGCCGAAGCTGGTTATGGTGCGAATATTATTATGGGAGTGGGAGAAGACGAGGCTTTGGGTGAAGCTATTTCTGTGACTATTATTGCTACTGGTTTTAATGTTGAACAACAGAATGAAATTTCTAATACAGAAACAAAAAAAGTAGTTCATTCTTTAGAAGAAGATCAAAATATGGAACAGGATTTATCTACAGATAAGGAGCCTGCTATCATAACACCTGATATTATTTTAGAAAAAGAAGCTACTGAAGAAAAAGTGATTCATACATTGATTGAAGAGGAGGAAGAAGAAGAGCACCCAAATATGAATTTGATTCCTACGACTGAAATTATTAGAAATATTAATGTTGTGTATGATGAGGTTCTTGCAAATGTTGATGATACAGAATTTATTATAAATGAAATTACTATCGAGGAAACTATTGAAGAAGAGTCAGTTCAAGAAGAACAAATCATGCTAACCTTTGATTTGCCACTATCAACCCAAAAGGAAGAAGAAGAAACAATTAGTCAAAAAATAACTTTTGAGTTAGATGATGAGATAAAAGATATGTCAGTAAATGATTATATAGAACTAATTCCAGTTACTGAAGCAAACAAAGATGGCGAAACCAAATATGCACTTGACGATTATATTGTCTTAGAGTCTGCAATTAATGAAAAAGAAGAAAAGCAAGAAGTAGCTTTAGAAGTTGAAGAAGAAGATATAGTTTTTGAGAAAAAAGTTATTCAAGAGGAGGTGGAAGAAGGTTTAGGAGATGATTTAGACCCTATAAATAGTCCAATATCCCAGCTTCTAAAAGAAAGAGCTAATGAGCGTCGTCAAAAAATGAAAGAGTTTAATTATAAGTTCAATAATGCAAAAATTGATGATATAGAAAAAGAACCAGCATATAAAAGACAAGGAGTTAATTTAGACGATGCACAGCATTCTTCTGAAACTAGTGCCTCAAGAATGTCTATTGGTTTAGATGATAATGACGATGTTCAGTTGAGAAGTAATAATTCTTTTTTACACGATAATGTAGATTAATTAATAGCAGAGTTTTAGTACTTATCTAATCAAAACCCTAAAAATTTTCCTCGAATTTTTAGGGTTTCCTTTTATTTATCTCTTAAAGATACTAAAGCATACTTTTTAGTATCTTCGCAGCATAAAAAAATTATTCTATGAGTTTACAAGATGGAATCATGACTGCGATGAAAGTAGCTATGAAAGCAAAAGACCAAACAGCACTAACAGCTTTAAGAGCAGTGAAATCGGCTATTTTAATGGCTCAGACTGAAAGTGGAGCCGCAAGTGAACTTACTGAAGAGCAAGAACTAAAATTACTTCAAAAGCAAGTAAAACAGCGTAAAGATAGTGCTGCAATATTTTTAGAGCAAGGGCGTGAAGATTTGGCTGCACCAGAGTTAGCTGAAGCAGAAATAATTTCACAATTCCTTCCAGAAGCCATGAGCGATGAAGAGGTTGAAAGAATTGTAATAAAAGCTATAGAAGATCTTGGAGCTAACGGAATGAAAGATATGGGAAAAGTAATGGGAGTTGTAAGTAAGCAAGTAGCTGGTCAAGCCGATGGTAAAACTATCTCTAAAATAGTTAAGTCTAAATTAATATAACGATATTGGCTGCGTAGCTCAATTGGATAGAGCACTGGATTTCGGCTCCAGCGGTTGTAGGTTCGACTCCTGTCGCAGTCACATGCATTAAAATAAATAAACCAAGCGTAAATCAACGTTTGGTTTTATTTTTTGTAAGCTTAATAAGTGATGGTTTTATGAAGAATCTAAGTGTCATTTTAACCGACATCCTGTTTATATAATACTATGTGTTATTTTGGAACCTAACAAAGAGGAAAGTTAGAATAGTTCCTAAATTTATATAATTATCCTAACATAAATTAATAATTCAAAAACTCTTCTAAACATTGTTTAGAAGAGTTTTTGAATTATATGAAATATATTTTATTACTTATCTCCAACCACCAGTTGAATAATCTTCTCCAGCAATACCTTCAGTTCCTCCTAAAGTATAATACTCAGCTGGGATAGCTTCCAAAGCTCTTCCAGGCACAGGGAAATGTAATAAAGTACCAGCTTGTAAAAGATCTTCTTTTCTCATTTCACAGAACCCAATATAAGGCGCTGTGTATGCAAACTCAACCATTCTTTCATAGTGAATAGCATCTTTTACTGCATCTAAATTTTCAGCAACAGGAGCTAAACCTCCTCTAGTAACTCTTGTACCTGCATTAATAACCGCAGCAGCTCCCGGAACGTCTCCTAAGTGAGCCATAGCTTCTGCCATGTACATATCATTCTCAGATTTTGAATATTCAACTACGTTCATAGTCCAATACGTGATATAGTCATCATATCTACTATAGCGATAGCTACTGTAGTGATATTGACCTCTTTCAGGACGGAAGTTATTAGAAGATAAGTAACCATAATCAGTTGCTAAACGCGCATCATCAGATGTAGATTCAGCTTGGAATGTTACACCATCTTCCCAATAAGCAGGAGTAGAAGGATCCATCATATTAATAACTCTCATATCAACTCTTGCCCAACCCGGGTATACTAAATATGTTTTAGGAACATTATCCCACCAAGTAATATTATCCATATAGATTTCAAAATCTTCAGTAATACCATCTTGAGTATAATCTAAAACTCTATCCCAATCTATAGTAGCTTTTTGGGCACTATTTCTAACATTACTAACTAGCCAACGAGCACCAAGACTGTTCATGTATTTAACAGCATTTACACCAGCACCACCAGGGATGATAGCTTCATCAAAAGTAATTCCATTAACAGAAGCAATAGATATCGCATCGTCTAACTTTTCTAAAGCAAAGGTCATAGCTGTAGCATAGTCTGAAGCACCTTCAAGACCAGTTCCAGCTACAACACCAGTTTCATCAGATAACCATACTTGATCAAAAACTAAAGCTAATTGCGCAATAGCAGAAGCTTGTCCAAACCTTGCAATTGTCATTATTTTATTTGGATCATCAAACTCAGTACCATTTTCAACGGCTAATGCTAATGTATTTGCATCAGATAGAATTGAATATAGAGAATTAAAATATGAATTTGTTACATTGTTACCGTAAGCAGGTGAATTGTTAAATGCTACTCTAGGCTCACTAGATAAATCTCTCATACCAAAGTTACCCCAAGAGCAACTAGTGATATCTGCCATTGTAGCAAATGCTGCTGCCGGAGAATTTGTACTGTGAGAAGTCATAAACAGGTTTCTTGTTAACCCATCTGCTGTAGCTGATAAAGCAACAGGATCAGATGTTAAAATGTCATCATTTGGATTTTCTAAGTTATCTACATTCAAATCTGTAGAAAAATCATCACATGATACAGTAAAAATAAGTAAGGTGATAATTAAAAATAAGTTAATTGTTTTTTTCATAGCGTTATTTGTTTTTATTTATAGATGAGGTCTTATTGAATAGGTTGCGTACTAAATAATTTATGTTGCCATTATTTTACATGAATAATGTGTATAAAAATTCAATGAAAATTATTAATGTATTTGTAAAATATTATTAGTCAATGCTTTGATGTCTTTTATATAAAATAATGGAACGATTAATTATTTATTTGTTTTATTTTGCAGGATGATGATTAACTATTTAATAATTCAAAATTCACCTACTAATAGTATTATTGCAGTCTTTTTATTGGCTCTTTCTATTATGATTTTTTATTTCGGATTTAGAATGATAGAAATGGTTTATGTAATGCGCAATAAAAAGCCGCTTTACAATCATGTTTATTTTAAATTAAAAAAACTTTCACCATCTCAAAAATCAACATTAAGAAATTTTTCATTTTATAGGAGATTATCTAAAAGAGAGCAAGGTTTTTTTGAGCATAGAGTAGCTTGTTTTATAGAAGATAAAACTTTTATTGGAAGAGACGATTTAATAATAAATGATGAAATTAAAGTTTTAATTTCTTCAACAGCAGTTATGCTTACTTTTGGTTTTAGAGATTTTTATATTGGCTTAATAGATAAGATATTTGTTTATCCAAAACCCTTTTATTCTAAAACGAATGATGATTATCATAAAGGAGAATTTAACCCTAAATTAAAATCTTTAGTATTTTCATGGAAAGATTTTGAATATGGATACAACATAGGTGATGATAATTTAAATTTAGGTATTCATGAATTTGCACATGCTATTCATTTAAATAGTATTAAGGAGCGTGATGTTAGCTCAACAATATTTAAAGATTCATTTAAAGAATTAACAGAACTTTTGTCTAATAGTAAATCCATGAGAGACAGGTTAATTTCTTCTAGATATTTTAGAGAGTATGCTTATACCAATCAATTTGAGTTTGTTGCTGTGTTAATTGAGTATTTTTTTGAGTCTCCAATTGAGTTTAAAAACCAGTTTCCAAAAATATATAGTAAAGTAAAGCAAATGCTAAACTTCGGTTACGCTAAGTATTAAATAATAACTTTTATTTGTTTTAGGTATGACTTTTATCATAATTTAACTGACTGTTCTTGGTTAACTTTAATGTTGAATTTAAAACCTGAGACATGAAAAGAGGAACACCAATTTCGGCAATAATGACTAAAAATGTCATTACATTAAATACATCTGATAATTTAGAAACAGCTGAGCGTTTATTCAAACAAAATCATATTAGACATATTCCAGTTGTTAGTGGAAAAAGCATAAAAGGAATGTTAAGCCTTACAGATTTGCTACGCATCAGTTTTGCTGATGCAGTAGATGAAACAGAAGATTATGTTGATGCTATAGTTTATAATATGTTTACTATAGAACAAGTTATGGCCAAAAACTTAATAAGCGTAACATCAAAAACGACCATTAAGGAAGTTGCGGAAATTTTAGCAAAAAAAGAGTTTCATGCAATACCAGTTGTAGATAATAATAAGTTGGTAGGTATAGTAACAACTACTGATTTAATTAACTATTTGTTGGCACAGTTTGATGAGTAGATTTTCTCTATTAAGAATTTGCTAAAGCTTTTAAGTCTTTAATCGTTTCTATTTGATTAGAACTTTTAAATACATAGCTGCCAGCTACCAAAACATCTGCGCCAGCATCTACAAGTGCTTTAGCATTTTTATTGGTTACTCCTCCATCTATTTCAATTAAAGTTGAAGCGCCTTTTCGTATAATTAATTCTTTTAATTGTTCAACTTTACTGTAAGTGTTTTCAATAAAGCTTTGGCCTCCAAAACCTGGATTAACACTCATTAAGCAAACAAGATCAATGTCATTAATTGTATCTTCTAAAAGATTCACATTCGTATGCGGATTTAGAGCGACACCAGCTTTCATTCCTTCAGCTTTTATGGCTTGAAGTGTTCTATGTAAATGTGTGCATGCTTCGTAGTGTACGGTAAGTATATTGCTTCCTAATTCTGCAAATGTTTTAATATAACGATCAGGATCTACAATCATTAAATGTACATCAATGGTTTTTTTTGCATGCTTTGAAATAGCATCTAAAACAGGCATTCCAAAAGAAATATTTGGTACAAAAACACCATCCATGATATCAATATGAAACCAATCAGCTTCACTATTGTTAACCATTTCTATATCATACTGTAGGTTTGCAAAATCTGCTGCTAAGATTGAAGGTGCTATTAATTTTGAAGACATTGTATTTAGTGATTATTTTGTTTTGACAAAAATAATTTAATTATAGGTTTATTTTATTTTTTTGCAATAAAGTTCTCGACGATATTGATGATTTTGTCAACAGAGTTAAGCTCAGCTTTCTTTATCCATTTTAAATATTTCTTTAATTGATCTAGAGTTTTAGAGTTTTCAACAATGACAAACCCAGAAACATAGTCGACAAATATACGTTCTTCAATAGTTGTGTCGATTAATTTTATGATGTTAGTATGTCTTTGATCTTGGCTAATTTTTTTAAAAATCATATTAACCATTTGCTCGTCTCCTTCTAATATTTGAAGAAAATTACCATGATTATATACTAAGATACCTGAAATATTGAGCTCCGTATTGTTTCTTTTATTAACGCGAAATAAATGTTCTATATCTAGATTAGATAATAAGTTTTTAGCGCTACTAACATAACATAGTGTATGCGGCATACTTAAATTTTTAGAGATTTTACTTTTAAATAATAAAAAAGTGAACCCAGAGTAATCAGCTCTGGGTTCTTTCATCAATCAAAAAACGAACAGTTATGTAACTGTTTGTTGCGTTTATTAGGATATAAATATAACTATCCTAAGTAAGTTTTTAAAATTTTACTACGAGAAGTATGTTTTAATCTACGTATTGCCTTTTCTTTAATTTGACGAACACGTTCTCTAGTTAGGTCAAAAGTCTCACCAATTTCTTCTAAAGTCATTGGATGTTGATTACCTAAGCCAAAGTATAAACGAATTACATCTGCTTCACGAGGAGTTAATGTTTCCAGAGCTCTTTCAATCTCTGTACGTAACGATTCGTGTAATAAATCTCTATCTGGATTTGGAGATTCACCACTACGAAGTACATCGTATAGGTTAGAATCTTCCCCTTCTACTAAAGGAGCATCCATTGATACATGACGTCCAGAGTTTTTCATTGACTCTTTTACGTCGTTAATTGTCATGTCTAATTCTTTAGCAATTTCTTCAGCACTTGGCGGGCGTTCGTGAGACTGCTCTAAGAATGCATAGGTTTTATTAATTTTATTAATAGAACCAATTTTGTTAAGTGGCAAACGTACAATTCGTGATTGTTCAGCTAATGCTTGAAGAATCGATTGACGAATCCACCATACTGCGTACGATATAAATTTGAAACCTCTGGTTTCATCAAATCGTTGAGCAGCTTTTATAAGTCCTAAATTACCTTCATTAATTAAATCTGGTAAAGTAAGTCCTTGATTTTGATATTGCTTAGCTACAGAAACAACAAAACGTAAGTTAGCTTTAGTTAATTTTTCTAAAGCAATTTGATCTCCTGCTTTAATACGTTGTGCTAATTCTACTTCTTCGTCTGCTGTAATTAAGTCAACTTTTCCAATCTCTTGTAGGTATTTATCTAACGATGCAGTTTCTCTATTGGTAACCTGCTTCGTAATTTTAAGTTGTCTCATCTAAAGGTCTTCTGTTTTATTTATTGGGATTAATACTCTTGTCATATAGTTATACGTGAAATGTTACTTAAATGTTACAAAAAATATTAAATTTTAATTAATTTTTTATCTGTTAAATTAATATCGCTAAGCATTTCGTCAGTAAATTTGTAATGACCACGAGTAGTAATTAACCTAAAATGATGAGATTTTATAGCACTTAATGTATTTAGAAATAACCATTTTGATTTCAATAAATTGGTTTTTGAGGTTTTTAAACTAATATCGAATATATGCTTTCTACCTTCTTTTTCGGCTACAATATCTGGCGTTATTGTAATATCACTTCCTTTTTTATGATATGATTTAGGTGTTTCATAGCCCTTCATATCTGCTTTGATGTTTTGATAGCCTAAATTTTGTAAGTAATTTACCGAGGTTTCTAAAAAATCTGAATATTCTTCTTTGTCGTTGAATGTCATAGCTTATAATATAACGAAATTTATTGGATTTACAAATTTTGTTGATGCTTTAATGTTTTATCATATTCTTTAAACTAAAAAAACCTCTCAAAATTAATTGAGAGGTTTTAAAGTTATAGTAGATAGAAGGGTTATTCTTCTTTCTTATCTTCTCTAGGCTTGCGGTCATCACGACGGTTATCACGTCCACGATTATCTCTTCCTCTGTTATTATCACGTCCACCTGAACGTTTATCATCTCTTGGTGGTCTAGCGACATAACCTTCAGGTTTTGGCAAAATTGCTTTACGAGATACTTTCTCTTTACGAGTTCTAGAATCTACTCCAAAGTACTTCACATCAAATACATCTCCCATGTTTACAACATCAGATACATTTTCTGTACGTTCCCAAGCTAATTCACTTACGTGTAATAATACTTCGTTGCCTGGAGCTTCCGTATATTCTACAACAGCACCAAAATCTAGCATCTTGATTACTTTTACTTCATAAATGCTACCAACTTCAGGCTTAAATAGTATAGCGTCTATTTTTGCCATTACTGCATCAATACCTTCATTGCCAACACCTAAAATTTCTACGATACCTTCTTCAGTTACTGGATCCTCATTAATTACAATAGTGGTTCCAGTTTCTTTTTGCATCTCTTGTATTACTTTCCCACCAGGACCAATTAAGGCACCAATAAATTCATTAGGAATACGTCTTGTTATCATTTTAGGAGCATGACCTTTAACATCTGCATTAGGTGTAGCAATAGTATCGGTCAATTTCTCTAGGATATGTAAACGACCATCACGAGCTTGCTTTAGTGCATTTACTAAGATTTCGTAAGATAAACCTTTTACTTTAATATCCATTTGGCAAGCGGTAATACCATCAGCAGTACCAGTTACTTTAAAATCCATATCTCCTAAGTGATCTTCATCTCCTAAAATATCAGATAAAACAGCATATTTTCCTGAATCCGCATCAGAAATTAATCCCATAGCTATACCAGAAACAGGTTTTTTCATTTGCACACCAGCATCCATCAATGCCATTGTACCAGAACAAACTGTTGCCATAGAAGATGAACCGTTAGATTCTAATACTTCTGAAACGATACGAACCGTATAAGGACAATCGTCAGGAACCATTCCTTTTAACGCGCGTTGTGCTAAGTTACCATGTCCAACTTCTCTACGCGAAGTTCCACGAATTGGCCTCGCTTCACCAGTTGAAAAAGGAGGGAAGTTATAGTGTAAATAGAAACGCTCTTCGCCTTCCTGAGATGGCATATCTATTTGATTAGCATCTCTTGATGTTCCTAAAGTTACAGTGGCTAATGCTTGTGTTTCTCCTCGAGTAAAAATTGCTGAACCGTGAGTTGATGGTAAATAGTCAATCTCACACCAAATTGGTCTAATTTCATCAGTTTTTCTACCATCTAAACGTAAGCCTTCATTTAAGGTTAAATCTCTAATTGCAGCTTTTTCAGCTTTGTAATAATATTTAGAAACTAAGTCACCAAAATCTTCTAACTCTTCTTCAGTAAAAGTTGCTTTAATTTCTTCTTTAATAACCTCGAATGCAGCACTTCTTTCATGTTTAGCAGATCCAGCTTTTGCAATGGTATACACTTTATCATAAGCTAAATCATGTATTTTCTTTGCTAAATCTTCATCTTCTCTTTCAGGCTCATATTCACGAGTTTCTTTTTTCCCAAATGCTTCAGCTAGTCTTACTTGAGCAGCGCACTGAACTTTAATTGCTTCGTGAGCAAATTTTATGGCTTCAGCCATTTCTTCTTCTGAAATTTCATCCATTTCACCTTCAACCATCATCACAGAATCAGCTGAAGCTCCAATCATCATATCGATGTCAGATTCTGCTAATTGTGCAAAAGTTGGGTTAATGATAAATTCTCCATTAATTCGACCAACTCTTGCTTCAGAGATTGGGCACTCAAAAGGGAAATCTGATAATTGAATCGCAGCAGAAGCCGCTAATCCTGCCATAGCATCTGGCATTACATCATCATCATGAGACATTAATTGAATCATCACCTGAGTTTCAGAATGATAATCTTTTGGGAATAACGGACGTAAAACGCGATCTACTAAACGCATGGTTAATACTTCACCATCACTTGGTCTTGCTTCTCTTTTAAAGAAACCTCCAGGGTAACGTCCTGCAGCAGCAAATTTTTCTCTATAATCTACTGTAAGTGGTAAAAAGTCTACTGGACTTTGTTTGTAATTGGAAACAACTGTACATAATAACATACATTTTCCAGATTGCACAACAACGCTACCATGCGCTTGTTTTGCTAATTTTCCGGTTTCGATAGAAATTTCTCTACCGTCTCCTAGGTCAATGACCTCTCTAAAAACTTGTGGAATCATAAATTTTTTTAATTCTAGTTACCGACAATTTAAGCGTCGGAAAACAGGTTAAACAATGGTCGTTGTGTTGTTGTAGTTGTTGTAAATGACATAATAATGTCTTGACCAATGAAAAACTGTAATTAGCTTCTTCAATGCGCAGTTTAAACTCTTGCGCTCGAGTTATATTAAAAACAAAAAAGAGGCGTAAAAGCCTCTTTTAAATTATTTTCTTAATCCTAATTCTTTAACTATGGCACGATATCTTAAAATATCTTTTTTAGTTAAATAATCTAGTAAAGCACGTCGCTTACCTACTAATTTTACTAGAGAACGCTCAGTGTTAAAATCTTTACGATTATTTTTTAAGTGTTCTGTTAAGTGGTTAATTCTGTGTGTAAATAATGCAATTTGCCCTTCAGCAGAACCTGTGTTTTTTGCATCTTTACCATGCTTTTTAAAGAGTTTCTCTTTTGCTTCTTTTGTTAAATACATGCTAATATTATTGTAAATGATTTTTATGTACTTGATTACGGTTTTCGTATTCAAGCCGCAAAGATAGTAAAAAATAGGGATTTACAATTTATTTAATACTGTTTTTACTTATTAAAAAGGAATATTTGGTATTAGGGAGTTATAGAGAAATTAAACTATTTCATTTTAAGAAAGTCTTAACATATATTAACTTAAAATTTGCAATGATGAAAAAATTAAATGTAACAAGACAAATGTTAATGGTATCGTTAGGTTTATCTCTAGTCTTTTTTGGCTGTAGTGAGAATGAGCCTATTGATAATTTTGAAAAGAATTTAGACTCTAATGAGGTGGCTTTATCTGTTGAAATTGATGTAGCATTAGAGACGATGGATGATATTGCTATTGATGCCTATGAAGATCAAGAAGTAAACGAGGATACTTCTGGTAGAACTAGAACTACCAATGGTAATGAATTTTTTACACTTCCAGATTGTGTGACAATTACTGTAGTTGCTCAACAAAACTATAGAGAGTTAACTATAGATTTTGGAACTGAAGGCTGTGAGATAAGAGGAAATATACTAAAAGGTAAAATGATAATCTCCTATACTAGGAACCTTGAAGCTAGAGAGATTTTAATAACAAAAAACCTTGAAGATTTCTACTTTAATGATAAAAACATTATTGGAGGTAAAACAATCTTAAAAGAGCGTTCTAATGATAATGGTAACCCTCAATTTACTAAAACCGTTGATATAACAGTTGTTTGGCCAGATGGAATTGAAGCTTCAAGAACTGGAACAAAAACTCGAGAATGGATAGAAGGACATGGAAGCGGTGTGTGGAGTGATAATGTATTTGAAGTTACTGGAAACTGGATGTCTACTTTTAGAAATGGAAATACACATTCGTACGAAGTAACAAATCCATTAAGAAGAGAAGTTGTATGTAGATTTTTTGTGAGTGGTTCTGTGAATGTAGAGCGTACAAATTTTGCAGGTATTTTCGATTATGGAGATGGCGATTGTGATAATCAAGCTACCTTTACTTTTGAAGATGGCACCGTAAGAAACATTACACTTAGATAAGTAGGTTTTGATTATGTGATTGTAAAAGAAAAGCGAGCCAATTGGCTCGCTTTTCTTTTATGCTCTTAAAGGTTGATTTGTAATTAAATCAATATATAAGTTTATTTTATTTTTTAAATCTTTTCTATGAGATATAAAATCTAAAAAGCCATGTTCTTGTAAAAACTCAGCTGTTTGAAAACCCTCAGGTAATTCTTTTCCTGTAGTATCTCTTACAACACGAGGTCCAGCAAACCCAATTAAAGCTCCTGGTTCACTAATGTTAATATCACCTAACATAGCGAATGATGCAGTTGTTCCTCCTGTTGTTGGATCTGTACATAAAGAAATGTAAGGTATTTTGGCATCTGCTAATTGTGCTAATTTAGCTGAAGTTTTTGCTAACTGCATTAATGATAAAACCGCTTCCATCATACGGGCTCCACCAGATTTAGAAATAATCATGAAAGGTAATTTCTTTTTTAAAGCATAATCTGCAGCACGTGCTATTTTTTCACCAACAACACTTCCCATAGAGCCACCAATAAAACTAAAATCCATGCAGGCAATAACAAGATCTTTTCCTTTAGATTTTCCAACAGCTGTACGTACAGCGTCTTTAAGATTTGTTTTTTCTTTGGCAGCTTTTAAACGGTCTGTGTACTTTTTGTTATCGACAAACTTTAGAGGATCTTTAGATTCTAGTTTCTCATCTAGTTCCTTAAATTTATTATCGTCAAAAAGGATTTCAAAATATTCTTTACTACCAATTTTAACGTGATAACCATCTTCCGGACTTACATAATAGTTTTTTTCTAATTCTTCGGTATCAATCACTTTTCCAGTAGGAGATTTATACCATAGTCCTTTAGGAGTATCTTTCTTTGCTTCTGTAGGTGTTTGTATTCCTTTATCCTTACGTTTAAACCAAGCCATTTTACTCATCCAATTTTATAAGTTAGTTAGAATGCAAAACTACATAAATTTTATAATGTATTTACATTATTTAAATCTTCAAAAGCTTTCTTTAAACGTTCAACAAAGCTATTTTCTGCTTCACGCAGCCATTTTCTTGGGTCGTAATATTTCTTGTTAGGAACATCATCGCCATCAGGATTTCCAATTTGTGATTGTAAATATGCTTCATTAGTTTTAAAATAGTCACGAATACCACACATAAAAGCATATTGCATGTCTGTGTCAATGTTCATTTTTATAACGCCGTAACCAATAGCTTCTCTTATTTCTTCAACGGTTGAACCTGAACCACCATGAAATACAAAATCAATATGGTTATGACCAAGATTATATTTTTTAGATACAAACTCTTGAGAATTTTTCAAGATTTTTGGTGTTAATTTTACATTTCCAGGTTTGTAAACACCGTGTACATTACCAAAAGCAGCTGCTATTGTAAATTGGTCACTAACTTTACTTAATTCTTCGTAAGCGTAAGCTACTTCTTCTGGTTGTGTGTAAAGTTTAGAATCGTCAACATCTGTATTGTCAACACCATCTTCTTCTCCTCCAGTAATACCCAATTCAATTTCTAGCGTCATTCCCATTTTACTCATACGTTGAAGATATTGTTTACATATTTCTATGTTTTCTTCAATAGGTTCTTCCGATAGGTCAATCATGTGTGAACTATAAAGAGGCTTACCAGTTTCTGTAAAATACTGTTCACTTGCGTTAAGAAGTCCATCAATCCATGGTAAAAGTTTTTTAGCACAGTGATCGGTATGCAAAATTACAGGAACACCATATTCTTTTGCCAATAAGTGCACATGTTTTGCACCAGCTACTGAGCCTGCAATAGCAGCTTTTTGATTATCGTTTGATAGTCCTTTTCCTGCATTAAAATGTGCGCCACTATTAGAGAATTGTATAATTACAGGAGCATTTAAATCTCTTGCTGTTTCTAAAACAGCGTTAATACTATTTGAACCAACAACATTTACAGCAGGTAATGCAAATCCCTTTTCTTTGGCAAGTTTGAAAATTTCTTGAACCTCTTTTCCTGTTGCTACACCAGCTTTAATATTATGTCCCATTTTGTATTGTTTTTGTAGATGATTTTTAAAATTCAAAAATACATAAATTTTAATCAAAATTAGTTTACAAAAAGAGTCAAAAAACTAAAAATACTACGCAAACGTTATAGATGAATATTGAAGAATTATGTTAAAAAGGATAGTTAATTCCTATGTTATATACAGCATTTCCGAAATTATAGTCATTAAACCACCGATTTGCTGTTTTGTATGATGGATCGTAGGTTTTAAAACCAATATCGCCTCTAAAAACAAAGAACCCGAAATCATATCTTAACCCAAATCCTGAGCCTATAGCAATATCTTTAAAAGAGTTAAAGTTTGTAAATGTAGCATTTGGGTCATTCTCATTATCTAGTACATTCCAAATATTTCCTGCGTCTATAAAAAGGGCGCCATTTAGGTTTCCAAATAAATTAAAACGGTGTTCTAAGCTAAGTGCAATTTTCATATTAGCTTCATTAAATTCGTTATTGCTATCCGAACTTCCAGGTCCTAGATTGTATGCTGTCCAAGCTCTGTTATCATTTGCCCCACCAGCAAAAAAACTTTTAGAAAATGGAATGCTGTTAGAATTACCATAGGGTATTGCAATACCAAAGAAACTTCTTATAGCAATAACATTGTTTCTGCCAATATCCCAATGTTTTATGTAATCAAATTCGGTTTTAATATATTGAGAGTAAGGTACTCCAAACAACTCATATTTGTTGTCATTATTTTTATTTAATCCTAATAGTTTTGATGTAGTAGTTAATAAATTCCCTGCGGATTCTAATTTAAATCGGAATATAGAAAAAGTTTCATCAACTAAGCTTTCACGTCTATTTTTTACGTAACTAAAGCTAGTAGAAAAAATCAGGTTGTCTTCGGTAAGTCTTTCTTTACGTTCTTTAATGTTATTTACGGTTTTGTATTCGTCATTATTGGTGGTTTCAAAACCTGAGTCCTGTAAAACCAAATCGATAAACTCATCGGCTTTATTTTTATTTAATTCATCTATGCCATTGTTATTTGTAATAAATTCAGGTGGCGTATTATACGTGTTTAAAGCAATGTTTTCTAGACGGTTAAACGAATTTTGATAAACTCTAAAATAATTTCCAGAGTTTAAATTTCTAACATATTGAGCATTAAATAAATCTAAGTTATTAGTAACAGATTCTGAATGATTCCAATTATAATTTAGAATACCATTTACTGTTTGTTTATCTAAACCAATATTGGTTTGACTTGTAAAACCTAAACTTAATCTAGTAATTGGAGACATATATTTAGGAATGATTCCTTCTGTATTAACAGGAAAGAAAAACCTAGGAATCGTTAGCTTTGTATTTACGCCATACTCATTAATATCAAAAAATTGATCATTATTTGCACCATTTTTAGACGCTCCAATGGCTCCTAAAGCAGAAATTTCCAACGTTTCGGCACCTCTAAAAATATTGCGTATAACTAAACCAGTGTTAAAGGATAGTCCTACAGATTGAATATTGCTTTGTGATACATTAACATCAAAGCTAAGACCGTATTTTTTTCTTGGAGACAACTTAATATTTGCAGTTAATGTAGAATCTTGCTCATGTATATCATATCTAATGCTAGGGTATTTAAAAACTCCAAATTTATTTAAGTACCTAAATGTTCTGGTTCTATCTATGTCGCTATATAAATCACCTCTATTAATGAATATGGCTTGCTGCAGTGCTTTTGGACGATAACGTAATTTTTCATAACTGTAAAATCTTGCATTACCATACTTAGCACTATCTTGATATACGCCTCCATCATTTTCATAAGAATCGTCAGTGATAATATTTACATTTCTAATTGTAAAAGGTTTAAAGGGGACTACTGTAACCGAATCTTCATTACGAATAACACGATTTCTAATTTTTACATCTACATCTACTCTTTTTATGCTTTCATCATTTATAACATCAAACTCTATATAATCTTGAGAAAAATGATACAATCCAGAGTTTCTAAATGATTCTGTAAGTCTATCTCTTTCATTATCAATATCTACTCTTTTAAATTGTTCTCCTTTTTTTAATACACTATTTGGCTTAGCATTTTGGTAAAGTGAGTCTATTAATTTTGATGAGTTGGAACTATAAATTGAATCTAAAAGATAAGGTTTGCCAGTTTTTACATAATAATCAACTGTAGCTCGTTTATTTTCTTTTTTATTAATTGTATAAGTA
Organism: Pontimicrobium sp. SW4; assembly: GCF_039954625.1. NCBI lineage: Bacteria > Pseudomonadati > Bacteroidota > Flavobacteriia > Flavobacteriales > Flavobacteriaceae > Pontimicrobium > Pontimicrobium maritimum. The sequence continues at coordinate 497,689 of NZ_CP157199.1, forward strand.
ACTTCACTATCAAACCAACCATTCCAATAGTAATAATTACCTAAATTATTTTTTGATTTTTCTGTTTTTAAACTATCTAAAATTACTGGAGGTTCACCAGTTTTTTTTAACCAATTGTTTAGGTTTTTTCTAGTCTCAATGTCTTTTTCTAATTGCTTTTTAGAGAGTTTTTTAATTTTACGAGCTAGCTTTTTTGGATTATCATATATTTTTTCATTTAATATTGAATCTATGTTAGGACGAGCTAAATTATATATATGTAACCTTAAAGGAAAACCAAGGAGCTTGTTATTTGCTCTTTGATTAACGCGATTATTTATTTCTTCTGAAGCTGTTGTTTTGTCATTAACTATTACTGAGGTTTTGGTAAGCAAATGCTCATCTTCACCAACTCTTTTTACTACATTGCAAGACACAATACTGCTAATAAAAATCACTAGGAATAATATTTTTGTAAAGATGTGTTTCAATTAAAAAGGAAAAATTAAAAGTTTGTAAAAAGCAAAACCTTGATAGCTTCAAAAATACATTATTTCCATTGAAAAAAAATAATTAGCTAAGAGGTTATTATTGTTTGTAATTAATCTGTTTCTTTATATAAATTTAAAACGCTAAAACTCAATATTTGTTGGAATGCTAAGTAAAAGTGAAATAAAGCTTATAACAAGCTTAAAACAAAAAAAGTACCGTCAGCAATACAAATTATTTGTAGCTGAAGGGAAAAAAACGATTATAGAACTTTTACAATCTAATTTACAATTACATCAGCTATATACAACTACGTTAGAATTTGATGTTTTGGATGATTTGATAACAGGTATTTCAGATAATGAGCTTAAAAAAATCAGCTTTTTAAAAACACCAAATACAGCTTTAGCAGTTTTTAAAATTCCAAACGAATCACCTATCGATTTTAGTACATTAATAGTAGCTTTAGATAATGTTAGAGATCCTGGAAATTTAGGAACAATAATACGTTTGTGTGATTGGTTTGGTGTAAAAGATCTTTTGTGTAGTCTTGAAACAGTAGATTGTTATAATCCAAAAGTAATACAAGCCACAATGGGTTCCATTACAAGGGTAAATGTGAGTTATGTAGATTTAAAACAGGTTTTAGAAAAACAAGAAGTTGATGTTTTTGGTGCATTTATGGATGGCGAAAACATCTATGATACCAAATTGACTGATTCGGGAATTTTAGTTTTAGGTAATGAAGCCAATGGCATTTGTGGTGCTATCGAAAAACTTGTAAGTAAACGTGTTTCTATTCCTCGTTTTGGAGAGTTGCAAGCAACCGAAAGTTTAAATGTTGCAAATGCTACAGCTATTTTATTAAGTGAGTTTAAGCGAAGGTTTACTGGAATGTAAAGTTAATAAACAATCCTCTAGATTTCATAGTTGCTATGTTGCTTGTCCAAGGACTATCTGGATCTACGTCCCTTACTAATTCATCATTTAAAGCAAAAACACCTCTAATGGAAGGAGTAAATTTAAACCAAGGTAAATAAATGTCAATTCCACCACCAACTTCATAAAATAGCATACCGTTTTTTGTTCTAAATTGCCCATTGCTATTGTCGTCAGGATTACTTTCATTGCTTGATAAATTTATAGCAGTAGAAAAACCACCAACAATAAACGGTTTAATATTGTTGACGCGTTTTGTTGATATTTTTAAAAGCAGAGGAATATGTATATAAGTTGAATTCACTTCTCTTAAAAGATCAGAATCATTGTAAGATAAACCATTAAAATAGCTACTATGGTAATGTAGTTCACGTTTGGTGATAAATAAACCAGGTTCCATACGGACGTCTAAGTAATCGTTAATACGCATATTGCCAACAAGTCCAACACTAAAACCTACAGTTTTTAAAACTTGAATGTCTGGTAAATCTTCATGATAGTCAAAATTAAAATCATAACTATTAAATCCTAAAAAATAACCGTAAGACCATTTAGGCTTATCCATATTTTGGTTATTTTGAATTTTATTTTTACTAAAGAGTTGTGCCGAAGCTGTTTGCGTAATTATTAGTAATATTAAAACTAAAAGTATTTTCTTCATAGTTACTGCTTAGATGCTTTATATATAGTTGCCACACCAAATGTTTGAGGCAGTGCTTCCGCATTAATAAACCCAATTTTACGTAAAATATTGTTTAACGCTTCACCATAAGGGAAAACTGATGCCGATTCGCTTAAATAGGAATAAGCAACTTTGTCTCTAGAAAATAATTTACCAATTAAAGGCATAATTCCTTTAGTGTAAATGTTGTATCCTTGTTTAAAAGGGAATTTGGTAGGAACCGATGTTTCTAAAATCACAAAAGTACCCTGAGGTTTCAATACTCGAAGAATTTCGGATAATCCTTTTTCTAAATTCTCGAAGTTTCGTACTCCAAAAGCAACAGTTATAGCATCGAAAGTATCATCATCAAAAGGTAAATTCTCGGAATCACCTAATACCATTTCAATAGTATTATTTAATTCTTTTTTTGTGATTTTTTGCCTACCAACCTCCAGCATGCCATCGCTAATATCTAGCCCAATTATTTTTGAAGCATTAGTTTTAGTTAAGTTTATTGCCAAATCTCCAGTTCCTGTAGCAATATCTAGTATTATATTAGGTTGTTTTTCAGCAACAATTGCTACTACTTTTTTACGCCACTTTACATCTATGCCAAAAGAAATTACACGATTTAAGCCATCATATTCTTTAGAAATGGTGTCAAACATTTTTGTAACCTGCTCTTTCTTGCTTAAATCGCTATTTTTATATGGGTTTACTTTTTTAGACATGGAGGTGTTAGAAAAATTTGTTGTTAAGTGATATTTAGTGCAAAGAAATACAATTCGTATACAAATCCCTAAAAATAAATTATATTTGCACATCTTTATATTTAATAATAACAGATGAAGATTATTATTGCTGGAGCTGGTGAAGTGGGATTTCATTTAGCAAAACTTTTATCTTACGAATCTCAAGAAATTACATTAATAGACTCAAAAAAAGATAGCCTTATTTATGCAGATACGCATTTAGATATTAAGGTTGTTAAAGGTGATGCAACATCTATTGCTATTTTAAAAGATTGTAGAGTTGATAATGCCGATTTATTTATAGCAGTAACATCTTCGGAAACCACAAATATCACTGCTAGTGTTTTGGCAAAACAATTGGGGGCAAAACAAACTATTTCAAGAATTTCGAATACAGAGTTTATAGATTTAAAAGATGAAGTAGGGTTTACCAAGTTTGGAATAGATGAATTGATTTCGCCAGAATCTTTGGCAGCAGCCGAGATTGAATTACTTCTCAATCAATCTGTTTTTAGTGATACCTATGAGTTTGAAAATGGTGCTTTAACGATGCTCGGACTCAACCTTTCAAGGACAGCATCTATTGTTGGAAAGTCAGTTAAGGATGCTGCAAAGTTGATACCTGAAATTCATTTTATGCCTATCGCTATCCAACGCTTTGGCTCACATTTAACTATTATTCCAAGAGGAGATACGCTTTTAAAAGAAGGCGATCATGTAGTGTTTATGACCTCAAAAGGTGGTGATGAAGAAATTTGTAAACTCACAGGGAAATTTAAAACCGAAATTAAGAATGTAATGATTCTTGGAGGTGGAAAAATTGGATCGAAAACAGCAAGAGATTTAACCGATAACAAATTCAATATAAAGTTAATAGAGAAGAATAGAGAGGTTGCCATGGATCTTGCTGATGAACTTCCAAACACTTTAGTAATTAATGGGGATGGGCGAAATGTAGAGCTTCTTGATGAAGAAAATATAGAAGACATGGACGCTTTTATTTCGGTTACTGGAAACTCCGAAACAAATATTATGTCATGTCTAGTAGCACATTCTAGAGGTGTTAAGAAAACAATAGCTCTTGTTGAAAATATGGATTATTTTGAGTTGTCTCATTCCATTGGAATAGATACACTTATAAACAAAAAACTCTTAGCGGCAAACAATATATTTAGATACATACGTAAAGGTGAAGTTGTAGCAATGACCAAGCTTAATAATATGGATGCTGAACTGTTAGAGTTTATTGTAAAACCAGAATCAAAGATTTGCGATAAGCTCATAAAGGAGATAAAGTTTCCACGTTCTGCAATTATTGGAGGTGTAATTAGAAATGACGAAGGCGTAATAGCTTTAGGAGATTTTAAAGTAGAAGCAGGAGACAGAGTAGTGGTGTGTTGCTTACCTCAATCAATTAAAAAAGTTGAAAGCTTTTTCTATTAGTGAAAGAAATGAGTATCGTTAATGAGACTTAACTATAAAATAATTTTTCATTTTCTTGGATTACTACTGTTATTTAATGGTGGTTTTATGTTGCTCGCTGCTATTATGAGTTACGCTTATAATGATGGGGCAACACTTAGTATTTCACTATCTGGAATTTTGGTTATGGTTATTGGTGTTATTGTTATGCTTGTTACCAAAAACCATGAGAAGGAGATGAATAAGCGCGAAGGTTACATTGTAGTGACTTTTGGTTGGATTATAATGGCGCTTTCAGGTACGTTACCATATGTTTTAACAGATTCTATCCCAAGTTTTACCAATGCTTTTTTTGAAACCATTTCGGGGTATACAACAACAGGTTCAACCATTTTAAATGATATAGAGTCCTTGCCAGAAGGTATCTTATTTTGGAGAAGTTTAACACATTGGATTGGTGGTATGGGAATTATTGTCCTAGCGATAGCTATATTGCCATTGTTAGGAATTGGTGGTATGCAATTATTTGCAGCTGAAGCACCTGGACCAAGTGCCGATAAATTACACCCAAGAATTACCGATACAGCAAAGCGTTTATGGTTAATATACTTTGGTTATACAGCAGCTGAAACTATATTATTACAAGTTGCTGGAATGTCGTTTTTTGATGCTATTAATCATTCTATGTGTACTTTGTCCACAGGTGGATTCTCAACAAAAAATGCAAGTTTGGCATATTGGAATGGACAACCAATTATACAATACATAGTTATTTTATTTATGTTTTTAGCAGGTACCAATTTTGTGTTAAGCTATTTTGCATTTAAAGGACGTGTTCAAAAAATTATTCAAGATGAAGAGTTTAAATTGTATTTTAAATTCATTGTAATTTTTACTTTCATAGCGTCTCTAATCATTTACTTTAATACAGATATTACAGCATCTTCCATTGCGCATCCAATGGTTTGGGGAGAAGGGGAGAGTGCTGTAAGACATGCATTATTTCAAGTATTAGCAATTATAACCACAACAGGTTTCGTTACTGCCGATTTTACACTTTGGACACCATTTTTAACCGTATTCTTTTTTGGATTGATGTTTTTGGGTGGTTCAGCTGGAAGTACTTCTGGAGGGGTGAAAGTTGTTAGACATTTATTAATGATTCGAAATGGCTTTATGGAGTTTAAACGAACATTACATCCAAATGCTATTCTACCTGTACGTTATAACAAAAAGTCTATTAATGAGAAAATCATATTTAACATTTTAGCATTTTTTATTCTTTACATGCTGTCATTTATAGTTGGCGCATTGGTGTTTTCTATGTTAGGCTTGGATTTTAAATCTGCTATTGGAGTGGCTGCTTCAAGTTTAGGAAATGTTGGTCCTGCACTTGGTGACTTTGGTCCAGTAAATAACTTTTATGATATGCCAGCAATTGGCAAATGGTGGGCTTCTTTCTTAATGCTTATTGGTCGTTTAGAATTGTTTACAGTTCTTATTTTGTTGACACCTTTTTTCTGGAGAAATAGATAATTTTTATTTTTTAAGTGTCTGTTTTTCTTACTATTTGTAATATTTTTTGTGATTTCATGCGTTCTTTTTAATCACTGTTTTGGTTATGTCGTGTAACATTTTAATTTAATCATCGTCTTATATGTATAAATCAATCAAAAAATCAAATCATGGAATTAGTATTATCACATCAAGAATTTGAACCGTTACCCAAACATAAAAGAGAACATTTTGTTTTTAATAATGAAGGTATATTGAGTTCAGCTTATAAAGAAGAAACACGTAACAACTTCTTTCAATCAAGTCCAAAGTCTGTTTTTGGAGCTAAGCAACGTATTAAGAGTTTTCAATATCAATACACTTCTGCTATAGATACAATTTTAAAAATTTCTGTTTTTGCAATCGCTTTAATAGTTGTTTTTAATTAAAAATAATCATCAACATATATTTTATTTAGTTTAGTAGTCTTAGGTAGGGCTATGCTAAAAAGCCACATCTTTATAGAATGTGGCTTTTTTTTTATTTGTTAGTTAAAAATTTTAACTAACAGCTTCTTTAATACGTTTTAAGGCTTCTTTTAATTCTTCTTGCGATGCAGCATACGATATTCTAATAGTATTAGCATTTCCAAAAGCTTCACCTGTTACAGTAGCTACAAAAGCTTCCTCTAGTAAATACAATGAGAAATCGGTAGCATTATTGATAGTTTTTCCTCGTAGTGTTTTTCCGAAGTAACTTGAAATATCTGGTAAGACATAGAAAGCACCTTCAGGAATATTGGTTTTAAATCCTTCTATGTCTTTTAAAAGATCTAAGACTAAATCACGACGAATTTTAAACTCGTCAATCATATATTTTACACTACTTGAGTCAGCTTCCATAGCAGTAATTACAGCACGTTGTGCAATACAGTTGGCACCACTTGTTATTTGACCTTGCATTTTATTACAGGCTCTAGCAATTTCGGTTGGTGCTCCAATAAAACCAATTCTCCAACCAGTCATTGCAAATGCTTTGGAGACACCATTTACAGTAATGGTTCTATTGTACATATCATCAAATTGTGCCATACTTGCATGACCACCTACAAAATTGATATGCTCATAAATTTCGTCAGAGACTATATAAATGTCCGGGTAGTTTTTTAAAACATCAGCTAAAGCTCTAAGTTCTTCCTTACTATACACAGAACCACTAGGGTTGCATGGTGAGCTAAACCAAAGCATTTTTGTTTTAGGTGTTATGGCTGCTTCCAATTGGCTAGCAGTCATTTTAAAATCATTATCAATCACTGTCTGTACTTCTACAGGAACACCTTCATTTAACTTAACAATATCATTGTAGCTTACCCAATAAGGACAGGGTAAAATGACTTCGTCTCCTGGATTAATCATTGTAGCAGCAATATTGGCTAAACATTGTTTAGCACCAGTAGAAACTACAATTTGAGGCAAGGTATACGTTAAGTTATTGTCGCGCTTAAATTTTGTAATGATAGCTTGTTTTAACTCTACATAGCCATCAACAGGCGTATAAGAATTATAGTTTTCATTAATAGCTTTAATGGCTGCCTCTTTAATAAAATCGGGTGTGTTAAAGTCTGGTTCTCCTAAACTTAAACTAATAATATCTTTTCCTTCTGCTTTTAATTCTCTTGCTTTAGCTGCCATAGCTAAAGTTGCCGAAGTAGACATTTTTAAAACTCTCTCAGAAAGTAGGTTCATTATAATATATTGTTAGTAGTGTGAAAAGTGACTAAGCTAAAGCTGGATTTTGTCCTAAAACTTTTAGTTGTCTATAATGTTCTGCAATAGCTTTCCAAATCGTGTTGTATTCGTTGTATGGTAAACTACATTCCTTAGCAGTTTCTTTTACAATTTTAGCTATTTTTCTATAGTGAATATGACTAATGTGTGAAAATAAATGATGTTCTACTTGTCTGTTTAAACCACCAGTATAAAATTCTACTAACCAACTTTTAGGTGAAAAGTTAGATGTTGTAAACAATTGGTGTACTGCCCAAGTGTTTTTCATGTTTCCATCTTCATCAGGTAAAGGCATTTCGGTATTAGGCATAACATGAGCTAACTGAAAAATAATACTTAAAATGATTCCAGCTGTATAATGCATAATTAGAAAACCTATCAATACTTGATACCAAGCATATCCTAGAGATAAAGGCAAAACAACCCAAATAGCATAATAAAGTATCTTTCCAATAATCAACTTTGTCCATTGTGTAGCAGGATTAGGAAATTTGCCATAGGACAATTTTCTTTTCAAGTATAGATATGTTTGTTTAAAATCTGTCGTGATAGCCCAGTTTACCGTTAGTAAACCATATAAAAAGAACGCATAATATTTTTGGTATTGATGAATTTTCAACCACTTTGAGTGCTTTGAGAAACGAATAACTCTACCAGCATCAATATCTTCATCGTGACCTTGAATATTTGTATATGTATGGTGTAACACATTGTGTTGTACTTTCCAATTATAGTCATTTCCTGCAAGTATATGGATGCTACTTCCCATTAATTTGTTTACCCATTTTTTACTAGAAAAAGACCCATGATTAGCATCATGCATGACGTTCATTCCAACACCAGCCATACCAATACCTATGATTACCATACATAATATTAGTGCCCAAGTTGGTAAGTTAACAGTTAGCAATAATACTAATGGCCCAAGCAATAATGTAAACATTACAATAGCCTTAATGTATAGTTTCCAGTTGCCTGTTTTTTTAATATCATTCTCTTTAAAATAATTGTTTACACGTTTGTTTAAAGTTCTGAAAAATTTGGCTGAGTCAGTTCTTGAAAAAGTAAGTGTTTGTGTATTCATGTGTTGTTTGTTATCCATATAATAACGTGCTGTTTTTCGTTTTTATATAATAAGTTGCAAATATATTAATTATTAAATCGATAATCTTTTACAAAAGATTTTTTATTCATCTAAATAGTTAATTTTGTCTAAAAATATTAATTAATGGAATTAATACAAAAATATTTCCCTCAACTTTCTGATATTCAAAAAGAACAATTTAATCAGCTTTTTGAACTTTATTCTAATTGGAACGCTATGATTAATGTAGTTTCTAGAAAAGACATTGAAGAATTGTATTTGCGACATGTATTGCATTCTCTTGGGATAGCAAAAGTGATAGAATTTAAAGCAGAAACTAAAATTATGGATGTTGGCACAGGAGGTGGGTTTCCAGGAATTCCATTAGCAATACTATATCCAGAATGTTCTTTTCATTTGGTTGATAGTATTAGTAAAAAATTAAAGGTTGTTGATGCTGTTGCAGAAAGTTTAGGTTTAACGAACGTAAAAACTTCGCACAAACGTGCTGAAGATATAGACGACACTTTCGATTTTATTGTAAGTCGTGCAGTAACTGCTATGCCTAGCTTTGTTACTTGGGTTAAGAATAAGGTTAGTAAAAAAAGCAAACACAACCTAAAAAACGGTATTTTGTATTTAAAAGGAGGAGATTTAACCGAAGAGCTAAAGGACTTTCCAAAAGCGACATTATATAATCTTAGTAATTATTTTGATGAAGACTTTTTTGATACTAAAAAAGTGGTACACTTACCTTTGAAGTATAAAGGATAAATTAGCAAATAAAAAAAACCTGCAATTGCAGGTTTTTTTTATTTATAACAGTATCAGCTATTCTCCTAAAAACGGATATCTGTAATCTGTTGGAGTTACAAATGTTTCTTTAATCATTCTTGGTGACACCCAACGCAATAAGTTTTGAGCAGATCCTGCTTTGTCATTTGTTCCAGATGCTCTCGCACCACCAAATGGTTGTTGGCCTACAACAGCTCCTGTTGGTTTGTCGTTAATATAGAAATTTCCAGCACAATTTTGAAGTGCTTTAGTAGCTTGTTCAACGGCATATCTATCAGTTGCTAAAATAGCACCAGTTAATGCATATTCACTTGTTTCGTCTACTAATTTTAAAGTTTCAGCATACTCATTTTCATCATATACATAAATAGTCATAACAGGTCCAAATAACTCAGTACACATCGTTGTGTATTTTGGGTCTTTAGTAACGATAACAGTTGGTTCAATAAAATAACCTTTACTCTTATCGTAGCCACCACCAGCAATAACTTCTGCATCAGCGTCTGCTTTAGCTTGGTCTATAAATTTTGCTAATTTATCAAAAGACCCTTCATGGATCACAGCTGTGATAAAGTTGCCTAAATCTTCAGGGGAACCCATTTTAAACGATTTAATATCATCTAAAAGATATTTTTTAACATCACTCCATAAATTACTAGGGATATAAGCTCTTGAAGCTGCACTACATTTTTGTCCTTGAAATTCAAAAGCTCCACGTGAAATTGCAGTTGCCACTTGTTTTGCATTGGCAGTTTTATGAGCAACAATAAAATCTTTTCCACCAGTTTCACCTACGATTCTAGGATACGTTTTATAGTTATTAATGTTATTTCCTATTTGTTTCCAAAGTTCCTTAAAGATAAATGTAGAACCAGTAAAATGTAATCCTGAAAAGTCAGGGCTAGCCATAACAGTGTTAGTAATCATCACTGGATCACCAAAAACAACATTAATAACTCCAGCTGGAACGCCAGCTTCTTTAAACACATCCATTATTACTTTAGCAGAAAACACTTGACTGTCACTTGGCTTCCAAACTACCACATTTCCCATTAACGCCATACAAGCAGGTAAATTTCCAGCAATGGCAGTAAAGTTAAAAGGTGTTACAGCATAGGTAAAACCCTCAAGAGGTCTATATTCAATACGGTTCCATGCATCACTAGTACTTTCAGGTTGCTCCATGTAAATGTCTGTCATGAACTGAACATTAAAACGCAAGAAATCTATCAGCTCACAAGCAGCATCAATTTCAGCTTGATGAACTGTTTTAGATTGCGCAATCATAGTTGCAGCATTTATTTTTGCTCTATATGGACCAGCAATTAATTCAGCAGCTTTTAAAAAGATGCCAGCACGTTGTTCCCAAGGCATTTCCGCCCAAGCTTTTCTTGCCTCTAAAGCTGTGGCGATAGCTTCTTCAATATGAGATTGCTCTGCAACATGATATTGACCAACAATATGTTGATGATCGTGAGGAGGAGACATTGTTCTTGTGTTCCCAGTTGTCACATCTTTACCATTAATGTACATTGGGACATCAGTTTGGCTATTAAACATTGCTTTGTATGCTTTTAAAACAGCATCACGTTCTGGAGATCCTGGAGCATAGCCTTTTACAGGTTCGTTGACTGCAATTGGTACGTTAAAGAAACCTTTTCCCATAATATATTTTTGTTTTTGTAATTATTAAAAATGATTGCAAAGTTACGATTTTTTTGATGATATTTTGTAAGTTGCTCAATGGTTTACAGACTTAAAAAATCATGTGTACAGTAACCCTTATTCCTAGAGGAACAAACGATTTTGTGTTGACTTCAAACAGAGATGAAGCACCTGATAGAACAACGCTATCTCCAGATTTTTATGAGGTAAATAATACTAAATTATTATTCCCTAAAGATGAAGTTGCTGGTGGTTCGTGGATTGGTGTAAGTGAAAAACAACGTGTGTTATGTGTGCTAAATGGTGGGTTTGAAATGCATGAACGTAAGGTTTCTTATAGATTGAGTAGAGGTGTAGTAATGAAAGATTTACTTGTTACTAAAAGCCTTGATAAAGCTATTGAAGATTACAATTTAGAAGGTGTAGAGCCTTTTACTTTGGTAATAGTAGAGTGGAAATCAGAGATGGTATTTAAAGAATTTGTTTGGGATGGAAAAGATAAATTTTTTAAAAGACTGCCATTAGAGCCAAAAATATGGTCTTCTTCTTCATTGTATAATAATGAAATGAAAAAAGAACGTTTACAATGGTTTAAAGATTTTAAAAAAGGAAATAAACTCTCGTCAAATTCTATAATGAAATTCCATACAACCGCTGGAAAAGGAAATGACAATTATGGTGTAATCATGGATCGTTTTTTTGTAAAAACAACTAGCATTACTCAAATAAAAAAGAATGACAATGAAATATTCATGAGTTTTGAAAACCTTCAAACTAATATTAAAACTGAGCATAATTTTCAAATCCCGATATCAATAAATGACTAATTCAGGAATTATTTTAACATTAGCGTATCCTGAAACTATTGTCATGGTTGCAGATGAATGGTACTCACCTTATTTGAGGTATCTTGGAGTAGGAAAAAAAAATTATGTTAGAGCTGGACATGCTGCATTAGTTCTTATTAATAAGTCTACAGGAATTTTAGAATACCACGATTTTGGACGTTATATTACTCCAATACCAAATGGAAGAGTAAGAGGAAGAGATACAGATCACGAATTAGAATTCCCAATTAAGGCTCAAATAGATAATAACACCATAATTAATTTAAACGAAATTTTAGAATTTCTTGCAACACACCCAAAGCTGACTCATGGAGACGGAAAGTTAATAGCGTCTGTATGTAATGCGATTGACTATGATAAAGCAAGAAGTCATATAAGTAGAATGCAAAACCGTCATTTTATTAGATACGCAGCATTTATTAAAGATGCTTGTAATTGTGCAAGATTTGTAACTGATAGCTTGATAGCTTCAGTAACAGATTTTAATATTAAAAAGCGTTTAAAAAAATCAAAATGGTTTACACCAAGCACCATTGGTAATGTGGTAATTGCTGATACTGAAAGATTTGTTTATGAAGTTAACGAAAAGGGCGAAATTTCAGAATATCAATCTTCAGTTAAAAAAGATAATAGACGTTATTTTTTAGACCGTTTAAAAGAACATAACCCAAATTTTATTGGGACATTAGAACCAAAACATATTGAAGACAAAAGTCATCATGCGCAATGGTTAGATGGCATAGCTGCTGGAGCTTGGTTTGAATTGTATATGACTGATGTTATGCATGAGTATAGGTTTAGGCGTGTATCTCCTTATGGTAATATTGATGTAGATGGGTTATATAAAGTCGATAACGAAAACTTTAATTATCAAGAAACTTATAGTTTTGTGCACTATTCAAATTGTGCATTTTATCACATATTGCAGTTTGATGTAATCTATAGATTTGACCTAATAAAAAGACTTAGTTAAGTGCGAAAGGAGCACTTAATTTAAAGGTAGGGATTACAACTCTAAACTTTTTAGTATCTGTAAAATTCACCATATTATAATGGCCTTGCATAGCTCCAAAAGGAGATGCTAATAAGCATCCTGAATTATAAGTATGAGATTCTCCAGGTTTTATAATTGGCTTTTTTCCTATAACACCTTCGCCTTCAACTATTTCTTCGTTATTTAAAGCATCTAAGATTTTCCAGTGTCTAGAATTTAATTGAACAGAGTCTTTGCTTTGATTTTCAATGGTAACTTTATAACCAAAAGCAAAGTGTACTTTATAATTTTTATAAAAAGTACCTTCAAAGTTTGTTTCAACTGAAATTTTTATGCCTTTTGTTACTTGTTGTACCATCTTAATTTTTAGGTGAGCAAACACAATTAAACCTTAGTAAAAATACTAAATAATAGTGTTAGAATGTCAAAATTCTTATTTCTACGATAATTTTAACAATATAATGGATGATCAGTTGGTAATAGTCGTTGACGAGCCTTCGCCAACACCAATAAGTCTGTCATATCTTGCACCTAGGTTTCTATAATAGACCAAAACTTTATAATTATTTTCTGTAACATCAAAATTTCCGCTAATAGCACCTTCATCTAAATCTCCATTTTCATTAGTAATTACATATTTATAATTATAGAATCCTTGTTTTAAAATTAGAGACGTCTCATAGTAACCAGAAGATGGATTAAAAGACATTTTTGTGTCTTCAGTAATAGCGTAATTATTAAAGCTACCATATACATGAATATTTTTATTAAATATTTCGGGGTGTTGTAGTGAAAAATGGATGACGGTATAATCGGCTTCAATATCTAAATTATCAGTGTCAACAGCTGTAATTAAATAGTTTCCATTAATATCTGGAGCATAGGTGTAAGGTCTGTCTGCTCTTATAATATCTGTAAACAAGTAATGCTCATAGATGTCTTTTAAATCGACATATTGAACACCGATATTTGCAGCTCTAACATTTTTATTTTCAAAATATAAATATTCATTGCCTCCCCAAAAACTCGACTCGTCATCATATTTATAAATAAGTTCGCGACCAAGTGTGTATTGTGGTTTTAAATTGGTAATGGCTGTATTTAGGTTATTGTTTTGAATAACTGCAACTTTTACTGTTTGCTTTGGATTATTAAACAATATTGTTGGAGATGAAATTTTGAAATCTACCGATTGTTTTTCTTTAATATATTTTACATTACGAGAACGTTTAATAGACACACCTACATTAGCCAGATTTTCATAAATCATAAATTTTCTACTAAATATAATGTCACCATTATCATCTAATATTTTAAGAATATAATTTCCAGATTTTTTTATTCTGGTCTGCTGATTTGGTATTTGCAGGCGGTAATGAGAATAAATTTGGTACGTATTAAATGAATTTTCATAATCCGTAATACGAATATTATCAAAACCTTGTAAATATTCAGATTTCATGAGCTGTGAAGGTGTCCAGTCGAAATTATAATGATCAATCACATAATAAAAATCGTCCTCATTACCGTTAATAGCATCAAACGAAAGTTGTACTCGTTCGTTAAGTTTAATAATTGGTAATTCACTTTCGTTTGTATGTCCCTTAAAATTAATGGTCTTAATATAGTTTGGAGGATTAACCTCTTCTTCTACTTGAGAAAAACCAAGAGAACAACACATTAGCAATAAGAATGAAAACCTATACTTTGTCATGAATATTTGAGTTATTTGCGTAAAGATAAGCAAATTCTATGCCTAAAAAATTCTGCTAAAAGTGATTACTAAATTTTGAGTAATTTATTATGAAAATTGTTTATTTAATCCGTAAATTTGCACGGATTTTTAGACAACTAATCTCAAAAAATTAAATATGTCAAACGACATTCGAATCAAAAAAGGTCTAGACATTAATCTTAAAGGTGAAGCCGAAAAGGCTAAGGAAGCTGCAATTATTAGCAACTTTTACACCATTAGACCTGAAGACTTCCATAGTGTTATTCCAAAACTTGTTGCTAAAGAAGGTGCTAAAGTAAAAGCTGGTGAAGCCATTTTTTATGATAAATCTAATGAAGCTATAAAATTTGCGTCTCCAGTTTCTGGAGAGGTTATTGAAATTACACGTGGAGAAAAACGTAGAATTTTATCTATTAAAATTCAAGCTGATAAAGAACAAACATATCACGATTTTGGATCGTTAAATGTTGACAATACATCTGCTGATGAGGTAAAATCAAAATTATTAACTGCTGGTTGTTGGCCATTTGTAAAACAACGTCCTTACGATGTAATTGCAAACCCTAACAAATCTCCAAAAGCCATTTTTATTTCTGGTTATGCTAGTGCGCCTTTAGCTGCTGATTTAGATTTTACACTTCAAGGCAAAGAGGCAGAATTACAAGCAGCTATATCAGCATTGGGAAAATTAACTGAAGGGAAAGTGCATATTTCTGTTGGGAAAAATGCCAATTCACCATTAGCTAATCTTTCAGGTGCGACCATTCATAAGGTTTCAGGCCCACATCCTTCAGGGAATGTAGGTACTTTAATCAATAAAGTAGATCCAATTAATAAAGGCGAAGTAGTTTGGATAGTGAATGCACAAGACCTTGTGATTATTGGAGAGTTGTTATTGACTGGAAAATTCAATGCAGAACGTGTTGTTGCTTTAGTTGGTTCATCAGTTCAAAAACCAAGATATTTTACAACAAAACTTGGTAGTGAAGTAGCAACAATGATTTATGATCATGGTATTGAAAAGGATGCTAATGTACGTATCATTTCAGGAAATGTTTTAAGTGGAAAGCAAATAAAACCAGATGGTTATTTAGACTATTACAGTAATGTAATTACTATAATTCCTGAAGGTGATGATTACGAATTATTTGGTTGGAACAAGCCAATTTTTAATAAAATATCTACTTCGAGAGCATTAACTTTTTCTTGGTTAACTCCAAAGAAAAAATTCGATTTAAATACAAATACAAATGGTGAGCATCGTGCTTTTGTTACGACTGGAACTTATGAGGAAGTTTTTCCGTTAGATATTTTTCCAATGCAAATCTTAAAGTCATGTTTGTATAAGGATTTAGATGAAATGGAAGCACTTGGTATGTATGAGGTTGCTCCTGAAGATTTTGCGTTAACAGAATTTGTATGTGTGTCTAAACAGCCGCATCAAAAAATTATACGAGAAGGTTTAGACTTAATGCTAAAAGAGATAGGATAATGGGTTTAAAAAATAGTTTACATAATTTTAAAGTAAAGAATAAAGACAAAAAATGGTTGCCAGCATTTTCTGCAATCCATACGTTTTTATTTATGCCAAACGAGACCACTCATAATGGAACTCATATTAAAGCAGCCGACGATTTAAAGCGTACAATGAATACAGTTATCATGGCTTTAGTACCATGTTTAATTTTTGGTATGTTTAACGCTGGTTATCAGCATCATTTAGCTGCTGGAGTAATTGAAAATGCTAGTGGGTTTTTCGATTCGATTTTTTGGTCATGGGACAATTTAGTTATTGGTCTTTGGAAAGTACTGCCTTTAGTAGCAATATCTTATGGTGTTGGTTTAGCAGTAGAATTCATTTTTGCTGTTATTAAAGGACATGAAGTTGAAGAAGGTTATCTAGTAACTGGAATGCTTGTACCATTAATTGTACCAATAGATATTCCGCTTTGGATGCTTGCTGTTGCAGTAGTATTTGGAGTAGTAATTGGAAAAGAAGTGTTTGGAGGAACTGGAATGAATATTCTTAATCCTGCGTTAACGATTCGTGCATTCTTATTCTTTGCCTATCCGACTTGGATGTCTGGAGATAAAGTTTGGGTTGAAGGTGCAGTTGAAAGGGCTGGAACGCCTGATGCTATCTCTGGAGAAACTGTTTTAGGGTATTATGCAAAATATGGTCAAGAATTAACAATTAAAGGTGTAAATGGGGCTGCTGATATTGTTACAACATATGGAGAAAGAGCTAATGAGCTTTATTCAGTTTGGGATATGTTTTACGGAATGATTCCTGGTTCGGTAGGAGAAACATCAACCCTATTAATATTATTAGGAGGTTTATTTTTAATCTTTACAAAAATTGGAAGTTTGAGAATCATGTTATCCTCTGTGTTAGGAGCGATAGTTATGGGCTTGATTTTTAATCTTGTAGTAGATTTAGGATGGATTACTGAAAGTAGTAAATTCTTCGGATTAATGAGTACAACTTGGTGGCATCATCTATTAATTGGTGGTTTTGCCTTTGGTGTTGTATTTATGGCTACAGACCCAGTTACAGCCTCTCAAACAAATAAAGGAAAATGGATTTATGGATTCTTAATTGGTTTCATTTCTATAATGATACGTGTATTTAATCCTGCATATCCTGAGGGTGTTATGTTGGCTATTTTATTAATGAATGTCTTTGCACCAACTATTGACCATTATGTGGTTCAAGGTAATGTTAAACGTAGACTTAAACGTGTAAAAACAAAAACGGCTTAACGATGGAAAAGAAAACGGATAAAAATTTATATACAATGCTATTTGCCACAGGTATGGTAATAGTTGTAGGATCTTTATTGGCCTTTGTAGCGTCATCACTTAGACCAAAAATTGATGAAAACAAACGTATAGAAAAGCAACAAAATATTTTGTATGCAATGGGTGTAAATGAAAATGACGAGAGTAGCGCTATTTTTATTGCTGATGATAAAGTAGGAGATGAGTTTACAAAATATATTACAAGTCAGTTAGTCATTACAAATGGAACTGAGGTAAAAGAAGATAATGAAGCATATTTAATCGATATTAAAAAAGAGCAGTCTAAAGCGAAGGATGGTGAAGAAAGACGTTTACCACTATTTGTAGGTGAGAAGGACGGTAAAACTTTTTACGTAGCACCAATTAGAGGTAAAGGACTTTGGGATGCTGTTTGGGCTTATGTTGCTATGGATGAGAATATGGTTGTGCAAGGAGCGTATTTTGACCATCAAGCTGAAACTGCTGGTCTTGGAGCTAACATTAAGCAACGTTTTTTTATGGATGACTTTGTAGGAGAACATTTATTGGATGCTTCTGGAAACTTTGTTGGAATTAATATTTCAAAAAGTAATGGTGATCCTCTAAACGAAGATAAAACAGATAATGAAGTTGATGCAATTGCTGGAGCTACAATTACAGGTGATGGTGTAGCAGCAATGTTACGAAATGATCTAAGATTATATGTACCTTATTTTAAAACATTAAAGAAGTAATCATGGCAAAAGATAGTAGATTAATATTAGATCCCTTAGGAGACGATAACCCGATTACAATTCAAGTTCTTGGTATCTGTTCTGCTTTAGCGATTACAGCAGAATTGAAAGCATCAATTGTAATGACCATCTCAGTACTTTTTGTAATGGGAGCAGGTAATGTAGTTATCTCTTTAATTAGAAATATAATTCCATCAAAAATTAGAATTATTGTACAGCTTACGGTTGTAGCTGCTTTAGTAATTATTGTAGACCAAGTTTTAAAAGCCTATTCATATCAATTAAGTAAAGAGCTAGGAGCATTTATCGGACTTATTATAACCAACTGTATTATTATGGGACGCTTTGAAGCTTTTGCTTTAGCGAATGGACCATGGCGATCATTTCTTGATGGAATTGGAAATGCATTAGGATATGGATTAATTCTGATTATAGTTGGATTCTTTAGAGAATTATTAGGGTCAGGAACATTATTAGGTTTTCCAGTACTGGGAGACCCAATTGCAAAAACAGGATTGTATAGCATTGGTTATGAAAATAACGGATTTATGTTATTAGCACCAATGGCATTAATTGTTGTAGGTATTATAATTTGGGTTCAGCGTAGTAGGAATCCAGCATTAATTGAAGACAACTAGAATATAGCATTATGGAACATATAGAATTATTTTTCAAATCAATATTTATAGATAACATGGTATTTGCCACGTTCCTTGGGATGTGTTCATACCTTGCAGTATCTAAAAAAGTATCAACGGCAGTTGGACTTGGAGCAGCAGTAATATTTGTATTAGCCATTACTGTACCTTTAAACTGGTTGTTAGATCAATACATTTTACAAGAAGGTGCTTTAGCATGGTTAGGTGAAGAATATGCTAGTTACGATTTAAGTTTCTTATCATTCATCATGTTTATCGCAACTATTGCTACCATGGTACAATTGGTAGAGATTGTTGTAGAGAAGTTCTCACCATCATTATATAATTCACTTGGTATTTTCTTACCATTAATTGCAGTAAACTGTGCTATTTTAGGAGGTTCGCTATTTATGCAATCTCGTGAAATTGCAACTTTAGGTTTAGCATTTAATTATGGCATTTCTTCGGGAATAGGTTGGTTTTTAGCAATTCTTGCAATAGCAGCCATTCGTGAAAAAATTAGATACTCAAACGTACCAGGGCCTTTAAGAGGTTTAGGAATTACATTCATCATTACTGGTTTAATGGCAATTGGTTTTATGAGTTTTGGAGGTATGCTAACTGGAGGAGATGAAGAAGTAAAAGAAGAAACAACAGCTCAAGTTGAAACTGTAAAAGAAGATACTAAAGAAGAGTTAGCTAATAACACTTTAAAAGAAGAGGAATAACATGATATTAGCCGCAAGTACACTAGGAACAATATTAGCAACGGTCGCTGCATTTTTGGTTGTAACATTACTATTGGTTACGTTGTTATTATTTGTGAAACAAAAATTATCACCATCAGGTCCTGTGAAGATCTTAATAAATGGTGAGCGTGAAATAGAAGTTAGTTCTGGAGATAGTTTATTAACTACTTTAGGTAGTGAAAAAATATTCTTACCATCTGCCTGTGGTGGTGGTGGAACATGTATACAATGTGAGTGTCATGTATTGTCTGGTGGAGGAGAAGCTTTACCTACAGAAACACCACATTTTACACGTAAAGAATTAGCTCATGGTGCACGTTTGTCTTGTCAAGTAAAAGTAAAGCAAGACATGGAAATCACAATTCCAGAAGAAGTATTCGGAATTAAAAAATGGGAAGCTACTGTTGTACGTAACTATAACGTAGCATCTTTTATCAAGGAATTTGTAGTTGAAATTCCTGAAGATATGGGGTATAAAGCTGGAGGATATATTCAAATTGAAATTCCACCATGTGAAATTAAATATTCTGAAATGGATATTACTGCGCACCCAGAAGAACATGAAACACCAGATAAGTTTCAAGCAGAATGGGATAAATTTGGTCTTTGGCCATTGGTAATGAAAAATACTGAAACAGTAGAAAGAGCCTATTCTATGGCTTCTTACCCAGCTGAAGGACGTGAAATTATGCTTAATGTTCGTATTGCAACACCACCTTGGGATCGTGCTAAAAATGGATGGATGGATGTTAATCCTGGAATTGCATCATCATACATTTTTAACCAAAAACCAGGAGATAAAGTAACAATTTCTGGACCTTATGGAGAATTCTTTATTAATGAGTCCGACAGTGAAATGTTATACGTTGGTGGTGGAGCAGGTATGGCACCAATGCGTTCACATTTATATCACTTATTCAGAACTTTAAAAACAGGTCGTAAAGTTACTTATTGGTATGGAGGACGTTCAAAACGTGAGTTATTCTACTTAGAGCATTTTGAAAAATTAGAGAAAGATTTTCCAAACTTTAAGTTTTACTTAGCATTGTCCGAACCATTAGAAGAAGATAACTGGAAAGTTAAAGATGGTATTGATGGTGAGGGAGATGGTTTTGTAGGCTTTATTCACAATTGTGTAATAGATAATTATTTAAATCATCATGAGTCACCAGAAGATATTGAATTATACTTCTGTGGACCTCCATTAATGAACCAAGCGGTTCAAAAAATGGGTGAAGACTTTGGTATTCCTGATGAACATATTAGATTTGATGATTTTGGTGGATAACCTTTGTTAATCTTATTATAAATATTTAAAAGTCAACACGAAAGTGTTGACTTTTTTCGTTTGTAAACTATGAAGAAACTCTTACTCTTATCTCTTTTATTAATTACTATTAGTGTTGTGGCTTATCAATTTAAGCCAGTAAAACATATTGCTAATGCAGTAATAGTATCCCCAAGTTATATAAATAAAGAAGGTACTACTATTAGCAAACGCGTAATAATTCCTGATGGGTATAAACGTGTAGTTTATCCAAAAGGTTCTTTTGAGGAGTATCTTAGACATTATAAACTCAAAAAATTTGGTTCAAAAATCATCAACTATGATGATTCTGAATATTATTGGCAACATGGGCATATAGGAATTCTAGACATCTCTGTGCCTAAAAATGGACTACAACAATGTGCAGATGCATTAATTAGAATAAGAAGCGAATACCTTTGGGATAATAATAAAAAAGACGAAATAGGTTTTAATTTCACCTCCGGTCATTATTGTTCTTGGTTAAAATACGCTGAGGGTTATCGCCCAAAAATTAATGGAAATAAGGTAAGCTTTATTAAAACAGCAATCAAAGATCATTCTAAGGAGAATTTTTATAAGTATTTGAATTTGATTTATATTTACTCTGGAACCTTGTCACTTTATAATGAATTACCTAAAATTGAATCGGTAAAAGATTTAAAAATAGGAGATATGCTTATTAAAGGCGGGACACCAGGACATATCGTCATGATTTGCGATGAAGCAATAAATGAAAAAGGAGAAAAAATATTCTTGCTATTTCAAGGAAATACACCAGCGCAAAGTGTACATTTGGTAAAAAATCTTGAAAACTCTTCAATTTCTCCATGGTATAATCTAAAAAAGGATACTATTATCTCCGTTTCTAACTATACTTTCAATAGTTCGAAATTTGTTAGGTTTAAGTAGTAGTTTGTTAAAGTAACTCAACTTAAAAGAAAAACTTATGTTTTTACTAACAAACTTAAAAGAGCAATTTTAAATTTCTTTTAAACAGTCATTAAACCTTTGTTTCAAGTCGGTTTCAAAATAATAAAGGTCTACCATAATCATATTTAAAAATGTAACAATTTGTTTAAAGTTTTTTAAGTTCGAAAAATCCATGTTGTAAAGACCTAGAGATGCTGTTTTAGAGAACTCATTATAAGTTGTTTGTGATGTATATAATGCGTTTAAAGACTCCAGTAGTTCAATATTTATGTCTTTGCCAATACCATTTTGTATCGCTGTTTGAAATGCTGCCTCTTGTAGTCTTGGTATTTGTAATCCTTTCCAAAATTTAAGCGTTTCTCCAGCTTCTTCCTCAGTTGTTGGCATACTAATCTTATTTAAGGTATCACTTACCATAATATGATATTGGTATACATCATTAATTTGTTTTTGATTTGTTTTTATTTCTATTTCAATTCGTTCTAAAGTTTTTTCAATAATCTTAGCTGTTTTTTTATCTTCATTCCAATTATTTATTTGTAATGCTAGGAGAATTCCTATCATTACTAGCGCAATTTCGCCAATGGCGTATTTAAAGTATTTACCAGTTTTGTTTTTGATAATGAGTGATTTACGTATATGTCTGAAGAACTTTATCATTTAACCGACATTTGATAATTCTTGATTTGTTCTAATAATGCGCTACATTCTTCTAGTTTTTCTTTGTAATTACTAAGTCTGGTATAAGCACCATTTAGGCGCATACTATTCATAACATAGTTGTCTTTACCTAGAGCTAAAATATCATCAATGTTAGGGTTGTAAATACTTGGTATATTTCTAGATAACTCATTAACTAAGTTTTTAAAGTATTCAATTAAAAAATCTTCGTCTTTTTCTAAATCTTCATAGCTGTTATACATTTTAACTATAGCGCCTCTTAATGAGTTAGACTTAATGATGTTTAAATGTGAACTACTAGTCATTTCCTCAAAAGTAGATTTCATTGGCGTATATGGGTAAATAGGACGCCATTGTAAGTTGAAGTATGCGATGAGTGAGTCTTTTTTTTTGCCTTCAATAAGCATATCTAAAAAAGGGTTCTTAGTTTCAGCCTGTCTTTCAAGTTTTAAATAATTCTCACGTAATGCAACTGAATCTTTTTTTAACTCTTCTGTAATATTTGCTAAATATCTTTTTTCTAAAGTTCTATCTTTAGATTGTTGCTGCCATGTGTTTATTTGTAAAGCAATTAAAATGCCTATTACTACAAGTATAATTTCGCCAATGGCATATTTTAGATATGTACCTGTTTTATTTTCCATAAGAAGTGATTTACGAATATGTCTAAAAAACTTAATCATTGATTATAGATTCTAAGTGCTTCTTCTCTCCAGTCATTTCCCAATGACCTAGTGATGTTGGTATATTACCTATGCTGTTTAGCGTATCAAAAAAGTTTTTTGTTTTAAATTGGTTTCCTTCTAGTTCCTGTATGCGTGCATAATCTGCTAGAGCAGCTTCTAATAAATATTTGCCAGTAATATAACTTGTACCATAACCTGGTTGACGTAAATACAAATGTTGCTCGAAAATTAGAAGCTCTTTTTCAGTTTTCATCCAACCTCGAGGTGTGTATTCGCTATGAATACTTCCAGCTTCTTCCATAGTCATCTCGTTAGAGTGCGCATATAATGAGCCTAATCCTCTTGCAGCACGTTGGGCAATCATGATATATACTATCTCCTTTGTTCTAGGACTGTCGTTATACAAACCTGCTTGCATAAACATTTCTTCAACTGCTGTGGCAGTACCTTCATTACGAGAATCGAATATATTGTATAATAACGGTCCTTTTCTAATCTCGCTTTTATGTGGTTCTAAATCCATTCTTGCTAACTCAAACCAATGATAAAAATGAGAATACAATGGTCTAGGGTCGTAATGCTCGCCAATTAAGAAAAAATTACGTTTTTCTTTTGGTACGAATTCCCCTAAATGTTCTCTTAAAGCAATATCGAAATAAGGTTTTACAGTAACAATATCTTGTTGGTCTAAAAAGCTAATTAAGCTTTTTGCTGCTTCGTCGGCCATTTTATTATATGCTTCAGGTGAATTAGCATCCACTAACTGTGGAAGGCTTCTATTTCTATGTTCTTCTAGTTTTAAAGCTGTCCAAGACCTTGCTAATTCTCGCTTTAAAATCATAACTTCGTCATCCCATGTTAGTGGTACTAAATGCACGTTTTGTAAATACCATGTGTAATTATCTTTGCCAATTCCTGAAGCACCAGTTTTAGATTTTGATTCTTTTTTTAACCATGAAGCCAACTCATCTGTTGAAGTAATAGCTGCATCAATTACCGATACAATTTCAGTATCATTTTTAAGTTCAGGTTTTGATCTTAGATTGTTAAGTACCAAACTTTGATATTGAATATCTCGAATTCCTGTAATCCATAAATCTTTAGCATTACCAGTTAGGTTTTGCTTTGCTTGTGTATAAAAGGGAGGAATTATGCTTAAATCTTTAATAAATCGTATTCGTTCTTCTGTAGATAATGGGAACTCATAAGTCCACAATTCGGTTGTGCCATGATTTGTTGGTCCTTCATGCGCAGGCACATCACTTTTGTATTCCCAAACTACTTTGTAATATGCAGGATCGCGAACCCAAGGTTTTAAAATATTATGATTAAAGTCGTAACCATTCATTTCGGCCCAAACAATCATCCAATCTACTTGATTTTCAACAGACCAACTAGACGTATCAATTGCTTTTAATTGGTTTTGAAGTTCTTTAAACGTTGTCCAACGTTTTTCAAAAGTTTCTTTTGTATAATCTGGTGCACCGTCTAGTTTTGGAGGGTTTTCAAAAGTTCGCCATTCTTTAAATAAAGTGACTAAATCTTCATAACTATTGGTTTGGTATACTTGTAATTCTGTTTTATTATTTGCTGTACTTTCTTTTTTTTCTTCAGTATTGCAACTTAAGGACAAAAAACAGATACTTAGGATAACTAAAAATTGTTTCATTGGTTGGCTAGATTTAATTCTCGGGTTTGCGATTTTTTTTGTTTATTTTAATTATTGACTTTTAATACCAATTAAGACTAGTGCAATTTTACCAATAGCGTATTTAAAGTATTTACCTGTTTTGTTTTCTATAAAGAGTAATTTGTTTATATGTCTAAATGATTTAATCATTATAGGTTGTTTGTCAATAAAAGGAGTAAAAGCAACATGGTAATATGTTTATTTATATTCTAAATTTATAAGATTACCACGTTGCACTTACTATAATCATATTACTAATTTTTTACAGCTTTAGTTTTATATAGCTTTTTAGATGCTTCTTCATACTTATCACCTGAATTCCAAACAGGAGTAGCATCATCGTTAGCGATGTTACGACCAGAAAGAACATAGGCTCTAAAGAATTTTAAAAGATAATCGTAGTCTAGGGTGTGTGCTTCGTCTCCAGGTCTGTGATAGTATTTGGTTACTTCACCGTCAAAAGATCTAAATCCTAGAGAAAAGGTTGGTGCTGGAATTCCTTTTTTTGCAAAGTTTACATTATCACTTCTATCAAATAAACCTTGTTCTTTTGCAGGATCTTCAATGGCAGTAAGTCCAAATGTTTTAACGGCATTAAAAATATTTTTCTCTGCAGTTGTTCTAGTAAGTCCAACAATAGTTGCTAAAGACGTATCATTATAACCACCATTATCACTATTAAAGCAGTATACCATTTGTTCTAATGGTAGCACTGGATTCTCTACATAAAAGCGACTCCCTAACAAGCCTTTTTCTTCTCCTGTAAATAGAATAAATAATGCTGAACGCTTGGTTGGGTATTTAGCTAAATTTTTTGCCATCGCTAATACCGTAGTTGTACCAACAGCGTTGTCTCTAGCACCATTATAAATAACATCACCTGTTTCATCAGGACTACCAATACCAACATGGTCATAATGTGCAGAGTAGATAATATATTCGTTTTTTAGTACTGGATCAGTCCCTTCAACAACACCTATAACATTTTGTGATTTTACAGGTTCTTCTTTCTTTTTACTTATAGAAATTTTAGTGCTAATGGTTTTAGACGCTTTAAGTTGGTTAAGCATATTATCATCTTTATCTAACGCCCAAACATGAGCAACTTGATCGTTATAACTTTTGTCATCATTGTCTTCATTATCTTTAGCAACTGTTAGTTGAGATCTATTAAAATTATGGCTTACATTTTCCCACATATCATCTCCCATATTTAAAAGCTCAATAATAGCTACTACACCATTATTTTTTGCTAATTTTTGCTTTTGGCGACGCAAGCCATAAGCAGCTCTAAAATCACTATTTTTTGAACTACCAGATTTAATAATAATAACTTTTCCTTTTACATTTTTTCCAGTGTAATCGTTTTCTAAACCATGATTTAAAAACACTGCATCGGCATTTGTATTTACTGGCGAAGGAAAGATAAAAGCAAAATCTTCTATTGTTTCATTATTCACTTGAATGGAAACTTCTTCTGGAGGAGATACTTTTTTAAAATTTACTTCTTGATAATAAGTGCCTGTTTTAGGGTTAGGCTTTACGCCATAACCTCTAAATGCATTTGCTAAATAAGACGCTGCTATTTTGAGCTCTGGTGTACCAGTTTCTCGACCTTTTAATAAATCGTCAGCTAGAAAGTAGATATGACCCTCTATATCACTTTTACTAACTGTTTCGGTTACTTTTTCAATTTCTGTTTGTGCTGTAAGTGTAAAAACGCTTGCAAGCGTAAATAGTAATGCTAATTTTTTCATTTTTAATAAAGTGTTTTTGTTGTTTCAATTTTATTTGTTTGTATTATCCCATTTTGCCATCGCCATCAATATCTTGTACTAAATGAGTTTCGAGTGCAACTAAGGTTTTTTTAAGCAAAGTTCGAGTTGCTTTTAATTCTTGTTCGAGTTGTTCTACGCGATCTTCTAAATTATTGGCTTTAGCTTCTTGTTTTTGTAATTCGTCTTGTTGGATCAAATCCCAAAATATTCCCATGGTTTCATGTATTTGTTTTACTAGTCTTATTATAAGTAGTGATTTGATAAGGCTAATAAGGCACTTATTTATTCACTTGCAAAGTTTGTAAGTAGTGTTTTGTTAACGAGTAGTTTGGTTGGTTATAGCATTTAAAGTTAAACAATTTTATCTTAGAAAATAATAGTAGTAATTTTGCAAGATGAGTACACCGCTTAGCGAACAGGAACTACATAATTTAGCAATGAATATTGTAGGCAAAGATTTAGAAAAACGTGGTTTTGAGTTTATAGCTGTTAATAGCAAACTTAAAAAGCATCCGCAATTTGTTTGTATTGATAAAACTAGTCAGTACTTTTTTGTAATTGTTCGTACAGTAAAACTTCCTGAAAATCCTAATAATTACGATGTGGTATGGATGGAAACATTTAAGAAGCATGCACGTGAAAAGGCTGCAAAAGTATTATATGCAGGAGTTGCACTAGGAAACCCTGATGGTGAAGAATTACCAGTTTATTTAAATGAGGAGTACTTGTGCGAGTACAATGGGATACAATTTATAGAAACTAATCTTAATTAAGATGAAAAACATATTTAAGTATTTAGTATTAGTATTAGTATTAGTAATCACTTCTTGTAAAGATGAGGTGCAAAATAAGCGTCTTGTAGGAAATGTTTTTGGTACTTCTTACTCAGTGCAATATGAAGCACCAGCAACCGAAGTTGATTTTCAAGAACAATTCGACAAGTTGTTTTATATCATTAACAAATCGATGTCAACGTATCAAGCCAATTCTATTATTTCTAAAATAAATAGAAATGAAGGAGTCTCTATTGATTCCCATTTTAGAAAGGTTTTTGATGCTGCAAAAGAAATTTATTCTGAAACAAATGGCGCTTTCGATCCAACTATTGGTGTAATGGTTAATGCTTGGAATTTTGGATCGGATGATGGTATTGAAAATTTAGATAAAACAGTTATTGATAGTTTAATGCAAACGGTTGGTTTTAATAAAGTTTCGCGAGAGAATGATAAAATTATTAAGGAACATGAAGGAACAATTATTGATTTTAGTGCTATCGCTAAAGGTTATGGAGTAGACGTTATTGCTAATTTTTTAGAAACTCAAAAAGTAGAGAGTTATTTGGTTGAAATAGGAGGTGAAATAAGAACTAAAGGACTTAATTTAGGAAGCGGAAATCCTTGGAAAATAGGCGTGGAAAATCCAAATTTTGATGGCACGCAAACCGTTATGAAAGCTATTTCGTTAACTGATGAAGCCATGGCAACTTCTGGAACTTATAGAAAATTTAGAGTAGATGAAAATGGTAATAAATATGCACATATTATTGACCCTAAGACAGGTTATTCAAGTAAAAACAATGTGTTAAGTGTATCAGTAATTGCTAAAGAATGTATGATTGCAGATGCCTATGCTACTGCTTTAATGACCATGACAGTTGATGAAATAAAGAGTTTTTCTAAAAACCATACTGAACTTAAGTTATTTGTTATTTTCGAGAATGATAGCAGGCAATTAGAAACCTTGTCTTTAAACGATTTTCCCGAAGAATAAACGATTATTTTGTTACAACTGGAATAATTTCTCCTTTTGCTAAACAGTATTTTATTATTTCTTCTTCAGAAATATTCACTGTATAATCTACTTCCTCAACTTTAAATCCAATAGAACGGAGTTTATCGAAATAATCACGTCCATAGATGCGTACGTGGTCATATTGACCAAATATTTTAGCGCGTTCTTCTTTATTTGTAATTGAATCATCTTCAAAAGTTGTATCTCGATTTAAATCCTGCGGAATTTGAAATATTCCCATACCTTCAGGTTTTAGTACACGATACAATTCTTGCATTGCTTTGGTGTCATTTGGAATATGCTCTAAAACATGATTACATAAAATAACATCGTAGCTATTATCTTCAAAAGGAAGGTTACAAATATCAGCTTTCACATCCGCAATAGGAGATTCTAAATCTGTGGTGGTATAATCTATATTTTTTAAATCTCTAAAACGTTTTAAGAAGCATTGTTCAGGAGCAAAATGCAATACCTTTTTTTGAGCTGAAAAGAAATCAGTTTCATTTTTTAAATAGAGCCAAAGCAATCTATGACGCTCTAATGATAATGTAGAAGGCGATAATGCATTATTACGCTGATTACCATAGCCATAGGGTAAAAACGTTTTGAAACTTTTATTATCTATTGGGTCGGTATAAGTATCTCCTTTTAAGAAAAAAGCTAAAAATGGACGTAAAGTGTAACTTAACCTAATTAGAAAAGGTCTTGGTAAAAAGTTGAGAAAAAATTTAAAAAGGTTTTTCATAAGCTATTACACTGAGATGCACAAAGTTTCACAGAGACTCTCAGAGAAAATTAATTATAGATTCACTGAGGTGTATTTATAAATCGTTTAATTCCGTTTTTTAAAAGTTTTGTATGAAAGTTAATAAGTAAACCCAATGGATAATTACCAAGTTTCATATAAGTCAGTGTTTGTGCAGAATGCACATCAGTGAATGCTTCTACAGTTTTTAGTTCTATAACAACTTGATTTTCTATTAATAAATTAATTCTGTAGCCATGATCTAATTTAAGATCTTTATAGACTATTGGGAGAGCGATTTCTTTTTTTACATTTAAACCTAAAGCTTCTAACTCAAATAACAAACATTCTTGGTAAGCAGATTCTAATAATCCAGGACCTAAAGCACGATGAACAGTAATAGCTGCTCCAATAATATTTTCAGTTAGTTTGGTATTCATT
This sequence comes from Pontimicrobium sp. SW4, assembly GCF_039954625.1. Lineage (NCBI taxonomy): Bacteria > Pseudomonadati > Bacteroidota > Flavobacteriia > Flavobacteriales > Flavobacteriaceae > Pontimicrobium > Pontimicrobium maritimum. Next base: position 527,292 of record NZ_CP157199.1, read on the forward strand.
TTTTCTCTGTGTAACTCGGCTGCTGCTCTACGAATCTCTATGTAATAACTCTAAAGTACTAAAGCCTTTTGCCTAAATTCATTTTCTTCATTGCTTTCAATTCCAAGAGCTTCATATATGTATGCAAATGTCGACAGTAATTCGGGTTTTCCATCTATAATTGCAACATCATGCTCGAAGTGTGCACTAGGTTTTCCGTCTAATGTAGTAATTGTCCAACCGTCTCTATGTTGTTTAATACGATGTGTTCCCATATTAATCATAGGTTCAATAGCAACGACCATTCCTTCAATGAATTTCTTACCACGACCTCGTTTACCATAATTTGGCATTTCTGGATCTTCATGCATTTTGCGTCCTAAACCATGACCAACTAATTCTCGTACTACTCCATAACCATGATCTTCACAATATTTTTGAATAGCATAGCCAACATCACCAATTCTATTGTTTATTTTAAACTCTCTTATGCCAACATAAAGAGATTCCTTTGTGACTTTAAGTAATTTTTCAGTTTCAGGCTCTATTTCACCAACAGCAAATGTGTATGCATGATCACCATAAAAGTCATTTTTAATGGCGCCACAATCAATTGAAATAATATCACCTTCTTTTAACGGTTCATTTGTAGGAAAGCCATGAACCACTTGTTCGTTAGGACTCATGCATAAGGTGTTTGGAAAATCATACAACCCTAAAAACCCCGGAATAGCATCTTGCGAACGAATATAGTCTTCGGCTAATTTATCTAGTTGTAAGGTAGTAACACCTGGCTTAACTTCTTTGGCTAACATTCCTAAGGTTTTAGAAACAACCAAAGCACTTTCACGCATTAACTCTATTTCTTCTCTTGTTTTTACTACAATCATATTTAAAAAATAATGGCAAAGATACTTAAAATTAAGATGTAATTATTTTTTCTCTTTTTATGACATTTGACAGGTTATTTAAGATAGCTTATCAATATTTTTGTCTTAATAAAATTAGTTATGAAGTATAAATCAGTAACGGCTGAAGAAGCTGTAAAAATTGTTAAATCTAAAGATAAAGTATACATACAAGCAGCAGCAGCTGTTCCACAAGTTTTAATTAGAGCTTTAACTGCAAGGCACGAAGAATTACGAGGTGTAGAAATTTGTCAATTACATACAGAAGGAGAAGCACCTTATGCAAATCCTGAGCTTAGGGAAAGTTTTCATGTGAACTCTTTTTTTATTGGAAAAAATGTTCGCCATACACTTAAAGCTGGGAATGGATCTTATACGCCAGTTTTTTTAAGCGAATTACCTTTGTTGTTTAAGCGTAATATTGTGGATTTACAAGTGGCGTTAATCCATGTGTCTGTGCCAGATAATCATGGTTATTGTTCGTTGGGAGTTTCGGTTGAAGCTACTTTAGCAGCTATTGAAAATGCCGATTATGTTATTGCTCAAGTAAATAAGCAAATGCCACGTACTTTTGGAGATGGTATTATTCATGTATCTGAGGTTGATGCTTTTGTAGAATGTGATGAACCATTACCAACACATCCAGTTGTTGAACCTACAGAAATTGAAAGCAAAATTGGAAACCATGTTGCGAGTTTAATAGATGATAAAAGTACACTGCAAATGGGAATTGGAAATATTCCAAATGCTGTATTGTCAAGATTAACTAACCATAAAAACTTAGGGCTGCATACCGAAATGTTTTCGGATGGTGTTATAGATTTAATCTTGAAAGATGTTATTAATGGGAATCATAAAGGTATAAATCCGGGTCGTGCTTTGGCTACTTTTTTAATGGGGTCTCAACGACTATATGATTATGTTGATGACAATCCATATATCGAAATGCGAACATCAGATTATGTAAATGATGTTTCTATTATCAAGCAAAACCCTAAAATGGTAGCTATAAACTCTGCGATTGAAGTAGATGTTACTGGTCAAGTTTGTGCAGATTCTATTGGAGCAAAAATGTATTCTGGTGTTGGCGGTCAAATGGACTTTATTCGTGGAGCATCTTTAAGTGAAGGAGGAAAAGCTATAATCGCTTTGCCATCAGCAACAAAAAAGGGAGTAAGCCGAATTGTACCATCTTTAAAACCTGGTGCTGGAGTTGTAACTACCAGATCTCATGTGCATTATGTTGTGACTGAATATGGTATTGCTAATCTTTACGGAAGAACTATAAAAGAACGTGTTAAAGCACTAGTGAATATTGCACACCCAGACCATAGAGAATCAATTGATAAACAATATTTTGATCTAATAAGAGACTAATTATCTGAAAAAGTCAAAAAAACCTTTTCTCTTTTTAGAATTTGGAAATTCTGGGGATTTATTAGTAAGTTTTTGGTAAATCTCGCCCCAACCTAATATGCCTCCAAGATTACGATCATCAATAAAAACATCAGCATGGATTTTACGGCTTTTGGTATAATCGAATTGCTCTTCAGGGAAACTTTTATTTACTGCATAAAACTCAATACCGTTTTCTTTACAAAACTTAACGGCATCTTCTAATTTTAAACTACTTCTATAAGTCCATAAAATTAATCGATGACCATCTTCTTGCAATTTTTTTAAGGTTTCGAATGCAAAAATTCTTGGTTTACCAATTCCTGGGTAATCATCATCAACGATGGTTCCATCAAAATCTATAGCAATTGTTAAGCGATTATATAGTTTCATTAACACTAAAAATTTTCACTAAAGTAATGAATTTTGTGTCATTACTTTAGGTTTTTCGATGCCGATAAGTTCTAAAATAGTAGGAGCAATGTCACCTAAAATACCATTTTTTATAGTTTTTATGTTTTTGTCAATTAAAATAATTGGAACAGGGTTGGTCGTATGAGCTGTATGTGGTGAGCCATCAGGATTAATCATTGTTTCGCAATTCCCATGATCGGCAATAAGGATGGTTGTATAATTATTTTCTAAGGCTGTTGTAATAATTCTTTCAACACATGTGTCTACAGCTTCACAAGCTTTAATAGCAGCTTCCATAACACCTGTATGACCTACCATGTCTCCATTTGCAAAATTTAAGCAGACAAAATCAGTCTTCCCTTTTTTTAATTCTGGAACTAAAACATCCGTTAGTTCATAGGCGCTCATTTCTGGTTTTAAATCGTAGGTTGCTACTTTAGGCGAATTACATAAAATTCGTTGCTCACCTTTAAAAGGCTCTTCTCTTCCTCCAGAAAAGAAAAAAGTAACATGTGGGTATTTTTCGGTTTCAGCAATTCTAATCTGGGTTTTGTTATGCTTTTCTAATACTTCTCCTAAGGTGTCTTTAAGATTATCTTTGTTGAAAATCACATAAATACCTTTAAAAGTTTCATCATAGTTAGTAAGTGTCACATAATGTAGTTGTAATTTATGCATATTATACTCATGAAAATCTTCCTGTGTCAAAGCTTGTGTAAGTTGTCTGCCACGATCAGTTCTGAAATTAAAGAAAATAATAACATCCTTTTCTGAAATAGTAGAAATTGGCTCGTTGTTATTATCTACTTTAATAATTGGTCTTAGAAATTCATCAGTAATATCGTTTTCATAACTTTTACGAATTGACTTAGGAATATTTTCTGAATGTTCTCCTTTTCCGTTAACTAAAGCATCGTAAGCCAGTTTAATACGTTCCCAACGTTTGTCTCTATCCATGGCATAATAACGCCCAGTGACAGATGCAAGTTTGGTTGGTGTATTCTCAATATGTTTTTCTAGTTCAGTAATAAAACCATAACCAGATTTTGGGTCTACATCACGACCATCAGTAAAAGCATGAACAAATGTATTCTCTAAACCAAATTCATTGGCAGCATCTATAAGTCCAAATAAATGATTAATATGAGAATGTACACCTCCATCACTAACAAGTCCTAAAAAATGAACTTTTTTATTATGTTTTTTTGCATAATTAAAAGCTTCAACTAGAGTTGGTTCGTTTTGTAGTGTTTTGTTTTTTACAGCTAGATTTACTTTAACTAAATCTTGATATACAATACGTCCAGCGCCAAGATTCATATGTCCTACTTCGCTATTTCCCATTTGACCTTCTGGTAAACCAACATGTAATCCGTCAGTACGTAAACTTGCACTTGGATATTTTGTATAAAGATTATCTATAAAGGGTGTGTCGGCATGTTCAATGGCTGATACTTTTGGATCTGGGGATTTTCCCCAACCATCCAAAATCATCAAGATTACTTTTTTGTTCATTTCGCGAAAATTACAAGTCAAAGATAAAAACAAAATCCTGCTAATTAGCAGGATTTATTAATAAAATGCTATAACATTTGTGCTATTGATTTTTGTATTTTTCAATCGCTTCCTTAATTTTTTCTACGCGATTTTCTGGGTCAGGATGAGTACTCATACGCTCTGGAGTTCTATTTGGTCCTGCGGCTGCTTTTAGTATTTCCATAACGCCTATCATTTCTTCAGGGTTATAGTTAGATTTCATCATAAATTTCACACCTAGATCATCGCTTTGTAATTCATCATCTCTACCATAACTCATGTTAACCATTTGTGCGATAGCAGCAGCACCTTGCGCTGTATTTGGATCTATGCCTACTGCAACACCATTTAGAATACCTTGCATTAAGCCTTGGTTTGCCATTCTTTCTGCAGAATGCCTACCAACTACATGACCAATTTCATGACCTAAAACACCAGCCAATTGGTCTTCATTTTCAAGCTTAGAAAAAAGAGCATAAGTAATAAAGATTTGACCTCCAGGAAGGGCAAAAGCATTAATGGTGTTTTTGTCGGCTAATAAATGGAAGTCGTACTTATAACCAGTTTGTTTAGCAATACTATTATCTACTAAACGGTTTCCAACTTGGTCTACAAATGCTTGGTAGTTCTCGTTTGGATATAAACCTCCGTGTTGTTGTGCCATTTGTGGAGCTGCTTGTAAACCCATGGCTATTTCTTGTTCTTCATTTAAAGCAATATGTTGTTTTTCGCCAGTATAAGGATTAGTCTCAGCACTTGAACAATATTTGATGACAGCAAACAGTACTATTCCTGCTCCAATTAATAATCTTACTTTACGATTTCCTCCTCTCATGTTAGTGTTTTTTTTTAGTGTTTTAAATTTACAAAAGTTTATAGAAATTTAAATAATTAGTCTAATGCTCTATAATTAATTGACACATAAATTAAAAAATGTCACGTTTTTAAAATTATATTTGATTGACTTTTAAATAAATCAAATCATGTCTTACGATTTTAAATTGGTATCGGCGAATAATATTCATGCTATACTACCATTGATGCAAAAATTTACTAATAGAAAGTTTACAAATGACGTTTTACAAAAACGTTTTTCGGAAATGTTTACACAAAATTATGAGTGCGCTGGAATTTATAATGGTAATGAGTTAATTGGCATATGTGGTATGTGGTTTTGTACAAGGCATTATTCGGGTAAAAGTGTTGAGATAGATCATCTTTTTATTGACGAAAAGTATAGAGGTAAAGGTCTTGGAGATTTATTTTTTAAATGGATTTATAAGTATGTAAAAAACAAAGGATGTGAAGAAATAGAGCTAAATACCTATGTAACTAATCATCCTTCTCATAAATTTTATTACAATTTAGGGTTTAAAATTTTAGGATATCATTTTACGAAGAAATTGTAATTTTTGCTTTAACTAAACAAATAGATTATATATATTTGACCTCAATATTGCGGGAGTAGCTCAGTTGGTAGAGCGTCAGCCTTCCAAGCTGAATGTCGCCGGTTCGAACCCGGTCTCCCGCTCAAAAAAGCTTCACAATTATGTGAAGCTTTTTTTATAGATTTATTTACTTCAAAAAATTAAGACTAGAATTTGTAGCTATTTCGTAAGGTAGTTTTTCATGCAAAAATATTCTTGCCGATAAATTCCCTTTTAAAATAATATCTTCATTTGTAACTTTTAAAAAGCTACCTTCTCTTAAACCAATAACAGGTTGTGTATTGAATTGATGAAACTCTTGAATCCTTGTTTCTCTAGTTTCTCCCATGTGAGTACTTGATGGATCAGGATCTAAATAGTGCGGATTTATATTAAAAGGCACTAATCCTAATGCTTTGAAGCTTGGAGGATATACAATAGGCATATCATTAGTGGTATTTATAGTTAAGCCACAAATATTGCTTCCTGCGCTAGTTCCTAAGTAAGGTGTGCCATTTATAACTGCTTTTTGGAGCGGTGTTATTAAGCTATTTTTATATAGCTGATTAACTAATACAAATGTATTACCACCACCAACAAAAATACCTTTTGCATTATTTATAGCATCCTCAGGGTTTGCAAACTCATGTATACCTTTTACGGTTTTATTTATTTTGACAAAAGCATCTTGAGCTTTTCTAGTATAATCTTTATGAGAAACACCACCTGGTCTTGCATACGGAATAAATAGTATTTCGGTAGTGTCTTTAAAAAGCTCTTTTAAATCTGACAATAAATAATCTAAAAAACCGCTTCCATGTACGGTTGAAGTGCTGGCTATAAGAATTTTTTTCATTTGGCTAAATAATGTCGTAAATTTATGTAAATGCATTATTTAACAAAAGTTTAAAAGCTATTTACATTTAATTAAGATAAGTAATCACTTCCTTTAACACATGAAAACTAACCTAATTGTCTTACTGCTAATATGCTTAACAAGCACAGTTGTTTTTTCTCAAAATGACAATCGTATTGAGGTAAAAGGCACTATTTATGTTGATAGAAATGATAAAGAAGGCGTAACAGTGTTTAATAGTTCTTCAGGAAAAGGAACGGTTACGGATAAGGAAGGAAAGTTTACTATTGAAGTAGCTTTAAATGATCGTATTGAGTTTTCAGCATTACAATTTAAAGATTTTGCGGTTGTAATAACTCAACAAATGATTGATGCAAATCAGATTAGTGTGTTTTTGATTGAACAGATTAATAAACTTGATCAAGTCCTTATTTTGCCATATAATTTAACAGGTGATTTAGCTTTTGATACTAGTAATATTGAATTAATGAATCCTAACTTAGATGCATTGTATTTTGGTTTGGGGAATCTTGATAAATTTGAATTTACAGCCGACCACCTTAGTGAAATTGAAAATATAGCCATGAACGAAAACAAACTTGTTAATGGAATTGATGTTGTAAATGTTTTTGGTAAGCTATTAATACCAATTTTTAAATCAAAAAAAACTAAAGAAGAAGTTCCTAATTATAAAAAGAGAAGAATTCTAGAGATTTATTCTAAGGAACATCTTGCTGATATGCTTAGTCTTAAGGATAAAGATATAATAGAATTTGTCTACTATGTTGAAGAGAATAGTTTTGACTACTCTTTACTTAATTCAAATAAAGAACTTGAGTTTATAACCTTTATGAAAGAACAAGAGAAACAGTTTTTAAAAGTTAAATATGGTAAAAACTAAAGTCAGTTTTTTAGTTGTTTTATTTGGTCTCATTTCTTTTTCAATATATTCGCAAACAGTTGAAATAGAAGGCGTTGTTGCAGGAGGTTCTGATGTGGAAAATATTCATGTAATAAATAAATCAGCAAATAAATTTGCTACTACAAATAAACTTGGAGCATTTACTATTGAAGTAAGATTATCAGACACTTTAGTATTTTCATCAGTACAGTATAATTTAAAAGCGGTCTTTATATCACCAGAAATTATTACTAAAAAAAGAGTGATGGTTTTTTTAGAAGATAAGGTTAATGAACTGGGGGAAGTTCTTGTAGGCAAAATACTTACAGGAAGTTTGGATTCTGATATAAAAAATTCGGATGCAGAAAGACCACTAAATTTTTATGATCTAGGAATACCTGGTTATACTGGAAAACCAAAAACTCAAAGTGAACGTAGGCTACACGAAGCTGATGCGGGAAAATATGTAACTATAGGTTTAGGTGTTGGATTAAACCTAAATAAAATTTTAAACGGCATTACTGGAAGAACAAAAAAACTTAAAGAGCGTGTAAGAAAAGAGTATAGTGATGTTCTTTTAGAAAAAATAAAAGCGAATTTATCAAAAGATTTTTTTGTGACTTATCCTTTAGACGAATCTTTGCGAGCAGACTTTTTCTATTTCTGTTCAGATGATGAAAATTTTGAAAAACGTTGTAAAGACAAAAGCGATATTGAAGTTTTTGAATTTTTGGCAGAAAAAATAGTTAGCTATAAAGCCAATTTAAAAACAAAAGACGAGTAATTCCTTTTTGGAACACTTTTTGAACTGCAAATACTAACAAATGATAAAACAAAATAAGTACATTTGTTAACTACACTCAAAAGAAAATAGCTATGAAAATAAATAGATTATTGGTTTTTTTAATAATAATACCTTTAATGTCATTTACAGTAACGCATAAGTATTATGTAAGTGTAACTGAAGTTGAATATGTGAAAGATCAACAATCTGTACAAATAGTAACAAGAATTTTTATTGACGATTTTGAAAAAATGTTACGTGAAAGGTATGACGAAAACATTACGTTAGATATAGGTAAAGATGAGACTCAAATTGATATTCATATTAAAAAATATTTAAGTAGTAAGCTACAAATAACAATAAACAACAAGTTGCAACAATTTGAATTTATAGGGAAAGAATATGATGATGATATTCTATTTTGCTATTTAGAAATAACAGACGTTTCTGCTATAAGCAATTTCGAAATTGTTAACCAAGTTCTCTTTGATGTTTTCGATGAACAACAAAATTTGGTCAAGACAAAAATCAATTCTAAAAATAAGAGTTTTATACTCATACAGCAAAATGATAAAGGAGTGTTAAACTTTAATTAAAAGGTTAAAAATTACTTAAAATTTGTTAATTTCAGCAATTAGAATTTGTAACCAACTATAGTAATTTATAATGCCATATCAAGTACATGTTTTCTACAACTAGACTAAGGGTTTATAATTTCTAATCTTTTTAAAATAATTAAATATTTACTAATGAAAAAACTTAAATGTTTCCTACTTTCTGCTTTATTCGTATCTGTAGGAGCTTTTGCGCAAGAGCAAGAACAAGAAAAACCTGAGCGTAAACCAGGTCACGTGAACATCAACAAATTTAGACAATTGTATGATGAATTTGCGACTCCTAATATGTTCAGAACAGGATCTGGAGCTCCAGGTCCTGCGTATTATCAGCAACAAGCTGATTATAAAATGAATATTAAATTGGATGATGATAACGCTAAATTATCAGGTTTCGAAACGATTACTTACACAAATAATTCGCCAGATCAATTAAAGTTTTTATGGGTACAATTAGACCAAAACATGAGGGCTAAAGATTCAAAAACACCTTTAATTGAAAGTGGTGGCACTCAAAAACTTCAGCCAGCTGCTAATTTTTCTAAAAACTATATGGAAGAATCTTTTGATGGAGGTTTTAATATAGAACAGGTTAGTGATGTTAATGGTAAGCCATTGCCACATATGATAAATGGTACTATGATGCGTGTAGAATTGCCAAAAGCAATGAATACTGGAGATAAATTTTCTTTCCAAATAAAATGGTGGTACAATATTAATGATCATACAAAGGACGGTGGACGTTCGGGATATGAGTATTTTCCTGAAACAGATAACAGAATTTATGTAATGGCACAATTCTATCCTAGAATGGCTGTATATAATGATGTTGAAGGTTGGCAAAATTCTCAGTTTTTTGGACGTGATGAATTTGCATTACCATTCGGGAATTTTGAAGTAAATATTACTGTTCCTGCTGACCATATTTTAGATGGTACTGGTAGATTAATGAATAGAAATGAAGTGTTTAGTAAAGACATGTTGAGCCGTTTTGAAAAAGCAAAAAAATCTTTTGATGAACCAGTAGAAATTGTCACTCAAAAAGAAGCTGAAGCTGCAGCAAAAAAGAAAAGCAAAGAAACAAAGACTTGGAAATTATATGCTGAAAATGTACGTGATTTTGGTTGGACTTCTTCTCGTCTGCATATTTGGGATATGATGGCTGTTAAAATTGGGAATAAAAATGTAATGGCAGTATCACTTTATCCACCAGAAGCAAACCCTCTTTGGGGAGATTGGTCAACTAAAACTGTTGCTAGTACGCTAATTTCTTATTCAAGAATGACCTTTGATTATCCTTATCATAAAGCAATTTCGGTAAGTGCGCCTATGGGAATGGAGTATCCTATGATTTGTTACAATTTTGGACGTCCTGATGCAGATGGAAATATTCCTAAGAGAGTAAGATATGGTATGCAAGGAGTAATTATACATGAAGTAGGTCATAACTTTTTTCCTATGATTGTTAATAGTGATGAGCGTCAATGGACATGGATGGACGAAGGCTTAAATACTTTTGTACAGTATGTTGCAGAACGTGATTTTGCTAAATTATATCCAGATGCACTAGCTGAAGGTGATACTGATTTTCCAGCAAGACGTGGTCCTGCAGATAAAATTGTACCTTATATGAGTACAGATCAAGATTATTTGGCGCCTATTATGAGTAAAGGATTAAATACTTATCAGTTTGGTAATAATGCTTATGCTAAACCTGCGACAGGATTAAATATTTTGCGTGAAACTATTATGGGACGTGAGTTGTTTGATTATGCATTTAAAGAATATTCAAACCGTTGGAAGTTTAAGCACCCAACACCTGAAGATTTCTTTAGAACAATGGAAGATGCATCTGCAATGGATCTAGATTGGTTCTGGAGAGGTTGGTTCTATACTACAGATTATACAGATATTGGTATTAAAGAGGTTAAAAAAATGTATGTTACCGATGCACCAAAAAATATTGTTGAAAATATTGCTAGTAGAAATGGTATGAAGGTAGAAGATTTACCACCATTAGTATATATGGTTGAAGAAGGAAGTGAAGAATTTAACGAAGCTTTAAAAAATAAATCTACTTTAGAGAATGCACCAACTTTAAAAGAGTACTTAATGGATAATTTTACTGCTGAAGAACGTAAAAAAATTAAATCTCCTAAGTACATTTATAATGTAACTTTTAATAAACCAGGAGGCTTAGTAATGCCAATTATTGTTGAATATGAATATGCTGATGGAACATCTAAACGAGAAACATATCCTGCTGAAATTTGGAGACATAACGATAAAGAAGTAAGTAAATCTATAGCTTCTGAGAAAGAAATAGTATCTATTAAAGTAGATCCAGATTTAGAAACTGCGGATATTGATACGTCTAATAACTCTTGGCCTAAAGAAGTGAAGCAAAGTAAGTTTGATCAATTTAAGAGCAAAAACTAGTTAAAGTTTTTAATATAATATTAAAACCGACTTTTTTAAGTCGGTTTTTTTATACATACTCATTATATTTGTACCATGTTACAACAAGCAACCTTTTTATTTATTAGTGGAGCTGAAATTGCATTCATCCTATTTATAGTGGTGATGGTATTTGGTGCTGATAAAATTCCTGAAATTGCACGAGGTCTTGGTAAAGGTATGCGTACTCTTAAAGATGCTACTAACGATATTAAACATGAAATTGCTAAAAGTGCAGATAAACATGGTATTGATACCGATGTAGCTAGTAGTATTAATGAGGAAATTACCAAAGTAAAAGAAGGTATTGATGATTTTACAGGTTCTGTAAAACGCAAACTTTAGTTTTCTTCCAAACTACTAAGTTCAACAAAATCATATTGCGGAGAAGCCTCAAAAAACTGACGCAATATAGCAGCATGTCCATTTCCAAAAATTACTAAAATCCTATCATTTGGACTCTCAGTTATATTAACAATATTTGCAAATATTCGTGCATTGCGATTGTACCACCACATTGAAAAATTATCTGCACCTTGTCCTTCTCCTGTTGCAAAAGAACCAGTTAAATACAAACCAAAATTAGTATTATGACCTTCTCGAGTGTTCATGTTTTTTATAACATCCAATATTTTAGTTTTCTTCATTTGCTTTTCTCTATAGTCAAAATATTGCTTAGCCATTTCCCAATAAGGATCCTCAAGATCTCTGTCAATTTTATTAGTTAATGATTTATAGTAAGTTGAGTCTTGTTTCCATAAATCGTTACTAAGTGCAGTGGCATCTACAGTATAAAGAGTATCAATATTTACATCATTTGCTATACGCATTGCAAGCTGATATCGTTCATCACGCTTTTCTCTATGCTTTCCTGATTTATATTCTTTAAATTTAGTATTCCAATTATATCCAGGATGCGCCTCAATAGCAATTTTAGTAGGTTTAAACTTTTTAATGTATTCAACAAGTTCGGTAACCTCTGTTTTTTTAGGTTCTTTTAGCACATCAATTTTATCACTTTCTTCAGTTTTAATTTTATCTAAACCTGGATAGTTAAAATGAAAAGTACCAACGACTAATACTTGAGCACGCTCTTTTGAATAAAACTCTGAAGCTGGTTTAAGTGAATTATGGGTCTTTTTTTCTACTATACTATCATTACTATTATTGCAAGCTATAAGTAGAAAAGTGAAAAGAGAAAATATAGATTTTTTCATTATACAAATTGTTGGTTTTATATAATGAGCACCTTTTAAAAAGAATGTTACAGTCTTTGATATTTTTTTTTGAATTTAAATACAATTACTATTCAACTATCATTTTTTTCTACTGATTGTTAAACCATCTCGTATAGGTAGCATTACTGTTTCTACTCTAGAATCTTTCCTTAAAACCTTATTGTAGTCTATTAGAGCTGGAGTAGAGGTGTCTTCTTTTTTGAATACTGTGTCTAAAACTTTACCACTCCAAAGGACATTATCAGAAAGTATGATTCCTCCAATGTTTATTTTGTCAATAATGGTGTGAAAATAATTCGTGTAGTTTTCTTTATCTGCATCAATAAAAACTAAATCAAATGTTTTGTTTAGTGTAGGGATAACTTCAAGCGCATCACCTAAGTGTTGATGAATTTGAGAGCCATATCCAGATTTGTCAAAATATTTACGCTGAAAATCAAATAATTCTTCATTTATATCAATTGTGTGTAACTCTCCAGAATCTTGCATGCCTTCTGCCAAACATAAAGCAGAATAACCAGTATAAGTGCCTATTTCTAGTATGTTTTTTGGATTCACTAACTTTGAAATCATACTTAATACACGACCTTGATAATGTCCACTTAACATTCGTGGTTGCAATATTTTTTGGTATGTTTCTCGACTAAGTTCTTGTAATAATTCTGGCTCATCTTGACTATGAGCTACTACATAGTCATCAATCTTATCTGGTAAGAAATTCATTAACTTAATATTCTATTTAATAACTTTTGTTTGGCAGCTTCATCATCACCACACAACCATTGTACAACATTGTCTTCCCAAATAGCATCACGCTCATTTTCATTAATAATATCCTGTTGAATTGCTAAATCTAATATTTTCCCAGGGTAGGATGATTGTTTCTCACTTTCCATTTCACCTAAAGGATAAGGATCATCTAATCCCATAAGGACTTGTTTAGAGCCTTGATTTTTTATCAATAATTCAAGTCCTCCAGTATCATGTACTAAAGTGTCAAAAAAGATATTTTTATGACCTACAGCTTTTCTTGGGTGACTTTTGCCTTCAAATAAATCTGGTCTGCCATCAAAACCTTGAATACGTCTTCCTAAATTAATTTGTGCTAATTGTCCACCATGAGCAAAACAAGTACGCATGTTTGGAAATTTGTCTTGGTAGCCATTTAATGTTAAAAAATGATAGGCATCGGCACATTGAGCTAACATCCAAATTAAATGAAAACGCCAAGAGGTGTTTTCTAGTTTTATAAATTTTTCACCATCATAAGGATGAATTTCTACAGCAAGATTGTATTTGCTTGCTAATTCAAAAATAGGCTCATTTTCTTCATCGAAAATACAACGCCAAGTACCAATGGTATCCATATAGTGGGTTGGTAAGCATAAGAGTTGCATACCCAACTCTTCAACGCAACGTTCAATTTCCCAACAAGCCCCTTTAACAAAACCAGGATGTACTACAAAACCACAAGTAAATTTGCTTGGATTTTCATGTTGTATCCTTGCGTTAAAATCATTTTGAAAACGTAAAGCTTGTTTCATTTCTTCCACACGCAAACCATTACCATATAATTGTGATAAGTTAAGTACTACTGCATGATCAATTTTAAAACGCTCCATCCAAGCAAGTTTCTCATTTAGAAAGAAACTAGAATCTGTTATTGGGCGATTCCAATCTTTTTGAAGCATAAATTTTCGGTCTTTATCTACCCAGAAAATACCTTTGTCTTTCATAAACTGAGGAATTTCTTCAGGATATGGAAGAAGGTGAGAATGACCGTTTATGCGAAGTTTACGTTTCATAAATTATTCTTCTATCTGTACTTTTTTTGGAGGCTGCATTACCTCTCCACAATTAGGGCAAGACCTTTTGTCTTTATCACCATAATATTTATCAAAAATAGCAGGCATATCAGTTTCAATATTATCGAGTGTGAAATCTTCTTCATAAAGTTTAGTCGTGCAATTTTCACAAAACCAAAGTAGAGCATCTTGCATGCCTTTTTCTCTTGGATATTCAATGACTAATCCAACAGTATTAGCTCCTCGTTGAGGTGAATGCGGAATTTTTGGAGGTAGCAAGAATATTTCCCCTTCTTTAATATGAATATCTTTGGGTGTGCCTTTATCAATAACCTTTAAGGTAATGTCACCTTCAACTTGGTAGAAAAATTCTGGTGTTTCATTATAATGGTAATCTTTTCTGCTATTAGGTCCACCAACTACCATAACTATGAAATCGCCATCTTTCCAAACGACTTTGTTTCCAACTGGTGGTTTTAAAAGATGTCTATTTTCATCAATCCATGCTTTAAAATTTATTGGAGGATATAATTTACTCATGATTTTATGATTTTAAAAAGAATGATATAAAGTTACAAAGATTTTGTTCGTCCACCATCAACAGGAAGGTTAATTCCATTTATATAAGCAGCACGTTCACTTGCTAAAAAAGTAATGGCATCTGCTAATTCTTCAGGTTTTGCAAATCGTTTTGCTGGAATAGCATTTTTCATAGTGCTGGCGGCAGCTTCTTCAGTGTTGCCAGTTTTAGCAGATTTATTTTTAATAATTTCTGTTAATCGTTCAGTTCCAGTGGCTCCTGGAAGCACATTGTTTACTGTTATTCCATATTGACCCAATTCGTTGGCAAGTGTTTTACTCCAATTGGCTACAGCACCACGAATTGTATTACTTACACCAAGACCATCTAAAGGCTGTTTTACAGAAGTTGATATGACATTAATAATGCGCCCAAAGCCTTCACTTTTCATAAATGGAACGACTGCTTGTGCTAATATATGATTACACTTTAAGTGTTGTGTAAAGGCCGATTCAAACTCAGATAGATCTGCTGAAAATACAGGCCCTCCTTTAGGTCCTCCAGTATTGTTTACCAATATATGAAAACCATGATTATTAATTATATATTCTGAAACTTTGCTTTTTAATTCATCTGGATTTGAAAAATCGGCGACGATATAATCGTGAGATCGTTGCTTAGGTAATTCAGCAAGAACTAATTTAAGTTTGTTTTCGTTCCTAGCAACTAGTGTTACTTGAACACCTTCAGCAGCTAAAGCCAAAGCAGTTGCTTTACCAATTCCTGCTGTGCTACCGCATACTAAAGCGTATTTATTGTTGAGTTCTAGATTCATAATAAGCCCCTCCTAACCTCCCCAAAGGGGAGGAACTCTTAACAGGGTTAATGAGTTTATTAGACTTTATTTTAATTTTAGCTCACTACTCCCTCCCTTAGGGAGGGTTGGGGTGGGCTTTTAATATTTTATACAAACATTCTTAGCCTCAGTAAAAAACCGAAGCGCTTCAAAACCACCTTCACGACCAACTCCAGAATCTTTTACACCACCAAAAGGTGTACGTAAATCTCGCATCAGCCACGTGTTTACCCAAACGATTCCTACTTGTAATTGATTGGTCATTCTCATAGTTCGCTTTAGATCATTACTCCATAATGTGGCCGACAAACCATACTTGACTTTATTTGCCATTTGCAATACTTCGTCTTCGTTATTAAAAGGCATTATGGTAACAACAGGACCAAATATTTCTTCCTGATTCACACGACATTCATTAGTTTGAATTTCAATAATTGTTGGCTCCATATAGTAACCATTTTCATAACCTTCAACGGTTACTTTGTTTCCACCACATAATACTGTTCCACCTTCTTCTTTTGCAATGTCAACATAACTCAACACTTTATCCAAATGAGCTTTAGAAACCAATGCTCCGATTTTTGTTTTTTCATTTGATGGATGCCCAACGTTCATGTTTTTAACTCGCTGAACAAAATCGGCTTTAAATTGTTCATAAATAGATTTTTCAACAAAAATTCGGCTGCCACACAAGCAGATTTGTCCTTGATTAGCAAACGAAGAGCGAACAGTTGTTTTAAGCATATTGTCATAATCGCAATCGGCAAATATGATGTTTGGATTTTTACCACCAAGCTCTAGAGATAGTTTTTTAAACATTGGAGCTGCGACTTTTGCAATATGCGCACCAGTTGTAGTGCCACCTGTAAAACTAATGGCTTTAATGTCTGGATGTTCCACAATAGCTTGCCCTGTAGATGTTCCTAAACCATGAACAATGTTCAATACACCTTTTGGTAAGCCTGCCTCATTACAAATTTTACCTAATAAATAAGCTGTCATTGGTGTGACTTCACTAGGTTTGGCAACCACACAGTTTCCTGCTGCAATAGCTGGTGCGATTTTCCAAGTAAATAAATAGAGTGGTAGGTTCCAAGGACTAATACAACCTACGACACCAATGGGTTGACGTAAGGTGTAATTTATGGCTTGGTGACCAACACTTTCATGACTTTCACTAGCAAATTGCGTTATGGCATTAGCAAAAAAACGAAAATTACTTGATGCTCTTGGTATATCTATTGCTCTGGCTAACCAAATAGGTTTCCCATTGTCTTTGCTTTCTGCTTCAGCTAATCTATCAAGATTAGTTTCGATAAGCTCTGAAATTTTGAGCATGATTCTACTTCGTTCTTCCAGAGTGGTTTGACTCCACTGCTTAAAAGCAGTTTTGGCACTTTGATAAGCTAGTTCAATGTCCTCTTTGGTTGAATTTGGAATTTGACTATACACTTCTCCATTTGACGGATTGTAGTTGTCTAACCAATCATTTTGTATTGGATTGTGAAAATTGCCGTTTATGTAGTTTTGGATGTTCATTAGTCTTTTTTATATGCCATTACCTTAATCTCAACCACTAAGTCGGGATGAGGTAATTGGTGTACCGCAACCGTAGTTCTAGCTGGTCCAGTTTCAGCATTAAAAAATTCAGCATAGGCTTTATTGTAACCTGCAAAGTCATTCATATTAACAAGAAAAGAAGTTACATCTACTACATCACTCATGGATGCACCAGCACTTTTTAAGTTCTTTTCAATATTTTGCAAAACTTCACGAGTTTGAACTTCAATATTCAAGCGTTTTGTTCCCATGTCGTCAATAATATCAACTCCTGCAATAGTGTTGTCTGCACGACGAGAGCTTGTGCCTGATATGAAAATAAAATCTCCAGCTCTTCTATTATGTGGATAGGCCCCTCTTGGTGTTACTTTGTCACTCATAGTTTTTATTTTAATCCAGCAATTCTATCATCTTCTAGAATTGCTTCGGTTTGTTGTTTTACTTTTTCTAATATACTTTTTAAATCACCATTAGTATCAATCTCACCATCTGAAAGCATATTCAATATGGCTTTATCTTGTGCACGACCTCTTAACAAAGCGTCTCTGTAGTTTATATCTTCATTAAAAGTCACTAATGAATACTTTGAAGAATATTCATTAGGAAAATTCTTTTCTAAAGCCATTTCTAATTTACGTTTTTCTTGAAATATTGCGTTGGATACATGGTCTTTCATTTCATGAAAATTATCGATGGCTAAATCTGCAATGGCATCAGTATCTTTTTTACGTGATTTTTCGTAGGTCGTAAAAATGTCTTCCCAATTATCTAGACCTTGGTCAAGCACTTTGTCAAATTCTACGACGTCTTCAAATGAGGCATTCATACCTTGACCATAAAAAGGCACAATGGCATGTGCTGCATCTCCCATTAAAAGAGTATTTCCTTTATAATGCCAAGGCGAACATTTTACAGTGCCTAAGGCTGCTGTTGGGTTTTCAAAGAAGTCGTCAACTAAATTAGGCATGAGTTCTAAAGCATCTGGAAATTCTTTTTTAAAGAATTCTGTTACGATTTTATGAGTTGTGAGATTGTTGAAATTATACGCACCTTCATCATGGCTCAAAAATAGCGTGACTGTAAAACTTCCATCTAAATTAGGCAAGGCAATAAGCATAAAATCGCCTCTTGGCCAAATATGCAATGCATTTTTATAAGTTTTATAACCGCCTTCTTTTGCTGGTAGAATACTTAACTCTTTGTAACCATGTGTTAGATAGTCTTGCGAAAAACTAAATAAAAACTTTTTACCTAAGTAGTAACTTTTGCGCATTGCTGAACCAGCACCATCTGTTGCAATGATGATATCAGCATCTTCTACAAATTCTGAATTACCATCATAATCTTTAAACAACGCTGTGGTTTTTTCAAAATCAACCGATTTACATTTTCTATTAAAATGGATAGTGACATTTTTATGTTTTTCGGCTTCAGTGAGCAATAAACCATTGAGTTCTCCTCGAGAGATGGAATTGATGTATTCATGATCTCTACCACTATAATTAGACATGAAAGTATTGCCTTCTTTATCGTGAAGCATACGACCATTCATTGGAATGCAGAGTGCTTTTACTTTATTTTCAATACCTACCAATTTCATAGCTTTATTACCACGATCTGAAAACGCTAAATTAATCGAACGTCCCGCAGAGATGTCTACTTTTCGTAAATCTGGACGCATTTCGTAAACGGTTACATTATAACCTCTTTGACCTAAACGAAGTGCTAGTAAACTTCCGCATAGTCCAGCTCCAATAATGAGTATGTTTTGTTTTTTTTCTTTCATTTTTGTCATTCCTGCGAAGGCAGGAATCTACTTTTAGTTTTTAATTATGATGGATTCCGCATCAAGTGCGGAATGACAACTCAGTTTAATATTTTCTTTAATTTTTCAACCATTCTGTAAACATCTTCAAAACTATTGTATAAAGGTACTGGAGCACATCTTATCACATTTGGTTCTCGCCAATCTGTAATGATATGAGTATCAGTTAGTTTTTGATGTAAACTTTTATCAGCATCTTTAACTTGTATTGATAATTGACAACCTCGTTCGTCTGGATTTGAAGGCGTAATAATCTTTATTTTATCATTTTTCAGTTCATTAATCAAGAACTCAAAATAACCAGTAAGCTTTTTAGACTTTTCTCTTAAAGCATCCATTCCAACATCATTAAACATATCTAGCGATGCTTTAATAGCAGCCATAGATAGAATAGGAGGATTACTTAATTGCCAACCTTCGGCACCAGGAATAATATCGAGTGGTTGACGCATATTAAATCGTGTCGATTTGTTATGGCTCCACCAACCTGCAAAGCGCTTTAAATTTTTATTATGTGCATGTTTTTCATGTACAAATAAACCAGCTAAGCTTCCAGGACCAGAGTTTAAGTATTTATAAGTGCACCAAGCAGCAAAATCAACACCTGAATCATGTAACTCAGGTTGAATATTTCCAGCACCATGAGCGAGGTCAATTCCAACCATACAGTTTTTAGAATGACCAAGTTCTGCAATGCGTTTTAAGTTAAGATATTGTCCTGTATAATAGTTGACACCTCCAATTAAAAGCAATGCTATTTCATCTCCTTGGTCTTCAAGAATATTTTCTAAATCTTCTATTCGTAATAATTCTTCACCTTGTCTGGGTTTCCATTCAATCAATCCTTCGTTAGCATCAAAACCATGAAACTCTAATTGTGTTTGTACAGCATACCTATCTGATGGAAATGCATCACTTTCAATCACTATTTTGTATTTGGTTTTTGTTGGTTGATAAAAGGATACCATTAACAAATGGAGATTTGTGGTAAGGGTATTCATAATGACCACTTCAATTGGTTTCGCACCGACAATTTTTGCCATAGAATTGGTTAAATACTCATGATATGGCATCCAAGGATTTTTTGCTTCAAAGTGACCTTCTACACCTAAATTCGCCCAATCTTCTAGCTCTTGATTTATATATTTTTTTGTTGATTTTGGCTGTAAACCGAGAGAATTTCCGGTAAAATACAACCAATTATTCCCTTCTTTATCTTTAGGAACGTGAAATTGATTTCTATAAGAAGCAAGTGAATCATTTTGATCTTGTTGCTTAGCATATTCAAGACCTAGTTTATAGTTGAACAAAGTAAAATATTTTGGTTTTACCCAAAAATAGGAAAATTTGAAAGATTTTTCACTTGGTTATAGCGTTAATTATTCGTCTAATTCGACCTTAACATTTCTGATTAAAAGATTTCTATCACTTGCGCTTCTTTTATGGTCTTGAGCGACTTTAATACCATTATAATCACTATAGTTTTCAAAAGTATTTGAAATGGTTGGTTCTGGAGCGTTACCTCTCCTAAAACTCCACTCTCTAATAATATAATCGTCGTCAAAATAAATGTCGTACGCATCTCCAGGTGTATAACCACCTTCGCTGGAATAGGTAATTATCAATTTATTAAGCTCTTCTTGTTTTACAGGAGATGTAGCTTTTTCAGGCTCCGAAATTGTTGTGCCTTCATCCCAAATCAATTGAAATGGAATTAAAGCCCAAAACTTATCATTAATAAACCCTCTATCGGCTTTTAAGGCCACAGAATCCATATTACTTCTATTGTACTCTAAAACTTCATCATTACGAGTTAATTTAATATCATTCGTTTTAGGATTCCATACCCATGAACGACCACTGTTTGGATCCTCTAAAGTACCTCCAAAGGTAAATGCGAAGGTTTTTACACTATCCCAGTTTTCATAGCCATGCGCATTGGCAATTTTTTCTGCGACGGTTAATTTTTTAGCAACAGGTTCTTTTTTTTCTTCAGCTTGTTTGCAGGAAGAAAATATAATTAGAAACGAAAGGAGGAATAACTTTTTCATGTGATAGTATTTATTGTTTTTCAACGGTCACATGTAACATCTATAATATTTTTATTAAATATTAGAAATTTAGTATAGATGTTTCATGTGGTTGGATTTTCATCAAAAATAAGAAACTAAACACAATTAATTTAGAAATCTTATTTTAGAAGCTCAATTTTGGCTAATGACAACTTATAAAAAATATTTCGAAGTTAATAAAGATACGTGGAATGAAAAGGTTAAAGTTCATGCTAAAAGTGCTATGTATGATATAGAGGCCTTTAAAAAAGGGAATTCTTCTTTAATGCCTTATGAATTAAATGCTTTGGGAGATGTGAAAAATAAATCTATGTTGCATTTACAATGTCATTTTGGTCAAGACACCTTAAGTTGGAGTAGGTTAGGAGCGAAGTGTGTTGGAGTGGATTTAAGTGATGAAGGCATAAAATTGGCGAAACAACTTAATGGTGAATTAAACTTAGACGCTGAATTTATTTGCTGTAATGTTTTGGAAACATATATATACGTCAAGGAAACTTTTGATATCGTTTTTACAAGCTATGGTGTTATTGGTTGGCTGCCAGATTTAAAACCTTGGGGTAAAATGATTGCCGAAAGACTTAAACCAGGAGGCGTTTTTTATATGGTAGAATTTCACCCAATTGTGTGGATGTTTGATTACGCAAATGGTAAACAAGAAATGAAATATGGCTACATGCAAGATGAGGTGATTTATGAAGAGTATGAAGGTACTTATGCTAATCAGGATTCAAAAATGATTAGTAAAGAATATGGATGGAATCATGGATTGAGTGAGGTCATTAATGTGCTTACAGAAGCTGGCTTACATATAGACCATTTAAACGAATACAATGAAAGTCCATATAATGTATTACCAGATTTGGTTAAAACCGAATCAGGAATGTATACCACTAAAGACCAATTATATCCTTTAATTTTTGAGTTAAAGGCGAGAAAAATTTGAGAAGTTCGTTTAACGTCCACTGTGTATGGCGTAGTGAGGCGCGCCTCACGGAGAGCCATAATTGCGCCTCATTCGCTATACACGCTGATGTGTGTAGTTTCGTGAGGAGTTCTCGTAGACTCGAATAAATATACAATTAATTTGGCGAGGTGCAATTAACAGTGGACGATGGTATGTAATTAGTAGAAAGGAAGCGTTTGCAAAACGCGATTCTACGTGCCGCAGGCAATTACATACCATTGTTTTTACGGATATGCGCCGTTTTAATGACTTATATCCGACGTTAAACGAAGTTATCGTTTTTTTATGAGAAAGTCAATGTTTAAAATAGCTTCCGCAATAGTTGAAAAAGGTTCCTGTTTCCAAAGGAATTTAATGTTTCTCTTTTAATAAGTGAGGAAACTTTTGCTTAAAACGATTTAATCTTGGTATAGAAATACGTTGTATATAGGGGTTGTCTGGATTTAGACGTTCGTAATCTTGATGATAATCTTCGCCAACCCAAAATTTTTGAAAAGGCATAATTTCGGCAGCAATGCGTTTATCGAGTTTTTTTGCTAAAGCTTCTTTCTTTTGAATAATAACTTGCTTTTGATCTTCATTTTGATAAAAAATAATGGAACGATATTGTGAGCCAATATCTGGTCCTTGTCCATTAACTTGAGTGACATTTTGAGAGCCAAAATACACATCAACTAATATAGCAAAACTTACAATTTTTGGGTCGTAAATAATCTCAACAGCTTCGGCATGACCAGTTTTTCCTGTATTACTGGACTCATACGTTGGATTTAATGTGTGTCCACCAGAATAACCAGAAATAGATTCTTTAACTCCTTTTACGCTTTCATAAACTGCTTCAACACACCAAAAACAGCCACTAGCAAAATAGGCTCTTGCTAAACCATCTTGTAAAGGAACTTCTATAGGGTCAGCTGTCATTAACCCTTGTTCTATTTTACTTTTATTAGATGTTGCTACTGTTTTTTGCTGCGCATTATTCTGGCAACTAAATAATAATGCAATTGAAAACGAGAGAATTAATGATTTCATTTTTTTTGTTTTTAACTATGTCGTTAAGTAACTAAAATAATTACACAATAAAAAAGCCTTTAACAATCTGTTAAAGGCTTTTTCTATGTTTTTTTGAATTCTAATTATAATTTAGAAAACATTTTTTCCATTTTTGCTTTTTGCTCATTTGCTAAAACTTCGTCAACTAGAATACGACCACTATGTTCGTCCGTGATTATTTTTTTGCGAGAAGCAATTTCTGCTTGAACTTGAGGCGGAATTGTAAAGAAAGAACCTCCTGAGGCACCTCTTTCAATGGCAACAACAGCTAATCCGTTTTTTACATTTTCACGAATTCTTGAATACGCAAGAACTAATCTTTCTTCAATTGAAGTTTTGTATTCTTCACTTTTCTTTAAAAGTGCTTGCTCTTCTTTTTCAGTTTCAGAAAGAATGGCATCTAATTCACCTTTTTTGTGTTTTAAATGTGTTTCTCTTTCTTTTAAACGAGATTTAGTTTCGTCTATAACTTCTTTTTTCTGCTCAATTTGAGCATTAAATTCTTTAATATGCTTTTCAGCCAATTGAATTTCTAATTCTTGAAATTCAGTTTCTTTAGTTAAAGAATTATATTCTCTGTTATTTCTAACATTTTTTTGTTGTTCAGAGTACTTTTTTATAAGTGCTTTTGCTTCTTCAATTAAGTTCTTTTTAGACTTAATTTGCTCACTTATATCCAAAAGACTGTCATCTAATTTTTGAAGTCTAGTTTTTAATCCTTCAACTTCATCTTCTAAATCACGTACTTCTAAAGGAAGTTCTCCTCTTACATTTCTAATTTCGTCAACGCGAGAATCGATTAATTGTAAATCGTATAGCGCTCTTAATCGCTCTTCTACAGTAACTTCTTTCTTTTTAGCCATGCTTATAAATACTTTACAGGATTGGTATTTGTGTTTGATAAAACGATTGCAAAATTAGGAATTTTTTTTGTAAGATACGCTACTAAAAGGTTTTTTGTGTATTGTTCACTTTCGTAGTGTCCAATATCTGTTAAAAGCAGCATGTTTTCGGCAGTAAAAAAGTCATGATATTTTAAATCGGCTGTCACAAAAGCGTCTGCACCTGCTGACTTTGCTGCACTAATAGCAAAACTTCCTGAGCCTCCTAGTACAGCCACTTTTTTTATGGGTTTATTTAATAAGGAAGAATGACGAACACATTCTGTTTGCATTGTTGATTTTAAATGCTCCAGAAAGCTAGTTTCTGTCATAGCATTTTCGAATTCGCCTATCATTCCCATACCAATATGTTGATTTTTATTTTCCAGCGTTGTTACTTCATAAGCAACTTCTTCGTATGGGTGATTTTTAAAAAGCGTTTGTAAAACTTTTGATTCTAGATGTTTTTGAAAAGTAACTGTGAGTTTTATTTCTTCTTCCTGCTGAGTAACTCCTTTTTCTCCAATTGTTGGATTGGAGTTTTCATTTCCATTAAAGGTACCAATACCGCTAACATTAAAACTACAATTGTTATAATTACCAATTGCACCAGCTCCAACATTAAATAACGCTTCTCTTACTTTTCCAACATTATTTTTTGGGACATACGTGGTTAGTTTTTTTATGGTGCCTACTTGAGGTATAAGTATTTCTCTATTTATAAGCCCAAGTTGCTCACAAATTTTATCGTTTACTCCCTGTAATGCATTGTCTAAAGCTGTATGAGTTGCAAAAATTGAAATGTTATTTTTTATGGCTTTAATCACAACACGTTCTACATAGGATTTTCCTGTTAGTGTTTTTAACCCTTTAAAAATTATAGGATGAAAGCTCACAATAAGGTTGCAGTTTTTTTCAATAGCTTCATCTATTACTGTTTCAAGAGCGTCTAATGTTACAAGAATGCCTGAAACTTTATTATTTTTATCACCAACCAATAAGCCAACATTGTCAAAATCTTCGGCATAAGATAAAGGAGCTAATTCTTCTAAGTGATTAATAACGTCTTGTACAATCATAAAAAATTATGTTTAGTTCAAAGATAAATAATTACTTTCACAAGTTGACTTTCATTGTTTTCAAATAGTCTTGTGTAATCTTCAATGATTTAATTATTATCTTGGCACTCTTTTGTAAATCATTTTGATTAGGTTATCGTGAAAATATTAAGAAACATATTATTACCAATTGTTCCTGTTTACTATGGAGTTACATGGTTGCGAAATGTTTTGTACGATAAAGGTGTTTTTAAATCTAAAAGTTACGATTTTCCAATAATTTGTGTTGGAAATTTGAGTGTTGGTGGTACAGGAAAAACACCAATGATAGAATATTTAGTAAGACTTTTAAAGAATAAATATCAGCTAGCAACCTTAAGTAGAGGTTACAAGCGTTCAACTAATGGATTCTTAATTGCTGACAAAACTTCTACAGTGGAAACAATAGGTGATGAGCCATATCAATTTTATTCGAAATTTAAGGATATTATAGTAAGTGTTGATGCTAATAGACAGCAAGGTATTTCAAAATTAAGAAGTTTAAAGAAACCTGATATTATCCTATTGGATGATGCGTTTCAGCATAGAAAAGTTAAAGCTGGATTTAATATTTTATTAACTTCTTATTATAAATTATATATTGATGATATCTCTTTGCCAACTGGCGATTTGCGAGAGCCAAAATCTGGAGCTAATAGAGCCGATATTATCGTAGTCACAAAATGCCCAAATGATATAACTATTGAGGAGCGAAGTAATATTATTAGTAGCCTAAAAAGACCTGCTCAAGATGTCTTTTTTAGCACTATTGATTACTCTAGTGTTATCTATTCTAGCAATGAGAGTATAAATTTGGATGGATTGAAAGATGTTAGTTTTACTCTTGTAACTGGGATTGCGAATGCAGTTCCGTTGGTTAATTTCTTAAATGACGAGGCTTACAGGTTTGAGCATATTAACTTTAAAGATCATCATGTATTTACTAATGTAGATATTGAAACTTTAAATGAAAAAGAAATAATTGTTACTACAGAAAAAGATTTTACGAAACTTGGAGATAAATTGTCTGGAAATAGACTTTATTACCTACCAATTGAAACCAAGATTTTTGAGCACGAAAAATTCAATAAAATACTATTGGATTTTTGCTCAGAATATTAAGCTGAAGCAGACGTTTCGTTTTCTTTTAACGCTTCATATAATTTTTTCTCAAAATCTTCTTGCTTAAATGGCTTTGATATAATATCGTCAAAACCTGCTTCTTCAAATTCCTGCATTTTGTCCTCTAGCGTTACAGCTGTAAGGGCAAAAATGGTAAGCTCTTTGTCAAACTCACGTATTTGTTTGGTGGCTTCTAAACCACTAATTCCTGGCATGTGAATGTCCATAAGAACGACATTGTAATTCACTTCCTTTACTTTTTCAACAGCGTCTTCACCGTTGTCAACCAAATCACAAACTAAATTCATCTTATTCAAGATTTTTTTAGTAATCATTTGGTTAATTTTGTTGTCTTCTACTACTAAAATTCTCACGTTTTCTAAATCTAAGTTATTTAAATCTTTTGCGTAATCTTTACTTTTAACATTTGTTACTTCTTTACTTTCTTCTAAAGGTATTTCTACAAAAAAGCTTGTTCCTTTCCCCAGTTCGCTTTTTAAATAAATTTTACCTTTTAATATTTTAACTAAACCTTTTACAATTGAAAGACCAAGTCCGGTTCCTCCATATTTTCTATTAATTTGAACAGATCCTTGAGAGAAACTTTCAAACATACTGTCTTGCTTTTCTTTAGTGATTCCAATTCCGTTATCTTCTATTTCAAGGCGAATAGAATGGGTTTTACCTTTAACACCTAATTGTGTTAATCTTACCCATATATCTCCATCTTTAGTGAATTTGATAGCATTACCAATAAGATTAATAAGGATTTGAGAGATTTTTAATTGGTCGCCATTATATATTTCAGGTAGCTTTTTGTCATACTCAAAATGAATAAATATATTGTTGTCTAGAGCCGAATTATTTAATGCAGCAATAACATTTTCTACTTTATTTTTTAGATTGAAAACTTCAGGATCTAACTCTACTTTGTTGGCTTCAATTTTATTTATTTGAAGAATATCATTAATAAAGGTTAATAAATAATCACCAGAAAATTTAAGCGACTTTAAATGTTGTATTTGCTCTTTTCTTGGGTTTTCTTCCAACAGCATATTTGTCAAACCTGTAACAGCATATAGAGGCGTTCTTAACTCATGTGTTACAGTAGATAAGAAATTTGTTTTGGTTTTTGCTGCAATTTCAGCTCTTTCTTTTTCTGTTAATAATTCTTCATTTTTACGATACAACATGTTATTAGTTTTTAATCTAATATTGTTGTTTTTGTATAGTGATAAAGTAAGTAATGACAGTATTGTAATCAAACCAACACTTAAAATAGTAGTTAGCTTGTTTAAGCTATCTGATTCATTCTTTTCTTTAATTTGATCAGCTTGTGTTTGTATTAAGGTGTCCTTATCTGCATCAAGAGTTTCTTTTTCTGCTGTGAGGTGTTCTTCTTTAATACTTAAGATTGAGTCGCTAAGTTTTATAAAAAGATGCAGGTTTGTATTTGCTAATTTGTAATTACCAGTTTTTTCATAAATATCACTTAAAGCCTTATAGCTTTCGTTTAAAACGCTCAAATTCCCTGTGGTTTTAGCAAGATTTGAGCCTTCAATAGTTTGTGCTAAAGCTCTCTGGTATTTACCTTCTTTATAAGCAATATTTCCACTTTTTATTAAAGCAGAACTTTGTATAACTGGTAAGTTATATTTTTTTGATAAAATAATTGCTTTATCAACCAAAGCATTGGCTTCGGTTAAATTATTTTGAGCCATATAGGTTTTTGCTTCATTTAAAGTAACTTTTGCTACTAGCTCATTAATATTTTCTTCTTCAAAAATTGTTTTAGCAGATTTAAAATAATCTAAAGCATTCGTGTAATCTTTTTGAGCTAAGTAAATAATACCGCAGGTATATCTAGAAACGGCAAGATTGACCTTATCATCTATCCTACTTTGAATATTCATTGCCTTGATAATGGTAAATCCCGCTTCTTGGTAGTTTTCTAAATTATATTGTAAGTTTGCTATCTTAGATTGTATAATGCCTTGATCTTTTTCACTCTCTATTTTTTCTGCAATAACTAGCCCTTTTTGAAGAGTGGTAATGGCTTTATAATAATTAGATTGCTGAGTTTCTTTATCAGCTTCATTTATGAAAAAATCAATTCTATTTTGATCTAAAGCAACATCGTCCTCTATTCTATCTTGAGAATGAGAACTTGTTATTAATAAGACTAAAAAAACAAATATGTAATATTTGATTTGGGACATTTTTAGATCATTTTATCGACAAATATAACATTTTATTCGATAAAATACACTTTTTGTGAAAAAATATGCTTTTAGACGATAAACTAACTTTCTTCTAATTTAGAAATTAAATCAATAATTCTGCTTGAATATCCAGTCTCATTATCGTACCAACCAATGATTTTAACCATATTTCCTATTACAGAAGTCATTTGAGAATCAAAAATACAAGAATAAGGATTGCCTACTATATCTATTGATACAATTGGGTCTTCAGTATATTCTAAAATACCTTTGTAGTTAGATTCAGAAGCTTTTTTAAAGGTATTATTAACTTGATCTACAGTAACATTATTTTTCACATTAAAGGTTATATCGGTTAATGAGCCATTTGCAACTGGCACTCTAATACCACAACCTCCAATAACTTCGGATAAATCCGGAAAAATTTTAGTTAAAGCTTTTGCAGCTCCAGTTGTAGTAGGTACAATGGATTGTCCAGCTGCTCTAGCACGTCTTAAATCCCTATGAGGTTGATCGTGTAGACTTTGGTCTGTGGTATAAGAGTGTATAGTAGTAATGTAAGCTTGCTTAATACCACATAGCTTATTAATGATGTCAATCATTGGAGCTGCATTATTAGTAGTACATGATGCATTAGAAATTATCACATCATTTTTGCATAGAATATCTTCATTAACACCTAAAACTACTGTTTTGATGGAATCGTCAGTTGGAGGAACAGATAAAATAACTTTTGAAGCACCATTATAAATATGATGGTTTAAATCGTTTAAAGATTTAAATTTCCCTGTAGCTTCAATAACAAAATCAACGTCAAAAGGTTTCCAATTAATAAGTTTTGGGTGATTATGGTTTTGTAAATTTACTTTTTTGCCATCTATAATAATATTTTGATTATCCGAAGAAATGCTATTTGGTAAAACACCATGTATACTATCATATTTAAGCAAATGACTAAGTGTTTTGCTATCAGCAAGATCATTAATTGCAACTATTTGGATGTTAGGATTGTTTAGCAGTAATCTAAAAACACGTCTTCCAATTCTACCAAAACCGTTTATGGCAATGTTAATCATGTTTAATTAATGTGTTTTTGAGCTTTGTAGGAAGATCTAACCAAAGCACTGCTCTCTACATGACGAAAACCGAGGTTTAATCCTATTTCTTTATATTCTTGAAATTGATCAGGGGTAATAAATTGTTTTACTGGTAAATGTTTTTTACTAGGCTGTAAGTATTGTCCAATGGTGACAACATCTACTTTTGCTTCTTTCAATTCATGAAGAGTTTCTATAACTTCGTCACGCTCTTCACCAAGACCAAGCATAATTCCAGTTTTTGTTCTTCGTTGTCCGTTGTCTTTTAAATATTTTAAAACACTTAGGCTTCTATCATATTTTGCCTGAATACGAACCTCTCTAGTTAAGCGACGAACAGTTTCCATATTATGCGAAATAACTTCAGGAGATACTTCTAGAATTCTATCTAAATGTTGATCAATGCCTTGAAAATCTGGAATTAACGTTTCTATTGTTGTTTCTGGGTTCATGCGTCTTACAGCTTTTACAGTTTCGGCCCACATGATGCTTCCCATATCTTTTAAGTCATCTCGATCTACACTTGTTAAAACAGCATGCTTAATGTTCATAATTTTTATAGAACGAGCCACTTTTTCGGGTTCATCCCAATCAACAGATTCTGGTCTTCCAGTTTTTACACCACAAAAACCACAGGAGCGTGTACAAATATTACCAAGAATCATAAAGGTTGCAGTGCCTTCTCCCCAGCATTCTCCCATATTTGGACAGCTTCCTGAAGTACAAATAGTATTTAATTTATACTTATCTACTAGCCCTCTTAATTCGGCGTATTTTTTACCTGTAGGTAATTTAACCCTAAGCCATTTTGGTTTTGGTTGACGTTCAGTAGTAATTGATTCGGTACTCATGTTTTAATAAATATGATTGCAAAGATACGAAGTATTGATTTAAAAACAGTTTATAAAGTTGTTAGATAATAAATGCTAAAACCAATTAAAAAGATAATTCCAAGCCAGCTTAATATATGCATTTTTAATGAAGGCCTTGATGCTTCAGGAGTATACTTGCTGCTAATAAGTTTATAGTTGACAATGGCATAAAAAGGAGCCGTTAAAAACGACAAAACGGTTGCAACTTCTACCAGCAAGCCCATTTCAGAAGCAAAAACAAAAAATATGACTATGGTGCCAACAGCAAGAATGAATATCCAGATGATATAGCCAAGTTTAAAGTTTCTATTAAATAATAGTTCTATAGTTCTATCCATAGCTCGAGGAGAGGCGTCTAGACA
The DNA here is from genome assembly GCF_039954625.1 of Pontimicrobium sp. SW4. Lineage (NCBI taxonomy): Bacteria > Pseudomonadati > Bacteroidota > Flavobacteriia > Flavobacteriales > Flavobacteriaceae > Pontimicrobium > Pontimicrobium maritimum. Next base: position 558,112 of record NZ_CP157199.1, read on the forward strand.
TGTAAGTGTGGTACTAAACATGGTAGTAAAAGCAGCAATGCCAATAATTATATAAGCCCATTCACCTAGGCTTGAGGTGTACATATCTATTAACTGTCCTGAAAATACGCCAGCTGCGTTACTAAATGATTCTCCTGAGCCAAACATTACCAAGCAACCTAATAACACAAAGCAAATGCCTAATATAACAGTGCCAATATAACCTACATTAAAATCGAACAAAGCAGATTTAGCATTAAATTCTTTATCATCTTTTCTTTTTTCTACAGCCCAAAGAGAATGCCAAACCGAAATATCTAAAGGTGCTGGCATCCAACCCATAAATGCAATTAAGAACAATTTTTCAATTGTACCTTCTGGTAATATTTGTGTAAATGAAATTGGAGCTTGGTTACTTGATAGGGCAACTATAACAGCAGCAATTGTACTAATGGATAAGATAATAATAATAATCTTTATTAGTCTATCTAGTAGTTTGTATTTTCCAAAAATGAGTAATGCCAAACAAACAATAAGAACAACGATAGTCCATATTTTTACGGCAAATTCAGAATCAAAACCAAGTTCGCCAAATAGGGAAGAAGCCAATCCTGCTGTTACAATAGTTACAGCTGTTTGTATTGTAAACATTGTAGCAAACGTTAAAATAAAATAGGCTATCAAAATTCCATTCCCCATTTTTTTGTAACCATCAAGAAGACTTTCTCCAGTTGCCGCAGCATATCTAGGGCCAAATTGAAAGAAAGGATATTTGAAAAGATTTACCAACAATAAAGCCCAAAGTAAGCCTAAACCAAAATCGGCACCAGCTCTAGTAGATTGTACTAAATGAGATACACCAATAGCAGCTCCTGCGAATAACAACCCAGGGCCTAGGTTTTTAATACTAAATTTCATTTTTTCTTCTGAATAATTTCTGCTAATAATTTTTTAGCTCTAAGTAGTTTAACTTTTATATTGTTCATAGGCTCATTAAGCGTATTGGATATTTCTTGATAACTAAGTTCTTGAAAATATCGTAAATTAATAACTTCTTGGTAATGAGGTTTTAATTTTTTTATATCACGAAGTAATTTTGCCAAGTTTTGTTCTGTAATAATATTATCTTCTGGAGTAGGTGATTCATCAATAATATCTTTAACACGATCATTATGGTCATGACTTCTTTCATTAATAATAGATGTTTTTTTTACTCTAAGAAAATCTATATGAATGTTTTTGGCAATTGTTATAAGCCATGTTTTAAACTTATATTTTTCATTAAAAGTGCCTATTTTGTCGAAGGCTTTCGAGAAAGTTTGGATAGTAATATCTTCGGCATCATTTTCGTTTTGAGTTCGTTTGAGCAAAAACCCATAAACGTCATTCCAAAACGTGTCTAACAAAAAATTGAAAGCTACTTGATTGTTTTCTTTTGCTTTTTTAATAGCATCTTTTATTTCCAACGACCTTGTTTTGATGTGATATTAGATATAAAGATAATTAATTGTGAGACAATTAAAAATAATTCAAGAAAGGGAAGTAAAATCACGAGGTCTTTTTCGTTAAGCTTTTTTGCTGATAATCCCACAACTACAAACTGTACAATAAATCTTAATATAAATAAGCTCAAAACAACTTTCCACTTAAAAAGGATTATTAGAAGAATTATGCTTAGTAGCCAAAAAAGAAATTGCGACAGATAAAATAAACCTAAAAGAAATTTGTGTTTTAGTTTATAAAATTTCGATGTAGAAACATGTCGCTTTTTTTGTACAAACCATTCAGATAAAGAACTTTCAGGGATAGATTCAGTAAAACTATCTTTTGAAATGCATATTGCAGTGTTTGAAGCATTTGCAACTTGATTTACAAACAAATCATCATCACCAGAACGAACACTCATGTGATTCATAAACCCTCTAGCTTCAAAAAATGTTTCTTTTCTGTACGCCAAATTCCTTCCAACTGCCATATATGGCATACCTATTTTTGTATAAGAAAAATACTGAATAGCTGTTAACAAGGTCTCAAATCGAATAAGCTTATTAACAAGGCCTTTTGTTTTATTATAAGCACCATACCCTAATACAATTGTTTTTTTATTAGTGAAATGACTGCTCATTTCTTTTATCCAGTTATTAGAAAGTGGCTTGCAATCGGCATCAGTAAAAAGAAGAAAGTTGTTAGATGAAGCTTTTATACCAAGGGTTAGCGCGTACTTTTTATTTCCCCAGAAAGCCTCAATAGGTTTTACATCTACAATCTTAATATTATCATGAACCAATTGAAAAGACTTCATGATGTCTAAGGTGTCATCATTTGAATTGTCATTAATTAATACAAGTTCAAATGTTGGATAATTTTGTTTTAAAATTAAAGGAATAAATTCTTTTAGGTTTTCTGCTTCATTTTTAGCGCAAACTAATATAGAAACAGCAATATTTTTTTGTTTTTTGTTTTGATATTTGTGAAAAGAAAATTTAGAAAATAATACACCATAAAAAAACAACTGAATAAGAACTACAATAATAAATGTGTAAAATAAGACATCTAACACAATCATTATTGCTTAAGAGTGCGTAGTTTCATTACAATCTTTAAACTGATCAGGCGTTTTTCCACAAAAACCACAAGCTTCTCCATCTTTATTTAGCATAGGGTTTTGGCTCGCGCAAGTTCCTGCAAATTCTCCATCTTTTTTTGCCCAAAGTTTAATGGCAATTCCAGCAATTGCTATGCCTAGTAAGACTAATGTGATTAAAAGAAGTTTCATGAATAAAAATGTTTGTGCAAAGATAATTCATTCTAGTAAATTATTATAAAAAACAAGTGATTAGTGTTTAAATGTGACAAATATTATAGTTAAGTGTCTTATTTTTAATTGCTTATATTTATTGTTAACTAACTAATTAAATTAACTATTATGAAAAACATTATTTCAGAATTATTTGGAACGTTTTGTCTCACCTTATTTGGTTGCGGTGCAGCAGCTATAGCAGGAGGCTCTGTTGGAGCTGTTTCTGGGCTTGGATTATTAGGAATTTCTCTCGCTTTTGGTTTAGCAGTGGTTGTTATGGCTTATGCCATTGGGCCTATATCTGGATGCCATATTAATCCAGCTATTTCGGTTGGAATGATGGTTGCTGGGAAACTTTCGGTAAAAGATACTGTTGGTTATGTTATTGGGCAGTGTATTGGAGCTGTTTTAGCGATTCTAGTATTATCTACTTTGCTAAATGGACAATCTGGGTTTGAAGCAGGTGAATGGGCTTTTGGTTCAAATGGCTGGGGAGAAGGTTATCTAGGTAACTATTCGATGCAAGCAGCATTTATTGCAGAACTTGTTTTTACAGCTATTTTCTTAATTGTAATTCACGCGGTTACATCTAAGCTTGGTAATGCAACAATGGCAGGTTTAGCCATTGGTTTAACATTGGTTTTAATACACATGGTAGTGATTCCAATTACAGGTACTTCTGTGAATCCTGCTCGTAGTTTAGGACCAGCAATTTTTGCAGGTGGAATGGCATTACAACAGCTTTGGCTTTTTATAGTAGCGCCAATTGCTGGTGGTATTTTAGGTACATTAATTTGGAAATACGGAATTGCAACTAACGACAATTAAAACATAAAAAAGAGCCTTTATTATAAAGGCTCTTTTTTATTACTAAGTGTACTATAAGTGTTAATTGTTGTTTTTTTGTTTTAGAGAAATTTCGGCTACTGAATTTTCTAAAGAAGCATTGCTATTTCCACCTTTAGGTTCAATAGTAATATTTAAACTCAATGCATCCTCAATATAAGGTACCGATTTAAGTTTACGGTCTTCAATATCAAGAATACCTAAATTCACCATTTTGTCTTGCATTTGCGCCCATAACTGGTATGATTGCTCTTGCGAAATTTCTGGAAGTGACACAACATCTATCAAAGATGATTTCTCAATAGGGTTGATGTATGCTACTGTTTTTAAGTCTTCAGCTCTATCATTTCCTCTTAATACATACTTCTCGGTTTCAGGATTGTTTAGCTTCATGAATTGTCTCATAACATCATCAAGCTTGCTGTTGTTTTCTTGAATGTCGTCTCTTAAATCGAAAATTTCTTCAGCAATAGTATTATTCTCGTTTAACAAATCCTGATTTTTATCATAAAGTTTGTAAGCAGTTCCAGCAAATATTAGCGCAGCGACACTTGCAGCTATACTAAACCATGCAGATACTTTACGTTGAGGCTGTAAATGAATTACAGGTTTTTCGTTAATGGCATCTAAAATAACATCTAATGTATATGAAGGAGGTCTAACAGCTTGAGTTTTTGCTGCTAGTTCTAGTCGTTCTTGCAACAAATCATACTCTTCTTTAACCTCAGGATGTTTAAGTATAAATGATTCTACTGCTACAGTTTCTGAAGCTGTAGTGGCTCCAATCAAGTACTTATCCAGTAAACCAGATGCTAAAAATTTTTGTACTTTTTTTTCCATGACTGTAATAATTTATGGACTATAGATTTTTTTTAACTCTCTTAATCCAATTTTTAATCTGGATTTTATAGTGCCTAACGGAATATCTAGCTCATTGCTTGCTTCCTGCTGTGTCATACCTTCAAAAAATAAGGCTTTTAACACTATTTGGTACTTTGTATCCAATGTTGCAACATGCTTTTGTAAATCAATTGCATCTTGATTTAATCCTGCTGTTGATATCTTATATACGTTCGAATCGGCAATTTGGATTTCTTTTTCAAATTTTAGATTATGACTTCGTAATTTATCAATAGCTGTGTTTCTAGCAATACGATAAAGCCAAGTAAACAATTTGGCTTTTTTTTCATCATATTTTTTTGCGTACCTCCAAACTTTTATGAACGTTTCTTGAAGAACGTCCTGTGCCATGGCTTCATCCTTTATTATTTTTTGAATCACACCAAGTAAAGAACCTGAATAATTCTCATAAATAATAGGAATGGCTCTTTTATCTCCTTCCTTTAAAAGACTAACAATATGTAGTTCTAATTGTGAAACCAAATGTGGAAAATATATTTATAAAAACAAGATAGCAATTATACTGGTTAATTAAAAGTGTAAACTGTTTTCTTGAAACTCTATTTTGTGTAACGCTAAATGTTAAAAAATATTTACTTCAGCTTCTAAATTAATGTCAAAAATACGTTTTATAGTTTTTTGAATGAGTTTAGATAAGTTTAATATGTCATTTCCATTAGCATTACCATAATTTACCAAAACTAATGCTTGATTTTTATGAACACCATAATTCTCAAACGTTTTACCTTTAAAGCCAGCCTGTTCTATTAACCATCCTGCAGGAATTTTAACTAACTCCGCCGAAACACTATAACTTGGTATTTCAGGAAAATTTTGTTTAAGTATGTCAAACTGAGTTTTTGAAACTATTGGGTTTTTAAAAAAACTACCACTATTTCCAATTTCTTTTGGGTCTGGAAGTTTAGATGACCTTATTGCAATAACAGCCTTAGAGACATCTTTTATGGTTGGTTTGGTAATGTTTTGTTTTTCTAATTCGTTACCTATCGCACCATAATCGGTTTTAATAGCATGATTTTGAGTGCTAAGTTTAAAGGTTACACTCAAAATAATGTATTGCCCTTTTAGTTCATTTTTAAATACAGAATTTCTATAATCAAATTGGCAGTCTTCTTTTGTAAACGTTTTTATTTTACCAGATGCGATGTGTAAAGCTTCGCAAGACTCAAAAACATCTTTTAACTCCACACCATAAGCACCAATATTTTGGATGGGAGCCGTACCAACATTTCCTGGTATTAATGACAAATTTTCAATACCACCAAAATCATTATCAATACACCAAAGAACAAATTCATGCCAATTTTCTCCAGCATATGCCTTAACAAGAACCGTAGATTCTGTTTTAGAAACTAAATCAATTCCTTTTAAATTTATATGAAGCACTAGAGATTCAATATCCTCGGTAAGTAGCATATTGCTTCCACCTCCTAAAATTAATCTGCTTTGATAGTCTTGTGACTTTAAAACTTCTAGTAACTCTTCAATATTATTTATCGAAATAAAGTGTTTTGAACAAACATCTATACCAAAGGTATTGTATGGTTTTAGTGATATGTTTTTTTGTATGTTCACTAATTTTTGTAAACCTTTAAAGCCTCTTTTAAAATATTTACTGCTTTAATTAAGCTTTCTTTATTTAAAACGTAAGCAATTCTTATTTGATTAAGACCAACTCCAGGAGTTGAGTAAAACCCTGGCGCTGGAGCAACCATAACAGTTTCACCATTAACGTCAAATTTTTCTAAAAGCCATTGTGCAAAAGCATCGGCATCATTTATTGGTAATTCAGCAATACAATAAAAAGCACCTTTTGGTCTTGCAACTTTCACACCTTCTATTTTTTGTAACTCTTCAATTAGGGTGTTACGTCTTTCTACATATTCGCTAATAACTTCATCAAAATAACTTTGAGGTGTTGATAAAGCAGCCTCGCTAGCAATTTGAGCTAAAGTTGGAGGAGATAAACGAGCTTGAGCAAACTTTAAAGCGGTTTGCACAACCTCCTTGTTTTTTGAAACAAGACAGCCTATTCTTGCACCACACATACTGTAGCGTTTAGAGACAGAGTCAATTACAATTGCATGTTGATCAAGATCGTTTTCTTGCAAAATAGAATAGTGCGTTGCACCATCATAAGCAAATTCACGATATACTTCGTCTGCAATTAAAAATAAATCGTGTTTTTTTACTATTGCAGCTAGTTTTTTAATTTCTTCTTTAGAATATAAATAACCTGTTGGATTTCCAGGGTTGCAAATTAAAATTGCTTTTGTTTTTGGTGTGATAAGCTTCTCAAATTCTTCAATTGGAGGTAATGCAAAATTATCTTCAATTTTTGAAATCACAGGAACAACTTTTACTCCAGAAGCAGTAGAAAAGCCATTATAATTGGCATAAAAAGGCTCAGGTATAATAATTTCGTCGTCAGTATCCATAATACTTCCAAAAGCAAAAAGCAAAGCTTCACTTCCTCCAGTAGTTACTATAATGTCATCATGATTTACATAAATATTATTTTTTGCATAGTAATCTGCTATTTTTATTCTATAACCTTCAGAGCCTTCAGAACGTGTATAAGCTAAAATATCTAATGAATGTACTTTTACAGCATCTAAAGCTACTTGAGGTGTTTTAATATCTGGTTGTCCAATATTTAAATGATAGACAGTTTTTCCTTGTTTATATGCATTTTCGGCAAATGGCACCAATTTTCTAATTGGTGATTGAGGCATTTTTTTTCCTTTGTTAGATATACTTGGCATTATGTGTGTTTTTATGGAGCTGTAAAGTTGCAAAAAATAATCCTAAAGTTTATTTAAAAAATAGAGCTTTAGAAAGTATTTTGTGAAAAAGATTCGTAAATTGTAAGTAGCCTATAATAAATTGCATGAAAAAAAGGGGTTTAATATTTTTAATATTGTTTATATTAAATTTATCTGGGTATGCCCAAGGTAAATTTGTATTACAAGATATAGTGAAGGATAAGATTAGCTTTAAAATGATAAGCAACCTTATCATTATCCCTGTAGAAGTTAATGGAGTTAAGTTATCTTTTTTGTTAGACACAGGTGTTAGTAAGCCTATTATTTTCAATTTTGTAAACCTTTCGGATGAATTGAAGATTAATCAAACGGAGCAATTTTTTTTAAGAGGATTAGGTGAAGGCAATTCTGTTGAGGCACTTAAATCAAAAGATAATATTTTTAGAATAGGAGAAGCAGTTAGTATTGGGCAGGATGTGTATGCAATTTTCGATCCTTCGCTAAATTTTACGCCTCAGCTTGGAATACCAATTCATGGTATTATTGGGTACGATTTGTTTAAAGATTTTATAGTAGAAATAAACTACACAAAAAAACATATAATTCTTCATAACCCTGAATTTTATATTCCTAAAAAGTGTAAATCCTGTCAAACTTTTAATTTAGAGTTTTCAAGTAATAAGCCATTTATTGATGGTAGTGTAACTATTAACGGAAATAGTAAGCCTGTTCCAGTTAAACTTTTAATAGATTCTGGAGGTAGTGATGCTCTTTGGTTGTTTGATGATACTGAGGAAAACATAAAAATACCTGAAAAGTTTTTTCATGATTTCTTGGGAAGAGGCCTTAGTGGAAGCGTTTATGGTAAACGCACAAAAATCAATAAATTCTCTATTGGTACCTTTACTTTAGAAGGGGTGAATACTGCTTTTCCAGATTCTACTTCAATTAGTGTCGCTAGAAAATTTAAAGAAAGAAATGGGAGTTTGGGAGGTGAGATTTTAAAGCGTTTTAATGTGATATTTGATTACCCAAACAGGAAAATAACTTTGCGTAAGAATAGTAACTTTAAAGATTCTTTTAATTATAATAAAAGCGGGATTTCACTTGAACATAGTGGTGTTAGAGTTGTAAAGGAGTTGAAATCGAATCAAGCTAAAATGCCTTATGGAACAACTAATAATAGTGCTGGAGGAAGTATTATCAATTTTTCTAGTTCATACAAATATGCGTTGGCACCGTCATTTGCTATAATTGAGTTGCGAAAAGATTCTCCTGCAGAAAAAGTAGGTTTAAAGTTAGACGATATAATATTAAGAATCAATAATAAAGACGCGCATCTTTATTCTATTCAAGAAATAATGCAACTTTTTTATGGTCCAAATGGTAAGCGTATAAAATTAATTATTGATAGAGCTGGTGTGCAAATGAAGTTTTCGTTTCAATTAGAAAGTATGTTCTAAAAAAAATCCCCCAAAATGGAGGATTTTTTAATATATATTTAAAGATTTTATTATTCTTGCTCTAGAACACTTTTACTTTTTTTCTCAAGAACACTGCTTTTACTAGGGTCTATAACGTTTCCTTTAATTTTTAAAGCAACACTTGATGTTTCAGCATTAGAAGTAACTAAAATAGTTTTCATGATAACACCTAATCTTTTTGTGTCATATTTCACTTCAATTTCACCAGTTTCTCCTGGCATAATTGGTGCTTCAGGTTTTTTTGGTACGGTACAACCACAAGTAGATTTAACTTTCGTTATAACTAGTGGTGCATCTCCAGTATTTGTAAATTCAAATACACGAACACCATCTGCTCCTTTTTCAATTGTACCATAATCTATGGTTTCAGTTTTAAACTTGATTTTAGCAACTTTTTCCTGTGCAGATACTGCAAAACCAATCATTCCTACGAATAATAAGACTATTAATTTTTTCATTATTTGAGTTTTTAATCATTGTAAACTTACATACATTTTGAGAAATCTACAAAAATATTAGATGTAATGCATTCTTGGTTATGCATTCTACCTATCCTTAAAGATTTTATTAAGGCATTTAATTTCTCAGAAAACAAAATATAAGTACTTTTGCACATTAGTATTCAAAAATTATTCCAAAGTATGTCTATACCATCGCAATATGATGCAAATAATGTAGAAAATAAGTGGTACGATTACTGGATGAAACACAATTATTTTCATTCAGAACCAGATGAAAGAGAGCCATATACTATTGTAATTCCTCCACCAAATGTTACTGGAGTATTGCATATGGGACATATGCTTAATAATACATTGCAAGATGTATTAATTAGACGTGCACGTTTATTAGGAAAAAATGCCTGTTGGATTCCTGGTACAGACCACGCGTCTATTGCAACCGAAGCAAAAGTTGTTGCAAAACTTAAGGAACAAGGAATTGATAAAAATGATTTATCACGAGATGAATTTTTAAAGCATGCTTGGGATTGGACACATGAATATGGAGGCGTTATATTAGAGCAGCTTAAAAAATTAGGATGCTCTTGTGATTGGGATCGTACAAAGTTTACGATGGATGATGATATGAGCGAAGCCGTTATTAAGGTTTTTGTTGATTTGTTTAATAAAGGCTTAATTTATCGTGGTTACCGAATGGTAAATTGGGACCCTGAAGCTAAAACAACTTTGTCCGATGAAGAAGTTGAGTATATCGAAAAGCAAGGAAAATTATATCAAGTTGCTTATAAGATAAAAGATTCTAACGATGTTGTTACTATTGCTACAACACGTCCAGAAACAATCTTAGGTGATACAGCAATTTGTATTAATCCAAACGATGAAAGATATATACATCTTAAAGGGAAAAAGGTAATTGTACCAATTTGTAATAGAGAAATTCCAATAATTGAAGATGATTATGTTGATATTGAATTTGGTACTGGATGTTTAAAAGTTACACCTGCTCATGATGTAAATGATAAAGAAATAGGTGATAAGCATAATCTAGAGGTTATTGATATTTTTAATGAAGATGCTACGCTTAATAGCTATGGATTGCATTACGAAGGTAAAGATCGTTTTGAAGCAAGAAAGGAGATTGTTAAGGAATTAGAAAGCTTAGGTTGTTTAACAAAAATTGAAGACTACAACAATAGAATTGGGATTAGTGAACGTACAAAAGCTATTATAGAACCACGCTTAAGCGACCAATGGTTCTTAAAAATGGAAGACCTTGTAAAACCTGCGATTTCAGCAGTATTAGAAACTGGAGATATTAAGTTTTTTCCAAAGAAAATTGAAAATACGTATAGACATTGGATGACAAATATTCGCGATTGGAATATTTCTCGTCAATTACTTTGGGGACAACAAATTCCAGCATATTATTTTGGAGATGGTCAAGAAGATTTTGTAGTTGCTGAGTCTAAAGAAGAGGCATTACAGCTAGCACAAGAAAAATCTGGAAACAAAGCACTTTCTTTAAACGATTTAACTCAAGAGAAAGACGCATTAGACACTTGGTTTTCATCATGGTTATGGCCAATAAGTGTGTTTGATGGTATTAGAAATCCGGATAACAAAGACATAAATTATTACTACCCAACAAACGACCTGGTAACAGGTCCAGATATTATTTTCTTTTGGGTAGCACGTATGATTATTTCTGGTTACGAATATAAAAACGAAAAGCCTTTCAATAATGTCTATTTTACAGGAATTGTGCGCGATAAGCAAGGACGTAAAATGTCTAAGCAGTTAGGAAACTCTCCTGATGCTTTAAAACTTATTGAAACCTATGGCGCAGATGGTATAAGAGTTGGCATGTTGTTATTAAGTTCAGGGGCTGGGAACGATTTATTGTTTGACGAAGAAAAATGCCAACAAGGTAAAGCCTTTGCAAATAAGATATGGAATGCTTTTAGATTAATAGATGGTTGGGAAGTAGCAGATATTGAGCAACCAGAATATGCTAAAATAGCAATTGATTGGTACAAAAATAAATTTCAACAAACACTAGCTGTTATTGAAGACCACTTTAGCAAATATCGTTTAAGTGATGCTTTAATGGAAACCTATAAACTTATCTGGAACGATTTCTGTTCGTGGTTATTGGAAATGGTAAAACCAGCTTACCAACAACCAATCGATAAAACAACATTTGATGCAGTAATTGCTATTTTAGAAAATAACTTAAAAATATTGCATCCATTTATGCCTTTCTTAACGGAAGAAATTTGGCAGTTTATTGCTAAGCGTTCTCCAGAGGAAGCATTAATAGTTGCTACATGGCCAAAAAGTAAGCCTGTAAATAATAAGATAATAGAAGAGTTTGATTTTGCATCAGAAGTTATTTCGGGTATTCGTACCATTAGAAAGCAAAAAAATATTGCGTTTAAAGATGCGATTGAACTGTTTGTATTGAATAACGAAAAAGCAGCTACTAGCTTTGATGTGGTAATAAGTAAACTCGGTAATATTTCTGCATTAAATTATACAGATACGGCAATTGATGGCGCATTGACCTTTAGAGCAAAATCTAATGAATATTTTGTGCCAATGCAAGGAAGTATTGATGTTGAAGCTGAAAAAGCAAAACTTACAGAAGAACTTAATTATACCGAGGGCTTTTTAAAATCTGTACAAAAGAAGCTTTCTAATGAGCGCTTTGTTGCTGGAGCACCAGAACAAGTTGTCGCGAGTGAAAAGAAAAAAGAAGCAGATGCTTTAGCCAAAATTGAAACGATTAAAGCGAGTTTGGCTAGTTTGAATTAATGAGTTCGTTTAACGGTCTCGTATATGAAAAGTAGCGCTGAAAATAAGCGATAAGTTTTCGGATGAAACACAAGCCAAATTTTTAAATTTTACTAATTATCTTTTTTATTGGAAATCGTCAAATTTAAAAATTTGGCGACTTTCCAAAAAATGGCTTGCCTTATGATGAAAACTTTGTTTCTAAATTAGCTTAAAATTGCTTGTTTTTTAACTCAGTTCTTTGTTATGCCCTTTTATTTTTTATTCTGTTAGTTTGAAATCTATTTTTTCAAATTCCTTTCCGTTTACAATAAGGGATACTTGATGTTTTCCAAGATGAAATTTACGAGTGGTAATTATTTTAAATGATTGTTTTCTATTTATTATGGATGTTGATTTCGTTAAATATTTTTTCTCAGTAATTTTAAATACTTTTTTTGATAACGAGCCATTAGCTTTTTGATAATATACCCCATATTCAAGTCTGATTGTTGAATTTTCCTTATCAGTATTTATAAGTTGGAAAGAAAACTCTAAATATTTTCCGACTTTAACTATTGGAGTGAGAAGCCTAAAGTCAATTATTTTGATTTTATCAATAGCTCCAAAACCAAATAGTTCCATTAGTTCCGAATTCCCTTGTTTTAAAAGAGTACGAGAAGCGTGCTTTGTTAAAGCATCGGTTTCTTTTGTTTTTCCTTTCCACTTTTTTACAAGGTCAATTACAGTTTGAGGATTGTCTTTTGAAATGTCGTTTAGGTTGTTTGCTACACTTCTCCTTACATATTCAGAATCATCGTTTTTTAGGTTTTCAAGAATGGATATTATGGGTACTGGATTTTTCTTTAGAGAAGGAATTGTCATTGCCCAAGGAAGCCTAGGTCTACACCCTTCAGAGGCAAGTCGTCTAACCTTATGGTTCTTATGATTAGACCAATCAAGCATTTGTTTTAACATTTCATTTTGATGTTTAATAATAAAAGGTCTGACAGCAAATTCACAACTTGTAAACTGTGTAACTGTTTCAATAAGTGCAATCGATGTATCGAAATCATTTATGCCATATATTTCTATAAAATCAGGAAGAAACATAAATTCTATACTTGTCTCCTTAAAACCTTTTTGTTCTAACTTATTAATCAGTAATTTTATATATCTAGCAGATTTGTGAAACTTTTTCGGAAAAAAATCACCAAGAACGAGAGCGATATGTCGCATTCTTTGTTTCAGTTCCATTTTATCCCATTCGGTACTGAAAATTTGATTCAAAAATACGGTCTTATTAAAATTAGGAACAACCTCTCCGAGGCAATCGGAGAGGTTGTTAAAAAACTCTTTAGAATATATATTTTTAAGAGCCATACTCATTTATTCTTGCTTTGATTTTTCCATGTAATTCTCAATAATTTTTCCATCAAATTTTGCGATTAATTGTTTCGCCATATCGCCAAAAACATCTACTAAAGTAGTTTTATTCATTTCTAACATTTCTTGATTTTCATGATTAAAATGCATATCCCAAGTTAGTATTGTTTTATCACCTTTTGCTTCTAGCGTGGTTAGAGAAAAACTTTCAGTAAATCCAAATTCGGTTGCCTCTTTTTTTGTTGAAGCCCAACCTAAATCTGTTTCTTGCCAAACTACTTTTTCGGTATGAATTATACCTTTTTCACCTTCTGCCATTGGTTTAAAGTGGCAAGTGTATGAAATGCATTTCTCGTTTTTTACTTCGGTTTCTACTTTTTCTAAACCAGCACTAAACTTAGGCATATTAGCAGGGTCGCCAACTAAATCATACACCTTCGAAGTTGGCTGATTTAATTCTAAAACCATTCGATTCCTTAAAGGACTATTTACATAATTACTTGCTAATGGATACGTTGATGTTGTTTTTTGTTCTGTCTTTTCACTCATTTTTACTTTGTTTTGACTGCCGCAACTAATTAATAGGATTAGCGTTAGCATGATTAATAATTGTCTCATATCGTTTGTTAATTTTAATTTGAGACAAAAGTAAATAAGGAGAGTGACAGCCCTATGTCAACTAAGGTTGGTTAATTCACTAAAATAATTTGAAAGATTAAAATCTTCCTGATAATCAAAGTTTTGTGAGGTTGTGTTTGATTCTATAACTCGGTCTAACCTAAACTCTCTGACTTCGTTCCTTAATCTACAGTACGCAACTACAACCCATGCTTTTTCTGTAAAATAAATTCCTAATGGCTCTATTTCTCTTAGGGTAATTTCATCTTTATAAAAAGAGTGATATTTAATTTGTACAACTAAGGTATTTGTAATTGCTTTTTGAATTACTGATAATGAGTTGCTTTCAAACGTTTCTTTTGTGGTAGATGGTATCACTCGGTTATCGAGTTTAGTAATATTGTCTTTTTCAGCGTTTCTTAGTACGGACTTTATCTTGAAGAGTAATGAATTGAAATCTTTTTTAAGCGAAGAATCTCCTTGGTTTAAGATTAATTTTTCAGATACAATTAAGGCATTTGCTTCTTCTTCTGTTATCATTATTGGAGGTAGTGAATATCCTTCAACAATAAAATATCCTATACCATTTTCTGAACCAATTGGAACTCCCGATTCTTGTAGTGTTTTAATATCTCGGTAAACGGTTCTTAAACTAATTTCAAATCTATCTGCAATTTCCTTTGCAGTTACTATCTTTTTAGATTGTAAATGAATTAAAATTGAAGTAATTCGTGTTAGTCTGTTCATTTTTTAATTGGGCATAATGGTGTGTATGGAATCGTTTTAATGTTTTATACAGGTCTTAAGTTTACAATCTATTAATTTTAGAGTTTAAAATCAGAAAGAACAAAAGAGAGAAATAAGATTAGTATACACGGTGAAGCCTAGACTTCGACAACATTGGTAATCCTCTCTCTTTTTCTACTAAGATTTCGTTCAGTTCTGTGAGACTATAGATCTCGATTTTAAGTTGTTGAAACGTCAGTAGCCTGTTCTTTCCAAAAATCAGTTCTTATGAATAAATATAAAGAAATTTATGGAGTTGACATTAGTAAAGATGTCTTTGATGTTTACGGTTCATTAAGTGGACATGCTCAGTTTAAAAATGACGAGCAAGGATTCCTAGACTTTTTTAAAAAGTCTATCAAATGATGTTTTGGTAGTCATGGAAGCTACAGGCTATTACCATTATCGATTGTCACAGTTTTTATATAAAAAGGGTGTATCAGTATCCGTAGTAAATCCCTTGTCAGTAAAACGCTTCATCCAGATGAAACTAGCAAAAGTAAAAACAGATAAGAGTGATGCCAAGTCCATTTGTGAGTATGTCACGATGAACGAATTACCAATGTACGCAGCCTTTACAGATGTTCATGCAGAATGCTTACAGCTTTTTAGATTGTTAGACAATTACATAAAACAGCGTACACAGACCAAGAACAAGCTTCATGGGGAAGAGACATTAGGGATTCCATCAAAGTATGCCTATAAGTCATTGCAGCGTGATTTAAAACACTTGGATAAGGAGATTAAAGGAATAGAGTTAATATTACTGGAACTGGTAAAACAAGATCAGCAACAGCAATTAACCTTGCTAAAGAGCATTCCAGGAATGGGCACAAAGACCGCCTTGTTTTTAATCGTTGTAACCGAAGGTTTTAAAAAGTTTGAAGCGCCTCACAGCTTTGCAGTTATGTAGGTATTACACCAACAATACGGGAATCAGGGAGCAGTGTTAGAGGACGCAGTAGGATAAGTAAAGTAGGCAATAAAAAACTCAGGAATTTATTATTTCTATGTGCTTTTTTGGCTTGCAAACATAACAAGGCATGTAGAGCAATGTATGAACGAATTGTAGCAAAGGGGAAGAGTAAAAAGTTAGCACTAATAGCTGTTGCAAATAAGTTACTAAAACAGGCTTTTGCAATTGCAAAAAGCGGATTGCCTTATGATGAAAATTTTGTTTCTAAATTAGTTTAAAACTGCTTGTTTTTTAACTCAGT
This sequence comes from Pontimicrobium sp. SW4, assembly GCF_039954625.1. Lineage (NCBI taxonomy): Bacteria > Pseudomonadati > Bacteroidota > Flavobacteriia > Flavobacteriales > Flavobacteriaceae > Pontimicrobium > Pontimicrobium maritimum. The sequence goes on from NZ_CP157199.1 coordinate 574,147, forward strand.
TCTTTGTTAAACGAATTTCGACTATTTTTTTGAGAAAGTCAAGACGGATTACTTCTTAAACTCACCAATGTGCCATAACACACCAGAAGGGTCGTACATAAAAAACTCATTACCCCAATCGTTATAGCTAATATTGGTTACACGTACATTTTTCTGTTTTTTGTCTAGTTGTAAACTTGTTATCTTATCAAGGTGTTGTTGTAGATTGTCAACTTCTAAAAATAGCATGGAGTTATCTACCCAATCTTTTACATAAGCGTCTTGTAAATAAAACCCAAAGGCACCTAGCTTAAAGTAAGACATTTTAGGAGAGGTTTTTATTTCTTCAAAACCAAAATCCAAATAGAAGTTTCTGGACTCTTCAAAGTTTTTGGCACCTATAAATGCTCTAATTGATTTTATTTGAAATTCCATGTTATTAAAGTTAAATAAAAAATCGTTAGTGCAAGGTGTTTACGATGTGGCAATCCTATAAAGTAAAACACTTAGTTATATATTTATTTTCTATACAAAAAGTAATTGTTAACCAAGTCAATATATTGTTGTTTAGCTTGGTCTTGGCTTATGTTTTCCGCTTGAAAAAGTGCGTTTGTTTTAAACGCATTAATTAGAGGTTCTCTGCTTTTTGGTCTGCTGTAATCATTGGTAGCCTTTTTATAATATGCATAAAGTTTTAATAAAATATCGGCAGGAAAAGGCTCTTTATGCGCATTGATGCGATTAACAGCGTCTTCAAATTTAATATGTAACTCTTTAGAAGTCATTACATTTCAGCAATTATACTTTCGCCACCACGAACTTTTTGATTTAGTGTTACTTTAATATTGGTGTCTAAAGGTAAAAATAAATCAACTCTGGAGCCAAATTTAATAAATCCTTGATCTGATCCTTGCTTTGCACTTTCACCTTCCTTTGCATAGTTAACTATCCGTTTTGCTAATGCTCCAGCAATTTGTCTAAAAAGAACTCTACCATATTTTGCGTTTTCAACAACAATAGTTGTACGTTCGTTTTCTGTACTTGATTTTGGATGCCACGCTACTAAATATTTTCCAGGATGGTATTTACTGTACAGTACATTTCCACCAATAGGATAACGTGTAACGTGCACATTTATTGGAGACATAAATACACTTACTTGTATGCGCTTGTCTTTAAAGTATTCGGTTTCTTCCACTTCTTCAATAACTACTACTTTTCCATCAACTGGAGATAAAACATGCTTATCATTTAAAGCTGAGTGGCGTTTTGGATTTCTAAAAAATTGAAGGATAAGTACTAAAAAGACTAATAGTCCAATTTCTAATAGAATTTTGAGCCATGAAATAGAAATATAGCGGTCTACTAGTAAAACAGAAACGACTACTAGAGTAAAACTTATGAGTATTATTTTATAGCCTTCTTTATGAAACATATTTTAAAATTCTTAAGAATAAATAAATAAATGGTGCCGCAAAAATAATACTATCTAAACGATCTAACAATCCACCATGTCCAGGCATTATCACACCACTATCTTTTACATCAGCTTGTCGCTTATATTTCGATTCAATTAAATCTCCTAATGTACCAAAAACATTCACAATTATAGCAAGTATTAACCACTCGGTAGAACCCAAAGTGTTAGTGTGTTTTGCAATAAAATAACTACTAATACATGCAAAAAGTAAGCCTCCTAAAAAGCCTTCAACTGTTTTTTTTGGAGATATGCTAGGAAACAATTTTTGTTTCCCAAAATTTTTACCAACTAAATACGCAAAAGTATCATTTACCCAAACTAATATAAATGCACCTAGTAAAATATTTGGATTAAATATTTCGTAATAATTTGCAATAAGAATTATAAAAATGAAACCACTCGATAAATAGAAGGTGGTATTAATGTACTTATTGGTTATAAAAAGTGGCAATGTCTTTTTTGAAAATAAATCTTTTATTAAAAAAAGCATTACAAATATGGTTAATACATGCAAAATTTGAATTGCTTCATCAAACCCCTCATTATTATCTAACATTAATTGCCAATAAGAAAAAGAGAAGTAGGAAATTATAAAAATTACGTAGGAGCTAACCCCTTTTTGGTTGATGAGTTTGTTAAACTCAGCAATGCAAATCAATCCAAAAACAAAAAATAAACCTATTAAAAGGTGTTGTGATTGTAAGGATAATAAAAAAAGGATAACGTATAAAACGCCTGAAATTGCTCTAACAATTAGTTCTTTCACGTGGTTTGGTTAAAGGTCTTCTAATAAGAGCAAATATAAGTTTTTTGAGCTACTTCCATAACTTAAGAAGTCGTTATCTTCGCTAGCTTTAAAATGTTTAATTGTAGTAATATTGGTAGGTATTTTTTCACGATTCTTATCTTTTATACCTCTTAGTCCTTCACTAATAGTTTCTACAAACTGACTTGTAGTAGCAAAAATGATAAAATTTGAAGGAAGTTCCTTTAGTTTCTTTTCAGCAATTTGATTGGACGAAATTAAAAGCGAACCATCGTTAGAGATTAAATATTCACAAGTGGTTAAAAAATATGTACACTCACTTGTTTTTTTACTCATTTTTAGATTAAAGTTAGCAAATTTGTCACCTAAGCGATCGTCAAGAACCATCACATGTTTATCTTTCCAATCGTTTTCTTCTAAAATTAGAGTTAAATTTTGGTCTACTTCATCAAAATCTTCACAATATAAAAATTTACCTCCATTAGCTTTAAAATTGATGGTAAAACGCTCATCAATAGGCAGCTTAATATCAGGCATATATTTGCTTCTCTCGTCGTTTTCAATGCGTTCTTGAGAGTCGCTAGATTTTGGACCGAAGATTTTTCGAAATAGGCTCATTTAGGGTTTCGCTATTAACCAGTTAAGTCCTAGTTTTTATCAAATATATAAAATCTAAAGGAAACATTAGGCTATTTAAGGTTTTTGTAACGGTTCTACTCTTCTTCGGCTATATCTTCATCATGCTTCGTAAAAGGACTTTTTCCAAAGATTACTTCAAGATTATCTTTAAAAATCACTTCTTTTACAAGAAGCTCTTCAGCTAATAAGGTGAGTTTGTCTTTATTTTCCTCTAATATTTTTATAGCGCGTTGGTATTGTGCTTCAATAATATCTGAAATTTCTTTATCAATCAATTCAGCAGTTCGTTCACTATAAGGTTTTGTAAATCCATATTCATTTTGACCTGAAGAATCATAATACGTGAGGTTTCCTACCTTATCGCTTAAACCATAGATAGTTACCATGGCTCTTGCTTGTTTAGTGACTTTTTCCAAATCACTTAAAGCTCCAGTTGAAATTTTATTGAATATTACTTTTTCGGCAGCTCTACCACCTAAGGCAGCACACATTTCATCTAGCATTTGCTCTGGACGAACAATTAAACGTTCTTCTGGTAAATACCAAGCAGCTCCTAACGAACGTCCACGAGGAACGATGGTTACTTTTACTAATGGAGCAGCATGTTCCAGTAGCCAACTTATGGTTGCGTGACCTGCTTCATGATATGCTACAGCTTTTTTCTCAGCAGGTGTTATTATTTTATTTTTCTTTTCTAGTCCTCCAACAATTCTATCTACAGCATCAAGGAAATCTTGTTTTTCTACAGATTTTTTTCCTTTTCTTGCTGCGATTAATGCAGCTTCATTACACACATTGGCAATATCCGCTCCAGAGAATCCTGGAGTTTGTTTAGATAAGAAATCTGTATTTAATTCTTTTGCTTTTTTAAGTGGTTTTAAATGCACTTCAAAAATTTCTTTACGCTCACGAACATCTGGAAGGTCAACAAATATTTGTCTATCAAAACGTCCAGCACGCATTAAGGCTTTATCTAAAACATCTGCTCTGTTTGTGGCAGCAAGTACAATAACATTAGTGTTTGTACCAAAGCCATCCATTTCGGTTAACAATTGGTTAAGCGTATTTTCTCTTTCATCATTGGAACCAGAGAAATTTGCTTTTCCTCTTGCACGACCAATAGCGTCTATTTCATCAATAAAAATAATTGCAGGAGATTTTTCTTTAGCTTGTTTAAATAAGTCACGAACTCTAGAAGCTCCAACACCAACAAACATTTCTACAAAATCTGATCCAGATAATGAGAAGAAAGGTACTTTAGCTTCTCCAGCTACTGCTTTTGCTAATAAAGTCTTACCAGTTCCTGGAGGGCCTACTAATAAGGCTCCTTTTGGGATTTTTCCACCTAAAGAAGTGTATTTTTCAGGATTTTTTAAGAAGTCTACAATCTCTTGTACTTCTTCTTTTGCGCCTTCTAAACCAGCTACATCTTTAAAAGATGTTTTTACTTCGGTATTTTGATCAAATAGTTTGGCTTTAGATTTTCCAATATTAAAAATCTGACCTCCGGCACCACCGCCTCCACCTGAAGACATACGACGCATAATAAAGATCCAAACGCCAATAATAAGTACAAAAGGTAAGAGTGTAAGTAGAAAATCGCCCCAAAGGTTTTCCTCTATTTTATAATCTACAATGGTAGTTAATTCTGTATTTTCAGATTTAATTTGATCTATTTTATCTTCAAAATTTTGAAGATCTCCTAACTGAAACTGATAGTTTGGAGCTTTTCCAGACATTGGTAGCAGTTGAGGTTTTACAGTATTTTTATGTTCCGTTTTAGAAATGGCTTCAGGTGTTAAATAGACTTTGGCCTGAATTCTGTTTATGATGACTACTTTTTCTACATCACCATTTTCAAAATACTCGAAAAATTTATCTTGAGTGGTTGGAGATCCAGTGGTTGAACCCATACCACCTGAAAGAACTTGAATTCCTAAAAATATAACTATAATGATTCCGTAAATCCAATATGGGCTAAACTTTGGTTTTTTTGTATTTAATTTATTATCTTTTGACATGTACTGTTTTTTAGTAACTGGTTTTTATTTCGGTTGATTTTGCGTCTCCCCAAAGGCTTTCAATATCATAATATTCTCTAATATGCTTTTGAAAAACATGAACAACCACATTAACGTAATCCATTAAAACCCATTCGGCATTATCACTACCTTCGATATGCCAAGGTTTGTCTTTAGCTTCTTTACTAACCTTTTTTTGGATGGAATTTACAATGGCGTTAACTTGTGTATTTGAAGTTCCTTCGCAAATAATAAAATAATCGCAAACGGTATTTTCTATATCTCTTAAATCTAAAATATTAATGTTTTGTCCTTTTACATCTTCAATGCCATTTAATACAACTGATATTAAATGGTCTGCATTACTATTTTCTTTCGTCATTAAATTGTTTTAATTTGTGCAAAGTTATTATTTTTTTAGGTCATAATACCTTTAATATTCTTAAGAAAATTATAATTTAAATTTTCTAGTCGTAATGCATATAATCAAACTTAATGCCATTGACTCTACAAATTCGTATTTGCGTGAGTTGGCTTCTAAAAAAACTTTAGAAGATTTTACAGTTGTTATAGCTAAACACCAAACGAACGGTAGAGGTCAAATTGGAGCTGTTTGGAATTCAGAAAAAGGTAAAAACCTTACTTGTAGTGTGTTTAAACGAAACTGTGGCGTATCTATTGATGATAAATTTTATATAAGTATGGTGACTTCTTTGGCAATTATTAAAACATTACAGCTGTTTCATGTTCCAAAATTAGTGGTTAAATGGCCTAACGACATTTTGTCAGAACAAAAAAAAATATGTGGTATTTTAATTGAAAATGTCATAAAACAACAAGACATTGAAGGTAGTATTATTGGTATTGGTTTAAATGTAAATCAAACACAGTTTGCAAATTTACCATCAGCTTCTTCATTAAAAAATCTCACAGGAAACTTGTTTGACCTAGAAGAGTTATTAGTTCGTATTGTAGATCAATTAAAATATTATTTTGATAAATTAGAACAAGGAAAGCATGACTTTATAAAGCGTGCTTATGAAGCGTTGCTTTTTAGAAAACAAAAACCATCAACTTTTAAAGATTTTGAAGGAAATCTATTTTCAGGATTTATTCAAGGCGTAAATAATAATGGGACGCTTCAAATATTACTTGAAGATGATATTATAAAAGAATTTGAATTAAAAGAAATACAGTTGTTGTACTAGATTACGTTTGGAATATTCGTAGCAAGGGTTTCAATAAATTTTGATATTGGGCCTTTAATCATCATAGCCATCATTGGATTAAAATCACCTGCAAAACTTAATTGAATATCACTTTGGTTTTCTGAAGTTTCAGTAATATTACCTACTAAAGAAAAATCTAGCTTTCCACCTGCAGCTCCTAGTACAATTCTATTTGGTGGGGTAGCTTCTTTTTGCTTTAAAATAATTTCTGGCATACCTTTTAAGGCAAACAAAAATTTGCCTTCATCTAAAACTTCAAACTTACTAATGTTTTCGGGCATCAATTTTTCAAAATTCTCAACATTGGTTAAAAAATTAAAAACGTCTTGTGCCGATTTATTTACAGATACTTTAGGTGATTCTAAATTCATAGTGTGTTTTTTATTAACGTATCAATTAGCGTTCCATTCACTTGGATTAGCATTCCATTGCGACAAAGTTTCCAATTCTTTTTTGTTAATATAATGTGTGTCTAATGCTTGTTCTAGCAAGTTTTCGTAATTACTAAGAGTATGAAGTGTTACATTTTCTTTTGTAAAATTTTCATTAGCGATATCAAAGCCATATGAGAAAATAGCGACCATACCTTTTACATTAACTTCGGCAGTTTTTAGGGCTTTAACAGCATTTAAACTGCTTTTTCCTGTGCTAATTAAATCTTCAACGACTACAACGCTTTGTCCTTTTTGAATATAACCTTCAATTTGATTTTGACGCCCATGTTTTTTTGCTTCAGGGCGTACATATATAAACGGTAAACCTAAATATTCTGCAACTAATGCCCCAATACCAATAGCTCCAGTAGCAACACCAGCGATAACATCTGGTTTACCATATTGTTTTTCAATATGTTTTGCCATTTTTTCACGGATATAGTTTCGTATTGGTGGATACGAAAGTACAATTCGATTATCGCAATATATTGGCGATTTCCATCCAGAAGCCCAAGTAAAAGGTTCTTTAGGACTTAGTTTTATAGCATTAATTTGTAGTAAAACTTCGGCAGTTTTTTTGGCAGTGTTCTTGTTAGCAATCATAGTTACAAAACTACGTATAAATTTATTTTTAGGAATAAAAAAATATTGAATAAAAATATTTTTTTGAAGATGTCTTGCTATGAATTAAAAATTGATACTTTTACAAAAGCCTAACTCTTATTATACACAATGTATAAAGTATTTGTTAACCACAAACCTATTATCCTTACTTCTATAGTTTCGAAGGATAAACTATACAAAACGTACCCTCTAAAATATGTAGATTTACCTAAAGTAGTTCGTGACCTTAAAAGAAAGGCTATTGAAGGGGTATATTTATATCATCCAAATAAAGATAAGCTTTTAAAAAAATTCTTAAAAAAGTTTCCAAATGTGATTGCAGGGGGTGGTAAAGTGATTAACGATGATGGGAAAGTATTATTTATTTACCGAAACGATAAATGGGATTTGCCTAAAGGTCGTGTTGAAAATAAAGAGACTATAGAAGAAGGAGCCATTCGTGAAGTTGAAGAAGAAACAGGTGTAAAGGGACTTAGAATTACAAAACCTTTAGAAACTACCTATCATATTTTTAAGCGTAATGGACGTTATAAAATCAAGATTACCTATTGGTTTGAAATGCATACCAGCTATAGTGGAGAATTAAAGCCAGAAACCAGTGAAGGGATTACCAAAGTAAAATGGCTTGGAAAGAAAAAACAAGCCAAAGCTATTGAAAATAGTTACGCCAATATTAGAGAATTACTGTGAATCAATGAGATCAATTTGATAGAAGTATTGAGATTTTTAACCATTATACCTATTAGTAAATAAAAGTAGCTATTTTACTATTAAACTAATGTGCAGTTGTATGCGTTTTTTCTTACGAAAATTTTCATTAATTTAGTTAAATGCGGGAAGACTTTCTACACTATATATGGAAATATAAAAAGTTTGAGACACTTCAATTACAAACAACAGGAGGTGAAGCAATTTCAATTACTAATATAGGAGCTCATAATCATAATTCAGGACCAGACTTTTTTAACGCTCTATTAGTAATAGGTAAACAATTATGGGCTGGAAATGTTGAAATACATATTAAATCTAGTGATTGGTATGTTCATAACCATGAAAATGACAAAAATTATGACAATGTGATTTTGCATGTAGTTTGGGAACATGATATTGAAATATTTAGAAAAGATAAAACCGAAATACCAACTTTACAACTAAAAACATATGTTTCTAAAAATGTTTTGCAAAGCTTTGAAAAACTATTTTCCAAAAACGAAAAATGGATTAATTGTGAGAATGATTTTTCTTCGGTAGATGATTTTATTCTTCAAAATTGGTTAGAGCGTTTGTATTTTGAGCGTTTAGAAAGAAAAGCTAACGATATTGAGTGGCTTTTAAAACAGTCTAATAATAGTTGGGAAGAAGTGCTTTTTAAAATGCTTGCTAAAAATTTCGGATTAAAAGTAAATAGTGATGCTTTTTTAAGTTTAGCAAATTCATTTGATTTTTCGGTATTACGAAAACAACAATCTAAATTGCAAAGTATAGAAGCCTTATTATTTGGACAAGCGGGATTACTTGATACAGATACTCAAGAACATTATTTAAATGAGCTACAAAAGGAGTATGAATTTATAAAAACTAAATTCCAAATCAATACTATAGGAGTATTGTCTATACAATTTTTTAGGCTGCGACCATCAAATTTTCCTACCATTAGATTATCTCAATTAGCAAATTTATATTATAAACACAGTAATTTATTTTCTAAAATAATTGAAGCAAAAACCACCAAAGACATTTATAATATATTTGATGTAAAAACGTCTGTGTTTTGGGAAACACATTATACCTTAAATAAAACGTCAAAGCGTTCCGCTAAAAAGCTAACGAATTCATTTGTTGACCTTTTAATTATTAATACCATTGCACCATTAAAGTTTTCATATGCAAAACATCAAGGGAAAATAGCAAATGATATTATTCTAAACATTATACAGCAGTTACCTTCGGAGAAAAATGAAGTTGTTAATAAGTTTAATACTTTAAAAAATGTATCTAAATCGGCATTTTATTCACAAGCTTTATTACAATTAAAAAATGAATACTGTGATAAAAATAAATGTTTGCAATGCGCTATTGGAAGTGTATTAATTTCATAGATTTAATTAACTTGCAATATAAAATGAGCTTATGTAAATTCGATATTTATCCAAATTATAATTAGCGCATTACATTTAACAAACAAATAAATAAGTAACAATCATCATGAATATTTTCTATAAAACGTTACTATATTTCCAAAAACACGGCTATTATGTGTGTCAGCGTATTGCAGATCGCTTGGGAATTAGGGCTAAAGTGGTAAGAACATCTTTTATGTACTTAACCTTTGTAACACTTGGGTTTGGTTTTGCACTCTACTTATTTATAGCGTTCTGGATGCGAATTAAAGATTTATTATACACTAAACGAAGCTCGGTTTTTGATTTATAAATTATGACAAACCCTTTAATTAAAGTATTTAGATCTAAAGTTAATACAGCGATAACCCTATTACTCATCTTGCTTTGTATTGGAGTAATAGGTTTTAAGTATCTAAATGAATATACATGGTTAGATGCTTTCTATATGACTGTAATTACAATAACAACAGTTGGATTTAAAGAAGTTGGAGGTTCACTGGATTCTCAATCAAAGATTTTTACTATTTTTCTTATTCTTACTAGTGTTGTAATAGTAGGCTATGCAATAAAAGTTATTACAGAATATATTATCACAAAAAATAATGTTGAAGAACTAAAACAAAAAAAAATGCAAAAAAAGATTGATGCACTTTCTAACCATGTTATTATTTGTGGTTATGGAAGAAATGGAAAACAAGCAGCTAAAAAGTTGTTGGCTCATAAAAGGTCTTTTGTTGTTATTGAGGCAAAAAAAGAAACGGTTGATAAACATCAAAGCGATATGGTGCCTTTTGTATATGGAAATGCAAATGAAGACGATATACTAATGCAAGCAGGAGTTGATAGAGCTAGTTGCTTAATTTCGGCACTACCAAGTGATTCTGATAATGTTTTTGTGGTGCTTTCTGCTAGACAGATAAATAAAGACATACGCATAATAAGTCGAGCTTCACAAGAAACTACCTATGGTAAATTAAAACTTGCAGGCGCAAATAACGTAATCCTACCAGATAAAATTGGAGGAGATCATATGGCTTCATTAGTAGTGGTTCCAGATTTATTGGAGTTTATTGATAATCTTTCAATAGTAGGTGAGACTAATATAAATATTGAAGAAATCTCTGTTGAACATTTGTACGATACATCTCAAATAAAAACCATAAGAGATTTAGATTTACGTAAAAAAACAGGCTGTAATGTTATAGGTTATAAAAATGAAAATGGCGAATACTTGATAAATCCAGAAGCTGAGCAAAAATTAAATCCAAATTCCAAAGTGATTGTTTTAGGACGACCAGAGCAGATACAGAAGTTGAATTCATTATATAATATAGAAGTTGAGTAGGCTTTTTAACAACCAATGTTTTAAAAACTCATTTTTTTTTAGCATCTTGCTTGCTTCAAACATAAAATTGAAATAAACTACTAACTAATATTTTTAACTATGAAGAAATATCTTCTTTCAATGTTTACCCTTATTTTACCAATTTTAACATTCGCTCAAGAAGCTGAAAAAGGCCTAGATGAAAAAATAAATGATGCCTTTATGCCAGTTGCTACTTGGTGGGAAGGTTTTGTATTAACTACAGTGCCTATAGCTGGTAAAGATGTCCCATTTGTTGTTATTCTTTTAGTTGTAGGAGCAACATTTTTTACTATTTATTTTAAGTTTCCAAGTTTTACAAAATTTGGATTGGCAATTAATACAGTAAGAGGAAAATATGACGAGATAGAAGGAGGGCACCATGCTGGAAAAACAGAATTAGCAATTGATGGAGATATTCCTGATACTATTAGAGATGAAAGCAAAGAAGGGGAAGTCAGTCACTTCCAAGCTTTAGCAACCGCAGTTTCTGGAACTGTTGGTTTAGGAAATATTGCAGGTGTAGCTGTAGCAATTGCTTTAGGTGGTCCTGGAGCAACATTCTGGATGATTGTTTGTGGATTAATAGGGATGTCAACAAAATTTGTTGAATGTACGCTAGGTGTAAAATATAGAGATGTCGGTCCAGATGGAACGGTATATGGTGGACCAATGTATTATATGTCTAAAGGATTAAAAGAACGAGGCTTTGCAGGAATAGGAAAAGTGCTTGCCGTAATTTTTGCAGTTCTATGTATTGGAGCTTCATTTGGAGGTGGTAATGCTTTCCAATCTAACCAAGCAACAGTTCAAATTACATCAATGTTAGGATTAGAAGGTGGTTCAATGGGGTTTGTTATTGGAATCATTTTAGCCATCTTAGTTGGTATTGTAATTATTGGAGGTATTAAACGTATTGCTAGTATTACTGAAAAAATTGTACCATTTATGGCCGGAATCTATGTGCTTGCGGCTTTAGTGATAATTTTTGCAAACTTTAGTGATATAGGAACGGCTTTCGGATTAATATTTGATGGAGCATTTACACCTATGGCTGGACTTGGTGGTCTAGTTGGTGTACTTATTGTAGGTTTTCAACGTGCAGCATTCTCAAACGAAGCAGGAGCAGGATCTGCTGCTATTGCGCATTCAGCTGTTAAAACAAAATATCCAGCATCTGAAGGTGTAGTTGCTTTATTAGAACCATTTATCGACACAGTTGTAATTTGTACAATGACCGCTTTGGTTATTATTTTCTTTAATATAGATGGTGGAAATATGCAAAGTGTGTTCCAATATGGAGCAGCTGGAGAATCATCAAGTAGTGTATTGTTAAATGCGGATGGAAGTTCAATTGGAGGAGTAGATTTAACATCTATGGCTTTTGATTCTGTAATACCTGGATTCTCTTATATATTAACAATAGCTATTATATTGTTTGCATTCTCAACAATGATTTCTTGGTCATATTATGGACTTCAATCTTGGAAATATTTATTCGGAAAAGGAAAAACTGCTGATACAGTATACAAAGTATTATTCTTAGTATTTATAGTAATTGGTGCAGCTGCAACTTTAGATGCAGTAATTAAATTTTCTGATGCCATGATATTAGCATTAGTATTTCCAAATATGATAGGTCTATTCTTCTTATTCCCTAAAGTGAGAGAAGAAATGGCTAAGTATGTTTCGGCAATTAGAGGTAGTAAAGAATAAACTAAAATATATATTATGAAGAAATCCCATTTCAAGTTCACAAAAGGACAACGAAGTGGGATTTTTTTATTGTTATTAATCATCTTAATTATGCAAAGTCTATACTATTTTGTAGACTTTTCTTCAAAAGATATCCCAATTAATAAAGATGAATTAATAGTATTTCAAAACGAAATAGACTCGTTGCGTTTAGTTGAAATAGAAGCACAGCAATCAAAAATATTTCCATTCAACCCAAATTACATTACTGATTATAAAGGATACACATTAGGAATGTTGCCAGAAGAAATAGATAGGCTATTAAAATTTCGAGAACAGAACAAATGGGTAAATTCCACAAAGCAATTTCAAGAGGTTACAAAAGTTTCCGATTCTTTATTAAATGCTATATCCCCATATTTTAAATTCCCAGAATGGGTTACAAACCCTAAACCAAAAGCTAGCTTTAAATATCAAAATGACACGCCTAAAACATTTATACAAAAAATAGATTTAAACACAGCAACAGCAAAACAATTACAGGGAATTAATGGGATTGGAGAAAAATTATCAGATAGAATTATTAAGTTTAGAAATAAGTTCGAAGGTGGTTTTATTGATGATGTCCAGTTACAAGATGTTTACGGAATATCACTTGAAGTAATGGAAAGGTTGTTAAACGAGTTTACAGTAAAAACACCAAGACAAATAAAAAAAATTAGGTTAAACTCTACGTCTATTGAACAGCTTGTGACTATTCAGCATATAGACTACGAGATTGCTTACGAAATTTTAGACCAACGGATCTTAAGAGAAGGTTTCAAATCTTTGGATGACTTAACCAAAGTAAAAGGCTTTCCAGTCGATAAAATTGAGATAATTAAATTATATTTGACCCTCAATTAATACGTACCAATTACATAGCTATGAATTTTAATTATAGTGAAGAGCAATTACTAATTGCAGCTTCAGCTAAAGATTTTTCAGAACAATATATTAGACCCAATATCATGGAGTGGGATGAAGCTCAAATTTTCCCTGTTGAACTTTTTAAAAGAGCTGGACAAATGGGCTTTATGGGTATTTTTGTAGATGAAAAATATGGAGGTTCAGGACTTGGCTACCATGAATATATTGCCATTATAGAAGAAATTTCAAAAGTCGACCCTTCAATAGGATTATCAGTAGCAGCTCATAATTCGCTTTGTACAGGACACATTTATTATTTTGGAAACGAAATCCAAAAACAAAAATGGTTACCTAAACTAACATCAGCCGAATGGATTGGAGCTTGGGGATTAACTGAGCATAATACAGGAAGTGATGCTGGAGGAATGAATACTACAGCTATTAAAGATGGAGATTATTATGTACTTAATGGAGCAAAGAATTTTATTACTCATGGAAAAAGTGGAGATGTTGCTGTTGTAATAGCAAGAACAGGAGATAAAGGTGATTCTCGTGGCATGTCTGCTTTTGTGATAGAAAAAGGTACACCAGGATTTACTTCGGGTAAGAAAGAAGATAAATTAGGAATGCGTGCAAGTGAAACAGCAGAACTAGTGTTTGATAATTGTCGTATACATAAAGATAATATGTTAGGAGAAGAAGGCGAAGGATTTATTCAATCATTAAAAGTATTGGATGGTGGACGAATATCAATTGGAGCTTTGTCTTTGGGGATAGCGAAAGGCGCCTATGAAGCATCCTTAAAATATTCTAAAGAGCGTCATCAATTTGGTAAACCTATATCAAGCTTTCAAGGTATTTCATTTAAATTGGCTGATATGGCTACCGAAATTGAAGCATCAGAGTTATTACTTCATAAAGCTGCATCTAAAAAAAATGCAGGCGAACGTATGACAACCATTGGCGCCATGGCAAAAATGTATGCAAGTGAAGTATGTGTAAAAGTAGCTAATGATGCTGTTCAAATTCATGGAGGCTACGGATACACAAAAGAGTTTCCTGTGGAAAAATTTTATAGAGACTCTAAGTTATGTACTATTGGAGAAGGCACAACCGAAATTCAAAAATTGGTAATCGCTAGAAATATTTTAAAATAAAATATAATTGCGTTTGTAATTTTATAATAAATTATATATTTGCAAACCAAAATTCTAAAAGAGAGGAGGTTAAGACACTATGTTAATAATACCAATTAAAGAAGGAGAAAATATAGATAGAGCGCTAAAGCGTTTTAAGAGAAAGTTTGATAAAACTGGAACGAAAAGAATGTTACAAACACGTAAGCAGTTTACAAAACCTTCGGTAGCGCGTAGAGCTCAAATTCAAAAAGCGCAATACATCCAAAGATTAAGAGATGCAGAAGAAGTTTAAACTTATATAAACAAATACATAAAAATCCCACAATGAAAATTGTGGGATTTTTTTATTCAAAAAAGAAGCGCAACCATTTTTAAGTTTTGTATTTTTAAAAGCCTAATACATATCAATGTCCTTATCATCTTTTAAAGATTACCTATTATTAGAAAAGAAATACTCCAAGCATACAGTAAATGCTTATGCGAAGGATTTAAGTGACTTTACAAAATTCAATCAAGAATGTTTTAATCAAGTAAGTATTGATAAAGCTAACTACTCACAAATTAGAAATTGGATTATTAGTTTAGTAGATTCAGGTTTAGAAAACAGAACTGTAAACAGAAAAGTATCTTCACTAAACACTTATTATAAATTTCTACTAAAAACAGAAGAAATAAAAGTAAACCCTTTATCTAAACATAAAGCACTTAAGGTTAGTAAAAAAATTCAAATTCCTTTTTCGCAAGAAGAAGTGAATATGGTATTAGATGAGTTTAATTTTGATAATTCTTTTGAAGGAGTAAGAGATAAGTTGATAATCGAATTATTTTACTCTACTGGAATTAGACGTATCGAGTTAGTGCAACTACAGTTAAAAGATGTTGATAATGCAAATAAAACACTTAAAGTTTTAGGAAAGAGAAATAAGGAACGCTATTTACCGTTATTAGAATCTGTATTGGATACAATTAAAGTATATATAAGTAATAGAAATAGATTAGAAAAGATTGTAGATAAAGAAACCTTATTTCTAACCAAAAAGGGTCATAAAATTTACGAAACTCTTGTTTACAGAATAATAAATAACTATTTTAGTAAGGCATCAACTAAAGTAAAAAAGAGTCCACATATATTAAGGCATTCATTTGCAACTCACTTACTAAATCAAGGTGCCGATTTAAATGCTGTTAAAGAATTACTTGGGCATTCCAGTTTAGCTGCTACCCAAGTGTATACTCATAATAGTATTGCCGAACTTAAAAAAGTATATGCTAAATCACATCCAAGAAATAAATAAACACTAAAATATTGTCTAACTAAAAAAAGTAAAAGATGAAAGTAAATACGCAATCAGTTAACTTTAATGCAGACCAAAAATTAATAGACTTTATTCAAAAGCGAATGGACAAGTTAGAATTGTATTATGACAAAGTCATTAAATCCGATGTGTTTCTGAAAGTAGAAAACACTAGTAATAAACAAAATAAAATATTTGAAGCTAAAGTACATGTACCAGGAGATAGTTTTGTTGTGAAAAAACAATGTAAAAGCTTTGAAGAAGGTGCAGATATGGCAGTTGCATCCTTAGAAAGACAGCTAAAAAAGAGAAAAGAAAAACTAAGAACATATTTATAGAGAAAATTTCTCAAAAAATGTTTTGAAACAAAAAAAATATATATACATTTGCAGTCCGTTAGAAATAGCGGACTTTTTGTTGCGTTAAAAACAACAAAATAAGCCGATGTAGCTCAGCTGGCTAGAGCAGCTGATTTGTAATCAGCAGGTCGTGGGTTCGAGTCCCTCCATCGGCTCAAGTTCTTTTAAAGACTGATGATTTTTTATAATTGGGGAGATACTCAAGCGGCCAACGAGGGCAGACTGTAAATCTGCTGACTACGTCTTCGCAGGTTCGAATCCTGCTCTCCCCACATTTTAAAGGATTTAAAAAAAATTGCGGGAGTAGCTCAGTTGGTAGAGCGTCAGCCTTCCAAGCTGAATGTCGCCGGTTCGAACCCGGTCTCCCGCTCTAATTTTTTTTTGGCCGGTGTAGCTCAGGGGTAGAGCGTTTCCTTGGTAAGGAAGAGGTCACGGGTTCAAATCCCGTCATTGGCTCTTATAAAGATTTAAAAATTTTGAACACTAATATTATTATATAACTAAGATTAAATTTTAAATCATGGCAAAGGAAACTTTCGATCGTTCCAAACCGCACTTAAATATAGGTACAATTGGGCACGTTGATCACGGAAAAACAACTTTAACTGCAGCTATTACATCTGTATTAGCTAACGCAGGATTATCTGAAGCGAGAGCATTCGATTCGATCGATAACGCTCCTGAAGAAAAAGAAAGAGGTATTACAATTAATACATCACACGTTGAGTATTCAACAGCTAATCGTCACTATGCGCACGTAGACTGTCCAGGTCACGCGGATTATGTAAAGAACATGGTAACTGGTGCTGCTCAAATGGATGGAGCTATATTAGTAGTTGCTGCTACTGATGGTCCAATGCCACAAACTCGTGAGCATATCCTTTTAGGACGTCAGGTAGGAATTCCTCGTATTGTTGTTTTCTTAAACAAAGTTGATATGGTGGATGATGAAGAGCTTTTAGAATTAGTAGATATGGAAGTTAGAGATTTATTAAACTTCTATGAATATGACGGTGACAACGGTCCTGTAATTTCAGGTTCTGCTTTAGGAGCTTTAAATGGTGAGCAAAAATGGGTTGATACAGTTATGGAATTGATGGAAGCTGTAGATAACTGGATTGAATTACCAACTAGAGATGTTGATAAGCCTTTCTTAATGCCTATAGAAGATGTATTCTCTATTACTGGTCGTGGTACAGTTGCAACTGGTCGTATTGAAACAGGTGTTGCTAATACTGGAGATCCTGTTGATATTATTGGTATGGGAGCTGAAAAATTAACATCTACTATTACAGGAGTTGAAATGTTCCGTAAGATATTAGATAGAGGTGAAGCTGGAGATAACGTTGGTATCTTATTAAGAGGTATTGAAAAAACGGATATCCGAAGAGGAATGGTAATCTGTAAAACAGGTTCTGTAACTCCACATGCTAAGTTTAAAGCTGAGGTTTATATCCTTAAAAAAGAAGAAGGTGGACGTCATACTCCATTCCATAATAACTACCGTCCACAGTTCTACGTACGTACAACTGATGTAACAGGAAATATTAATTTACCTGATGGAGTTGAAATGGTAATGCCTGGAGATAACTTAACAATTACTGTTGATTTACACCAGCCAATTGCAATGAACGTAGGTTTACGTTTCGCTATCCGTGAAGGTGGTAGAACAGTTGGAGCTGGTCAGGTTACTGAGATTTTAGACTAATTTAAGTTAATAAATATTAAGTTAAGGTATTCCGATTTTTTCGGAATACCTTGACTTATATTTACGGGTTTAGCTCAGTTGGTAGAGCACTGGTCTCCAAAACCAGGTGTCGGGAGTTCGAGTCTCTCAACCCGTGCAAAAAATAAAAACAAATGGCAGGAATAGTAAATTATATAAAAGAATCTTTTGGAGAGCTTAAAAATAATGTAAGCTGGACTCCTTGGTCAGAAGCACAAAGTTTAACAGTATTAGTTGCTGTGTTTTCTATTATTTTTTCACTGGCTATTTGGGGAGTAGATACAGTTTTTAGCAGAGTTATAAAGGCGTATTTTAATTGGATTTAAAAACATTTTGAGAATGTCTGAGAGTGTTGAGAAAAAATGGTACGTTGTAAGGGCTGTAAGCGGTCAAGAAAACAAAATCAAAAACTACATTGAAAACGAAATTGCTAGATTAGGTTTAAGTGATTTTGTTGATCAAGTTTTGGTGCCAACCGAGAGAGTGATTCAAATACGTAATGGAAAAAAAGTCCATAAGGAAAAAGTTTTTTTTCCAGGCTATATTATGATTCAGGCAAACCTAAGTGGTGAGATTCCGCATATCATTAAATCCATTACTAATGTAATTGGGTTTTTGGGAGAAACAAAAGGAGGTGACCCTGTACCATTAAGACAATCTGAAGTAAACAGAATGTTAGGTAAGGTAGATGAGTTATCTGTTGAAGCAGATTCTAATGTTGCGATTCCTTTTACAAAAGGAGAAACAGTAAAAGTAATTGATGGTCCATTTAATGGATTTGATGGTACTATTGAAAATATAAATGAAGAAAAGCGTAAGCTAGAAGTAATGGTAAAGATTTTTGGAAGAAAAACACCATTAGAGTTAAGCTATATGCAAGTTGAAAAAGTATAATAATTGTTACACTATATATGTATGTTCTTGAGCTTCCAACTTTAAGAGACATATGAAACTAAATTATTAAAAATGGCAAAAGAATTAGGTAAAGTAGTTAAGTTACAAGTTCGGGGAGGTGCTGCGAATCCATCGCCACCGGTTGGACCCGCTTTAGGTGCTGCTGGAGTTAACATAATGGAGTTCTGTAAACAATTTAATGCAAGAACTCAAGATAAGCCTGGTAAAGTATTACCGGTTGTTATCTCTGTTTACAAAGACAAATCATTTGATTTTGTAATCAAGACTCCTCCAGCTGCAGTACAATTATTAGAAGCGGCCAAGGTGAAAAAAGGTTCAGGAGAACCAAACCGAAAAAAAGTAGCTAAAGTTTCTTGGGATCAAGTTAAAACTATTGCTGAAGACAAGATGGTAGATTTAAATGCATTTACAATTGAATCAGCAATGAAAATGGTTGCGGGAACTGCAAGATCTATGGGTATAACTGTTAAAGGTGGTGAAGCACCTAATTAACCTAAAAAGATTTTAAAATGGCAAGATTAACAAAAAAACAAAAAGAAGCTGTTGCTAAAATAGAGAAAGGAAGATTTTATTCTCTAAACGAGGCATCAGTATTAATAAAAGAAATTACCAATGCAAAGTTTGATGCATCAGTAGATTTAGCTGTTCGTTTAGGGGTAGATCCTAGAAAAGCTAACCAAATGGTAAGAGGTGTAGTATCTCTTCCACACGGTACTGGTAAAGATGTTAAAGTTTTAGCATTAGTAACTCCAGACAAAGAAGCAGAAGCTAAAGAAGCTGGTGCTGATTATGTTGGTTTGGATGAATACCTTGAAAAAATTAAAGGTGGTTGGACAGACGTTGATGTAATTATTACTATGCCTAGCGTTATGGGTAAATTAGGTCCTTTAGGACGAGTATTAGGTCCTCGTGGCTTAATGCCTAATCCAAAAACAGGTACAGTAACTATGGATGTTGCTAAAGCTGTTGGTGAAGTGAAAGCTGGTAAAATTGACTTTAAAGTTGATAAAACTGGTATTGTTCATGCAGCAATTGGTAAAGCATCATTTAGTGCTGATAAAATTGCAGGTAATGCACAAGAGTTACTTACAACATTAATGAAACTCAAACCAACTGCGGCAAAAGGAACTTACGTAAAAAGCATTTTTATGTCAAGTACAATGAGTCCTAGTGTTGCAATTGATCCAAAAATAGGTTAAGCAGTAAAACTTTTTATTATGACAAGAGAAGAAAAATCACAAGTAATTGAAGAGTTAACTGCTCAATTATCCGAAAACGCAAATATTTATTTGGCTGATATTTCTGGATTAGATGCAGGAACTACTTCAAACTTACGTCGTGCTTGCTTTAAAGCAAACGTTAAGTTGGCAGTTGTAAAGAATACCTTGCTTGAAAAAGCAATGATGGCTTCAGATAGAGAATTTGGAGAATTACCTTCTATATTAAAGGGTAATACTTCGGTTATGTATTCTGAGACAGGAAACGCACCAGCAAAAGTAATTAAAGCTTTTAGAAAAAAATCAGATAAGCCTTTATTAAAAGGAGCTTTTATTGAAGAAGCAATTTACTTAGGTGACGACCAATTAGATATGTTGGTAGATATCAAATCTAGAGAAGAACTTATTGGAGATATTATTGGATTATTACAATCTCCAGCTAAGAACGTTGTTTCAGCGCTTCAGTCTAGTGGTGGTAAATTATCAGGTATCTTAAAAACACTATCTCAAAAAGAGGGATAGTTTAAAATGTACGCACTTTTTACAAAATAAATTAAATTACAAAATTATTAAAACGATAGAAAAATGGCAGATTTAAAAGATTTCGCAGAACAGTTAGTAAACTTAACAGTAAAAGAGGTTAACGAATTAGCTGGAATATTAAAAGATGAATATGGTATCGAACCTGCTGCTGCTGCAGTTGCTGTAGCTGCTGGCCCTGGAGCTGGTGGTGATGATGCTGGTGAAGCGCAAACAGAGTTTGATGTAATTCTTAAAGCAGCTGGTGGTTCTAAATTAGCAGTTGTAAAATTAGTTAAAGAATTAACTGGTTTAGGATTAAAAGAAGCTAAAGAATTAGTTGATAATGCACCTAGCGCTATCAAAGAAGGAGTTTCTAAAGATGAAGCTGAAGGCCTTAAGTCTTCTCTAGAAGAAGCTGGAGCAGAGGTTGAGCTTAAGTAAGCTTAACTAACCTACAAAATATGGTTTAGGTCTGGAGAGGTGTCTCTACGACCTAGACCCTTTTGTGTATATAAACGTTATGTACACGTAAAATTATTTTTTAATCAAAATTTCGTCCGTCGATGTTAGCAACTAAAGCTGAAAGATTAAATTTCTCGTCTATTGTAAATAGAACCGAATACCCTGATTTTCTGGATATTCAGATTAAATCCTTCCAGGATTTTTTCCAGTTAGAAACAAAATCAGAAGAAAGAGGTGATGAAGGGTTATATAACACCTTCATGGAAAACTTCCCGATTACAGATACTCGTAATCAATTTGTCTTGGAATTTTTGGATTATTTTATTGATCCACCAAGATACACCATAGAAGAATGTATTGAAAGAGGACTTACTTATAGTGTTCCGCTTAAAGCAAGACTTAAATTATACTGTACAGATCCTGAACATGAAGATTTCGAAACTATTGTTCAAGATGTGTATTTAGGTACAATTCCATATATGACACCTAGTGGTACATTTTGTATCAATGGGGCAGAACGTGTTGTTGTATCTCAATTACATAGATCTCCAGGTGTATTCTTTGGGCAATCTTTCCATGCTAATGGAACTAAATTATATTCGGCAAGAGTAATTCCTTTCAAAGGTTCTTGGATTGAATTTGCTACAGACATTAATAGTGTCATGTATGCGTATATCGATAGAAAGAAAAAATTACCTGTAACTACACTATTCCGTGCTATTGGATTTGAAAGAGATAAAGATATTCTTGAAATATTTGATCTAGCTGAAGAAGTGAAAGTTTCTAAATCGGGACTTAAAAAAGTAATCAATCGCAAACTTGCTGCACGTGTGCTTAATACATGGCATGAAGATTTTGTTGATGAAGATACAGGAGAAGTAGTATCAATAGAAAGAAATGAAATTGTTCTTGATCGTGATACTATATTAGATAAGGACAATGTAGAAGAAATTCTTGAAGCTGGTGTGAAAACTATTCTTTTACACAAAGAAGATGGACAATCTGGTGATTACGCAATTATCCATAACACACTTCAAAAAGACCCTACTAACTCTGAAAAAGAAGCAGTAGAACACATTTACCGTCAATTACGTAATGCTGAGCCGCCAGATGAGGAAACAGCTCGTGGTATTATTGACAAGCTATTCTTTAGTGATCAACGTTATAACTTAGGTGAAGTTGGTCGTTATAGAATGAATAAAAAATTACAGTTAGATATTGGAATGGATAAGCAAGTGCTTACCAAAGAAGATATTATTACTATCATAAAATACTTAATTGAATTAATTAACTCAAAAGCAGAGATTGATGATATTGATCACTTATCTAACCGTCGTGTACGTACAGTAGGTGAGCAGTTATCTTCTCAATTTGGTGTTGGTTTAGCGCGTATGGCACGTACTATTCGTGAACGTATGAATGTTCGTGATAATGAGGTGTTTACGCCAATAGATTTGATTAATGCAAAGACCTTGTCGTCTGTAATTAACTCATTTTTTGGAACCAACCAGCTATCTCAGTTTATGGACCAAACCAATCCATTAGCAGAGATTACGCATAAGCGTCGTTTATCAGCTTTAGGACCTGGAGGTTTATCTCGTGAAAGAGCGGGATTTGAGGTTCGTGATGTTCACTATACACACTACGGACGTTTATGTCCTATCGAAACGCCAGAAGGACCAAACATTGGTTTAATTTCTTCGCTTTCGGTTTATGCAAAAGTAAATTCAATGGGATTCATTGAAACACCTTATAGGTCAGTTGAAAATGGAGTAGTTGATATTAAAGGAACACCAGTTTACTTAAGTGCTGAAGAAGAAGAAGAAAAACTAATAGCTCAGGCTACCGTTAAAGTTGATGACAAAGGAAAAATCCTACACGATCAAATTATTGCACGTCAAGAAGGTGATTTCCCTGTGGTAGATCCAACATCTATTCATTATACAGATGTTGCGCCAAACCAAATTTCATCTATCTCGGCATCGTTAATTCCATTCTTAGAGCATGATGATGCAAACCGTGCGTTGATGGGATCAAACATGATGCGTCAAGCGGTACCATTATTACGTCCTCAAGCTCCTATTGTTGGAACAGGATTAGAGCGTCAAGTAGCTTCAGATTCAAGAGTATTAATTAATGCCCAAGGAGAAGGAGTTGTAGAGTATGTAGATGCTAACGAAATAGTTATTAAATATAACCGTACTGAAGAAGAAGCCATGGTAAGTTTCGATACAGATACGGTAACATATCCTTTAACTAAGTTTAGAAAAACAAACCAAGGAACATCTGTTAATTTAAAAGCAATTGTTAAAAAAGGAGATAAAGTAACTAAAGGACAAGTATTGTGTGAAGGTTACGCAACCCAAAAAGGAGAATTAGCTTTAGGTAGAAACATGAAAGTTGCCTTCATGCCTTGGAAAGGATATAATTTTGAGGATGCAATTGTAATTTCCGAAAAAGTTGTTAGAGAAGATGTATTTACATCTATTCATATAGATGAATATTCTTTAGAAGTAAGAGATACAAAGCTTGGTAATGAAGAGTTAACTAACGATATTCCTAATGTTTCAGAAGAGGCTACGAAAGACCTTGATGAGCATGGAATGATTCGTGTTGGTGCCGAAATTAAACCAGGAGATATCTTAATTGGTAAAATTACTCCAAAAGGAGAAAGTGATCCTACTCCTGAAGAAAAATTATTACGTGCTATTTTTGGAGATAAAGCTGGAGATGTAAAAGACGCATCCTTAAAAGCTTCACCTTCTTTACATGGTGTTGTAATTGATAAGAAATTGTTTGCAAGAGCAATTAAAGATAAGCGTAAAAGAGCTCAAGATAAAGAAGATATTTCTCAACTAGAAGCTGTTTACGACAAAAAGTTTGATGACTTAATAGAAGTTTTAATTGAAAAACTTTTTGCTATAGTTGCTGGAAAAACTGCTCAGGGTGTATTTAATGATTTAGGTGAAGAGGTTTTCCCTAAAGGAAAGAAGTTTACTTTAAAAATGTTAAATGCTGTAGATGATTATGCACATTTAGTATCAGGAAAGTGGACCACAGATGAACAGACTAATAAATTAGTTGCAGATTTAATTCACAACTATAAAATTAAAGAAAATGATCTTCAAGGATCTTTAAGACGTGAGAAGTTTACAATCTCAGTTGGTGATGAATTGCCAGCAGGTATTATAAAATTAGCTAAAGTTTATATTGCTAAAAAACGTAAACTGAAAGTTGGAGATAAAATGGCAGGACGTCACGGTAACAAAGGTATTGTTGCTCGTATTGTTCGTCAAGAAGATATGCCTTTCTTAGAAGATGGAACGCCTGTTGATATCGTATTGAATCCACTTGGTGTACCTTCTCGTATGAATATTGGTCAGATTTATGAAACAGTATTAGGATGGGCAGGACAAAAATTAGATCGTAAGTACGCTACACCAATTTTTGATGGTGCTACAATTGATCAGATTAATGGATTCACAGACGAAGCTGGAATTCCAAGATATGGTCATACTTATCTATATGATGGAGGTACAGGATCTCGTTTTGATCAACCAGCAACAGTTGGTGTTATCTATATGTTAAAACTAGGACATATGGTAGACGATAAGATGCATGCACGTTCAATTGGACCATATTCATTAATTACACAACAACCTCTTGGTGGTAAAGCACAATTTGGTGGTCAGCGTTTTGGAGAAATGGAAGTTTGGGCACTTGAAGCTTATGGTGCATCGGCAACATTAAGAGAAATCTTAACAGTAAAATCTGATGATGTAATTGGTAGAGCAAAAACTTACGAAGCAATCGTAAAAGGAGAACCAATGCCAGAACCTGGACTACCAGAATCTTTCAACGTATTAATGCACGAATTGAAAGGTCTTGGACTAGACATAAGATTAGAAGAGTAATTAATTCATTATCATAACCATATATTATGGCAAGAAAGCAAGATAAGAATACAGTACAGAGATTTAATAAAATCTCAATTGGTTTAGCATCTCCAGAGTCAATTTTGGCTGCCTCTCGTGGAGAAGTTTTAAAACCAGAAACTATTAACTATAGAACACATAAACCAGAACGTGATGGTTTATTCTGTGAGCGTATTTTTGGACCTGTAAAGGACTACGAATGTGCTTGTGGTAAGTATAAGCGTATACGCTACAAAGGTATTGTTTGTGACCGTTGTGGGGTAGAAGTAACCGAAAAGAAAGTACGTCGTGACCGTGTAGGCCACATTAACCTTGTTGTTCCAGTAGCACACATTTGGTACTTCCGTTCGCTGCCTAACAAAATTGGGTATTTACTTGGATTACCATCTAAGAAATTAGACATGATTATCTATTACGAGCGTTATGTAGTAATCCAACCAGGAAATGCTAAAAATGCTGAAGGTGAGCCTGTTCAAAAAATGGATTTCTTAACGGAAGAAGAATACTTAAATATTCTTGAAACACTTCCAAAAGAAAATCAATATTTAGATGATAACGACCCAGAAAAGTTCATTGCTAAAATGGGAGCTGAATGTTTAATTGAACTATTATCACGAATTGATTTAGATTCATTATCATTCGAATTACGTCATAAAGCGAATACTGAAACGTCTAAACAACGTAAAACAGAAGCCTTAAAACGTCTTCAAGTTGTTGAAGCATTTAGAGAAGCTAACGAGAATAGAGAAAATCACCCTGAATGGATGATTATGAAGGCTGTTCCAGTAATTCCACCAGAATTACGTCCTTTAGTGCCTCTTGATGGTGGTCGTTTTGCAACGTCTGATTTAAATGATTTATATCGTCGTGTTATTATTCGTAACAATCGTCTTAAGAGACTTGTTGAGATTAAAGCACCAGAGGTTATTTTGCGTAATGAAAAGCGTATGTTGCAAGAATCTGTAGATTCATTATTTGATAACACGCGTAAATCATCAGCAGTTAAAACCGATTCAAATAGACCTTTAAAATCTTTATCAGATTCATTAAAAGGTAAGCAAGGTCGTTTCCGTCAAAACTTACTTGGTAAGCGTGTGGATTATTCTGCACGTTCAGTAATTGTTGTTGGACCAGAATTAAAATTATTTGAATGTGGATTGCCAAAAAATATGGCAGCTGAGTTATATAAGCCTTTTGTAATTAGAAAATTAATTGAAAGAGGAATTGTAAAAACTGTAAAGTCTGCAAAGAAAATTATAGATAAAAAAGAACCTGTAGTTTGGGATATTTTAGAGAATGTTTTAAAAGGACATCCAGTACTTTTAAATCGTGCTCCTACACTTCACAGACTTGGAATACAAGCATTTCAACCAAAGCTTATCGAAGGTAAAGCAATCCAGTTACATCCATTAGTATGTACTGCATTTAATGCCGATTTCGATGGTGACCAAATGGCTGTACATTTACCGTTAGGACCTGAGGCTATTCTTGAAGCTCAACTTTTAATGTTGGCATCTCATAATATCTTGAACCCTGCAAATGGTTCTCCTGTAACGGTACCTTCTCAAGATATGGTACTTGGTCTATATTATATGACTAAGTTGCGTAAATCGACAGAAGATGTAAAGGTTATTGGTGAAGGATTAACATTCTATTCTCCAGAAGAGGTTGTTATTGCTTACAATGAAAATAAAGCTGATCTTAATGCTGCTATCAAAGTTAGAACTAAAGACTTCAATGAAGCAGGTGAGTTAGTAAATCAAATTGTTGAAACTACTGTTGGACGTGTATTATTTAACGATAAAGTTCCTGAAGTAGCTGGATATATTAATGAAGTATTAACTAAAAAATCTCTTAGAGATATTATTGGTGATATTTTAAAAGCAACTAGTGTGCCTGAAACGGCTGCGTTCTTAGATGAAATTAAAACCTTAGGGTATAAGTTTGCATTCCAAGGTGGATTATCGTTTAGTTTAGGGGATATTATTATTCCACCAGAGAAGCATACTATGATTGATGCTGCTAACAAGGAAGTAGAAGGTATTAGAGCTAACTATAACATGGGACTTATAACGAATAATGAACGTTATAACCAAGTTATTGATATTTGGACGTCTACAAATGCTGAATTGACAGAGTTATCAATGAAACGTATTCGTGAAGACCAACAAGGGTTTAACTCAGTATTTATGATGCTTGATTCTGGAGCTCGTGGATCTAAAGAACAAATTCGTCAGCTTACAGGAATGCGTGGATTGATGGCAAAACCTAAAAAATCTAACGCAGGAGGAGGTGAAATTATTGAAAATCCAATTCTTTCTAACTTTAAGGAAGGACTTTCAATTTTAGAATACTTTATTTCTACTCACGGTGCACGTAAAGGTCTTGCCGATACCGCACTTAAAACTGCCGATGCTGGTTATTTAACACGTCGTTTGGTTGATGTATCTCAAGATGTTATTGTAAATGAAGAAGATTGTGCTACGTTAAGAGGTATTAATGTAGAACCATTAAAGAAAAACGAAGAAGTTGTTGAGAGTTTAGAAGATAGAATAGTAGGTCGTACCTCATTATATGATGTTTATGACCCACTAACCGATGAACTTTTGGTTGAAGCTGGAGGTCATATTTATGACGACATTGCTAAGAAAATCGAAAATTCACCTGTAGATGCAGTAGAAGTACGTTCACCATTAACTTGCGAAGCTAAGAAGGGAATCTGTACTAAATGTTACGGTCGTAACCTTGCTACTGGTAAAATGGTACAGCGTGGTGAGGCAGTTGGTGTTGTTGCAGCACAATCTATTGGAGAACCTGGAACACAGTTAACGCTTCGTACATTCCACGTTGGAGGTATAGCGGGTAATATTTCTGAAGAGAATAAATTGGCTGTGAAGTTTAATGGTATAGCTGAAATTGAAGATCTTAAAACTGTAAAGAGTGAAGATAGTGAAGGAAATGAAATTGATGTAGTAATTTCTAGAACGTCTGAGATCAAGTTAATTGATGAGAAAACGGGTATTACTTTAAGTACCAATAATATTCCTTACGGATCTACAATCTTTATAAAGAATGGTCAGAAGTTGAAAGCTAATGATGTTGTTTGTCAGTGGGATCCTTATAACGGTGTGATTATTTCAGAATTCTCTGGAAAAGTAGCTTACGAAAACATTGAGCAAGGGGTAACGTACCAAGTTGAAATTGATGAGCAAACTGGTTTCCAAGAAAAAGTAATTTCTGAATCAAGAAATAAGAAGTTAATTCCAACACTACATATTAATGATAGTAAAGGAGAAACAATACGTTCTTATAACTTGCCAGTTGGTGCTCACTTGATGATTGATGATGGTGAAAAGATTAACTTAGGTAAAATTTTAGTTAAGATTCCTCGTAAGTCTGCAAAATCTGGAGATATTAC
Organism: Pontimicrobium sp. SW4; assembly: GCF_039954625.1. Lineage (NCBI taxonomy): Bacteria > Pseudomonadati > Bacteroidota > Flavobacteriia > Flavobacteriales > Flavobacteriaceae > Pontimicrobium > Pontimicrobium maritimum. The sequence continues at coordinate 602,397 of NZ_CP157199.1, forward strand.
CGGAGGTCTACCTCGTGTAACAGAGCTATTCGAAGCGCGTAATCCATCTAACCCAGCTGTAGTTAGTGAAATAGATGGTGTAGTTTCTTTTGGTAAAATTAAGAGAGGTAACCGTGAGATTATAGTTGAATCTAAACTAGGAGATATTAAGAAATACTTAGTGAAACTTTCAAATCAAATTCTTGTTCAAGAAAATGATTTTGTTAAAGCTGGTATGCCATTATCTGATGGTTCAATTACACCTAACGATATTTTAAATATTAAAGGTCCTTCTGCAGTGCAACAATACTTAGTTAATGAAGTACAAGAAGTATATCGTTTACAAGGTGTGAAAATTAATGATAAGCACTTTGAAGTTGTTGTAAGGCAAATGATGCGTAAGGTTAGAATTCAAGATTCTGGTGATACTATCTTCTTAGAAGATCAATTAGTACATAAGTCTGATTTTATTGAAGAAAATGACGAGATTTTTGGAAAGAAAGTAGTAGAAGAGGCAGGAGATTCTGAAAACCTAAAAGCTGGACAAATTATTACGTCTAGAGAGTTAAGAGATGAAAACTCATTGTTACGTCGTGAAGATAAGAACTTAGTTGTAGCTCGTGATGCGAATCCAGCAACAGCAACTCCTATTCTTCAAGGAATTACAAGAGCTTCGCTTCAAACAAAATCATTTATCTCTGCAGCTTCCTTCCAAGAAACAACTAAAGTTTTAAACGAAGCAGCCGTTAATGGTAAAATAGATACGCTTGAAGGACTTAAAGAAAACGTAATTGTTGGACATAAGATTCCAGCGGGTACTGGACTTAGACATTACGAGAATATTATCGTTGGTTCTAAAGAAGAGTTTGACGAAATGATGCAAGCTAAACAAGAGCTAAATTATAACTAAATATAAAATTCCCGCTCTTGCGGGAATTTTTTTAAATTTATTATTATGGCAGAAAATAAAAATAAACCAAAACAAGGTCAAATTAATATAGAATTGGATGAGAAAATTGCTGAAGGAATATACTCTAATTTAGCAATAATCAATCATTCAGTTTCTGAATTTGTTCTTGACTTTGTAAGTATTATGCCTGGAATCCCAAAAAGTAAAGTAAAATCAAGAATTATTTTAACACCGCAACATGCGAAGCGTTTAGTAAAAGCTTTAAATGAAAATGTTAAACGATTTGAGAATGCACATGGAGAGATAAAAGATTATGAGCAACCTCCAATGCCATTAAATTTTGGGCCAACAGGACAAGCATAAAAAAAGCCCTTTGTGATTCACAAAGGGCTTTTTTTATCTTTATTTTTTTGTTTAGCTTACTTTTCTTTTAATAGTATTTAAAGAGTATTGCAGAGCTCCAGAAGGGCACTTTTTTATTTGTTCAATAATCTTTTGTGGTTCTGTACCTTCTAAATTAATCCATGGAATTACAGAAGTTCTAAAAACTTGAGATAATTCTTTAGCACACTTTTCAGCATGAATACACTTGCAAGGTTCAAAGGTTACTGTAATATCTTCATTACTGAAGATGTTATCTTGAGTTTCCATAAGTAGTTCATGTTTGGGGTTATGAATCTATTTTAAATATATAATCACTAATGCTAAATCTTTAAATCATCGTTTAAATGTACGATAATTACGATTAAAAACAAATAAATACTACTTTTTTATTAAATCGAATTATAGCTTCGTTAGAAACATACACACTATATATTCATTAATTATTAGTTGTATTCAGAAGTTAAATGGAATTTAATACTAGGATATTTTTGCTGAGTCATTTGTAAAGAAAACATAGAATCAGCTAGAAATACGAGTTGATTTTGTTTGTCTTTCGCCAAAAAACGTTGTTTTACACGTATAAATTCTTTAAACTCTTCATTATTTTTGTCTTCTGGTTCAACCCAACACGCCTTATGTACATTTAAATTTTCATAAGTACACTTAGCTCCATATTCGTGTTCCAACCTATATTGAATGACTTCATATTGTAGTGCACCAACAGTTCCAATTACTTTTCTCCCATTTAAATCAAGTGTAAATAACTGTGCAACGCCTTCATCCATCAATTGGTCAATACCTTTATAAAGCTGTTTTGCTTTCATTGGGTCTGCATTGTTTATATATCTAAAATGTTCTGGGGAGAAACTAGGGACACCTTTATAATTTAAAACTTCGCCTTCGGTTAATGTATCTCCAATTTTAAATGTTCCTGTGTCCTGTAATCCAACAATATCGCCTGGATATGATATGTCCACAATTTCTTTTTTTTCTGCAAAAAAAGCATTAGGACTTGAAAATTTCACCTTTTTGTTGTGCCTCACATGTAGGTAAGGCTTATTTCTTTCAAAAGTACCAGAAACAATTTTAATAAATGCTAGACGGTTTCTATGGTTTGGATCCATATTTGCATGAATCTTAAAAACAAAGCCAGTAAATTTTTTCTCTTCAGGTTTTACTAATCGTTCTTCACTTTGTTTTGGTCTTGGTTTTGGAGCTATTTCTACGAAGCAATCCAATAACTCACGAACACCAAAATTGTTTAGAGCAGAACCAAAGAACACAGGCTGTAAATCGCCATTTAGATAATCTGTTTTATCGAATTTTGGATAAATGCCTTCAACCAATTCGATTTCATCTCTTAATGTTTGTGCTGCTTTTTCACCAACTAATTTTGTGAGTTCTTCCGAAGCTAAATCTGAAATCTCGATGGTTTCTTCAATATTTTTTCGACTATCACCACTAAATAGGTTTACATTCTTTTCCCAAAGATTATAAATACCCTTAAAGTCATAACCCATACCTATTGGGAAACTTAAAGGTGTGACTTTTAGACCTAGTTTTTGTTCAACTTCATCTAATAAATCAAACGCATCTTTACCTTCACGATCTAGTTTGTTAATAAACACAATCATAGGAATGTTTCGCATTCTACAAACTTCAACAAGCTTTTCAGTTTGCTCCTCAACCCCTTTGGCAACATCAATAACTACAATAACACTATCAACGGCAGTAAGGGTTCTAAAAGTGTCTTCGGCAAAATCCTTATGTCCAGGAGTATCAAGAATATTAATTTTTATACCGTTATATTCAAATGCTAAAACAGAAGTTGCTACAGAAATTCCACGTTGACGTTCAATTTCCATAAAATCACTGGTGGCTCCCTTTTTTATTTTATTACTTTTTACAGCACCAGCTTCTTGTATAGCACCACCAAACAAAAGCAGTTTTTCTGTTAGTGTTGTTTTACCTGCATCTGGATGCGAAATAATACCAAAGGTTCTTCGCCTATTAATTTCCTCTATAAAACTCATAATGTTCTAAAAAGTGTCAAATATAGGGTTAATAGCCATAAAAGTGATTATTAAAAAAATGTTTTTGTTAAAATGGATTTCTATATTTACGATAGTAAATATCCAATAATAAATGATTAAAAATCTACTCACTGCATTAATCTTTTTTATATGTAGTAATACTTGTTTTTCACAATTCGATACAAGCACAAAAACTTCTGTAAATGATTATACAAAACGTATTGAAAAACTTATAATAGAGGAAGAACTTGACTCTGCAAGCTATTACATTAGCTTATCTAAGATAACTGACTACAATAGCTTATTAAAAAATATTGCACTTGAAAATCCAATTACATATAATCAATGGTATTCGTTCATTGTAAATGCAAGTAAGCAATTCGATATCGAATTCCATTATATATCAAACTTCATTAATAAATATGTAAAAGAGCCCATAAATACTAAAGATATTAATCTGGATTATGTTAAGTTAAAATGGTTTCAAATTTATGAGCTAAGAGATAGAGAAACTGTTGAGGATGCTAATTTTGAACATGAAAAGCTTTTAAATTATATAAATAGATTTAAAAAAGAAAAAGAAGATGTAGTAAAAGCAAGGTTATGGGCAGATACACATAAACTAGTACTTTTTGAAATACAATTTGATCTAGAGAATGGTAAGAGTTTATGCTTAAAAAACCTTGAGATAGCAAGAGAGCTTGATGATAAAGAATTAATTATAGCATTTTTATACCATTTGTGTGATTTCTACATCATCGAAGGAAACTTAGATGCTTATATTAAAACAAGTGAAGAATGTTTGGAAACTGAGAATAGTATAGCTAATCATACACACTATTATCAAAAAATACTAATTAATTTATTAGATGCGTATATTTACAAAGGAGGTTATAATGAGAGAGTAAAAAAATTACTTCAAGAGATGTCTTCTACCCAAGAAGGATTATATCAAAGCTATTCTTTATATGCGAAGTTTTTAGGGACTTTAGAAAATGATTCAAAAGATTATCAAAGTGTTTTAAAAGAATTTAAAGTCAATACACTACTAGAATTTTGCTCAAAAATTAATGAATTAGGCAAAGGCAAATTAAATCCTAATGATTATTGTCACCTTGTAAACGAATCTGCCAACACATTATTTAAAAAAGGATATACAAATGAAGCGTTTCAATTTAAAAACAAAGCATTAAGTTTATTAAGAGAAATATATTCGCAAGATTTGTCTAAGTCGTTAGTGTCTTTTAGTACGAAACAAGCTGTAAGAGATAAAGAAGCAGAGCTTAAATACCAAGAAGAAAGAACCAATTTATATGTAATTATTGCCTCACTTACTGTTGCTTTATTAATTATAACACTCTTTTTTCTATTAAAAAAAAGAACGCAATCTAATTTGTTAAAGCTGAAAAATAAGCAAATAGAGATTAACTTAAAAGAGAAAGAATTACTTGTAAAAGAGGTGCACCATAGAGTTAAAAATAATTTTCAAATAGTTTCTAGTTTGTTGGAATTACAATCTAAAGGTATAGAAGATAAAAAAGCTATAGAATTAGTTAATGATGGTAAAGTTAGAATTAAATCAATGGCCTTAATTCATCAAAAGCTATATCAAAATGAAAACGGATTAATAGATTTTGAGGATTATGTTTTTAATCTGGTAAATGAGTTGGCAACCATTTATGCACCTAAAAAGAAAATAAGAACCAATATAAAAGTTAGTAATATCTTTTTCGATGTAGATACCGCAATTCCTTTAGGTTTGATAATTAATGAGCTTATTACTAATGCTTATAAACATGCGTTTTTAGAAAATGAAGGAGATTTAAAAATAGAAATTAGAAAAGAGACAGAAGAAGATTATATTTTAGAAATTGTAGACAATGGTGTAGGAATATCTAATGAAGCTAAAATAAAGAATAACAAAAGCTTAGGTTTATATTTAGTAAATCGTTTGACAAAACAATTACAAGGAAAATTAACTTTTAAAAATGAAAATGGAGCACATTATAAAATCGTTTTTAAAGATGCATTTTCTAGAAAACTTATTGATTAGCTGGTAAATATTAATACATGGATAAAGTAAAAATTTTAGTTGTTGAAGATGAAATTATAATTGCAGATAGTATATGTGAAACATTAAGAGAATTGGGTTACGATGCTTTCGAACCAGCTATTAGTTATACAGAAGCTATTGAAGTAATTGAAAATGAAATTCCAGATATAGCAATTTTAGACATAGAACTTTCGGGTAATAAAACTGGAATAGATTTAGCTAATACTATTAAAAAAGAGTATAAGTTCCCATTTATATTTTTAACATCAAATGCAGATGTAATAACTTTAAATAAAGCTAAAACAGTAATGCCTTCGGCTTATTTGGTAAAACCATTTTCAAAGAACGAATTGTATACTTCTATTGAAATTGCTTTATATAATTTTTCACAAAAAATCGGACAATTAAATAGTGATAATCTAATTATTAAAGAAGCCTTATTTATTAAAGAAAAAGGAGTATTCTACAAACTAGCCTTTAAAGATATTTTATACATAAAAAGCGCGCATATTTATGTTGAAATTATATTAAAAGACAAAAAAAAGTATGTTGTTCGTGGTAGTTTAAATGATATACTAGAAAAGCTTAATTATAGCTTTATTCGTTCACATAGAAGTTATATAGTTAATACAACGTATTTAGACCAAGTGAGTTATACATCATTAAAGTTATATGATATAACTATTCCTATTGGTAAAAAATACCGTCAAGATATATTAGCAAGGGTTAATGTATTATAATTTATTGATACTAATGTTTTTAGTAATATCAATATATGTAGCCAGCTTTTTTTAACGCTAAATATTACTAGTGAGTACTAAGTGAGTAGTAATATTAGATTTAGTTAAGCATTTGGTACGTAAATTTGTGACAATCTTCAAAGCAGTGTGTCATAAAAACATGACGTTTATAATAAAAAGAGAGCAGTTTAGAACAATTATCAATTTATGTAAGAATAATTTTGCATTTAACAGATAAACGTATATATTTGTATTTCATCGTAAAAAAATGTTTTTAATCGATGAAATAAATGTCAATTGTTAATCAACATATTAATTAGAACAATGAAAATTTTTACTAAAACCTTACAGAGGTATGGATATACCTCTGTAATCTGTCTAATGACATTAATACTCGGAACAAATAGTATTAGTGCTCAAGACATTCCCGATACCGATAGCTCAGCTAACTGTGCAGTTTGTGCACCAACAGGTTGGGCAGTTATTACTGGTACACCAGATATATCCAACAGGGATATAGCTGCTGCTTCTGGAACGGCAGGAGGAGGTAGCGTATGGACAAATGCGCCTCTGCCTTTACCTCCAAATGGACATCAAAATTGGATTTCACTTAGAGATTTAGGAACAGGTTATCCTGAAGAAATTGTCGGAACAAATATGACAGGATTAATTATTGGCGAAGTATATGAGGTGAATATATTTAGTCTTACAGCATTATCTGCTTATTCTCCCAATTATATTGATGAATTTCACTACTCAATTAGTGGTGGAGCTAGACAAACAGTTACTGGGATTACGCAAGAATCTTGGGGATTAAATAGAGTTAGATTTACAGCTACTGCTGCATCAATGACTTTTGATCTTTATCCAGGATTTAATGCATCTCCAGGTTATTCTTCAAATCATGAGTCAGTGCAATTATCTATAGAGGTTGTGAGGTTAGTTCCAGATTCTGATAATGATGGAATATTAGATGAAGATGATATAGATGATGATAATGATGGAATATTAGATTTAAATGAATATGTTGGTTTAGATCCTGATGCTGATGTTGATGGAGATGGTTATCCAGCTTATTTAGATGATGATGATAATGATGTTGGAGTCCATAATGCTGACGGTGTTGTAAACCCTATATACGACTTAGATGGAGATGGAATTCCTAACCATTTAGATGATGACTCAGATGGAGATACATGTAAAGATTCAATTGAAGCTGGACATACGGATCCAGATGATGATGGCTATTTAGGTAATTCACCAGTAACAGTCAATGGAGTTGGTCAAGTAACAGGGCAAGGAGGTTATACAGGAACAACATCAGATGTTACTACAGTAAATTCAGCGCCAGAAGCAGGAACAGATGGTACATTAACCATTTGTGAAGGCGATACAGTAACAGACGCACAACTATTTGCAGAGTTAACAGGCGCGGATACAGGCGGAACCTGGTCACCAGCATTAGCAGGCGCAGGAACATATACATATACAGTTACTTCATCTTGTTTTAATGATACATCAGAAGTAGTAGTTACTGAACAAGCAGCACCAGATGCAGGAACGGATGGTACATTAACCATTTGTGAAGGCAATACAGTAACAGATGCACAACTATTTGCAGAGTTAACAGGTGCAGATACAGGCGGAACCTGGTCACCAACATTAGCAGGTGCAGGAACCTATACCTATACAGTAGCTGCAACAGCACCATGTACAGGAAACGACATATCAGAAGTAGTAGTTACTGAACAAGCAGCACCAGATGCAGGAACAGATGGTAGTTTAGTTATATGTTCTGGAGATACTGTAACTGAGGCACAATTATTTGCTTCGTTAACAGGCGCAGATACAGGTGGAACCTGGTCACCAGCATTAGCAGGCGCAGGAACCTATACCTATACAGTAGCTGCAACAGCACCATGTGCAGGCAATGACACATCTGAAGTAATAGTAACTGAGGATAATACTTCTGATACAGATGGCGATGGAGTCACGGATTGTCATGAATTAAATCCACCAGATGGTGAAACACCAACCGATCCAACCGATCCATGTGATTTTACAGCAAGCGATATTACTTTAACAGTAACGGCAGTAACCGATTGTGATGGCGATGGCGAAGACAGTACGACCGATCCAGACGATCAAGATCCATGTGTAGGCGGAACATTAGCCAATGTAGACTTAAGCAATACGACCTCAATGTGGGCAACAGCCGATTGTGATGGCGATGGAGTCACGAACTTAGACGAAGTAGATCCAGATGGCGATGGTACACAAGGTCCAGGCGATACCGATCCAACCGATCCATGTGATTTTACAGCAAGCGATATTACTTTAACAGTAACGGCAGTAACCGATTGTGATGGCGATGGCGAAGACAGTACGACCGATCCAGACGATCAAGATCCATGTGTAGGCGGAACATTAGCCAATGTAGACTTAAGCAATACGACCTCAATGTGGGCAACAGCCGATTGTGATGGCGATGGAGTCACGAACTTAGACGAAGTAGATCCAGATGGCGATGGTACACAAGGCCCAGGCGATACCGATCCAACCGATCCATGTGATTTTACAGCAAGCGATATTACTTTAACAGTAACGGCAGTAACCGATTGTGATGGCGATGGCGAAGACAGTACGACCGATCCAGACGATCAAGATCCATGTGTAGGCGGAACATTAGCCAATGTAGACTTAAGCAATACGACCTCAATGTGGGCAACAGCCGATTGTGATGGCGATGGAGTCACGAACTTAGACGAAGTAGATCCAGATGGCGATGGTACACAAGGTCCAGGCGATACCGATCCAACCGATCCATGTGATTTTACAGCAAGCGATATTACTTTAACAGTAACGGCAGTAACCGATTGTGATGGCGATGGCGAAGACAGTACGACCGATCCAGACGATCAAGATCCATGTGTAGGCGGAACATTAGCCAATGTAGACTTAAGCAATACGACCTCAATGTGGGCAACAGCCGATTGTGATGGCGATGGAGTCACGAACTTAGACGAAGTAGATCCAGATGGCGATGGTACACAAGGCCCAGGCGATACCGATCCAACCGATCCATGTGATTTTACAGCAAGCGATATTACTTTAACAGTAACGGCAGTAACCGATTGTGATGGCGATGGCGAAGACAGTACGACCGATCCAGACGATCAAGATCCATGTGTAGGCGGAACATTAGCCAATGTAGACTTAAGCAATACGACCTCAATGTGGGCAACAGCCGATTGTGATGGCGATGGAGTCACGAACTTAGACGAAGTAGATCCAGATGGCGATGGTACACAAGGCCCAGGCGATACCGATCCAACCGATCCATGTGATTTTACAGCAAGCGATATTACTTTAACAGTAACGGTAGTAACCGATTGTGATGGCGATGGCGAAGACAGTACGACCGATCCAGACGATCAAGATCCATGTGTAGGCGGAACATTAGCCAATGTAGACTTAAGCAATACGACCTCAATGTGGGCAACAGCCGATTGTGATGGCGATGGAGTCACGAACTTAGACGAAGTAGATCCAGATGGCGATGGTACACAAGGTCCAGGCGATACCGATCCAACCGATCCATGTGATTTTACAGCAAGCGATATTACTTTAACAGTAACGGCAGTAACCGATTGTGATGGCGATGGCGAAGACAGTACGACCGATCCAGACGATCAAGATCCATGTGTAGGCGGAACATTAGCCAATGTAGACTTAAGCAATACGACCTCAATGTGGGCAACAGCCGATTGTGATGGCGATGGAGTCACGAACTTAGACGAAGTAGATCCAGATGGCGATGGTACACAAGGTCCAGGCGATACCGATCCAACCGATCCATGTGATTTTACAGCAAGCGATATTACTTTAACAGTAACGGCAGTAACCGATTGTGATGGCGATGGCGAAGACAGTACGACCGATCCAGACGATCAAGATCCATGTGTAGGCGGAACATTAGCCAATGTAGACTTAAGCAATACGACCTCAATGTGGGCAACAGCCGATTGTGATGGCGATGGAGTCACGAACTTAGACGAAGTAGATCCAGATGGCGATGGTACACAAGGCCCAGGCGATACCGATCCAACCGATCCATGTGATTTTACAGCAAGCGATATTACTTTAACAGTAACGGCAGTAACCGATTGTGATGGCGATGGCGAAGACAGTACGACCGATCCAGACGATCAAGATCCATGTGTAGGCGGAACATTAGCCAATGTAGACTTAAGCAATACGACCTCAATGTGGGCAACAGCCGATTGTGATGGCGATGGAGTCACGAACTTAGACGAAGTAGATCCAGATGGCGATGGTACACAAGGCCCAGGCGATACCGATCCAACCGATCCATGTGATTTTACAGCAAGCGATATTACTTTAACAGTAACGGCAGTAACCGATTGTGATGGCGATGGCGAAGACAGTACGACCGATCCAGACGATCAAGATCCATGTGTAGGCGGAACATTAGCCAATGTAGACTTAAGCAATACGACCTCAATGTGGGCAACAGCCGATTGTGATGGCGATGGAGTCACGAACTTAGACGAAGTAGATCCAGATGGCGATGGTACACAAGGTCCAGGCGATACCGATCCAACCGATCCATGTGATTTTACAGCAAGCGATATTACTTTAACAGTAACGGCAGTAACCGATTGTGATGGCGATGGCGAAGACAGTACGACCGATCCAGACGATCAAGATCCATGTGTAGGCGGAACATTAGCCAATGTAGACTTAAGCAATACGACCTCAATGTGGGCAACAGCCGATTGTGATGGCGATGGAGTCACGAACTTAGACGAAGTAGATCCAGATGGCGATGGTACACAAGGCCCAGGCGATACCGATCCAACCGATCCATGTGATTTTACAGCAAGCGATATTACTTTAACAGTAACGGCAGTAACCGATTGTGATGGCGATGGCGAAGACAGTACGACCGATCCAGACGATCAAGATCCATGTGTAGGCGGAACATTAGCCAATGTAGACTTAAGCAATACGACCTCAATGTGGGCAACAGCCGATTGTGATGGCGATGGAGTCACGAACTTAGACGAAGTAGATCCAGATGGCGATGGTACACAAGGCCCAGGCGATACCGATCCAACCGATCCATGTGATTTTACAGCAAGCGATATTACTTTAACAGTAACGGCAGTAACCGATTGTGATGGCGATGGCGAAGACAGTACGACCGATCCAGACGATCAAGATCCATGTGTAGGCGGAACATTAGCCAATGTAGACTTAAGCAATACGACCTCAATGTGGGCAACAGCCGATTGTGATGGCGATGGAGTCACGAACTTAGACGAAGTAGATCCAGATGGCGATGGTACACAAGGCCCAGGCGATACCGATCCAACCGATCCATGTGATTTTACAGCAAGCGATATTACTTTAACAGTAACGGCAGTAACCGATTGTGATGGCGATGGCGAAGACAGTACGACCGATCCAGACGATCAAGATCCATGTGTAGGCGGAACATTAGCCAATGTAGACTTAAGCAATACGACCTCAATGTGGGCAACAGCCGATTGTGATGGCGATGGAGTCACGAACTTAGACGAAGTAGATCCAGATGGCGATGGTACACAAGGCCCAGGCGATACCGATCCAACCGATCCATGTGATTTTACAGCAAGCGATATTACTTTAACAGTAACGGCAGTAACCGATTGTGATGGCGATGGCGAAGACAGTACGACCGATCCAGACGATCAAGATCCATGTGTAGGCGGAACATTAGCCAATGTAGACTTAAGCAATACGACCTCAATGTGGGCAACAGCCGATTGTGATGGCGATGGAGTCACGAACTTAGACGAAGTAGATCCAGATGGCGATGGTACACAAGGCCCAGGCGATACCGATCCAACCGATCCATGTGATTTTACAGCAAGCGATATTACTTTAACAGTAACGGCAGTAACCGATTGTGATGGCGATGGCGAAGACAGTACGACCGATCCAGACGATCAAGATCCATGTGTAGGCGGAACATTAGCCAATGTAGACTTAAGCAATACGACCTCAATGTGGGCAACAGCCGATTGTGATGGCGATGGAGTCACGAACTTAGACGAAGTAGATCCAGATGGCGATGGTACACAAGGCCCAGGCGATACCGATCCAACCGATCCATGTGATTTTACAGCAAGCGATATTACTTTAACACAAACTGGAGACTATTTATTAGCTGATTGTGATGGTGATGGTGTAACAAACGGTGATGAGTTAAATCCACCAGATGGTGAAGATCCTACCGATCCGACTAATCCATGTGATTATCATGCATCAGATATTACTACTACAGTAACTTATACAGGCAACTGTATTGGTAGATTAGCTGTGGTTAAATCTGCTTCTGTTTCAGGAACTAATCTTGGTGACACAATAACATATACTATTACTGTTGAAAACACAGGAGATGTTGTATTAACCAATGTTTCATTAGTAGATACATTCCTAGATGCTAATGGAAACCCTATAGCATTGACTACAGAACCTTACTTTATGAGTTCAGATTTAGGAAGTACTGAAGGGACTTTATTAGTGGGAGAAATAGCAACTTATATGGCTGACTTTGTTATTACTCAACAAGCAATTAATGCTGAAGGAGTTAGTAATAGTGTTGTTGCTAATGCAAGAACACCAATTGGAGATGTTGTTAATGATACTAGTGATGATGGAGATGATTTAGATGGTAATACTGAAGATGATGAAACAGTTACTCAATTAGGATGCTTAATCATCTATAATGAATTCTCACCTAATGATGATGGTGTTAATGAAAATTTTGTGATTGGATGTATTGAAAATTATCCAAATAACACATTAGAAGTTTATAACCGTTGGGGTAATATTGTTTACAAACAGAAAGGTTATTCTAATAATTGGAAAGGTACTTCTAATGGTAGATCTACTATTAATTCATCAGATAAATTACCAGCAGGAACTTACTATTATATCCTAGACTTAGGAGATGGTTCTAAGCCAAAAAATGGATGGTTATATATAAACAGATAAGAAAGAAAGATTTCAAAAAAAATAAAATAAAATGATACAAAAATCATCATTATTAAAAGGGTTAATCATACTTGTATTTACATTTATGATTAACGAAAGTTTTGCACAACAAGACCCTCAGTTTACACAATATATGTATAATACAATGAGTGTTAATCCAGGATATACAGGACAAAGAGAAGTATTGAGTATAACAGGTCTATACCGTACCCAATGGGTCGGTATAGATGGTGCTCCAAAAACCCAAACACTTAGTTTACATACACCTTTAAAAAATGAAAGAGTAGGTATAGGGTTTTCTATTGTAAATGATCAATTGGGACCAGCAAGTGAAACTTATTTTGACGCGAATTTTTCATATACAGTTCCTGTAAATGAATCTGGAGCTAAATTGTCATTTGGACTTAAAGGAGGATTTCATTTATTAGATACAGATTGGAGTAAAGGAAGATATCAAAATCCGGATACAGCATTTGAAGAGAATTTAAGTCTGTTTTCACCAACAGTTGGAGCAGGAATGTATTTGCATTCTCAAAAGTGGTATTTAGGGTTATCTGTTCCTAATTTTATTACTACAGAACATTATGACGATTTTCAAGAATCTATAGCAGCCGAGAGATTACATTATTACTTAATTGGAGGTTACGTCTTTGATTTAAGTGAAAGTGTAAAATTAAAACCAGCATTTTTAGTAAAAGCAGTTTCAGGATCCCCATTAATTGCAGATTTATCAGCTAATTTATTGTTTAATGAGAAACTATCTTTAGGGTTAGCATATCGTTGGGACGATTCGTTTAGTGGTTTAGCAGGGTTTCAAGTTAGCGAAGGTTTATTTATTGGATATGCCTATGATTATACGACTACTAATTTAAATAACTATAATAGTGGTACACATGAAATTATGTTACGATTTGAATTAAAAAAAGTAGGCAAAATTTTATCACCTAGATTCTTCTAAAAAAGCAAACATGAAAAAAAGAATATATATAATAGCAGCTATAAGCACATTTGTATTTAATGTTGCATACGCTCAAAAGGGAAAAATAAATAATGCTCAAAAGCAGTATGATAAATTGTCTTATATAAAATCTGTAGATGCGCTTTTGAAAATTGTAGAAAGTGGAAATTCATCGACAGAAGTTCTTAATAACTTAGCTAATGCTTACTATTTTAATGGTATGATGGAAGAAGCTTCTAATTGGTATGGAGAGTTGTTTTCTAAGAACGAAGATGTAGAAGCAGAAAATTATTTTAGGTATGCGCAAGCATTAAAAGCTCAAAATAAATATAAAGAATCTGACAAGGCAATGCAACAATTTGTTAGCTTAAAGCCTGAAGATTCAAGAGCAAAAGCATTTATTAATTCCTCTGATTATTTAAATGTTATAGAAAAATTATCAGACGATTTTAAAGTAGAAAACTTAAGCTTGAATACTAAGTATTCAGATTTCGGAACTTCATTTTATAAATCAGGAATATATTTTGCATCTTCAAGAGGTGAAGGGAAGATATATAATTGGAATGAGCAACCTTTTTTAAATATTTATAGTATAAACGCTTCAAATGTGCTTGAAATAAAAGGAGATATTAATACACAATACCATGAGTCTTCAACAACATTTTCTAAAGATGGTAAGACCATGTATTTCACTAGGAATAATTATTTTAATGGAAAGTTTAAAAGAAACAGTAAAGATGAGCACAGCTTAAAAGTTTATAAAGCTTCATTAATTGATGGTAAATGGACTAATGTTACACCATTGCCTTTTAATAACGATGAATATAATGTAGCACATCCAGCTTTAAATAATGATGAAACAAAGCTTTACTTTGCTTCAGATATGCCTGGAACGATTGGAGGTTCAGATATTTTTGTAGTTACAATTAATGAAGATGGTACTTATGGAACCCCACAAAATTTAGGTTCTAAAATTAATACAGAAGGAAGAGAAAATTTCCCATTTGTAAGTAACAACGGAACTTTATATTTTTCATCTGATGCTCATGTAGGATTAGGCGGATTGGATGTTTTTGAGTTTCCTAATATAGACAATATTTCTAGCTCTAATGATATTCCTTATAATGTTGGCAAGCCAATTAATAGTCCAAAAGATGATTTTGGATATATCATTAACGAAGAAACTAGAAAAGGTTATTTTTCATCAAATAGAGAAGGAGGAAAAGGAGACGACGATATTTATAGCTTTACAAGAAATGTTTGTAAACAAAACGTATCTGGAACTGTAGTTGATGTGGATACAAATGAAATTATAGCGAATGCAAATCTCACTATTTATGATGAGAATAATAATGTAGTTGAAACATTAATATCTAATGCTAATGGTGCTTTTTCAACAGATCTAGTGTGTAAAGACATGACCTATAGAGTTACAGCATCTAAAACAGATTACAGTAGCGATGAAGAACAATTTAAAGTACACTCTAAATTAAGAGAACCTGTTGATTTAAAATTGAGTTTAAAAGCAGAACCAAAAGCAGCTGAAATCGGAACAGATTTATTCAAACTACTCAATTTAAATCCAATTTATTTTGATTACGATAAGTCTAATATTAGACCAGACGCTGAAATAGAATTAACAAAAATCATAAACTATATGAATGAATTTCCTTCTGTAAAAGTAGATGTAAGATCGCATACAGATTCAAGAGGAAAAGATGCTTATAATTTAGCACTTTCTAATAGAAGGAATAAATCTACCGTTAAGTATATTGTAGAAAAAGGAGGGATCTCTAAAGACCGATTAACTGGAAAAGGTTATGGAGAAACTCAATTAGTAAACAAATGTAAGAATGGAGTGAAATGTTCTAAAGAAGAACACCAAGAAAATAGAAGAAGTGAATTTATTGTAATAGCTAATTAACCTTAGCGATATAAAATAGTTTAAGAGCATTCAATTATTGAATGCTCTTTTTATTTTATGAAATCATTAGTGGAATTTAAAATTTTACTTGGTATTTTTGTGTTATGAGCGAAGAGAAAGTAATTCTAGTAAATGAAAACGATGAGCAAATAGGCTTAATGCCTAAAATGGAAGCACATGAAAAAGCTGTTTTGCATCGTGCCTTTTCTGTATTCATATTTAATGATAAGAATGAATTGATGTTGCAACAACGAGCATTAAGTAAATACCATTCTCCTGGACTTTGGACGAATACCTGTTGTAGCCATCAACGTGATAGTGAAAGTAATATAGATGCTGGAAAACGTCGTTTACAAGAAGAAATGGGTTTTGTTACAGAGCTAAAAGAAACCATATCATTTATTTATAAAGCCCCTTTTGATAATGGTTTGACTGAACATGAATTAGATCATATCATGGTTGGTCATTTTAATAGTGAACCAAACATTAATCCAGATGAAGTTGAATCTTGGAAATGGATGGATTTGGAAGATGTAAAAGTTGACATGGTTTTGCACCCAGAGCTTTATACTGCTTGGTTTAAAATTATTTTTGATAAATTCTACGAACACATAAATTTAGTTGACAATGAAGGTAACCGTAAGTAGAAAAGCACATTTCAATGCAGCACATCGATTATATAGAAAAGACTGGAGTCACGAAAAAAACGATGAAGTTTTTGGAAAATGTAACAACCCAAACTTCCATGGTCATAACTATGAGTTAATAGTAAGCGTTACAGGTGAAATTAGTCAAGAAACTGGCTATGTAATTGATATGAAAGTGTTGAAAGATATTATTAGGAATGAAATAGAGGACGCTTTTGATCATAAAAATTTAAATATTGAAGTTCCAGAATTTAAAGATCTAAACCCAACAGCCGAAAACATAGCTGTTGTTATTTATAACAAGATTAAACCAAAACTTGACACATTGTTGGATTTAGAAATAACACTCTACGAAACACCTCGAAACTTTGTAACCTATTCAGGAAATTAATTAATGAGAAACCATTTATATCCAATTAAATTTCACCCAATATTAAAAGAAAAAATTTGGGGAGGTGAAAAACTTAAAACAATTCTCAATAAAAAAAGTGATGCAAAGAATGTTGGGGAAAGTTGGGAACTTAGTGATGTTGATGGAGATACATCTATTGTCTCAAATGGAAAGTTAGAAGGTTCTTCTCTCAAACAATTACTATCTACTTATCAAGAAGAACTCATTGGAAAAAAGAACTTTAAGGTTTTTGGAGAAAAATTCCCGTTACTTATAAAGTTTATAGATGCTAAAGAAGATTTGTCTATACAATTGCATCCAAATGATGAATTGGCTGCAGAGCGTCATAATTCGTTTGGTAAAACCGAAATGTGGTATGTGATGCAGGCAGATGACGATGCAAATTTAATTGTTGGATTCAATCAAAAAATAACACCTGAAGTTTATTTAAAACATTTACAAGATAAAGCGCTTACCAAAATTTTGAATTTTGAATACGTAAAGAAAGGCGATACTTATTTTATTGAAGTTGGTCGTGTACATGCCATTGGAGCAGGAGTGATGTTGGCCGAAATACAACAAACAAGTGATATTACTTATCGTGTCTATGATTGGGATAGAACAGATGATGAAGGGAATGAAAGAGAATTGCATAACGATTTAGCTATTGATGCCATCGATTTTAATATGAAAGATGATTTTAGAGTATCTTATAGTAAGCAAGAAAATCAAACTAATAAAATGGTTTCTTGTCCTTATTTCACAACAAATTTTATTCATCTTACACAAACAATTAAAAAAGAGAATCATTACGATTCTTTCATAATATATATATGTGTAGATGGAGAAATAAATATAAATAGTAAAGGTTTTTCTGAAACAATTGCGAAGGGAGAAACTGTTTTGATTCCCGCTGCCTTAAAGCAATTTGAATTAGAATCAAACAATGCAAAACTTTTAGAGGTTTATGTGTAAAATTCCGTAATTTTGCAGAAATTAATTTTTATTATAAAATGGCAAACGTTAGAAATTTAAAAAAGGATATAAACTACGTTCTTGGAGATATTATTGAAGCAGTTTATTTTTGGGAATATGAAAATACAGATAAAGACACTAAAAAAAGTGAAGCTGTAATTGATGAAGCAATTGAAACTTTTGACGATTTAATTGCAAAGGTAAATGATAAAAGTGTTGAAGATAAGAAAGCACACTTTAAAAGTATAAATCAAGAGCTCGAGTCTAAAGGACGAGCATTAATTGAAAAAATCAATAGACTATAATAAAAAAGGCGCTTTTAAAGCGCCTTTTTTATTGTTTGTCTTCCTCTTTACGTTGTTTAATAAACTTATCTAGTTCTAAACCATATTTAGAATTTGCCACATGTTGTGGTAATGCTTTATATATAGTGTCTAAAAACTTGGTGTTAGCATCATAAATTTCAGATATAGCAATATAAGGAGCCACTTCACTATCTTTATTATTTATAGCAAAATTAATAGCGTATAAGTATTTACGCTTAAGTAAGCTATTAGCTTCAGCTGTTTTTGCATTAGCTTCAGCTGTATCTCCACTCACTTGTGCTTCTAATTTGGCTTTAATAATATCTAAATTTTTATTATTGAATTGAGAAATCATATTTTTAAACTCAGTGTATTTCTCTTGTTGAGAAGATCCTTTGATAGTATGTTTAAAAGGGAAATCTTTTAGTGTTGCATTAATTTCGGTAATACCTTTATCAGCAAAAAAAGCTATTCTTGATTCTTCTGAACTATTTTTATCTAACATTAGTAATAGTACTTCAGGCTCTTCAAGAGTGCTTTGTAATATAAAAGATTGTTCGCCATTAATAACCATCGAATCTAAAACAACTAAAGAAGAATCTTTTAGCTGTTGAAGGTAAACAGTTCCTTTTTTTAAACCTTTAATAGTTCCAGTAACTGTTAAATCGGCTTCTTTTTTACCGCAAGAAATAATAGTAAGTGCTATTAATAAAAATGTGAGTTTTTTCATTTATAAAAAATTATGTCGGCAAATATCTTATATTAATTTATTATATACTAACCAGCAGCAGCTATTTTCATTAGTTCTGCACATAATATTGCTCCATAAGTTCCAACAACATATCCAAATACTGCTAATAATGCACCAACAGTGGCAAGCGATGGATGAAAAGCTGCAGCTACCACAGGTGCTGAAGCGGCTCCACCAACATTTGCTTGACTGCCTACAGCCAAAAAGAAATAAGGAGCCTTAATGATTTTTGCAACCAAAATTAATAGTCCTGCATGTATCGCCATCCAAACTAATCCAATTAAGATTAAACCAGGATTTTCAAAAATTTTACCTAAATCCATTTTCATTCCAATGGTCGCCACAAGAATATATATAAATACACTTCCAATTTTACTTGCTCCTGCACCTTCATAATTTTTTGCTTTCGTAAATGATAAAAGGATACCTATCAGTGTAGCTATACTTATTAACCAAAAGAAACTACTACCAAATGATGATAAAGCACTTTTTGGATTACTCACAGCTTCAAAGTTGTCATTTAAGAAAGTTGAGATTTTTTCTGAACCAAAGTGTGCAATTCCAACAGCTGTAAAAGCAAATGTTAGAATAATAATTAAATCGGTTAGTGAAGGGTTTCTGGTTATTTTATCAGTAAATTTTTGCACTTTATTTTGCAATTCATCTATGGCCGAATTATCAGCTTTAAGCCATTTGTCAATTTTTTTACGTTTTCCAATTCCAAGTAAAATAATAGCCATCCAAATATTAGCCACAACTATATCTACTAACACCATGCCTCCATAAAGCGTTTGGTCGTACTCATAAATTTCTAGCATAGCAGCTTGATTGGCACCACCACCAATCCAACTTCCAGCCAGTGTTGCTAACCCCCTCCAAACAGCTTCAAATCCAGCTCCTCCAACTGTTTCTGGTGAGAAAGTTGAAATTAATAAAATAGCTAACGGACCACCTACAATGATACCTATAGTTCCTGTAAAAAACATAATTAAGGCTTTCCAACCTAGATTAAAAATTGCTTTTAAATCAATGCTAATAGTTAGTAATACTAACGAAGCAGGTAATAAATAACGGCTTGCTACAAAGTAAGTTTGAGTAATATCAGCCGAGATTAGCCCTAAGGAATTGAATATTGCTGGAATCATATAACACATCAATAATCCAGGAATAATTTTGTAAAACTTATTCCAAAATCCTGTTTTTTTTGCTTCCGTGTAAAAAACAAAGCCTAGAGAAAGCATTAATAGCCCAAAAACAATTGCGTCATTTGTGAAAAGAGGTGACGTATTTTCCATTTATAGTTAGTTTTATTATGCCGTAAAATAAGAAAATAAAACGTTCTTTAAGGTTTGAGTAAATAAAAAAGTACCATTTTTAAATTGAAAATGATGCTTTTTAAGGTTGATTGTAAAAATAATTAGATATTAAGCCAATAGGTTAATTTAACATTAAAAGATCGTACTCTTGGAGCAAATATGTTGTCGGTAAAATAGTTGTCATTATATACTACAAACAAATCTGATAAAGGTGCGAAACGCCATTGTAAACGTGTGTTGATACTAAAGTTATCTCTTTGGGTACTATATTGTATAAAGGTTGCCCAAAATATATTTTTGTTGAAGGTGACGTCAAACTTTGGACCAATTAACCAAATTGATGCGTCTGGATATGGATTTGGTAAATTAATTTTATCGTAATTTACTTGGATAGATGCTAAAAAATATGGTTGTAACCTCCAAGACATTGTTCCTCCAAGAGAATACTTTTTACCATTATAAAATTGACCTATAGATGGTTGTATGTTAAAAGATAATGCCTTACGTTGATCTGACCTATAGCTAGCTTCAAAGCTTGTGTAATGATAACCTTTATTTCCTGGAAGTGGAATTCCACCATCTGTTCTTGTAGGATCAAAGCTATCATAAAGATGTGTAAACCGATTAAACATTTGTAACTCTATGTTTGATGTGTTTTTCATTTCGGCTTTCCAACTAGTTACAATTGTATGATCGGATTTTTCGAAGTCTAATTCTGGTCTCCATAAATAGAATGGCATAACTGTAATACTATGCTTCTGTATGGCTCCTGTTTTTGGCCAAAATACGCGTTCAATTTTTGGACTAATTTTAAAAACATCTGTTCGTCTAATAAAACCTAAATCGGATCTAAAATTATCGCCAACATAAATAGCTCCAAAGCTTAAATTCCAATTTTTACTATTATATTCTGTTGTTGCTCCAGAAGAAATATCTTTTCCACTAGTATCTGGCGAAAACGATTTGTGGAAAAAGTATTTACCAATCCATGTGTTGTCTTCTGATGCTAGTCGGTAGTCTAGGCCAAAAACACGATTGTATTTGTCTTCATTTGCTAAAAAATCATAATCTTTTGTTGCTTGTTTATTAATAAACATGAAACTAATGTTAGAACGATTAAAGAGTTTATGTTGTGCAGTGATTACTGCATTATTTGTGGCTGGAATTTCATTTGCTACGTCTTCAGCGGTTTGCATATTTAAAATTCCTAGTCGTAAATTATTACTTATTTTTCCGCTAAGGCGAGCTCCAGCAATAATATCATTTTCTATGCTATTTCCATCTACATCTCTTGCAATACCTATGCGTCTTGAAAAGAAAGGATTAGCGTCTCTGTCATTTCCAAAATCGGCAAATAAATCGCTATTTTCTATAAAAAACTGCCTTCTTTCAGGTAATGATACTTCAAATCTTGTTAAGTTGGTGACTTGTTGGTCGACTTCAACTTGAGAAAAATCAGGGTTAACCGTAAGGTCAAGATTCATACTATTACCAATAGTCATTTTTGCATCACCACCATATTTAAAATCTTCAGTTGTGATTCCGTTTTCGTAATCTTTCCCAATTAAACCATTAACATATGGAATAATTGAAATTGGTGTTTTTGAATTACCTAAGGGCTTTTCAAAAATCATGTCTCCCATATAGGCCAAACTAAAAATTGGTTGATTTTGAGGAATTTGCATCCAAGTATTACGTTCGTTAGCTTGGGTATCGAAATGATAACTATTAAAACGCCATTTGGTTTCTCCTTCACGATATTTGAACGCCGAAAATGGAATAATCCATTCAACGGTATAATAGTTATCATGTACTACAGTTTCACTTCGCCATTTAGTATCCCACGCACCATTAAAGCCGCGTAATTCATTACCACCTCCAGACAGTAATATTTCACGTTGCACTCCAGCTGGATTTGTACCAAATATAAATGCGTTTGTTCCGTCATTAAATGTGTCAAACATTAAGGTAATGTTATCACTCCCTCCAGCTCTAAAATCACGACGTAATGATGGAATCACAAAGTTGTTTGAAGGCGCATTGACTTTCATACCAATATATAGGTTGGTATCATCAAAGAGCATTTTTATATCAGCTTGTTGAGTTGCTTGTAACGAATCTGTCGGAAAATATTGCCAGAAATTTGTAGCAGATTCAGCATCATTCCAAACGGATTCTTCTAAGTTTCCATCTAGAACAATTGGTGTGTCTATATATTTAACGGTAAATGATTTGTTTTGACTAAATCCAATAAAGACGGTAAATAAGGCGAATAATATGAAGGTTTTTTTCAATGTAAATCTTGGTTGGTTAGCATAAAATTAAAGGAATAATTTTTAATACTAATACAATTGAAAAACTTTATGATTGTTTTAAGATTCTTTTGGTTCTCGTTTTGCGTCTTTAAGGCTTTGCATAAGCATCCATTCTATTTGACCATTGGTACTCCTAAACTCATCGGAAGCCCATTTCTCAATAGCTTTTAACATATCTTCATTTACTCGCAATGCGAAAGCTTTCTTTTTCGCCATTTCTTCTTCTTTATTTATTCATTTTTTTCATGTACACTATAAGCACAATAGGTAATATAACACTTATACCAATGACAACAGGAACAAACCAGGTTCCGAGATTAAATTGTTTGCCAAAGGCTGATTCTACTATCATATACGTTACATATGTCATTAAAAGTACACAAAGAAAGTTTACTACTCTTAGAACGCGTGTGCTAAAGCGGTAATTTTTTAGCGCATTTTCTTCTGTTATGTTTACCATATAATTATGCATATGTGGATATTTATTCAAAATAAATAAGCCAACATATATAACTGTAGCAATCACTGGAATAATCCAAATTGTTAGCTTGTTTCCATAACCATCTGGTTCTCCAGTACCATTAAAATGTGTAGCTATAGTATCTGGAAGGTCAAAGTAATTTATAATACAATAGCACCACATTAAAATGAGCAATGTGATTGAGATAAGTTCAATAACAATATCTACTGTTTCAAAAGATACTTTTATACGAGGTCTTTTATTGTTCATTATCTATTTTTATTACGTTCAAGTGCAATGAAGAAGGTGCTTTATGCCGTATGTGATACAACCCAACCTTCTCTTGCATATTGATTAAAAGTATTTCTAGCCTCTGATTCTTATCTTTTAAACTCTAATCTTTGGGCTATTACTTTATATACTTTTATAAACTATTATTATCTTGTTTAATATAGAATACGGCAATCAATATACCAATTATTGATCCTATCATGGAACCATATACAATACCAAGTGCAATATTATTAACTACGACTCCAAATGTTGTTCCTATGCTTGATCCTAATGCACTGCCTATAGCAATACTATATACTTGTTTTTTATTCATTTTAGTGATTTAAAGTACCAGTATTTAATACAGGTGATGCATCTTTATCGCCGCAAAGTATTACCATTAAGTTGCTAACCATAGCTGCTTTGCGTTCTTCATCTAGTTCAACAATTTGTTTTTTTCCTAATTCTTCTAATGCCATTTCTACCATACTTACTGCACCTTCAACAATTTTATGTCTTGCAGCGACTATTGCTGTTGCTTGTTGGCGTTTTAGCATAGCATTTGCAATTTCTTGAGCATACGCTAGATAACCTATGCGAGCTTCAAGAACTTCAATACCTGCAATAGATAAGCGTTCGTCAATTTCTTTTTCTAATGCTTCACTAACTTCATTGACACTTGAGCGTAAAGTGATATCTTCTTTGTGTCCTTCATCAGCAAAATTATCATAAGGATACATACTAGCTAATTTACGTACCGCAGCATCAGTTTGTACACGGACAAAGTTTTCAAAATTATCTACATCAAAAGCTGCTTTGTATGTGTTTTGAACGCGCCATACTAAAATAGTACTAATCATTACTGGGTTACCTAGTTTATCATTTACTTTAAGGCGCTCACTATCAAAGTTACTCGCTCTTAACGATATTTTCTTTTTGGTATAAAAAGGATTAACCCAATAGAAGCCATTTTTTTTCACTGTTCCAACATATTTTCCAAAAAGCAGCAAAACTCTTGAATTGTTAGGCTGAACCATTATAAATCCAGGAGCAATAAAAATAGCTGCTAATACAGCAAAAGCAGGCCAAGGACTTTGCAAAGCAATTGCTGAGACTATGCCTCCAAAAAACAAAACTAAAAATGCAAACAACATTAGGTAACCATTAGCTGGGACAATAATTCTCTCTTCTTTCATGATATTTAAATTAAATGATATTAAAATGATATCATAAAGATATATAAATAAATTTATTTAACAAAATCTTTTTAAATATTAATTTTTGGCATGATGATTGAATAAGTATAAATGTTACTACATATAAGTTTTTAAAAGTGTGGTTACTTTAATAAAACGTAGTAACAATTTTTGGTTGGTTAGTAGAAAAGCCTCGTATCTATCTAGAACGAGGCTTTTTCAGTTTATATAACATAATAAATAAGTAATACTAGTTGTGCATTTCATCGATAAAATGGCTATTTTAAACGATAAATGTTAAAATTATATGTATTTCATCGAATTAATAATGTTGTTTGACGATAATTTAAATATTAATTTTACATTTGGTGTGTACTAAAATTTAGTTTTTAGTTCAATGGATTAATTAATTAATATTTGCGTTATGTAATAGAATTAGAGACCCTAAATCTATCTTCGTAAGATAAAAGCAAATAAGAAAGCCGAGGTTGAGGGACCTCGGCTTTTATTTTATATTATTTTTTAACTTAGTAAATTAAATAATGTAAAATGAAACGATTTTTATTTTTTCTTCTTGTTTGTAGTATTTGGTCTTGTACTTCTCAAAATAAACTTCCAGAAGGTTTTGATTATGTTCGTAATACCATTCCAGATATTCAACTAGAGTTACGATATTTTGGAGTAGATAATTTTATTGGAAAACCTATTGATGGATATAAAAAAAATGTTGCTATTATGTCTGTTGAAGCTATAAAAGCTTTAAAAAATGTGCAAGATGAATTAAAACAATACAATTTATCTATTAAGTTTTTTGATGGTTATAGACCGCAAACTGCTGTAAATCATTTTGTGAGATGGGCAAAACAATTAAATGATACTATTAACAAGCAGAAGTTTTACCCAAAAGTAAAAAAAGAACATCTTTTTGAAGAAGGGTATATATCTTCCAAATCTGGTCATACACGTGGAAGCACAATAGATATGACGTTGGTTGATATTAATACGGGTGAAGAATTGGATATGGGAAGCCCTTGGGACTTTTTTGGATCTGAATCTTGGGTGGCAAACTTGGAATTAACATCACAGCAAAGAGCTAATAGAATGTTATTGCAAACTATTATGCGTAAACATGGCTTTAAGTATTATACTAAGGAGTGGTGGCATTTCACGTTAAAGAACGAACCTTTTCCAGATACATATTTTGATTTTCCTGTGAATTAAATGTCTATGGTACCTTGAAGATATTTTACTGCTGTACCTCTTATAAATATACGATTACCTGCAAGTTTGCAAAATAGCTCCCCTTTGCGTTCTGAAATTTGAAGTGCATGTAATTCATTTTTCCCTAATATATCTGCCCAAAAAGGAACTAATGTACAATGTGCCGAACCAGTAACAGGGTCTTCAAAAACAGCAGCTCCAGGCGTAAAAAACCTAGACACAAAATCTGAAGTATTACCTTTTGCGGTTACAATTATACCACCAGGACTTAAATCAATCTGTTCTAAAATGGAAGCACTTACTTTTAAATTTTGAATGTCATTTTCAGTATCATAAACCAACACATAATCCCTTGCTTTATAAACTTCAATAGGTTGTACACTTAGTGATTTTGAGATAATTTCTGGTAGTTCGCCTTTACTTGGTGGGCGAGAAGGTAAATCCATCTCTAAAAAATCTTCATTTTTAGACACTATCAATTCGCCACTCAATGTTTGAAAAACTACTGTGTCAAAATTATAATCCAAACAATTTAAAATCACAAAGGCAGAAGCTAAAGTTGCATGACCACAAAGGTCGATTTCAATTTCAGGTGTAAACCAACGCAAATGAAATACATTATCGTGTTTATGAATAAAATAGGCAGTTTCTGCAAGATTATTTTCTTTAGCAATATTTAATAATGTTGCATCTGGAAGCCATTCGTTTAATGGACATACAGCTG
This sequence comes from Pontimicrobium sp. SW4, assembly GCF_039954625.1. Classification (NCBI taxonomy): domain Bacteria; kingdom Pseudomonadati; phylum Bacteroidota; class Flavobacteriia; order Flavobacteriales; family Flavobacteriaceae; genus Pontimicrobium; species Pontimicrobium maritimum. The sequence continues at coordinate 629,017 of NZ_CP157199.1, forward strand.
CTGGATTTCCTCCAAACAACTGGTCAGTAAAAGCATCTATTTGAAATATGTTTATGGTCATTAGTTTTCTTTGTATCCTGGACCTCTAACTACTTGTCCTGGTAATGCTCCTGTGTGTTCACCATCTTTTAAAACTTGCTCTCCATTTACAAATACATGTACCATTCCAGTTGATAATTGATGAGGTTCGGCAAAGGTGGCATGGTCTTGAATTGTTGAAGGGTCAAATATAGCTAAGTCTGCAAAATAGCCTTCAGTTAGATTTCCTCTATTTTTAATTTTTAAATTAGTGGCTGGCAGCTTAGTTAGTTTATAGATGGCTTCTTCTAGCGGAATGACTTTCTCGTCTCTTACATATTTACCTAACACTCTTGAGAAATTACCATAGGCTCTGGGATGCGGATTTGAGTTTAAAAACAATCCTTCAGGAGCGATGGAACCTGCATCACTACCAAAGCTCATATAGGGTAACGCTATTTGTTTTTTTACGTTGTCTTCACTCATCAAGAAATAAACAGTTCCAACACGACTACCATCTGCGATCACTAAGTCCATGGCTGTTTCTTCAGGATTTTTTCCATGGATTTTGGCAACTTCAGTTAATGTTTTTCCTGTATAATGCCTTAAGCTGTCGTTACTAAAACCCACTAATAATAGATTGTCTGGTGTTCCAGCGGCATACATTAAGTTTTCCCATTCATCCGTTGGTGTGATCATTTCTTTATAAACACGTTTTCTAATCTCTGGGTCTTTTAAGCGTTCAGCCCATTTAGTATAGCCTCCTTCTTGAACCCATGGTGGCATTGAGGCATCTAAACCTGTTGCTCCAGCTGTATAGGTGTACATATCTGTTGTAATATACAAACCTGTTGCTCTGGCTGAATCAATTTTTTTAACGACAGCGTCAAATTTACTCCAGTTATCTTTTCCTGCCATTTTAAGATGGTAAATTTCTGCTCTTATATCTCCTTCATCAGCAATTCGTATAAGCTCATCCATGCTTTCTAATAAACGATTGCCTTCACTACGCATGTGCGAAATATACATGCCATCATATTCCGAAGCAACTTTACAAAGTTCAATCAATTCTTCAGTTGAAGAATAAAATGCAGGCGCATAAATTAATGACGACCCAACACCAAGTGCGCCATCTTCCATGGCTTCTCTCACCATGTTTTTCATAGATGACATTTCTTCATCTGTAGGTGGTCTATCTTCATAACCTATATGATTTACACGAACTGTAGTCGCGCCAATAAAGGATGCCACGTTTGGTGAAACACCACGCTTTACAAGCGATTGTAAATATTCGTCTAAAGTTGTCCAATCAATATCGAATTTTAATTCGCTTTGATTTTCTTGCCATTGTTTTTTTCTGTCTTCTGTAAGTGGTCCCATAGACGATCCTTCTCCAAAGACTTCTAAAGTGACACCTTGACGAATATCGCTTTGTGATTTACCATCTGCAATCAACGATTCGGTTGCCCAAGAAAGCATATTAATAAACCCAGGAGCAACCACTAAACCTGTAGCGTCAATCTCTATGTTTCCTGTGGCATTTTTAAGTTCTCCAACAGCAGCAATGGTATCTGCATTAATACCAACACTACCTATATAAGTTGCATTACCTGAGCCATCTGCAATCGTACCATTTTTTATTAAAACATCGTAATTAGTAGGAGAGGAGCAACTGCTAATTATTATTAGCAATAGAAGGAATTTAATAGATTTCATAATTGGTTGGTTGTTGAAAAATTAAAGTTATGAAAAAAAAGGGATCAGTTAGCAGAATTGAATTATGCTTTTATCTAATAAGCTCATTAATTAAGTAGGAAAGACATAAATGTCAAGATGGCATTTTTAAAATAAAAATCTGTCAAATTGTTCATTATTAGTCGATAAGAGCTTCTGTTTATGTGAAAATATTCTTAAAAAAATAAGCTTCTACTCATTTTGGTATTTTGTTTGTATATGACATATTGAAATCAATTATAGGTTTCAAATTTGAAATAATGTTTAATTTAAAATTTTGTAATTATGAGCAATTTAGTTAATGTTCCTAAAAATGGAAGTTTAGCAAACACTAATTCAAATACAAACTTCCAAAATTGGTCAAATTGGTTAGATGATATCTTTAACAGAGACTTACCATCTGTATTTACTTCAAATTTTAATACAGGTATTTCTTTACCAAAAGTAAATATAGAAGAAACAGCTGATGCTTTTATAGTAGATATGGCTGTACCTGGTCTTAAGAAATCTGATTTCCACCTTAATCTTGACAATCAATTATTATCAATCTCAACAGAACTAAAGGAAGAAAAAGAACACGAGGAAAAAAATTATACTCGTAGAGAGTTTGGATATTCTTCGTTTAAAAGGACTTTTACATTACCTGAAAGTGTTAATGAAGATAAAATAGATGCAAGGTATAAAGATGGTATTTTAAGTATTCATTTACCTAAAAAAGAAGAGGCTAAACAAAAGCCTGCAAGAACCATTAAAATTTTATAATTGTTTACTAAGTTTTAGACTTAAGTGTTGAGAAGGAGGCTGGTTTTTCAGCCTCCTCTTAATAATCAGTACTTAAGTATTAAATAGAATATTACTATGCCTAGAAAATTTAAACCTGGGGATTGGGTGAAAATAAAAGGACATTTGGATAGTCCCAAAATGGAAGTACTCAAATATGTTTCTAAGAAAAACTCATTAGGTTTAAAAAATGATGATAGTTATTTAGAATGTATTTGGTATAAAAATGGGGAAAGATATTCAGAAATATTTCACCAAAATAAGTTAATAAAATTCATAAAAACGGGTGGCTTATATGTATAATTAAAGGTATTGATGCATGATAAGTCATTAAAAAGTATAACTAAAATGTAGGATAATGAAAAAGTATATTTTAATTATAACAGTAGCTTTATTGAGCTTGAGTTGCAATGGTCAAAGCAATAAAGGCAAAAAAGACAATACAAAAGAAAAACAAGAATCTATCGCTGAGCAACCAAAAGGGTCTTGGAAAGTAGATAAAGAGTTTGATGAAAATGGAAATTTAATTAGATATGATAGTATCTATTCTTGGTCTTCCAATAACAAGTTTAATGACTTATCATCCTTTGATAAAGATAGCTTGCTTAAGTCATTTGAATCTAAATTCTTTAGAGGATTTTCTCATTTTGAAAACCAAGGTTTTGAAGATATTTTCTCTAAAGATTCACTTTTTAGTAAGCACTTTTTTAATGATGATTTTTTTGGAAGTGATTTTGGAAAAGATTTTATGGATATTGATAAAATAAGACAACAAATGATTGCAAGACAGAAAAAGTTTTTAGAAAAATACAGATCTGAATTTATTAAACCTCAAGAAGAAAATTAATTAGATTAGAGCATATCTATTGATTGCCGTGATATTTTTTTAAGTATTAAAGCATAAAAAAACCGCTTCGATAATTTCGAAACGGTTTTTAACTTTTTGATTGATTAGGTAGTGTTTTATTCGTCTATTGCTTTTTTTGTTTGCGTATATCCTATAAATAAACCAACTCCAGCCATAAAGAAAATAAGTGAAGGATATATAGCATCTGAATCTAAACTAGAATAGGTGTCTAATAAGGTTGCTACAAATACACCTAAGCCAATTCCCATTAAAAGAAAAGCAAGATTAATAATAATCACTTTCCATGATGAGCCTGCTCGTTTACCAATATTAAAGATACTTGCATCTGCTCCTTTTTCTATTAGCGCTAAACGCTCTTTGTTTCTTGACGAAATAAATAAATAAAACACTCCGAAAATCGATCCGAATATAATTGCCATTATTGCTACTTCCATAATTGTTTGTTTTTAATTGATTATTTTTAATGTGTTCATAGCTTATGACGACTGCTTTTGAATATTGGTTACAAAAAAATTAAAATTTATTTTTTTTCGTAAAAAAGTGTAACCAAACTTAGACTTATATAGTCATAGTAATAATGACCACCAACGATCAAGTTTATATAGAGGCTATTTTAAACGGCGATACCAATGCTTTTTCAGTATTAGTGAATCGTTATAAGGACTTGGTATTCACTTTAGCGTTGCGAATGATGAAGCATACCGAAGAAGCTGAAGAAGCTGCACAAGATACTTTTATTAAAGCTTATAAATCGCTTAACAAGTTTAAAGGCGATTCTAAATTTTCAACTTGGATATATAGAGTAGCTTATAATACGTGTCTAGACAGACTTAAAAAAAATAAAAGACAGCAGTATACTGTTGAAATAAATGAATATACAGAGCATCAAGTAAAAACCTTAGATAATGCTCTAGACAAAATAGAGGCAAAAGAAAAAGAACAAGCTATACAAGATTGTTTAGTATTATTGCCTAGTGAAGATAGTTTTTTATTAACTTTATATTACTTTGAAGAACTATCGTTAGAAGAAATTGGAAAAATTGTTGATTTAAAACCCAACAATGTTAAAGTAAAACTTTTTAGAAGTCGCAAAAAATTAGCGACCATATTAAAAAGGAAATTAGATAACGACATTATTGAAAGTTATGAAGGAACATACAGAGCAGCATTTAGATAATTTAGCAAAAAAGACGATAAAGGCGTCAACATTAAAATCACCATCTATTGATTTTACAGCTAATGTTATGAGAAGTATTGAGCATATTTCTGTTGGCGAATCAATACAATACAAACCACTAATTACAAAGTATGGTTGGCTTGGTATTATTGCTGTTTTAATAGGTGTTTCATTGTATATGATATTTGGAAATGTTGAAGGTTCTACATTGCTGAATACGGTAGATTATAGTGTTATTTCTAATAATAAAGTGACTAATGTGCTTTCAGGAATTACCTTTTCAAAAACGGTAATGTATGCTATAGGTTTCTTTGGATTGGTATTTTTTATTCAAATACCATTAATGAAGCATTATATGAATAAACGGTTAGAATACTAATCTTTAAAGTACCAAAACGGAATTGTTGCAACAGTTCTATAAGTTGTGTCTTGGTTTTGTATAGCTCTTCGTCTTACTCTTAAAACGTGCTTCCCTTCAGTTAAGCTTTTGGTTGGCACATAACTTTCAAACCCAAGTTTTTTATTACTCTCAGAAATAATGAACTCAGGATTATGGACAGTTGTATCAATTTTTACATAGTAGATACTATTGAATGTCTTTATATATTCACGTCGTAGGCTATCATTTTTAGCATTGTCAATAAAAGAATTACCATTATTACTAAAAGTCATATTAGTTCCTATTCCACGATCATCTTCTTTAGGTTTTAAACCTTTGTTGTATGTGTACATTCGGTTTTCAATATTATCCTTAAAAAGAATGAATACTTTTACATAAGGGTCAGTTATTACTTTTGACTGAATAGCAACGTCGTCTATAAATTGTCCTTCAGTCAATAAATTTTCATAATTATTACTGTTTGCAATAATTTCGGTAGAAGTTGAGTTAGCATCAAAATAATTAGAAGTTTTGTATCTAATGGTTTGGGTTAGCGTAATTAGCACATAAAAAGGCACAAGAGCAAAACTCAAGCGTTTACCAAATTTATTATCTAAAAAATTATAGACTAATGGTCTATACAAAAAGGATAAGGTGATAAAGCTAAACACCCAATAAATTGGGAAGTATATTGTTGAAATCCATCTTTTCTTTTTTAGATAGCCAAGGGTTAGAAAATCTATAAGTGTAAAGAACATTCCAAAAACCACAAATAAGATAAGACTTATTCCAACTCCTTGAGATAACCATGTTGGTAAATTATCATTATCAATTAATTGACTAGCAATTAAGGCAATTGCCAAAATAGTAAACGTAATGGCTAACACATAAAAAATAAGTAGAAAAGAAATGGCGAAAATTACGCTACAATAATTTTCTAAAGTAGCAATATACTTATCAAAAGAGCCAACACGTTTCTTTAAATACCTTGTAAATTTTGGGCTATACCTTAAGCTGTCATAATCAATATCTCCAGACACGTAACGTAATCCTAAAGCACCTATCCATAAACCACGCAATAATACATGAAGTAGAAGATTGAAAATTAAAATCTTGCATGAAGCCCAGAGAATAGAATAGATGACAAACGTATAAATTTGTTGTGTAAATTGAGCATCAAAAACCTTTAATTCAATACTTGGAAGTGCAGAAAACAAACCAAAAATGGCAAAACCAGAGATAAGTAATTCCAACTGCCAACTTTCCTCCTGAAGTCTTTTTAATAACTCTTTAAATTCTGGTCTATTGTAATCTTGACTCATTTACCTTTAATTTCTCTAAAGATAATGACTTTGTAAAGAAAGTAAAAAGTTACTTTTAATTTATCTTATCAAAAAATGAAACCTTTTGGCTTTTCTTTCGTTTTTAATTTTGTAAGCACTAACTATAATAAATGAAATCTAACATAGAAATTCTTATTGCTGGAAGCATAAAAAATGATGAGAGATGTAAAATGGAACTCTATGATTCATATTGTGATGCGATGTATAACATAGCTTGTAGATATGTTAAAAATAATGAAGATGCAAAAGATGTAATGCAAGAAGGGTTCTTAAAAGCATTTTTGAATATAAAGAGTTATAAAACAGAGTTTAGTTTTGGTGCGTGGTTAAAGCGTATTATTATAAATCAGAGTATTGATTATTTGAAGAAAAGAAAACTGGAATTAGTTAATACTGAAGTTGAAGAATTACAAATTATTGATACAGAAGATTGGAATTTTAGTGCAAGAATTACAAAAGACCAAATAATTAAAAGTGTTGAGCAATTAAGCGAGAAGTATAAAATAGTAGTGAAGATGTATTTATTTGAAGGTTATGATCATGAAGAAATTTCTCAAATATTAGAGATACCAATAAAGACATCACGAACGCATTTACGACGAGGACGCATAAAACTACAAGAACTTTTAAAAGATAAGAGATATGGAACAGGATATTAGAAAGCTATTTGAAACCGAGGTAGATATTGATAAAAAATTACCAGCTTCACATAGAGATGAGTTTCAAAGAAAACTAAAAGCATCAAAACCAGAACGAAAGCAAAAAAACGATATTCAAAGTGTATTTAAATATGCTGCTGCAATTTTAATATTTGTCACACTTGGCTATGTTTCATTCAATACATTAACAGAAGAGTCAATAATCAAAGAATCTGCTTTGGAACTACAATTAAAAGAAGTTGAAAAGGAATATTTGGAAAATATTGAAAAAGAATGGCAGAATTTTAAGGCATTAACAAATGATGAAAAATTAGTAGAGCGCTATGAAAAAGAACTCAATGAATTAAATGCTGATTATCAAATCATTTCCACACAATTTAAGACAGATAGTCGCAACATTTTAATTGTTGAGAATCTTGTAAATAATCTGCAAAGACGCTTACAATTATTAAAAGACATTCAAGCTCATATAAAATTAATCAACCAAGAAAGCGAACAGTATGAAAACACTATTTAACATCTTGTTACTGCTAATCACAGTAACTCATATTCATGCCCAAAAACATAAAGTTTTACAAAAGGTTTTTGAAACTGATTTAAATACTACAGCAGTTTTTAATTTAACAGGTGTTAATGTGAAAATTCAACCATCAATAGATGGAAAAATGCACTTTGATTATGAATTAAACTTTAAAAACTATTCAAAAAAAGAAATAAAAGAAGAACTTGATAAAATTGAAGTAGAAGTTACAAAGTTTGATAATAATATTCATTTAGAATCAAATAGTATTAGTTCTGTTCATACAAGTTTTAATGTGGAACCTCATATAGGAGTTGTTTTGGAAGATGATTTTTTTAAAAAAAGCGATTCTATAGTGAGTACCTTTAAAAGAAAAACAAAAGACAGTATTCTAAGACAAGTAAATATAAGCCCTATTGACGAAATGAAGAGCTTTTTCAAATACTTTAAAACACTTGATAAAAATGGTAAAAAAGTGAATTTGAGAACTAAAAATGTGAAAGTAAAACGTACTGTGTTCATTATAAAAATTCCTCCTTATGTTAAATTGAATATTTTGGCTGAAAAATCTAACATTTATATAGAAGATGATTTTTTAAATGAGATAAGCCTAACATCTGTTGCTGGTTCGTTTAAAGCAAAACATTTGTCAAATAGTAATAATAATATAGAAATTAACGATGCGCCAATAAAAATTGAAATGTTATCAAATGGAACCTATAAATTTAAAAATGTAAAGAATGGACTTATAGCTAAAGTTGAAAACATTAATATGACTTCAGAATTTTCTAAAATTGAGTTTGGAGAGATTGGAAAAAACGTAAAGATTACAGACTTTAATAGTGAGCTTTGGTTTTATAATTTTTCAAATAATTTTGAGCGTTTCGATATAGATGCAGAATACACAAAGCTTAATTTATTTTATCCGAAAGACGACTATAGTATAGATGCTTTTGGATATAACACTATTTTTTATGCTGGTGAGGCAAAAATTACGATGCAACCAAATAAAAAAGGAGAAAAGTTCAAAATGTTTCAAAGTAAACCTAAAGGGATAGGTGTATTTGCAGGGAAAATGTATTTCGATATTATTCACGGTATAATAAGAGTAGACGACGAGTTTATTAAAATTAATCAATAACAAATAGCTTATGAAAAATTTAGTTTTAACTGTAGCACTTTTGTGCTTCGGAAGTTTAACAGCGCAACAAACTGTACATTTACAAACAGAATATGGCTCAAAAAACAAAGAAGTTCATGAACTTCTCAGGTTTGAAGGTATTGAAATTATTGACTTGAATTTTTCAGGGGAACAATTAAAAGAAAAAGAGTATACCATTTTAATTAAGGAATTTACCAATGGGAGTTTATCTAAAACGGACACATTAATTAGTTCAAAACAAGATGATTACTTGCAGCCTATAGAAAAAGACAATTTTGGTTTTAAATTCTTTGTAAAAACACAATTGGACAATACGATAAAAATGACGTCAATTTTTGATCGCTTTTCTACAAACAAAACATATAATATTAAAGCAACTGATGACAGTTATGCATTACACGATTTTTTAAATGGTACTGAGCCTATGAAAATTGAGATTGGTAAACCAACTTACATCATGGGCTATTTTTTACCATATTTAGATAAAGAAACGGGTTGGAAAAGATATTGTGAGGTTTCAGGAAGCAAATACAATCCTGATGATTGGGGAACGATGTTTAACATCCCTAATTACTTTCTTATTGAAATTACATTTGAATAAAAGAGCCTAACTTTAATCACTAGGCATACGAATTTTAATAACTAATGACGATAAAATAGTGATGCAGCCAATAAGTAAAATAGCATAGTCCATACCAAAAATATCAGCAGTGATACCAGAAATAATGGCACCAATGGCATAGCCTAAGTCACGCCATAGTCTAAAAGAACCAATACTTTCAGCTCGCTGGTTTGGGGAAGTTGCATCAGCAATAGCAGCTAAGAATGTTGGATATACAATAGCGGTTCCCAAACCTAAAAGCGCTGATATGGTTGCTAATTCAAAAAATGTAGTACTATATGGAATAAAAATAATGGCAGCACCTTGCAATAACATGCCCCAAAACAACATGGCTTTTTTAGAATAATGGTCTGCCATTTTCCCTGTGAATAATTGACCCAATCCCCAAACTGTTGGGTAAATAGCTGCAATAATGCCAATGTTTTCTGTAGAATAGTTTAATGATAATAATACCATTGGTAATAAACCCCAAATCATACCATCATTTAAGTTATTAACCAATCCAGCTTGCGTGATTGAACTCAATGTTTTATTCTTAAATGAGGTTTCTATAAATACATTCGTTAGCTGTTCTGTCTTATTAGTTGTATGCTCTTTTTGCATAAATACTCTGGTGTCTTTCACCAAGAAAATAGAAGATAATAATCCAAGAACTGCAATACCAATTCCTAAATAAAAAGGATAAGGTGTAATACCATAAACATCGGCAATATAACCAGTAAAAAAAGCGACGACCCCAACTGCAAAATAGCCAGAAAATTCGTTAAGTCCCATAGCTAAACCACGATTTTTTTCACCAACTAAATCTATTTTCATTACGATAGTACTACTCCAAGTAAAACCTTGGCTAACACCTAATAAAATATTAGCAAAAATCACCCAATTCCAGTGATTGGCATATATTAGAATAAACGGAATAGGCAGAGCAATAATCCAACCAAAAATCAATAAGTTTTTGCGTCCAAATTTGTTTGCTAAACGTCCTGTGAAATAATTCGCGATGGCTTTTGTAATTCCGAAAGCGATTATAAAAGATAAAATAGCTGATGTTGTGGCTACACCAAATTCTATTTCTGCAAACTGCGGAAATATACTTCGTTCCAAACCAACCATACCACCAACAAAGGCATTAACAATAACTAGAATGGTAAATTGTTCCCAGTTTTCTTTTAATCCCAGTTTTATAGAATCTGCCATATTATTTTAAAAAGCGTTTTAATTCTTTACGCTTCTTTTCTGGGATATAGTTATTATTGACTAATAATTGCAAATGCTCTTGATTTTTTTCTCTATCAAAAATAAGTTTAAAGAAATCGGCAATAGAGATACTATTTTTAGCTTTTTCAAACAACTCTATAGTGTCGCCAACAGTTACATTTCCTTGTTTTATAATTCGAACATAAGTTCCAGGTTTACCATGGTCTGCAAATTGTTGCATAATATCTAATGCGCCCATTTTGGCTGCAAAGGTTGTACAAGGTTCTCTAGGTTGCGTTACTTGTATAAAGGCATTACCTACTTTGTAAATATCGCCAACATGCAGTTGTGTTTCATCCAAACCTTCTACAGTTAGGTTTTCACCTAGCATACCGTAATACCAATCTAATTGTGGATATAAGTTTTTCCAATGGGCATAATTATCTGCCGAAAACAAATAACACGCTTTATATTCGCCACCATGTACTTTTCTATTTGATATTTCGTCGCCTTTTACTTCTTCTATATCAAGGTAAATAGGATTAGAGGTTGGCTTTTTAAAAATACCAGTACGTTGCTGTTTGCCGTTTATGGTTACAAATTCTGGTTTAGCTATATTGGTGGAGATTATTTTCAAGGTTCGTTTATTGTGTTCGTGTATGGTTTAGTTGCGGAGAGACTAAGATAGCAAAAAGGAAAGAAACCATTGTTCAGCAGCGAGGATTTTCTGAGAGGAAAATCAGAAGCAATTAGCTGTGCACGTTGTTGGGCTAAGTATTTTTTAGTTCTAATGTTTCTACAATTTCCTTAAAAATGGGTTTTGAAATATCTAGTTTTTTCTTTGTGAAGAATATTTTAGAGAAATATTCAAAATTATTATTTGATTCATGAAGTAAATCTAGACTATTTAATTTTTTGTCTTTTTTTTCTATTGCTTTTATTCTATTATGGTAGAAGTCAATAACCTCTTTAAAAGTAAACTTGTCTCTATTACTCAAATTATTAATAAGGAAAGAAATATTCATGAAAGTCAAATTCTTAATTTGTCCAAATGAGTTTTGTAAATTTTCGTTCATTAGCTTATTCTCAAACTCCTTAATTAAATATTTGTTGAAGCCAGGAGACTCAAAAACATGACTTGTAAAGATTATTATTGGGTAAATAACTAAGTTTTTTGGTTTAATTCTTATTTCCGAATATGATTTATCTTCAAATGGCTTATCTCTTAACTTTTTTAAATGTTTAATAATTTGGCCAGTTCCTTTTCTTTTGGAGTTATATTTTTTATCTATTTCTTCCTTTATTTTTTTATATGAATAGGATTTGATGGCAGTGTTGGCAAAATATGCATCCTTAATTTCGAACAGAAATACATGTTTACCATTCCTAAAATATGCATCTGGAAATCCTTGTTCCTTGTTATCATCAAATTCTAATACTGAATTTTTATTTTTCAGATATTTGGATAACAACTTTTTAAAAAGTCTTTTTTCTGTTACTTCTTGAGCTATAAGGTTTTTGTAGTCTACAAATTTTTCAAATTTTGGATGATTCTTTATTGCAGATTTATTATAGAAGTCAAAAATCAAACCTTCATAAAGCTTATTGGATATAAAACCCCAATTTGAAATTATCAGTTTCTTCTTGTTCTTTATTAGAGGTTTGTTTTTTAATCCAGAATAGTGATTGCTATCAGAAGAATATATTTTCTTGTATTCATTTTCGTCAAGGATGAAGGTGTCAAATAAAGGATGAAATAAATTGTCTTCTTCTATTAAGAAAGGAGGTATTTCCGAGTCTAGTTTATTCCATGAGTTTTGTAGTAAGTTTAGTAATTTTACTATATAGTTCCATATATCTGGCTCCTTATTTTCCGTTAGAAAAATTTCTAGGTTATTTGAGTATTCACTTTGACTGAAATAGTTTAATAAGTTCAAACCTTTTACTAAACCCACTACCGGACTTTCTGTCTGATTAATATCAATTTGATCAACTATAACTGGCCATAAATATTCTCTGAAAAATTTATGCTTATCTGGACTTTCACTTAAATCCTTTGGTTTATATTTTTCATTAATTTTTTTTGTGATAATCAAATACGATTTGAAAAAATTCAATTCGTTAATCGGAGTTGAATCAGAATACTTGCCATCAACATAATGAATTAATACGTGGTGCATAAATTCAAGGTTAATTTTTACTGAAAAGAAATTAATCTCTAGATCTTCTTTAACTAATTTTCTTATGTTATTTGATATTAGAATTTTTGTTTTAGAATCAAATCTTCTGGTTAATTTTTCAAAAATTTTAATTTGTATTTTATTATCACTACTTAGATATAATTCCGAATTGATGTAACCTAAAATTGTTATCACCATTTTTGAAGGTAAATCTTTGAGAAGTAAATCAATATCTGGTTCAGATTCATTGAAAACATCTGAATATGTAGGTGAAGACTTAAGAATCATTTTTCAGAATATTTTGCCCAATATCTTGATATGAACTTTTTCCATTGTTTATATCAGATGTTAAACGAAGGTAGCTGTTTTTTCTTGCAAAGTCAATACTTAATACCAACGCTTCTTTTTCTTTTTAGAAGCCTCACTTTTACGACCTTTTTTATATTTACTTTTTGGAGTTTTAGAAGTGTGAATTATGGGTTTTGCTTTTGGGTCTAAAGGGTAGGGATGGTCTTCAACAACGTCCAATTGTAATTGAATAAGCTGTTGTATGCTTTTTACATACGATTTTTCATCTGCAGAACAAAAAGAATGTGCAATACCTTTATTTCCTGCACGCGCTGTACGACCAATTCTATGCACATAGGTTTCTGGTACGTTTGGTAAATCAAAGTTAATAACAGCATCTAGGTTGTCAATATCAATACCTCGTGCAGCAACGTCTGTTGCGACTAATATATTAACCTTGTTCATTTTAAAATTTACTAAGGCTTTTTGTCTATCACTTTGAGTTTTATCACCATGAATGCTATCTACCAAATAGCCGTTTTTGAGTAATGTTTTTTCAAGTTTATCTACACCAAACTTTGTACGTCTAAAAATAATAATATTGCCTTTTATTGTATTGCGTAATAGATGTAAACACAATTCTATTTTATTGCGTTTTGGCACATAATACAAGGCTTGATTTACGTTTTTGGACGTTGAGGCATTAGGAGTAACTTCAATACGTTCAGGGTTCTTTAAAATAGTGTTTGCTAACTGCTCTACTTTATAAGGGATGGTTGCCGAAAACAATAAAGTTTGCTTAGTCTCTGGACATAGGCGCTCAATTTTTTTTACGTCGTCAATAAAGCCCATGTCTAGCATTAAGTCAGCTTCATCTAACACTAATATTTGCACATAGTCAAGGTTTACCAAATCCTGTTTATGTAAGTCTAATAAACGTCCTGGAGTTGCAATTAATATATCAATTCCTTTTTTAAGAATATCCTTTTGAGGTTCGATAGATGTACCACCAAAAACTACTGCAGATCGCAAATTTGTATGCTTACCATAGGTTTTGAAATTTGAAGCAATTTGTACTGCTAATTCTCGTGTAGGACTTATTATTAATGCTTTTATTTTTTTGCCCTTTTTTGGTGCGTCTTGATAATCAAACAATAATTGTAAAATAGGTAAAGCAAAAGCAGCTGTTTTTCCAGTACCTGTTTGTGCCGAGGTAATGACATCTTTTTTATCTAGTACTAAAGGAATGGTTTTTTCCTGAACAAGCGTAGGGTTATCATAACCAGATTCTGCAATGGCACGTAATAAAGGTTTATTGAGATTTAGGTCTTTAAAGGACATTTAGTGTTGTTTTTTAATGGTGGTAAGATATGAAATTAAGAAGCAACGAACTAAACCCTAAAGTTGTAAAGCAGTTTTATTTTAAATCATTAATTAGTCCCTTAACAGTTTTAATTAATTTATTTGCTGTTTCAAGATCACTTTGATTAGTAATTACCGAAATACCTAAATTATATTTTGGAAGAATAAATAACCAATTTTGACTACCAAAAGCTCCACCATGCATACTATAATAAGTTCCATAATCTTCATTATTTCTAACAGGTAAATAATAAGCTATTTTACGATTTCCGTTCTCGTAAAGAACTCTATGAGATTCAAAAATGGTCTTATTGTTTTTGTCTAATTGTAATTCCATATAGTTAACTAAATCTGGCATTGTAGTTTTTACTCCACCATCGGCTCCATACAGAATAGCTTCGTGTGGTACAAGTTTTCCAGTCATGCCATAACCATTTGCTAAATAGTGTTCTTTATTTTTTGGAAGGTCGATTTGAGTATTATGCATATTTGCATTTTTCTGAAAATACTCTTTTAATATATCATTGAATGGTTTTTTATATACATATTCTAATATTTCTGCCATAAGCTCTGTGTCTACATTAGAATACTCATATTTTTCACCAGGAACAGTATCTAATTTAATCGAGCGCAAGTCCAGAAAGAAATCTTTTTTGCTATAATTCTTTTGAATTTCATATACCTTAAAAGGTAAGTCTTCATTAAAATCACTAAATAAAGCATTAATACTTTCGGGTAAAAACTTTGACATTCTACTTGTATGTGTCAATAGATGTTTAATTCTTATAGGCTCACCGTTATATTCAAAATTTTTAAAGTCTTCTTTTAGATAATTTCGAATATCATCTTCAAGTTTTATTTTCCCTTCTAATACTGCATTTGCTACTATTACTCCAGTAAACGTTTTACTTACTGATGCAATTTCATAAATAGTTTCATCGGTAGGTCTATTTTCTTTTCCTTTATCCAATTCACCATAATGAGATGTATATTTTTTACCATCTTTATAGATGCCTATTGAAGCTGAATTGATTTTTGAATCTAAAAGTAAAGAATCTGCATTCTTATCTATTGAAAGTTGAACTTGATCTATAATTATATCTTTTTGTTTTTCAGAGTTTTTACAGCTTGTAAATGTAATAATGGAGATTAGTAGTATTGCTTTTAATTTCATTTAGTGATTGTTTCTACGTTGTTTTTGATAGACGAATGATAATTATAATTGTTACTTAACTTATATTATATAATAGAAAAACCCACTTCAAATTGAAGTGGGTTTTTTATAAATATATAATGATTAATCTATTTTCTTTCCAGGCATTTGTTGCCCACCTTGATGCAAGGTAGTCATATTAACTATTCCATTTTCGTCTTTACTAAAAACTAATTTTGCTGGTACTACTTTTAGAAAGAAATTATCTTCACTTTCAGCAAATATTTCAAATTGAGGTTGCCCTGTAGCTTGCGCAAAAATTTGATTGCCATTAACAGTTACTTCAATAACAAAACCAGGTTGCAGCTCATATTTACCAATATATTGCTTTAAAACATCTGGAGCTAAAGTAATCTCTTTCTGTTCTGCAGGAGGTGCTTTATTTATTTCGTTTCCAATTACTGTTACGTCGGTTACAAACTCTGCTTGTTTTTTTCCATTTTTTACACTGAAATTATAGATGATGTCGCCTTCTTCAAAAATGAATTTAGATTCAGACATTGGGTAAATTTCTAATTTTGTACTGCCCTCTCTTTGACTGAAAATTTTACCATTTTTTACTGTAATATATCTAATAACACTATCAGGGAATTCGTAAGCTCCAGCCCATTTGTTTAGTTGCGCTTCACTTAGTGTAATAGCATCAGCTTTATTTAAAAATGGTTTGCCAATAGCTAACGCAGCAATTTTATTAGCAACACCAGTTGGAGAGCTGCAATCGCAATTTGTTAGTACCGATACGAATACATCTTCTTGTGGCATATAAATTCCCATTGTAGCATATCCGAAAATACCACCACCGTGAGAGATGCTTTTGGAGCCTTGAATTTTACCAGCTCCTAAACCATAGCCATAGCTAATATGTTCACCATTATTTAGTGAAGAACCATTGATAGCTTTTTCGTAGCTTTTTTGAGTAATTAATTGGTTAGTATTTAAAGCTTTCTGCCACTTTAAAAGATCATCTACATTAGACATTAAAGACCCTGCAGCATAAGGTAGTGTTAGACTTAAATAGTCTGCATTTAAATAACCATTTTCACCTTTTTTATAGCCATAAGCTCGGTTTTTTATTAGTTTTTTCATGCTACCATAATAGGAATTTTTCATCCCGATTTTGTCAAAAATATGTTTCTGAATATAATCGGCATAAGTCTCACCAGTTATTATTTCTATAATATGACCTAGTAGTATATATCCTGAATTATTGTATAGGAACTTTTCTCCTGGATCAAAATCCATCGGCTCATTTTTAAATTTATCTATAAGTTCAGAAGGTGTCATATCTGTACGTGCATGTTTTATAAAACTTTCCATGCTTGTATAGCTTTTTATACCTGACGTATGATTTAATAAATTGTGAATGGTAATGGTTTTGCCATTGGTTGGATAATCTGGAATATACTTGGTTATATCATCTTCAACTTTCAATTTACCTTGCTCTTCTAACATTAAAATAGCTATGGCAGTAAATTGCTTAGTAATTGAACCAATTTCAAATACATGTTCTGGTTGCATCGCTACTCCTAATTCTAAATTAGCACTACCAAAGCCTTTACGATAGATAACTTTTCCATCTTTGTAGACTAAGGCTGTTGCTCCAGGTTCATTTGCTTTATAGCTTGCGTTAAGAATATCGTCTATTTGAGATTCTATATTTTGTGCTTGGTTAGAAAAAGAAATTAGTAGGCAAAAAGATAATAGGGCAATTGCTTTAATAGAAAACTTGTATTGCATAATGTTTTATTTGATCGGTTATATTAGAACTTATTCTATTCTATATGACGAATAAAAAGAATTATAGTTACAGAAGTCTATTGTTTTTATTCAACTTAGGTTTTCAATTTCACTAGTAACCTATTTCTTTAAATTATTGCTAGCAATCTTGAGAAGCATTAATTACTTTGCTATAACCAATTATTTTACGTAATCTAAAGTCATTTCAAAAACTTGATACCATTTTCCTTCACGATTGAATTCTCCCGTTTCATACCATTGTCCGTTTTCGTTTATCCAAATTATATATCGCATATTTTCATTCGGATACCAATAAAATTTGCCATCTATTAATTCGCCTTTAAATTCACCTTTTTGTCCATTTTGCAAATAAGATTGAAATATATAATTTTCATCTTTTTTATTGTATGAAATGATAGCCATAGCATTATGTGTTATCATTCCATTGGATTTTCCTAATCCTTCAATCAATATTGCAGTACTATCCAATTTGAATTGAATTTTCTCTGTTTGATCAAATTCAGATTTTGTTCTATCACGTCCCATTATCCAACCTTTTCCTTTCCAATTTCCAACTAAAAATTCGAGTTTGGATATTTCGGATTTTGAAATGGAGTCAGTAGTAAAAGACTGTGAGAATGATTGTTCTATTAAAAATAGTGATAATGCTAAAATTAAGATTCCTTTTTTCATGTTTTTGATTTTTAATTGGTTACAACTATTTCGTTATGATTTGTTAGGTGTTTGTAAGGCTCTACTAATTATTTTTTTAATAACTTAAGATTTGAGTTAATAAATTGATTATAAGGTAATATAGCAATAAAATAATAAAAAAAACCACTTCATTTGAAGTGGTTTTTTGGATATATATAGATTTCCTGCTCATGCAGAAAAGACAAGTTACTTTATCATATCGTAACTGCGTTTGATGAAGTTTGTTAGCTCTTCACCTTTTAATAAGCCTTGGGACAAGCGTGCTAAATCTAAACTTTGATTTATTAAACGTTCTTGCTTTTTCTTTGTTTTGGTATTTAGTATGTCGCTAACCAATTGAGAATTTGTGTTCACTACAAGGTTATACATTTCTGGCATGTTACCCATTCCAAACATTCCGCCACCACCAGTTTGCTGCATTTCTTTCATACGACGCATAAATTCTGGTTGTGTAATTATAAATGGTGAAGCTTTACTATCCATAGCTTCTAATTGTACCATGAATTTTTCTGAAGGAATGACCTCTTTTAATAACTCATCTAATACTTTCTTTTGATCTTCGTCTAATTTAGAAATAGTAGTGTCATCCTTCTTAATTAAATTATCAATATGATCACCATCTACACGAGCAAAAGAAATATTTTCTTTAGTTGTTTCTAATTTTTGAATTAAGTGAGATACAATTGGAGAGTCTAATAACAAGACTTCATAATCTTTATCCTTAGCTGCTTCTATATAACTATGTTGTGCATCTTTATCTGAAGCATATAGAATAACTAATTTATCATCCTTATCCGTTTGTTTTGCTTTGATTTTGTTGTAAAGCTCTTCGTAAGTATAATACGTACCATCAACCGAAGGATATAAAGCAAATGCATCGGCTTTTTCAAAGAATTTTTCTTCCGAAAGCATTCCGTATTCTATCACGATTTTAATGTCGTTCCATTTAGCTTCAAAATCTTCTCTGTTACCATTGAATAACGATTTTAATTTGTCGGCTACTTTACGTGTAATATATGAAGAGATCTTTTTAACAGCTCCATCGGCCTGTAAGTAACTACGAGATACATTTAATGGAATATCTGGAGAATCAATAACACCTCTTAACATGGTTAAAAATTCTGGTACGATACCTTCAACATTATCAGTAACAAATACTTGGTTTTGATATAACTGAATTTTATCCTTCTGAATATTCAAATCATTTGTCATCTTAGGGAAATACAAGATTCCAGTAAGATTAAAAGGATAATCTACATTTAAATGTATATTGAATAAAGGCTCTTCAAATTGCATTGGATACAATTCGCGATAAAAATCTTTATAGTTCTGGTCTTCTAAATCTGCTGGTTGTTTAGTCCAAGCTGGATTTGGATTGTTGATGATATTGTCAACAGTAATTTTTTTGTGAGGCTCAGTAGTTTCTTTTCCATCTTTATCTTTAGTTGTCTTTGGAGTAAAGTCAGGATCGTTTACTTCTTTAGTTCCAAACTTAATTGGAATAGGCATAAACTTGTTATACTTCAATAATAACTCTCTAATTCTACTTTCTTCTAAAAATTCGGTAGAATCATCTGCAATATGAAGGATGATTTCTGTACCTCTTTCAGTTCTATCAGAAGCTTCTAAAGTAAATTCTGGGCTTCCATCACACGTCCAATGTGCAGCAGGTTCATCTTTAAAAGATTTTGTAATGATTTCAACTTTTTCAGCAACCATAAAAGCAGAGTAGAACCCAAGACCGAAATGACCAATAATACCTGCATCGTCAACTTTATCTTTGTACTTGTCTAGAAACTCTTCAGCACCAGAAAAAGCAACTTGGTTAATGTACTTTTCAACTTCATCAGCTGTCATACCAAGACCTTGATCGATAATATGAAGTTTTTTAGCGTCTTTATCTATTTTAACTTCAATTTGTGGATTACCGTATTCTACTTTTGCTTCACCAATATTGGTTAAATGTTTTAACTTCATTGTAGCGTCAGTAGCATTACTTATAAGTTCACGTAAAAATATTTCGTGATCACTGTATAGAAACTTTTTAATTAACGGAAAAATATTCTCAACCGAAACATTAATATTTCCTTTTGTCATGATATATGTATTTTTTAATTATTTGTTTTGTATGGTTATAGTCAAAAAAAATACCAATTGTTTATTTGTGACAAGTTGACATAAAAAAAAGCCATTCATTCCAAAGTATTGGAAGAATGGCTTATATAAAATATGATGATCTTTAATCTTTCAGTGTTTTTTCTGGTGCATTAACGGTTGGCTTGTTTTTTACATGTTTTTCCATCCATTGGTCTTGTTCCCAAAGTAAATGCATAACAGATTCTCTTGCTCTATAACCATGACTTTCTTTTGGTAACATGACTAATCTAACAGGAGCTCCAAGGCCTTTTAAAGCGTTAAAATAGCGTTCACTTTGTAATGGATATGTTCCAGAATTATTATCAGCTTCACCATGAATTAGCAACATTGGTGTTTTCATTTTATCGGCATGCATAAATGGCGACATGGTATAATACACATCTGGAGCTTCCCAATAACTACGTTCTTCACTTTGGAAACCAAAAGGCGTCAACGTTCGGTTATAAGCACCACTTCTAGCAATTCCTGCAGCAAAGAGGTTAGAATGAGATAATAAATTAGCAACCATAAAAGCACCATACGAATGTCCTCCAACTGCAACTCTGTTTCTATCTATATAACCTAGTTTGTCTACAGCGGCAATTGCAGCTTTACCATTTGCAACTAATTGCGATCTAAAACTGTCGTTAGGTTCTTTATCACCTTCACCAACAATTGGGAAAGATGCATTGTTTAATACCACATAACCACGCGTTACCCAGAAAATTGGTGATCCATACGATGGATATGTAAACTGATTAGGGTTAGAGGTGCTTTGTGAAGCGCTACTTTTGTCTTTGTATTCTCTTGGATAAGCCCAAACAATCATTGGGTACTTTTTACCTTTTTCATAATTGGTTGGTAAATACAATTCTCCTGAAAGGTCTAAACCATCATCACGTTTATAGTTGATGACTTCTTTGTGTACATTTTGAATACTTTTAAAAGGGTTTTCAAATTGTGTTAATGGAACTGCACCTTTTTTGCGTTTTATATTCTTAACATAATAGTTAGGAAACTCGTTTTTAGATTCTACACGTACCAATATTTCTCCTTTTTTCACATCAAGAATGTCGCTAATATTTTCTAGTTTATTGGTAGCAGTCGATTGATATAAACGCTTAGTTTTTTTGCTTTTTAAATTGATTTCATCAATAAAAGGAAACTTTCCTTCTTTGCTATAGCCAGCTCCAATAAGGTAAGCATCATCACCACTCAACTCTAATGAATATCTCCCATACTCGTTTCTTTTTGTAGCAAAACTTCCAGGGTCGCTATAACGATCTTGATAATTTCTATCCCAAAGAATCTTAGGTGTTTCCTTATTATTTGAAGGATTAAAAATGTACGTTTTAGAATTTCTGGTGTTCCACCATCTATCCATAGCAATAGCAGTATTATCATTTCCCCAAATGATGCCTGTATAGCGTTGCTTTAGTTTTATAAGTGATTTAGGTGTACCATTAAAAGGTGCATTTAACTCGAACACTTCATCACGATAGGCTACATCTATTGCTGGATCTCCACCATCTAGTGCTTCTGCCCAATATAATGTTGAAGGTTTGTCTGCTCTCCAAGACACACTTCGTTTACCAGTATTAGTTGCCATAAACCCTTTTGGTAAATCTTCGATAAGAGGTGTTTTTAAAAACTCGCTAACTAAATTCCCATTTGTATCATAAATATTAGTGTTTGATGGAAAACGACCATAGGTTACAATATATGAGAATGGTTTTTGAAGAGTGTTTACCATGATATATTTCCCGTCG
Source organism: Pontimicrobium sp. SW4 (assembly GCF_039954625.1). Lineage (NCBI taxonomy): Bacteria > Pseudomonadati > Bacteroidota > Flavobacteriia > Flavobacteriales > Flavobacteriaceae > Pontimicrobium > Pontimicrobium maritimum. The sequence goes on from NZ_CP157199.1 coordinate 650,875, forward strand.
GGAGAAAACGATATTCCTGTGTACATATCATCGTCCTTCCATTTAGTTTTTGAACCATCTAGAGACACTTTGTATAATTGCGCTAGGGCTAATTGTTCAAAATTATGCTCATCATTTCTATTTTTTAATAAATCTTGATAGGTTCTATTTTGCGCTTTCACACCTTCTTCACTTACAGATATTGTTGGTCCTGTTGGCACAGCAGTTTTAGTATCTATTAGCGCTTTTCTATTGTTTGATAACATTTTAACCAAAAGTGAGTTACTGTCTTTAAACCAATCAAACGGACTTCCCATATTGGCATTAATGCTTGCATCGGTTAATTTTGAAGCAGTTGCAGTATTAAAGTCCAGTACCCAAAGTTCAACGCCTGTATCAGTTGTATTTGTAAATGCTACTTTGGTTTCATCCGGAGAGAAGCTAAAATAGGCAAAGCGACCGTCTTTAGGTAAGCCTTTTACAGCGACATCGTCACTGTTTCTACCATTTCTTAATTTAACATTTGTATAGTAATTTTGACGACTTCCAATATTGGTTACTGGATTAATTCTAAGTCCTCCAAGTCTTAACTCAGTTTCAGATAATTCAGCAATACTTTTAAAATTACTTCGATATAGGAATAGCATTTTATCACTTTTGCTATCCATTCTTAATGCTGGAGCAGCAGGAGCATCAGCGAGTTCTAAAATATCATCGTTGGGCAATTGATAACTAACATTTTCTTGAGCTTGCAAAAAAGTTACAAAACAAATAAGAACATATACAATTGATTTTTTCATATTAGGATGGTTTATTAAAGACATAATAAATGAGCTTAAAGTTACATAATTTACACTTTTGCGTATGTAATCTTTGAGTTAAAGTTTTTAACAGAACCATTAAATATGAGATGTTTTCACAGCTAAATTGTAATAATTCATTACATTTAAAATTCAATTTAATTTAAGAAAAGAGTTGCTTATGTATAATTCGAGAATAACAGGGCTTGGAAAATATTTACCAGAAACTATAGTTACCAACAACGATTTAAAGCAGTGGATGGATACTACTGATGAGTGGATTCAAGAACGAACTGGAATTAAAGAGCGTAGATGGATAGATCCAAAAACCAGTGAAGATACAACCTCAATAATGGGAGCTAAGGCTGCTAAAGTAGCCATAGAACGTGCTGGACTTACTAAGGATGATATAGATTTTATTGTGTTTGCTACTTTAAGTCCAGATATGTATTTCCCTGGAGGAGGTGTGCGCGTTCAAGAGTTGTTAGATATGCCAACAGTTGGTGCTTTGGATGTTAGAAACCAATGTTCAGGGTTTGTGTATGCTTTGTCTATTGCCGACCAGTTTGTAAAAACAGGTATGTATAAAAATGTTTTGGTTATTGGTAGTGAAAATCATTCAGGAGGCTTAGAACGTTCTACTAGAGGAAGAGGTGTCACGGTTATTTTTGGCGATGGTGCTGGTGCAGCTGTGGTGTCTAGATGTGAGGATAATTCTAAAGGTATTTTATCGTCGCATTTACATTCTGAAGGGAAACATGCCAAAGAGTTATCGTTGGAAGGCCCAAGTACAGGACGTTGGGTAGATGCTATTATGGAAGAGGACGATCCGGATGATATATCGTATTATCCATATATGAATGGACAGTTTGTGTTTAAACATGCCGTGGTACGTTTTAGTGAAGCGATAAATGAAGGTTTACAAGCCAATGATTTAAATAAGGAAGATATCGATATGCTTATTCCGCATCAGGCTAATTTGCGTATCGCACAATTTATACAACGTAAATTTGGGCTGAGTGATGCTCAAGTCTATAACAACATTATGCGTTATGGAAATACAACTGCAGCTTCTATACCTATTGCATTAACCGAAGCTTGGGAAGAAGGTAAAATTAAAGAAAATGATGTTGTAGTGTTAGCGGCTTTTGGTAGTGGCTTTACTTGGGGATCTGTGATTATGAAGTGGTAATAACTTCCTGTCTTCGCAGGAATACATAAAAAAACCCAGAACAAAGATGCTCTGGGTTTTCTTGCTATTAACCAACATTAACATTTAAACTAAATGCTCTGTTTATATAGACGTAAGTTTTTGGTTTTTATTTCATTATAATTGAAAATTTAACCAACTTTAACATTTAAGACAAAACCCGAAGGATTGACACTTCGGGTTTTTTATTAATAACCTAACATTAACACTAACCATCAACTATTACGCAGGCTATTAATGAGTTGTTATTTCTAGAAGATTCCTCCTCCATCTTTTTCGTCGTCGTCTCTTTGTTTACGAGATTTTGCGCGGTATTTTCCACCACCAAAACGATAGTTTAAACCAACATTCCAAGTATTACTTTCCCAGTTGAATTGTACATCTTGTCTAAAAGGTCTATTGGTGTCTGCAGAGAATTTCATTGTATTGAAAACGTCATTGTAACTAAAGCTAAATGTAGCCTTGTTATTAAGGAAGCTATAACGCATTCCTAGATTAACAAAATGCATAGGATCTACATCAAATTGAATACTTTCGTTTGCACCTCTATAAAATCCGAATGCTGTAAATGATAAACTTTTACTTACTCTAAAGTTATTAAATATTCTAAAGTTGTATGCCACATTATCTACTTCAACAGTTTCTACAACAATATCATTTTCTGTAGCTACTTCTGGAGATGCTGTAAGACGTTCACTTATACTTTTTTGTGTTTGTGAGTAAAAATCGAAGCTTCCGTTAATACTCCACCATTTTGTTGGACGATAGTTTGTAGACAACTCGAAACCATATGATGATGTATTATCGAAGTTGTCATCAGTTAAAATTAATCTATTAAAGTCTGCTCTGTCAACTTGAATCATCATAGATATTTCACTATTTATTCTTCTATAAAATACACCAGCCGTAATGCTACCTTTTTCTAAATTCCTTGTATAATTTGTTTCAAATGAATTAGTAAATTGAGGAACTAAATGTTGATTTCCAAATTTAGAGATTAAAGGTGTATTAAATTCTGGTAATGGATTTACTTGTCCAACTCCTGGTCTATCTACACGTCTACTATAACTTAATTGAAAAGAATTTTTTTCAGAAGCTTGATATGTTATAAATGCTGATGGATATACCTCAGTATAATCATTATCAAAAGGTGTATTTGTAACTAAGTCTGTTTCTAAATCTGTTTCTTTAGCAAGTGTTTCAACTTTTACTGTTTCTGCTCGTAATCCAACTTGAAAACTCCATTTGTCTATTTTTTTACTGTAATTTACATATGCAGAGTAAATGTCTCTACTATAATCAAAATATGTTAAAGATGGAATATAATCTCCTGCCATATTTTGTGAACGACCGTCAGATTCATAGTTGATAGTGTTGTTAAATAATCTTGCTTGTAATCCTAATTCTAATTTTGCAGTTTCAGATAAAGGGTCAACATAGTCTAAATTAATAGTTGTTCGATTTCTATCAGTATCATTTATTTCGAAAAAGTTAGGTCTGCTTATAAAACTTCCTGAAAATAAATTATCTGTTTCTGATTCTCCATTGTAAATATTGTGGTCAACTTCAAGTTCAATATTTCTACCTTCTTTATTAAAATCTAATTTATAATCAAAGTTGTATTGTTGTGAGTTGTTTGAGTCGTCATTAATAAATCCTTGATTTTGAACCGTTGAGTTGCTATAGAAAATGTCAGTTCCTCCACTTACTCCTCCATTATATAAGTTTTGATTTGTGAAGACAGATAGTGTGTTTTTATCATTTAAGTAAAAATCTAAACCTACCTTAAAGACATGAGATTTATTGTCATTTAAAATATCTACTTCTTGCAAGGTGTTTTGGTCAATTCTATCAATATAGCCGTAATTAACATTTTTTGAAATATTATTACTTGCGTTTCCATATAAATTGAATTTACCATTTCTATAGTTCATATTTAATGAACTATTAAATTTTGGACGCTTTTCATAACTTAGTCCAACGCTAGTACTTCCATTAAACCCAACCATTGTATTCTTGTGAAGAACGATATTAATAATTCCGCTCATTCCTTCTGGATCATACTTAGCAGATGGGTTGGTGATTAACTCTATAGACTTAATAGCTGAAGATGGAATTTGTTTTAGTAATTGAGCTGTTGGGATGTTAGATAGTTTACCATCTACCATTACACGTACATTCGAGTTACCACGCATGCTAATGTCTCCAGTTTGAGCATCGACACTTACAGAAGGGACTGCTATCATAATATCTGAAGCTGTTCCTTGAGCAGCCAAGTCCTTACCTACATTAATAACTTTTCTATCAACTTTTTGCTGAATAGTAGAGACTTCAGCAACCACTGTTACTTCGTCCAAACCCGCAGCTTCTTCCTCTAATCTAATTTCTCCGAGATCAAATTTTCTATTTTTTCGGCTAATAGTTAAATCTTTAACTACAGATTTGTAACCTATATATTGTACAGTTACTGTAATTTTTCCTTCAGGAATTTTAGTAATATTAAATGTTCCGTCATCAAGTGTAATACCACCAGTAACAGTTTCGCCTTTATCATTTTTAATAATGATGTTTACATAAGGAAGGGGTTCGTTAAGCGTTGCGTCTAATACCTTTCCAGATATAGAGCCATCGATTAATTCGTTAGAATTGTTGTTTGTTGCTTGAGTGTTTTGGGTAATAAATAATAATGCCAAACACAATGTGATCAGTTTTTTCATTCGTTTTTTTGATTGATTGATATAGTCTTGTTATAAATGCTTTTACTACATTTATACCTAACAGACGACTATATCTAATTCCTGTTACTTTTTTTAACAGGCATTAACATTTTTTTAACATTTACATGAAAAAAACTTTAGTTTTTGGAGCATCATTAAACCCTAATAGATATTCGCATTATGCTATACAACGCTTAGTTACACATAATCATGAGGTAGTTGCCTTTGGTTTAAGAGAGGGTGAGGTTAAGGGTGTAATGATTGATACAGAACTTAAGCCTTATGAAGATATTGATACAGTGACATTATATATGAATGCTAAAAGGCAAAAGGAATATTACAATTATATTATGTCGTTAAAACCTGAGCGCATCATTTTTAACCCTGGAACCGAAAACCCAGAGTTTTTTAAACTATTAGAAGAAAACAATATTAATTTTGAAATGTCCTGTACTTTAGTCTTGCTTTCTACTAATCAGTATTAAGCCAATAAAGGTTAGCAAGCCATTAATTGGTAATAATTCATAACCAACTACATAACCTCCAAGACTTTCTGCTGAAATATTTCCAATAACAGCCGTTAGGATTACAGATGCAATTGCTACTATCCAAACATACTTGTCTTTTATTTGTTTTTTGGTGAAAATTCCAAAAGCGAAAAGGCCTAATAACGGTCCATACGTATAACCAGCAACTGTAAGTAAGCTATCAATAACATTGCTGCTAAGGACATATTTGAAGATAATAATAACAATAATAAGCATGATACTCATACCTATATGCGTTTTTTTACGAATGCTTTTTTGTTGGTCTTGAGGCTTTTTTTCTATGTTTAAGAAATCCACGCAAAATGACGTAGTAAGCGATGTTAAGGCACTATCTGCACTACTATAAGCAGCAGCAATTAAACCTAGCATAAAGGTAATGGCAAGTGTAATTCCAAGTCCACTATTTAAAGCAATTTCTGGAAATAATAAATCTGTTTTTGGACTGCCATCCATTAAAGGCATTGTAATATTATGCTTTTTAGCATAAATAAATAGTAATGCACCTAAAAGCATAAATAGAAACGTAACACCAACCAATACGATACTAAATGATACCATGTTTTTTTGAGCATCTTTTAGTGATTTACAAGTCAAGTTTTTTTGCATCATATCTTGATCTAAACCAGTCATACAAATAGTAATAAACATACCTCCCACAAACGATTTAATGAAATGGCTTCTTTCCAAAAAGCTATCAGTAACTAGAATTTTACTGTATTCTTTTAACTCATTAGATGCTAAAAACTCACTAAAACTCCATCCTAAACTTTCGTTTATAAAATAGATAGATAAGATTACAGCTAAAATCATGAATAATGTTTGTAGTGTATCAGTCCAAACAATTGTTTTTATACCTCCTTTATTAGTATAAATCCATATCAGTAAAATTGATATAACTACAGTAATTTCGAAAGGCACATTCCATTCGTCAAAAACAAATTGTTGTAATACAATGGCAACTAAATATAATCTGAAAGCTGCGCCTAGAACCCTTGAAACAAAGAAGAAAAAAGCACCAGTTTTATGACTTACAAACCCAAAGCGTTGCAATAAATATTCGTAAATAGAAGTAACATTAAGTCGGTAATAAATAGGCATCAACACATAAGCAACCACAAAATACCCAACCATATAACCTAAGACCACTTGAAAATAACTAAATTGAGAGCCATCAACCCAACCAGGAACCGAAATAAAGGTGACTCCTGATAGCGATGCGCCAACCATTCCAAATGCTACAACATACCAAGGAGATGTTTTTCCTGCCTTAAAAAAGTCGACATTACTATCGTTTTTACCAGTGAAATAAGAAATCAATATTAGTACACCAAAATAAACGGCAATGAGTATTATTATAGATATAGATGACATAATTAAGTTTTTCGATATTTAAAATAATTAAAGCTATTTTTGAAACCTTAACAATATTAAGTAAAATTCAATGAAAAAAAATTACATCTCTTTAATTTTATTATTATTTGTATTTACAGTTTCGGCACAAGACTATAAAAAAATGATTGCTGCAGGAACATATACAGTACAGGAAATACAAGAAGAAGCTGAGGCTTATTTTAAAATTGTAGGGACAGAAAGGGGTAAAGGTTATAAGCCCTATAAAAGATGGGAATATCAGGCATTACAGAATATGGATGAAAATGGAATATTGAAAACACCTGATTTTTATTATAAAGAACTTCAAGACTATAACAGATATATTAATCAAAAATCAAGTGCTTATAGAACAACTGTTGGTACATGGGAGGATTTAGGGCCAACTTATTGGAATAAAACTAGCGGTTGGAACCCAGGTGTTGGTAGAATTACTTCTATTGCAGTTGATCAAGTAGGAGCAGGAAATCCAAACCACATTATAATAGGTGCTGTCTCAGGCGGTGTTTGGAGAACTACAGATCGAGGAAATACTTGGACAGTCTTAACGGATAATTTAACTAATTTAAATGTATCTGCCTTAGCGATACATCCAACAAATGCATCAACTTATTTTTGGGGATCGACTGGAGGGGTTATTTTTAAATCTCTAGATAGTGGTGCAACTTGGAATATTTTAGCTGATGTTGGTAATGGATCAGTAAATAAAATATTAATTGACCCTACAAATACAAGCAAGATGTATTGTAGTTCTGAGAATGGTGGGATTTTTAAGTCAACAGATTCTGGAGTGAATTGGACCCAAATACATTCTGAAGCCACAACTGGATATGATGTCGAGTTCAAACCTGGTAATACAAATGTTATTTATGCTACTGGGAAGCAGTTTTTTAAATCTATTGATGGAGGTTCAACTTTTACAATACCGCAACCTAGCTTACCATTATGGACTCAAGAGAATGTAGTTGGAGCTACAAATTGGACAGTAGGTAACTCAAACAACACAGGTACTTTATCGCCAAAAACAGGATCATCTTTAGCACTTTTTTATTTTCCAGATTACAGTCATCCAGTTACAAAATTAACGTCGCAGGAGTTAAATCTTCAAGGAGCGACAGATCCTAAGCTTAAATTCTCATATACTAATGCACAATGGGGTTCACCAACCTTTCTTAATGAGTTAAGAGTATATTATAAGACATCTTTAGTTGGATCTTGGAATATACTAGCAACCTACACTAATAATGTAACTAGTTGGTCCGACATAGAGTTAAGTCTTCCAAATGCATCATCAACATATTATATAGCATTTGAGGCAACAAATAATTATGGAAGAGGAACTACATTAGATGATGTATCTGTAGAAGATGTGTCTTTAGGTACTGTTTTTCAAGATGGATTTGAATTAGGACCTAATGACTTTGGAGGTGGTCCAAAAATGATGGGAGTGTCAATAGATGATCCATCAGTTGTTTATGTTTTAGAAGCTTCTAATGGTATTTTTGGCGGGTTTTATAGGTCTACAGATAGCGGTGAAACATATACCAAACTGGATCATGGAACGAATAATTATTTTGGATATAGTTCTTCTGCAAATGATGATAGAGGGCAAGCTCCCAGAGATATGGATATTGCAGTAAATCCGACAAATGTAGATGAAGTGCATATTGCAGGGATTTTAACTTGGAAATCAATAGATGGTGGAGATAATTTTAATATTACCTCGCAATGGACCTTGAGTAATGCAGCTAATGAAAACATTGGGTATTGTCATGCAGATGTAGATATTTTGGAGTATATAGATGGTAAACTATATGTAGGAAGTGATGGAGGTATTTTTATAGCCGAAGATCCATCAACAGTAAATACATCTTATTATACAGATATTACAACTGGACTTGGAATTAGACAATTTTATCGAATAGGTATAAGTCAAACTAACCCAGTAATTGTTACTGGTGGTTCTCAAGATAATGGAACCTCAGTGATGGATACATCTGGCAATTGGACAGATTGGTTAGGAGCAGACGGTATGGAAAGTTTTGTAGATAAAAATAATAGTTCAATACTTTATGGAACTTCTCAAAATGGAACGTTATATAAATCTACAAATGGAGGAAGTACTTATTCATGGCTTAATAGACCACAAGATGGATTAGGAGATTATAAAACTGGAAATTGGATTACACCATTCGAACAAGATCCTTTATTACCTGGAACTATATATGTAGGTTATGATTATGTATACAAGTCTACAAATGGAGGAGGTACTTGGGCCGAAATTTCTCAAGATTTAGGAGGAAACCTAAATCACTTAAAGATTGCGCCTTCTAATAGCAATATTATGTATGCTGCTGATGGAGGTGTATTATATAAAACAATAGATGGAGGTGCTACAAATTGGATAACTTTAAGTGGATTCTCAGGAAGCATAAATTCTATTGCTATTCACCCAACAGACGCCAATAGAGTTGCAATAGCTACAACAGATGCAAGTAAAGTGTTTGTTTCTACTAATGGTGGAGCCAGTTGGACACCCTATTTATTTGATTTGCCAAACTTTAGTGCTAGAGCTTTAGTATGGCAAAACAATGCTGAAAATGGCTTGTATTTAGGTATGAATTATGGTGTTTATTATATAGACGATAGTACTTCCAACAGTTGGCAACCTTTTAGTAATAATTTGCCTAATGTGAATATTAGTGAATTAGAAATTAATACAGTGACTAATGAGATCTATGCTGCTACTTATGGAAGAGGTTTATGGAAATCGGGGCTATATAACCCTAGTTTAAATGTTGAGGAGTTTGAATTAAACACAATATCATTATATCCAAATCCAAGTTCAAATGAAGTTACATTGTCTTGGAATAAAAGAGAAAATGTATCTGTGAAAATGTATAATTCTATTGGAAAGCTTATATATTTTGCTAAAGATAGAAGTTTAATTGAGCCTCTAACGATTAATATATCTAATTATGAGTCAGGTATCTATTTCATTAATATCAATACTAGATATGGTATAGTTACAAAAAAACTTCTAGTTAATTAAAGCTTGTAAAACTATATTAAGTATAAGCTCAATACTATAGCTTAGTATTGGGTTTATTTTTTTAACTATCATATAGAAAATTACTAACTTCGCCACTATGGAATTCTCCTCAAAATTACTTGAAAATGCTGTGAACGAAATGTCACAATTACCAGGGATTGGTAAGCGTACAGCATTGCGTTTGGTATTACATTTATTACGTCAACCAAAAGAACAAACTAGCAATTTGACTAAGGCATTAATGAAAATGCGCGAAGAGATTAAATTTTGCAAAAGTTGCCACAATATTAGCGATGTTGATGTTTGCGAAATATGTGCTAACCCTTATAGGAAAACAGATATAATTTGTGTGGTTGAGGACATTCGAGATGTGATGGCTATAGAAAACACTAGTACGTTTAGAGGCTTGTACCATGTGTTAGGAGGTAAAATATCGCCAATGGATGGCGTTGGACCTCACGATTTAAATATCAACTCTCTAGTTGAAAAAGTAAAAAAGGGTGAGATAAAAGAATTAATTTTTGCTCTTAGTTCTACCATGGAAGGCGATACGACTAACTTTTATATTTATAAGCAAATCCAAGATTTAGAAGTAATTACATCGACAATTTCTAGAGGTATTTCGGTTGGTGACGAACTGGAATATGCTGATGAGGTGACCTTAGGAAGAAGCATTGTAAATCGCGTACCTTTTGAAGCGTCTTTAAAAATGTAATAGCGCTTGAAACTTTCTGTTGTCATATTAAATTATAATGTTCGCTATTTTTTAGAGCTTTGTTTGCATAGTGTAAAAGCAGCTACTTTAAATATCGATTCTGAAATTATTGTAGTTGATAATAACTCTTCCGATGATAGTTGTGACATGGTAAGAGAACTATTCCCTGATGTTGTTTTAATAGAGAATAAAGAAAATTTAGGGTTTTCAAAAGGGAACAATCAAGGTGTCACTATTGCTAAAGGTAAATATGTTTGTATTTTAAATCCTGATACAGTGGTTCCTGAAGATGTATTTTTTCAATTGCTGAAGTTTTCTAAAACTAAAGAAAATTTAGGCATTGTTGGTTGTAAATTAGTAGATGGTTCTGGGAAGTTTCTGCCAGAAAGTAAGCGAAATACTCCTATCGTGAAGGTGGCTTTACAGAAAATAAGAGGAAATTCTGCAAATTATTATGCTAATCATATTAAGAAGAATGAGGTAGCCAAAGTAGAGATACTTGTTGGCGCTTTTATGCTTGTAAAACGAGCTGTTTATAACCAATTAAATGGATTTGATGAAGATTATTTTATGTATGGAGAAGATATCGACTTATCGTACAAAGCCATAAAAGCTGGGTTAGATAATTATTATGTAGGCACAACTGCAGCTATTCATTATAAAGGAGAAAGCACATTAAAAGACAAATCTTACGCGAAACGTTTTTATGGGGCGATGCAAATTTTTTATAAGAGACATTTCAAATCTAACGTTGTGTTTGATATGTTTGTTTGGTTAGGAATTAAGTTGGCTTTTTTAACACGCAAAGAACCAAAAGCTGTTGAAAAAAGTCCAAAAAACTTCTACACATTTTCGAATAAAAATGCAGAGTTTCTTTCTAAAAAACTGAACAAACCTGTTAAACTAATTACTAGTATAGATGAGGTTGAAGAAAATAGTACTGTACTATTTGAGTCATCAATAACTTATAGAAAAATGATTTCTAATATGATTAGTTTGAATAAAAAAAACAATATATCATTCAGAATTTTTGTTAATAATTCTAACTTTATAATTGGTAGTGACAACTCAAATAGTAGAGGAGAAGTTGTCACATTTTAAATTGAATTTATTGAAAAACCTGCAACAGATTTAATGATTTTTCGTTAATTTTGCAGTCTTAAACCTAAAAATAGCTTTTATATTAACGATATGGCAAAATTTGAACTTAAGTTACCTAAAATGGGAGAGAGTGTTGCTGAGGCAACTATAACATCTTGGTTAAAAGAGGTAGGAGACACTATTGAAGCTGATGAAGCGGTGCTTGAAATAGCAACAGATAAGGTAGATAGTGAAGTTCCAAGTGAAGTTGATGGTGTGCTTGTTGAAAAACTATTTGATGTTGACGATGTGGTGCAAGTTGGGCAAACCATTGCGGTTATTGAAATTGCGGGAAGTGCTAGTGAAGCACCTTCAGCACCAAAGCAAGAGGTTACAGAACCAAAGGTTGAAGCACCAATAAAGGCAGTTGCTGATGTTGCTCAAACTGTTGTAGCAGCAAAAGCTGCGGTAGAAACTCCTGTGAGTTCAACCGAAGATAGATTCTATTCGCCATTGGTTAAAAATATTGCTAAAAAGGAAGGCTTATCACAAGCTGAGCTTGATAGTATCCCAGGAACTGGTAAAGAAGGTAGAGTGACTAAAAATGATATTTTAGCATATCTTGAAAATAGAGGTAGCGAACCAGCACCACAACCAGTTGCTCAGCAAGAAGCAACACCTGAACCAGTAAAAATACAGAGTGCACCAGTAACGCCTAAGCCAGAAGTTAAAGAAACACCTATTGAAGTAAGTGGAGGAGATGAGATTATCGAAATGACAAGAATGGGCAAATTGGTAGCGAAGCACATGGTCGATTCTGTGCAAACGTCTGCGCATGTGCAGTCATTTATTGAAGCAGATGTGACTAATATATGGAACTGGCGAAACAAACATAAAAACGACTTTAAAAAGCGTGAAGGTGAAAACTTAACGTTTACCCCAATTTTTATGGAAGCGGTTGCAAAGGCACTTCGTGATTACCCAATGATGAATATTTCGGTGCAAGGAGATAAAATCATTAAGAAGAAACATATTAATCTTGGTATGGCAGCTGCATTAGGCGATGGCAATTTAATTGTGCCTGTTATTAAAAATGCAGATCAGTTAAATTTAATTGGTATGGCAAAACAAGTGAACGACTTAGCTAATCGTGCTAGAATGAACCAACTTAAACCAGACGATATACAAGGAGGAACCTATACAGTAACTAATGTTGGAACCTTTGGTAGCATTATGGGGACACCAATTATTAACCAACCGCAAGTAGGTATTTTAGCTTTAGGAGCTATTAGAAAAGTACCAGCAGTAATTGAAACGTCTGAAGGTGATTATATAGGTATTCGATATAAGATGTTTATGTCGCATTCTTATGACCACCGTGTGGTGAATGGTGCCCTAGGAGGTCAGTTTGTAAAAGCGGTAAAAGATTATTTAGAAGCTTGGGATTTAGATAGAGAAATATAATACATATAGCCTGTCACATCGAGCGCAGTCTAGATGTCTTAATAAAAGCAAAAGCACAGTTTTAAAACTGTGCTTTTTTTGTTACAAAATTTTAGGTTTTCGTTTAATGTTTTTACGGATATGCAACGTTTTAATGTTTTATATCCGACGTTAAACGAAGATAGCTGTTTTTGATTAGAAAATCTATATGTATAACTACGTGTATTTCAATTGCTTAATGCCTTCGTAAATAACAATACTCACTGCATTAGCAATATTTAAACTACGTACATGCTTACTATATATAGGTATTTTAAAAAGGGCTTCTGGATAGTCTTTTAAAATGTGTTTTGGTAAACCAACCGATTCTTTTCCAAAAACTAAAAATAGATTGTCTTCAAAAGGAATATCATAATAGTCTTGTGTACCATGGCTAGATAAAAACACCATTTTTGCATTTTTATTAATAATAATAAAATCATTAATGCTGTCGTAATATGTAACATTAAGGTGTTGCCAATAATCTAGACCAGCACGTTTTAGTCTGGTGTCATCTATCTCAAATCCAAATGGTTTTACCAAGTGTAAGTTTGATCCTGAGGCTAGTGCCAAACGACCAATATTTCCTGTGTTGTTTGGTATTTCGGGTTCAATAAGTACAATGTTTAGTGGCATTATTTTTTAGTCAGTTTTATGATGAGTAAACGTATTAAAAGTATAAATGGGAAACCATGTAGTAATACATCAAACCAGTCCATTGGTTTCATTCCAACAGCACCACCAGTTATCCATCTAAGTTTTCCAACAATATGAGGTTCTGGAAAAAAAGGAGCTAAGCCTAAGGTGAGACAAAGCAGTATAATAAGTCTCCAATCGTTTAATAGTTTCATCGTTTAAATATAGGTTTTATTATAAATTCGTCAATTCGAGTGATTTCAGTTTACTGAAATTGTATCGAGAATAGAATTTTAATTATTAGTAAGCTTGTTCTCGATACATTTTGCTTTGCAAAATACTCGAACTGACATACACTAATTTGCAGCAACGTCTTTTAAACTGTTTACCAATAAATCAACTTCCTCAAAACTATTAAAAATAGCGAAAGAGATACGAATGCCATTAATGTTGTTTTCGTATATACCTCTCATGCGTAACTTTTTTTCTTTGTTAAGTACTGGATTTAATTTAAGGTTGTCTTTGCCTTTGATTCTAATAGTAATCATAGAGGCAGAATAAGTCTCATTCTCAGGCGTTAAAACTTCAATCTCAGGTGTGTTGGTAATTCCTTTTCTAAAACGAGCGACGAGTTCTCGACCACGTCTTGCAACGTTTTCTATACCTATAGCGTTAATAAAATCTATAGCGCTTCCAATACCTAAAGTGATTGGTGTATTTCGTGTACCATATTCTTCGCGTTGTGCGCTATGTCTATAGTCCATAGTTAGCGTATTCAAATCGAATTTACTATCGGTATAAGCTCCTGCAAATACAGGCGAAATGGTATCTATGATATTTTTATTAATAAATAAAATACCAGTTCCTTTTGGTCCAAATAGCCATTTGTGCCCACTACTTGCATAAAAATCTGGATTGATATCTCTTAAGTCTATGAGAAACATTCCAAGCGATTGTGCACCGTCAATACACGAGTAAATGTTTTTACTTCGGCATAAATCTACAATAGCTTTTGCAGGTAATTTCATTCCTGTAGTACAGGTGATATGTGAAAAAGCAACCACTTTGGTTTTATTTGTAATGTTATCTTTTATTATTTGAAGGTTGTTTTCTCCATGAATGTCTAAGTCAATCAATTTTACAATAGCTCCAAAATCTTTAGCAAGTGCCATCCAAGGAGAAGCGCCTCCAACATGTTCGTGCGTACTGATAATGATTTCATCTCCTTTTTTTAATCGTAAGCTTCTTGCTGCAATATTTAAGCCTTCGGTTGCATTACGTGTAAAAGCAATTTCATCTGCTGTGACATTTAAAAACTTTGCAGCTTTTTCATGGGTTTTATCAATTTGATGTCGACCATGACTCACTGAAGTCTCTAATTTTTCCATGGCTTCACAAACTGTGTCAAGCACAATTCTTGGAGAAGGACCAAGGCTTCCAGTGTTTAGGTAATGATAATCTTTTGCAAATAGAAATTGCTCACGAATGTTATCCCAATCAATACTATTATAGTCGCTTGTATACGGTTTTAAAGTTGGAACAGAGCGTTCTGACTTTAGTGCATTATCGGCTTGTAATAAAGGAACTGCTGAGCTTAGAAATAAACCACTAAGAATATTCTTTTTTATAAAACTTCGTCTTGATGTTTTAGACATTTTTGAACTTTTGACGAAAGTTAGCTGTTTTTATATCAATATCAAATTTGAACAGTTAAACAATATAGCTAGTTAAATTCCAAAAGACATGAAAAATTATTGATGGGCCAATAGATTTTGATTTATAGTATAGTATTCCTGCTATAAACCCTCCAAATAATGCAATAAAAGCGCTTCTTAAACTGAAATCTAATGAATCAAAAAATAAAGTAGCAAAGGGAATATGAATAAATGCAAAAAGCAATGAGGCGAAAAGTATTGTTTTTATAGGCTTATAGTTTTTTGCTAACGCACCTTGTAGATAATTTCGAAAAAAGAGCTCTTCTATTATGGGAACAATCATAATTGAGGCTACAGCATCATAAGTTTTCAATCTATTAAGAGTAAACCTATAACTAAAAAAATCTGGAGAAATTTCTTGATAGTAAATTATTTTAAGTACGGATTGAAAGAATACAAAGCCAATTCCCAATAATATTGCGAAAAGATAAAATTTTAATTTTGTTTTATTTAAAACTAATAAGTTGGAGTGCTCAATTTTTTTAAAAAATAACACTATAAAAATTAATAAAGCTATTGAGTTAATTAAATGTGAAGCTTTATAAAGATTTAAATTTCCTATTCCGAAAGGAATTATAATAATCCAAAGACTTAATATTTCAAGAGAAATAAAGTATAAGAGTGTTAAAGTTATTGCTTTTGAATATTTCATTTATTTAGATACTTAATTTTTAATTAAGTAAGAATCCTATTTACAAAAGCATCAATAGTATTTACACCTTCATTGGTTACGTATTTTACAAAAGCACTCCCAATAATAGCACCTTTGGCGTATTTGGTAGCTTGTGTAAATGTATTGTTGTTAGAAATACCAAAACCTACAATTTGAGGATTCTTTAAATTCATATTGGCAATACGTTCGAAATACGCTGTTTGCTCGTTACCAAAACCAGATTTAGCTCCTGTAGTACTTGCCGAACTTACCATGTAGATAAAACCGTTTGAAATAGAATCGATATATCTAATGCGCTCGTCACTTGTTTGTGGTGTGATTAGAAACACGTTTATCAATCCGTATTTTTCGAACGTAGCTTTGTATTCATCGTGATATACATCAACAGGTAAATCAGGAATAATCAGGCCATCAATTCCAATCTCTTGACATTTTTTGCAGAATACTTCCACTCCATGTTGCAACATTGGATTAAAATAACCCATTATAATCAAAGGAATATTTACGGATTTACGAATATCTTTTAATTGGTTAAAAAGTACCTCAGTAGTCATGCCATTTTTCAAAGCCTGAGTTGAGCTAGCTTGAATGGTAGGTCCATCTGCTAAAGGGTCGCTAAAAGGTAAGCCAATTTCAATCATATCGACACCATTCTTCTCCAGATTTTGAATGATGCTTACTGTATCACCGATATTAGGATATCCAGCTGTGAAATATATAGATAGTAATTTTTTGTCTTCTTGTAGTTTTTGGTTGATTCTATTCATATTTTATTTTTTATGAGATGCTGAAACGAGTTCAGCATGACGTTTATTTTTGTTTCGTCACCCTGAACTTGCTTCAGGGTCACATTATAATTGTAATGTTTTTAATGTTGGATTTTTTTCTTTTACAAGATTTAATTTCCATTCCTTGTGCCAATTTTTTAGTTGTTTTTCTCTTGCAATAGCTTGGTTTATATCTGTAAACTCTTCAAAATAAATTAAGTCAGTTAAATTATACTTTCGGGTAAATTTAGACCCTTCTTTATTTTGATGTTCAATAATTCTTTTGTTTAAATTTGAAGTTACACCTACATAAAACGTTGTTCTATACTTATTAGTTAATATGTATATGTAACTAAGTTTCATAATATTTGTGATACTGAAACGAGTTCAGCATGACGTTTTATTCATGGTTAAATTCTTCTTTCAATTTTATAAATACGGCTTTTTGTTCAGCACTTAAATTGTCTGCTGTAAAAATAGAAAAGCCTTTTGCGCCTTTTTCTTTTGATAATCTAATGGCTTTTTCTAAATCTTTTGGATCTTGTAATGCTGGACTGTATAAGCCTGCATGAATTGGAAAATCTACTTTGTTTACGCCTTGCTCAATCGCAAATCCAATCCAATTTACATTTTCTCGATAAAAATTATTATACACCATTGGATATGCTGCATCTAAGTTGAAATCGTCCCAAGGTTGTCTCACCATTTGACGCGACATTTCTGGAAATGGAAATACAGCTGCAGTCATTTTATGACCACTTTCGTGAGAAATGTCTACAAGCTCATTCACTAACGATGAAACAGCATTTAAGCGATATTGTCGCCATTCAGTATTTAATTCTGGATGTTCAAGGTCTTGAGGGTCTTTACCAAAGATTTCTTTAAATCCTTTGCGAGCAATTGGATGATAGCCATAATCGTATTCTGGCATTTCTGTGGTTTGAACTAAATTGTATTTTGGCTGTAAATCGGCTCCTAGAATTACATCGACATAACGTACATAATCTAAATGAATAGACGCTAAGCCTTTCACTTTTGTTAGTTTTCTAACATTGTTTTTTACATGCTCTCGAGCATCAGGATGAAATGGACTTAACCATTGGTAATAATCCACATAGGCTCTGTATTCTAAGGAGTTTTTTCCTGCACGATTTACAGCATACCATTCAGGATGTTTGTTTGCAATAGTATCATTTGGACGATTTAAAGTCCACATCCATGCATGAATTTTAATGCCTTTTTCTGAAGCTAATGGGATTAGTTGATTGTAAAACTCTACATCACCACCAACAAGAATTTCTGAAATACCCAACGAATCAAAAGAAGCTAGTTTTGCCTCCCACTTTTCTTTGTCAAATGGACCACCAGGGTTTGTCCAAGTGGCAAAAGTGAAGTTTTCTTTTTCTGTTTTAACTGTTTTTTTAGTGTTTTGCTTTTCTTGACAAGACAAGAAAACAAATGTTATAAGAATTAAAGCTAAATGTTTCATAATTTTCTTAGTGTTCCTTCTTGGTTGATAATATAGATTGAATTCCCGTTTTCCAATTTATATTCGAATCCAAAATTTGTTTTGTAAAAAATGGCATTCACTGTTCTTTCTTCTGAATAAGTGACTTCTAAGTTTAGAGAAAAACCTAAATCATTTTCTAGGAGTGTTTTTAAATTGCCATATCTGGTTTTTCTAAAAAGCGCAAAAGCAGTTTGTTTAATTTCTAAATCTTCGTCTTCAATGAATTTAATATTATCAGAAGTTGTCTGTTCAGTAAATTGAAGAAAACCCCATTTTTCTGGCTCGTGCATGTTTATCACTTTTTGATTACTCCAAACCCAATTGTATTCTCTTAAGTATTTGTCATTTTCTTTTTTACGATCATATGTTCCATTAATAATGTCATGATCCCATTGTACCCTTGAGAAATTAATACGCCATTGTTCCCCTTCTTTAGGAATGGATTTAGGAGCATTTTTTAAACCAATCAATGGTTTTAAAGGTATTGCCATTTCAACAGTCCAATGAGAATCTATATCTTTATGATTGTTTAATGTTCCATAAACTTGTACAGCAGATTTGAGGTCGTTTAAGTTCCATTCGAAATTTGCTTTTCCACCAATACGATAGGGTTTGTTTAAGTATAAATCCCAAACTGTATTTAAAGCATTAATTTCTACTTCTCCATAACCAATTCCTGTTTTTGAAGGATCTAAAAAGATTTCAAAATCATTATTGTAATAGATAATAGTATCTCGTTGTTTTAGATTTCCCCAAATATGTGGTTCTTTTAATTCTGCATAAAAATAGATGTAGTTATCATCCCAAAGCATTTTTACTTGTGTATCAAATTTTGGTGTTTTTACACCTTCAATATCAATAAACTTATCTGTGAATTTTGCGGTATTCCAACTTGCTTCATCTGCTTTACCATCAATAACAATGGTATTAGTAGTTTTTGTGATGATATAGTGTTTAGGAATTACAATATCCTCAGAAACGTCTACAGATAAAGGAGCTTGACTTTTAACCTGATTACAAGAAACTAGTGTTATACTGATTAATATGAGAAGTAATTGTTTCATTTATAACTTGAAATGATTGATGTAGGTTTCTAAATCTTTATCGCCACGACCAGATAGACTTACTACCACTATATCGTTTGGCTTAAACTGTTTTTTCTCAAACGTAGCCAAGGCATGTGAGCTTTCTATAGCTGGAATAATGCCTTCTAATTTGCATAACTCTAAACCTGCTGTCATGGCATCATCATCTGTAATAGAGATAAATTCGGCACGACCAGATTTGTATAAATGTGCATGCATAGGACCAACTCCTGGATAATCTAATCCAGCGGAAATTGAATAAGGTTCAGTAATTTGTCCATCATTGGTTTGCATTAATAAGGTTTTGCTACCATGTATAATACCTTCTCTTCCTAAGACTGATGTTGCAGCACTTTCACCAGTATCGATACCTAATCCAGCGGCTTCAACAGCAATAAGTTTTACATCTTCATCTTCTAGATAATGATAATACACCCCAGCGGCATTACTACCACCTCCGACACAAGCAACTACATAATCTGGTTTTGCGGTACCTTCATGCTCTTTTAGTTGCCATTGAATTTCTTCAGAAACAATGGCTTGAAAACGAGCCACCATATCTGGATAAGGATGAGGTCCTACGACACTACCAATAATGTAATGTGTATCTACAGGATTATTAATCCAATCGCGAATGGCTTCGTTTGTTGCATCCTTAAGCGTTTTACTTCCTGAGGTTGCGGGTACAACTGTAGCTCCTAACATTTTCATTCTAGCCACATTTGGTGCTTGTCGAGCTATATCAATTTCTCCCATATACACGATGCATTCCAATCCCATTAAAGCGCAAACGGTAGCAGTTGCTACACCATGTTGTCCAGCTCCAGTTTCGGCAATGATTCGGTTTTTGCCTAAACGTTTTGCCATTAAAATCTGACCAATGGTGTTATTTACTTTATGTGCTCCCGTATGATTGAGATCTTCGCGTTTTAGATATATTTTTGTATTGTATTTTTCTGATAAACGCTTGGCAAAATAGAGTGGAGAAGGGCGACCTACATAATCTTTTAAGAGTTGGTTAAACTCTTTTTGAAACTCAGGTTCTGCCATAACCTTTAAGTAGTTTTGGCGTAGTTCTTCTACATTTGGATAGAGCATTTCAGGTATGAATGCACCTCCAAATTCTCCATAATAGCCTTTTTCGTTGACGTTGTAACTCATAATTATGTTGTTCTTGTCAGGTCGAGTGAAATTCTTAAAGAATTTTGTATCGAGACCTTTTTGCTTCTCGATACAATTTTTGCTTCTCAAAAATTACTCGAAGCGACCTTATTTTTAAACTTTTTTAATTCTTCTATATTTTTCAGTCCTGCTTCAATTTCAAATTTACTATTCACATCAATAGCATAACAATACTTTGAAGCTTCACTTTTTTGAAAGCGTTTTAGGTCTTCAACTTGCTCTAATCCAATACCTCCACTTAAAAAAAATGGTTTGGTTGAAGGATAGTCTATTAATACATCCCAATTAAATGTATAACCATTTCCTCCTGGGAGTTTTCCTTTGGTGTCGAATAAAAAGTAATCACAAACGTCCTCATAAAGTGCTAAAATTGAAAAATCAAATTCATTTTTTATTGAGAACACCTTAATAATTTTAGCGTTTGTTGATTTAAGAATTCTACACATTTCTGGTGATTCGTGACCATGTAACTGGATAACAGACAGCTTATGTTTTTCTACTTGGTTAGCTATAAACTCTACAGTTTTATCTACAAAAACACCAACTTTGTTAATTGATTTTGGTAATTCTGGAATTACTCCTTCAAAATGCCTAGGAGATTCCTCATGAAAAATAAATCCAAGAAAATCTGGTTGCAAACTTGCAATAGCTTCAATATTATCTTGATATTTCATGCCACAGACTTTAAGCTTCATATTTATTTCCTGCGTAGGCAGGATCTTTTTTTAGTTTAACTATATATTTGTCATTTCGACATGAGCAACGCGATTGAGAAATCTCATTATGAGATGTCTCACATGCGTTCGACATGACAAACTATTTTTTTAAATTTTCAATAAACAATTTAGCACTTACCCCAGGATTATCAGTTTTCATAAAGTTTTCACCAATTAAAAATCCTTGATAACCGTAAGGTTGTAATTCTTTTATAGCTTGAATTGAACTAATGCCACTCTCAGATACTTTTACAAAATCATCAGGAATCATTTTGCTTAAGGTTTTGCTGGTTTCTAAACTTACCTCAAATGTTTTTAGATTTCTATTATTTACACCTAACATATCTAATGATGGCATAGTTGATTTGTGTAATTCATCTTCGTTATGTACTTCTAAAAGTACATCTAAATGCAAACTTTTAGCTAACTCCGAAAATTGTTTGATTTCTTCTCTAGTTAAAATGGCTGCAATTAATAATATAATATCTGCTCCAAATGCCTTGGCTTCTAAAATTTGATAGGCATCTATAATAAAATCTTTACGTAAAATAGGCAAATTGCAGCTTTCCCTAGCTATTAATAGATCATCCAAAGTGCCACCAAAGTAAATTTCGTCCGTTAATACAGACATGCCACAAACACCAGCGTGTTCATACCCTATGGCAACATCATCAACATTTGCGGTGTCATTAATTATGGATTTTGAAGGAGAGCGTCGCTTAAATTCTGCTATAATACCCGAAGTACTGTTTCTTAATTTTTGAGCTAACGAAATCGTTTTTCTATCAAAAAAAGGTATTTTTTCCAATGTAGTTATTGGAATGAATTCTTTTTTCAGTGCAACTTCTTTTTGTTTGTCTAAAACTATTTTACTTAATATATCCATTTTTGTCAATCTGAATTTGTTTTAGGTTCTGATTATTTGTGCGATGCTGAAACGAGTTCAACATAACGTTAATTACTCAATTCAATTAATGCTTTTAGACTTTTTTTTGCTTTTCCGCTAAGTAAAGATTCTTTTGCCAACTCAAAACCTTGCTCATGATCTATCTCTTTTGATGTAGCAATTGCCAATCCTGCATTAGCACAAACCACATTATTTTGTGCTTCTGTACCATTTCCGCTAATCACGTTTATAAATATTTTGGCAGCATCCTCGACTGAATTTCCACCATAAATTGATTCTTGGGTTATTTGTTTTATACCCAAATCTTCTGGTGTAAACATGGTTTCAGAATGATTAGAAATCACCTTGGTTTTTCCTGTTAAAGAAATTTCATCATAGCCATCAAGCGCATGAACTATGCTATAATTTTTATCGGTTTGTTGATATAGATAACCATACAAACGTTGTAATTCTAAATTAAAAACACCAACCATTTGGTTTTTTGGGAATGATGGATTTACCATTGGTCCTAACATATTAAAAAATGTTTTCACACCTAATTCTCGTCTAATTGGCGCTACATTTTTCATGGCTGGATGAAATAGAGGAGCATGAAGCACGCAAATTCCAGTTTGGTCAATACATCGTTTTAAGAAATCTTTATTACTAGAGAATTTTATGCCTAAATATTCCATAACGTTTGAAGAACCACAAGCAGAAGACACACCATAGTTACCATGTTTAGAGACATTCACTCCAGCTCCAGCTGTAACAAATGATGACAACGTAGAAATATTAAAGGTGTCTTTACCATCACCTCCTGTTCCACATAAATCAACAGCATTGAAGTCTTTTAAATCTATAGGAATACATAGTTCTAAAAGCGCATCTCGGAACCCTTTTAATTCTTGAAGAGTAATACTTCGCATCATATATACGGTTAGGAATGATGCTATTTGGCTTTGGTTGTATTGCCCTTCGGAAATATTTACTAAAACCTGTTTCGCTTCTTTGCTAGAAATATTTTCGTGATTTATAAGTCTATTCAGTAATTGTTTCATAATCTAAGAATTAACCCAATTTTCTAGTATTTTTTTTCCATCAGGAGTTAATACTGATTCTGGATGATATTGCACGCCTTTAACATCATAATCTCGGTGTCTTAACGACATAATTTGCCCATTTTGGTCGAAAGAAGTGGCTTCTAAACAATCTGGTAGACGTGTATTTACTACCCATGAGTGATAACGACCTACTTCAATGTTTTTCTCTAGCCCAGTGAATAAAGATTCATCATCAACACTTATAGTCACGTTGGTCGCTACGCCATGATAGACTTCATCTAAATTAACTAACGAACCACCAAAAACCTCTCCTATAGCTTGTTGACCAAGACACACACCTAAAATGCTTTTAGTAGGTGCATATTCTTTTATAATTGCTTTTAAAAGACCAGCTTCATCTGGAATTCCAGGACCAGGTGACAGCACAATTTTGTCAAAAGGTTTTACGTCTTCTAAGTTTAATTTATCATTTCTTACTACTGTTACATCACAATTTAAATCCTCTAAATAATGAACGAGATTATAAGTAAAACTGTCGTAGTTATCTATTACTAATACTTTTTTCATTGATGACTTATTTAATTCTTTCAGCAATTTCTAGAGCTTTTGTTAAAGCTCCTAATTTATTATAAACTTCTTGTAATTCGTCTTCTGGGTTAGACTTAGAGACTAATCCTGCACCAGCTTGCCAATGCAATTGATGGTTTTTACTTAAAAAGGTTCTAATCATAATAGCATGGTTGTAATTACCATCAAAATCCATAAAACCAATAGCACCTCCATAAAAAACTCTACTTGTTTTTTCGTAATCTTCAATTAGTTGCATCGCACGATGTTTTGGCGCACCACTTAGTGTTCCAGCAGGAAAGGTGTCTGCAACTACTTGCATAGTTGGTACATGTTTATGTTTTATTCCAGTAACTTTACTAACTAAATGAATTACATGAGAAAAGAACTGAACTTCTCTATATTTTTCGACAGTCACATTATTACCATGTCTGCTTAAATCATTTCTAGCCAAGTCAACAAGCATGACGTGTTCGGAATTTTCTTTAGCATCCTTTACTAATTTTTCTGCTAGTTCTGCATCTTTTAAGTCATTTCCAGTACGTTTAAACGTTCCAGCAATAGGGTGAATTTCGGCTTGACCATCACTAACTACAAGTTGTGCTTCAGGTGAACTTCCAAAAATCTTAAAGTTTCCGTAATCAAAATAGAAGAGGTAAGGTGAAGGATTAATACTTCTTAATGCACGATATACATTAAATTCGTCGCCCTTAAAATTTTGCTGAAACTTTTTTGAAAGCACTAATTGAAATACATCCCCTCTAGCACAATGCTTTTTTGCTAATTCAACATGCTGCTTATATTCATCGTCAGTTAAATTTGAAGAAATATCGCCTTCAGCTTTAAAATTATAAGATGCAAAATTCTTTGCTTTTATAAGGTGTTGAATGTCTTCTACATTATTTTCTGAATTAAAGCAATGTGCAAAAATATATGCTTCATTTTTAAAATGATTAATGGCAATAATATTTTGATAGACTGCATAATAAATGTCTGGAATATCTAAGGAACCTTCTTTTTTAGAAATGTTTATATCTTCAAAATACTTAACTGAGTCGTAAGCTGTATATCCAAAAATACCATTATTAATAAATTTGAAGTTTTCTTTAGAGTCTGCTTCAAAGCGTTTTGTAAACTTGTGGATTTCATCAGTTACATTAGCTTTAGTTGCTTCACAAGTTTCTGAACTTCCATCAGGAAATTTTTGAGTGATTACTTCATTTTCAACTTTAATAGATGCAATAGGGTTACAACAGATATAAGAAAAACTATTATCATTAGCATGATAATCACTACTCTCAAGCAAAATACTATTAGGGTATTTGTCTCTAATTTTTAAATAAATACTAACAGGCGTAATAGTATCTGCTAGAATTTTTGTGTAATGTGTTTTTAATTGATACATATTTTTATAAACTAAAAAAGGCTTGTCGTGAATGACAAGCCTTTTGATATTATTATTTAAATATACGATAGGGTTAATTCACGAATGTTAGTTTCGAAAATTCCACCACCAAGTATTATTTAAAATTGAGTTCATTTGTTTTGTTTGTTCAAATATAGAAATGAAAAATTTGTTTGCAAACTATTTTCGATAAAAATAAAAGGATTCCTATTTTTTTACAGAAATCCTTTTGTTATTGAGTATTAATTTCACCTAATATTAAAACTGTAAATCTACAATAAGATCAAACTCATCATAAATAGCTTTGTCTTTTAAGTTATCAAAAAAGCTATTAGATTTATATTCTATGCCATATTTTGTTCTATCTACTTTTAAAGAAGCTGTGGCTTTGTTTCCATAAATAGACATCTCAAAAGAAACAGGGTTAGTTTTTCCTTTAATGGTTAAATCAGCATTGACAGTATATGAGTTTTTGCCACTCGATTTTACAGCTTTAAAATTAATATTTGCTAATGGATGAGATTCTACACTAAAAAAATCGTCTGATTTTAAATGATTATCTAGATTTGTAGCAGATTTACCTTGCATATCTGTAGTTTTGATACTAGTCATATCCACGATAAATGTACCTCCAGTTAACTTATCATTATCAAAATTTAAAGATCCAGATTTCAAGGATACAATACCTGAATGGGATCCAGTTACTTTATATGCTTTCCATGTTATATTACTTTTAGTAACATCTACGTTTTTTTCTGAAAGAGAAGTAAAGGAAGCTAAAGTGATTGCTAGTACTAAAATTAAAGTACTTTTTAAAATGTTGTTTTTCATAATAATGTTTTTTTTAATTGTAAAATTGTTTGAGTTATTTAAGTTCTTAATTTTTCTAGTAAATAATTTAATTCTTGTAATTCGTTGTTGCTAAGTTTATTAGTCATATCTAAATCCTTTTTATTAATAATTGGATCAATTTGAGCTATAAATTCCAAGCCTTTTGCTGTTATATACATTTCAATTTTTCTACGATTTTTTTTACAAATTTCTCGGGTTACAAACCCTTTTTTATTTAGCTTATCAACTAAGCGAGTGGTGTTACTCATCTTATTGAGCATACGTTCTTGAATAGTGCTTAAATTAGCTGGGTTTCCATTTTGCCCCCTTAATATTCGTAGCACGTTGTATTGTTCTAATGTAAGGTCAAAATTTTTGAGGACCTGTTGCAAACCTTCTTTAAACCAATTACTTGTATATAGTACATTTACTATCGACTTACGGCTTAAAGGCATTTTTTTAGAACTCTTAATATCTTTTTCTATTGACATTTGTATATACAACAGTTAACGAGCAAATATATTCAAGTTCTTAAAACTCTTATAAAATGAGACTATAATTTTATGTTAAAAATTGAGATTGATTAATATTGATGTTTAATTTTATAGCATGAGGTATTTAATAATGTTTTGTTTTTTTATTTTTTTGTCATGTAATGAAAAAATTAAATCAAAAGGAAATTCCAATAAAACGGTTGATTTTATAGGTATTGAACTTGATATTTTAAATTTTGATGGATTGGAACCTTACTTGCAAAGGAATGATGACAAAGTTTACGTAGTTAACTTTTGGGCAACTTGGTGTGCACCTTGCGTCAAAGAGTTGCCTCATTTTGAGGAATTAAATGAGAATTATAAGGATAAAAATGTTGAAGTGATACTTGTGAGTTTAGATTTCCCTCATCAATACGATAGCAAATTGAAACCATATATTAAAGAGCATAATTTAAAATCGAAAATAGTAGTGCTTGATGATGTCGATATGAATACATGGATTCCAAAAGTTAATGAAAATTGGGATGGTGCTATTCCTGTAACTATTATTTACAACAAAGATAAACGTGAGTTTTATGACCAAACTTTTACATACGAAACATTAGAAAACGAGTTAAAACATTTTTTAAAGTAAACACTATGAAATGAGCCAGTTCAAGTCGTTGATAACAAACGAAATGATATTTGGCGAATTACATTTGACCGATAAAAACAATAAAAATTATACAAATGAAATTTATTAAAACAGTATCAGTATTTGCAATTGTATTAGTTGTAAGTGCTTTTTCGCTAAATACCACAACTTCTAGTGGTTATGAAGTTGGAGACATTGTAACTGACTTCAATCTTAAAAATATAGATGGTAATATGGTGTCATTGGCAGATTATACAGATGCTAAAGGCTTCATTGTCATTTTTACATGTAATACTTGTCCTTATGCAGTAGCTTATGAAGATAGAATTATCGCATTAGATAAGAAATACGCATCTAAAGACTATCCAGTTATTGCTATTATGCCAAACGATCCTGATGTGCAACCAGGAGACAGCATGGAAGCAATGAAAGCGAGAGCTGCTTCAAAAGGATTTACATTTCCATACCTAATGGATGATGGTCAAAAAATATATCCTCAATATGGAGCTACTAAAACACCGCATGTTTACGTTTTAGAAAAAACCAATAAAGGTAATGTTGTAAAGTATATTGGTGCTATTGATGATAATTATAAAGATGCTTCTGCTGTAAACACGAAATATGTTGAAAATGCTGTAGATGCTTTATTAGCTGGAAATGAAGTCACAGAAACTAAGACTCGTGCTATAGGCTGTTCTATAAAAGTTAAAAAGAGTAACTAAAGTAAAGTGTAACATTTTATTTTTTTTATTGTCTTTATAATAAATCCTAAAGAAGTGTTAATTTTGTTGAAAAAATAATTTATGGCAAATTTAACTCAAGAAGAGTGGAAACAACAATTAGCAAGTGATACTAACGCTGTTATACTAGATGTACGCACTGATGCTGAAGTTTCTGAAGGAATGATACCTAATGCAATTCAAATGGATATTTATAAAGGCCAAGGGTTTATTTATAAACTTGAAGAGTTAGACAAAACGAAGAATTATTATGTGTATTGTCGCTCTGGTGCTAGAAGTGGACAAGCATGTTCTATTATGAATCAATTAGGTTTTAAAAACGCATATAATCTTGCTGGAGGCATTCTTGAGTGGAATGAAGACCTTGTAAGCAACTAAAGATATTTTATTATGAGACGAATCCTTTTTGTATTAATAGCATTTATGGCATTTAATTTTAGCTGTAAGGAAGAAACAACTACAAGTCAAATAGAAATAATTTCTCCTGAAGAAATGCAACAGATTTCTCAGATTGAAGGGGTACAACTAATAGATGTTAGAACACCTCAAGAATATGAAGAAGAATATATTGAAGGATTCCAAAATATCGACTTTTTCTCAGATACTTTTTCTCAAGAAATAGAGCAATTAGATAAATCTAAACCAGTAATTGTGTACTGTAGATCAGGTAGAAGAAGTGCTAATTGTGCGAAACAACTTAAAGAAAAAGGTTTTATAAAGATCTATGATTTAGAAGGGGGTATTGCAAAATGGCAATTTGAAGGTTTTGAGGTGAAAACAAAAAGTTTGCCATAAAAAAAGAATTACTATATAAAAAAGTGACATGATAGTCGCTTTTTTTATGCTATAAATTATTATCAATAATAGTTTTAATATCTGCTTGTTTATCTAAAGCTAATTTGGCAAATTGAAATAAACTTTTACATCTATCTAAGTTTTGCTCAGGATAACTCACTTTATAGTAAACATTTCCATTTAAATAATCGGTTAATGCTCTTAAACCATGCATAAAAGGCATTAAAGCACAACTTATTGGTAAGTACTCTATTTCCATTTTGTTTAAAAAAGAACCATTACTACTTATGCCATTTATAAAAGCTTCAAAAAGGTGGATGTTGAATTTAATTTTTGAAAGCTCTTTTTCATCTTCATTACTTTCACTAACAACAGTTCTTACAGTATCTCCAAAATCATAATGAAAATAGCCTTTCATTATAGTGTCAAGATCTATCAAGCATAACCCTATATTGTTTTGGTTAAATAGTAGGTTGTTAAGTTTAGTATCGTTATGACAAATTCTTTCAGGTAAATTAGCATTGTAAAAGCTTTCAAAATCATTTAAATGCCTTTTTGCAAATACAATTTCTAAGTTGGCTGATGCTTTAATATCACTAGATGTGTTGTCTAAAGATTGTTGAAATTCGGCAATTCTATAAGGAAGATTATTTAAATTTGGAAGCGTAATTTCATAACTATTTACATCTTCATCTTTTAGTAATTGATGAAAACGACCAATAATTCTTCCAGCTTCAAAAGCTGTTTTTGTGTTTGATGTAAAATTATAAGCAACACTTTTTGGAATAAAAGTTATTAATCTCCAAAAATTTGCATCATGTAAATAATAGTCTTGATTTGCTCTGGTTTTAAGTAAGTTTAACTCAGTATAGTCATTGGCTTTAAGTTTTTTTAAAGCTTTATTCATGTTTTTATGGAGTCCAATTACATTTTTAAAAACATTACAATTAATGCGTTGTAAAATATATTTAGATTCAGAATTGCTTTCTACAAGAAATGTGTCATTTATATAACCTTGCGTAATTGGCTTGAACATAACATTCGAAACGTCAATGTTAAATTGACTAACAATAACATTTAAAAGCTTTATGTCCATTTATTTAACTATTTCCAAAGAGGTGAAGGGTATTTATTGTCTTCAGTAAGTCTTTTTAGTGTTTTAACAGCTTCATCCTTATCTTCATAATAAGTAACACCAAACCATTCACTATTTGTTGTTATTACATTAATATCAATTAAGCCATTTGCCATCATCTCTTGAGCTACAAAAGGGAGATATATTTCACTTTTTTCGAGGTTTTCCGATACTTGTAAGAAATTGCTAAAATACGTTTCGATATAGTCGAAAATAGATGTGTTGCAAATCCAAAAATTCATAGATACAATAGTGTCAGGATGTAAAGTATTACCAGAATCTGTATCAATAATTTCATTATCTATAGCTTCAATTTTAGTATGCTCTTCAATCGATACTAAATGGCCATTATCTACACTACAAACACCTCTTGAAACCGATCCATGTTCAGACAATGTATCTTTTAAATTATAACCAACAATTGCATAGGTATTCTTTGAATCATTATTTTTTACAAAATGGGCAGCACCTTCAAAAGCTTGTTTTCCATAATAATCATCAGCATTAATGATTACAAAATCAGAATTCACGACCTTTCTTGCAGACCAAACAGCATGAGCTGTTCCCCAAGGTTTAGCTCTTTCGGTTGTATCAATAGAAACGCCTTCTGGCAAGTCGTTTATATCTTGTACAACAACATCTAATTTAATAGTGTTTGGCAATTTTGGAGACAGGTAGTTTTCAAGAAATTCTTTATTCTCAGCTTTAGTTACTAAAACAATGTGAGTAAAACCACAGTTGATGGCATCATAAATACTAAATTCTAATAGGAATTCTTCAGCAGGCCCAAGGTCGTCAAATTGTTTAAGCTTTCCATAGCGACTACCACTTCCTGCAGCCATAAGTAATAAGGTCATAAATTAAATTTTTTGTAAAAATATAGTTTTCTACGGAAGAAGTATATAAACTTATTATAAAATAGCCAAAGTATAATTTTACTTTGGCTATTTGCTTTTTTAATTATTATCTCTTAATAACTTTCATTGTTTTAATCTGGAGGTTCTCGTTCGTAATTTTAAAGAGATAGATACCAGTTTCGTATTCAGATACATTTATTTTTGAATTACCTTTATTAATATTTTGTATTAAAATTCGTTTGCCTAATAAGTTGTAAACTTCAATTTGAGAATTACTTTCTGTGTGGATATTTACAAAATCATTAAATGGGTTTGGATATATTTTAACATCTGTGTTATTAATAAAATCATCTATTGATAAAGTAGTCAAAGTTGCAGAAAAATCCTCTGTAGACGCTCCTCCACCATTTGCTGTTTTCCAATCAAATGTAAAAGGACCTGTTGTTGCAGGGTTTATTATTAAGTTAGTAATAATAACTTCAATAGTAGCTCCAGCAGGAATAGTAAGCCCTACGGAAGCTCCAGCAACAGACATTTGTATTCCACCTGACCATGCTCCTCCAATTGTTCCAAAAGTAGTAGCGTCAATGGTAATTGGTGTTCCGTTTACTTTTAGCACTACATTCGAACCCAAAAGATTAGAGTCGGGGATAGTATTAGTTATTGAAGGAAAACCAGAAGGAAGGTTCATAAGAAATATATTTGGTGTAGTACTAGGGGTTCCTATTTCTCCAGTTGTTGTGTAAGTAAAAGTGTAAATTGTACTGGTAGCATTAGGTGTATTGTCATTAACGGTAACTGTTTGTGAATTTAGAAAGTTAAAATTCAATAAACTCACTATCGTAATGATGTAAATTTGTTTCATAATTTTGGGATTTTTAATTATTAGTATGAATAAAGCTACAACAAAAAAAGCAGATTAAATACAAATAATTTCGATAAAAAGTTCATTATGAGTGAAATAAAATATTTTTTTGTATTAAATAACTTTATAAACTTCCTCAAAAGGGACTCTAAATCTTGAGCCATATATGCCTTTGTCATCACGTAAACCACAACCTATTACCATATTTATTTCAGCGCTCCAAGGTATTCCTAATATACGTTTTACTCTAAGTGTGTCACTTCCTTCCATTGGACATGTATCATAACCAATAGCAGCCATACTTATCATAAAATTTTGTGCAGCCAATCCAGCACTTTTATGTGCTACAATACGCATGTCACTTAATCTGGCTTGCCTGTAAATAGGACGAAACAGACCAATAACCTGAAAGACTAAATATTTTAATAAGCCAAAAACCCCCAAAAAATCAAAATAGGTTATTGGCATTACTTTTTGGTAATAATTTAGCGCCATCTTTTTTCTATTAACTAGACGCTTATCTAAATCGGGTTTATCAAACGCTTTATTTAGAAAGTCAATATTTGCTTTGCATCGTTTACGCCATAAATCTTTTCTTGCCACAACCACCACCAATTGCTGCGATGTTTTTGCAGCATTTTGATTAAAACAAGCAGTAGCTAATTTTTCAATAATAACCTTATTAGTTATATGATAAAATTCCCAAAGCTGCAAGTTGCTACTTGTAGGAGCCAATACTGCATTTTTAATACATTGCTTTATTTTATTTGTGTCTATTGGCTCATTTTTATAAACTCTACATGAACGTCTATATGCAATAGCTTCTGAAACGGTTTTTTCCATTGGATTGATTTGTGATAAAGATAAGGATTAGATGAAAAACTCATAAATAATTTTAGTTACTTTAGCTTTTGTAACGCAATCATAAAATAATAGAGTCTTACCAAAAATTAGAATAAGAAGCATATTAATGAAACTTACTAAAGAAGATTTTTTTTCAGCTTTATTCGATAAATACTATAAAAGATTATTTAATTATTCTTTTAAACTTACCAAACAAAGAGACCTCGCAGAAGAAATAGTTCAAGAAACATTTATTGTTCTTTGGAAAAAAATGGATAGTATTAGTAATGATGATCGCTCTATAGAATCCTATCTAATTACAACGCTTAAGAATAAAATAATAGATTTTTATAGGAAAAATGCAACAAAAGAAAAGCATATAAACTTATATACCCTTAATAAATCTTTTGAAACTGTAATTGATAATGAGTGGGAATTGCAGAAAAAAATAGACTTTGTATATTCTTCGTTACAAGAAAAAACAGCTGAAATATTCAAGCTATCCCGAGAAAAAGGACTTACCTACCCAGAAATTTCTAAAGCAAAAAACATCTCTATTAAAACTGTTGAAGCTCATATTTCTAAGGCTTTACTAGCATTTAGAAATGGACTAAAAGATTACCTGTAAATTTAAAATAGGGTAAAACTATTTGAGGAACGTCTTATAGTTAAATGCCTTATTATGGAGCAGTATCAAATAAAAGAATCAGACATTTGGGCTTATATCTCAGGGAATGCAGATATAACTACAGTTAACAATGTAGAAAAATGGATTAAATCTAGTAAATATGATGAACAGCTATTTAATAAAATAGTTGCCATATACGAATCTACAGAAGCGAAAACTTCCCAAGTGGACATCGATGTTGCTAAGCAACGCTTTTTTACTACTATAAGTAATGAAGAAAAAAACACTTTTTCTTGGAAAAGCATTTTTAAATATGCAGCAGTAATAGCCTTAATAATAACTACTGCTACTTTTACATACCAAAGTTTTTCTAATAATGATTTAGTAAATATTCAGACAGCTTATAGTGAGCATAAACAAATAGATCTTCCAGATGGATCGGTTGTTTGGTTAAATTCTTCAAGTGAAATTAGTTATAATGAAAAATCACCAAGAACTATTAAGCTTATAGGAGAAGCCTTTTTTGAAGTAGCAAAGAATAAAGATTATCCGTTTACAGTTGAAACACTAGATAATGTTATTGTAAAGGCTTTGGGCACAAGTTTTAATGTTAATGCTTATCAATCCAATTCTTATACAGAAACTACTTTATTTACTGGTAAAGTTGAGGTAAGTGCAGAAAATTATTTTGACAAAAAAATAATATTGTTACCAAATGATCAAGTTAAAATAATGAAAGAAAATGGTGATATAAGTAATTCTAAAACGGATAATTTGAAAACCACTTTAGCATGGAAGAATGGTCAAATTGAGTTTAATAACAAACCATTTGTTGATATAGCTAGCGATTTATCAAATCAATACAACATACAATTACGTTTTGAAAATGATGACATAGCACTTTCAAAATTTACAGGCTCCTTTAAAAACTCAACACCAATAAGAGAAATTTTAGACATTTTAAAAATTTCAAAAGAGTTCGAATATAAACTAAATCAAGAAACAAATGAGTGGATAATTAAATAAAAAAAAGTGGGAAAACGGCAATTTTCCCACTATGTGTCAATAGATTCCAATCGCTTAAAATTAGTACTAATTAACAACATTCAAATTTATGAAAATAAAACCATATGCAACGCTTGTTCCCACAATAACGTTGAGTAATAAAAGTATTTTATTAATGAAGCTTACCAGTGTAATTTATCTTTTTTGTTGCCTTCAGCTAATGGCACTAGATGCAGCTTCTCAAAATACAGTATCGCTAAATTACGATAGTGTTTCATTAGAAGAAATAATAAATCAAGTAGAATCGCAAACTAAATTTAAGTTCATTTTTAATAATGACGAAATTAATATACAGCAGAAGTTTAGCATTCGTAGCTCCAAAGAAAAAGTTGTAAGTGTCTTAAATAGGCTATTACAAACCACAAATATTACATATGTAATAAAAGACAAGTTTATAGTGCTTTCAAGAAAAGACATAAGAAAAAAATTTACTATTAGTGGAAATGTCACAGATGCAGTCACAGGAGAAAGTTTAATTAATGCCAATATTATTGTTAAAAATCAATCAAGAGGTGTAAATACTAATTCTTATGGGTTTTATTCTTTAACATTAGAAGAAGGAGATTATATATTACAAATTTCCTATTTAGGATATACTTATAAAGAAATTGATATTAGTTTGTCTAATAATATTACTCTTAATATTGAGTTAGAACCTACTTCTAGTCAACTCGATGAAATAGTGATTACAAATAATAGTAATAGTAAAGTTAGTACTGTTATTAGTGGTGTTTCAGATTTAAAAGTATCAGAAATAAAACGAATTCCTGCATTTTTAGGTGAACCAGATATTGTAAGAGCCCTTTTAACGCTACCTGGCATTAGTACTGTTGGTGAAGGAGCTTCAGGTATTAATGTTAGAGGTGGTAATATAGACCAAAACCTTATGCTTTTAGATGAAGCGCCTATATATAATCCAACACATGTATTTGGATTGTTTTCGAGTTTAAATGCCGATGCGTTAAGTGAACTTAAAATTTACAAAGGAGGTATTCCTGCTAGATATGGAGGTAGAGCATCATCAGTTATAGATATAAAGCAGCGTGAAGGGAATAGTAAAGAACTTAAAGGAGAAGGAGGTATAGGGTTGTTGTTTTCCCGATTAACTTTAGAAGGCCCAATAAAGAAAGATAAACTAAGTTTTTTAGTGTCTGGTAGACGTTCTTATTTTGATATTTTTTTTCCAATAATTGGAGGTGAATTAAAAGGTCAAAAATTATCTTTTTATGATTTGTCAACTAAATTATCATGGAATATCAACGATAAAAATAAAGTATACCTCTCTGGTTATTTTGGTAAGGATGTTTTAA